>NZ_PYHL01000002.1:0-182500 GCF_003023755.1 Rhodococcus sp. AD45-ID | reverse complement strand
GGCCCTCGGCAATCCATCGGAGAGTCTGACGGCGATACTTCGACAGATTCAGAACGACCTCTTCGACGCGGGAGCCGACCTGTCCACCCCGGTCGTCGAGAATCCCAAATACCCGCCGCTGCGCGTTACCCAGGCATACATCGATCGCCTCGAAGGCTGGTGCGACGAGCTCAATGATGAACTGGCACCGCTGAATTCGTTCATTCTGCCCGGCGGAACGCCGTTGGGAGCTCTACTGCACGTTGCTCGGACCGTATCTCGCCGAGCCGAACGAGCGGCGTGGTCGGCTATCGATGCGCACCCTGACGACACGAGCGTTCTGCCCGCCAAATACCTCAACAGATTGTCGGATCTGCTCTTCATCATGGGAAGAGTTGCCAATCCGAACGGTGATGTTCTCTGGAAGCCAGGCGCCGGCGCCTGACGCCGCACCTCCGGTCAGGCGGTACGTCGCCTGCGGGCACGCCCGTCTGGCCGAGATTCCACCCAGGACAGGAACGCGGTCAACGCTCCACTGTCCAAAGCGATTTCGTAGTTCGACGACCCATCACGCAGACGCAGGACAACGATGTCGTCACTCATGATGTCGAATTCGGTACCGGAGGGAGAGCGACGGCTCTCGACCTCGATGCCTTGACGGTCGACACGTGAATCCGGACCGGGCCGGAGAGAAGAAAGTTTGAAGAATACGAAGGAGCTTTCGCCGTAGCGAATGATTCCGTGTCGCCACCCGCTGTCCCCCGGAGAGGGCAGAACACGAAGAAGTGCTGCCGTACCACCGCGGCGCAGGATCACCAGACGGTACAGAAAAGCCGCGACGAGAACCGCGAGCAGCACAACCAGAATGATCAACACAGTCATTCCGAATGTCACTGTTCGTCGGCTCCCGTCGCGGCTTTGCTCTGATTAACTACGCGCGCTCGACTGCCCGAAGCTGACCCTTGGCGACCGCAATCGCCTCGTCGTCGGCTTGGGTGTCAGCGAGTACTGCCTTGGCAGCGCTCACGTCGATGTCCTCGGCCATGTCCGCGGACTCGGCCAGAATCGTGACGGTGGTAGCCGTCACCGACAGGAAACCGCCGTGAACTGCTGCGACGATGCGCTCACCGTCGACAGACGTGATCGACACGGTGCCGCCCTCGATGAGCTGGCCGAGAACCGGCTCATGCCCAGGCATGATGCCGATCTCGCCCTCAGTCGTCTGAGCGCTGACCAGCGTCGCCGTACCCGACCACAAGCGCTCCTCGACGGCAACGAGTTCTACGGTCATCTCAGCCATCGTGGACTACTTCCCGGCCATCTTCTTGGCTGCAGCCTCGACGTCGTCGAGTCCACCACAGCTGTTGAATGCCTGCTCGGGAAGGTGATCGAACTCGCCCTTGCAGACGCGGTCGAAGGCTTCGATGGTGTCGCGAAGCGGCACGACGGAGCCGGGCTCACCGGTGAACTTCTCGGCAACGATGAAGTTCTGGCCGAGGAACTTCTGGATACGACGGGCGCGGCCCACGAGGACCTTGTCCTCTTCCTGAAGCTCGTCCATACCGAGGATGGCGATGATGTCCTGCAGTTCCTTGTACTTCTGCAGGATGCGCTTGACCTCGTTGGCAACGCGGAAGTGCTCGGCACCGACGATGCCGGGCTCCAGGATGCGGGAGGTCGAGCTCAGCGGATCCACAGCGGGGTAAATACCCATCTGCGAAATCGGGCGCGAGAGCTCGGTGGTGGCATCGAGGTGCGCGAACGTCGTAGCCGGCGCGGGGTCGGTGTAGTCGTCGGCGGGCACGTAAATAGCCTGCAGCGACGTGATCGAACGACCACGGGTCGAGGTGATGCGCTCCTGGAGCTCACCCATCTCGTCCGCAAGCGTGGGCTGGTAGCCCACTGCCGAAGGCATACGGCCGAGGAGGGTGGAAACCTCGGAACCTGCCTGCGTGAAGCGGAAGATGTTGTCGATGAACAGCAGGACGTCCTGGCCCTGAACGTCGCGGAAGTACTCCGCCATCGTCAGTGCGGACAGGGCGACGCGCATACGCGTTCCGGGCGGCTCATCCATCTGGCCGAAGACAAGGGCGGTGTCCTGGAGGACGCCCATCTCTTCCATTTCCAGGTGGAGGTCGGTGCCCTCACGGGTACGCTCACCGACGCCTGCGAACACCGAGGTGCCCGAGAACTCGCGAGCGATACGCGTGATCATTTCCTGGATCAGAACGGTCTTGCCGACGCCGGCACCACCGAACAGACCGATCTTTCCACCCTTGACGTACGGGGTGAGAAGGTCGATGACCTTGATGCCGGTCTCGAGGATCTCGGTCTTACCTTCGAGCTGATCGAAGGCTGGTGGCTTGCGGTGGATGCCCCACTGCTCGCCGTCACGGCCGAGGCCGGGTGTGTCGAGGCAATCACCCAGTGCGTTGAACACGTGGCCCTTGACGACGTCACCGACGGGAACCGAGATCGGCTTGCCCGAGTCGGTCACTGCAGTGCCGCGGACCAGGCCGTCGGTGGGCTGCATGGAGACGGTGCGGACCAGGTTGTCACCGAGGTGCTGAGCAACCTCGAGCGTCAGCGTCTTGGCGACCGAGGGAAGCGTGATCTCGGCGTTCAGGGCGTTGAACAGTTCAGGAACAGCGCCACGCGGGAATTCAACGTCCACGACGGGACCGATGACCCGCACGACGCGGCCGGCTACGGCCGAAGCCGAACCTGCCCCGTTGTTTTCGGTTACTGCTGCGGTCATGTGCTAGTCACTTCCTGCGCTCGAGGCGAGCGCGTTGGCGCCGCCGACGATCTCGCTGATTTCCTGGGTGATCTGGGCCTGGCGAGCCTGGTTGGCCTGACGGCTCAACGTGTTCACCAGTTCGTTTGCGTTGTCCGTCGCGGCCTTCATAGCGGTACGACGGGCTGCCGACTCCGATGCCGCAGCATCGAGAAGCGACGAGAAGATACGCGTGCTGACGTACTTCGGCAGAAGTGCGCCGAGCAGTTTCTCCGGCTCGGGCTCGAAGCTGAAGTCAGCGACGGGACCGGTGGAGTGGTCGTCGTCGTGACCGTTGGTCAGCATGTCGTCGCCGAGTTCGATGCGCTCTTCGGACACGGACACCTCGAGGGGAGCCATACGGCGAACCTCGGGGGTCTGGGTCAGCATCGACACAAAGCGGGTGTAGACGATATGGAGTTCGTCGACGCCCTCGATGGTGCCTTCGCCGTTCGGAGCGTCGACCTGGTTGCCCGAACCTGCCATGAAGAGCTCCACCAGGTGGCGGCTGGCCTTCGCGGCATCCGAGTAACCCGGATCCTGCGAGAAGCCCGTCCACGCAGCACCGATGTCGCGGCCACGGAAGGTGTAGTAACCGAGTCCCTTGGAACCGAGCACGTAGACAACCGGCTCCTTGCCCTCGGTGCGGAGCAGAGCCATGAGCTCTTCTGCCTGCTTGAGGACGTTGGAGTTGTAGCCACCACACATGCCGCGGTCACTGGTGACAACGAGCACCGCAGCCCGCTTGGGCTCCGGACGCTCGTTGAGCAGCGGGTGATCGAGCGAAGCAGACGCACTCGCCAATTCGGTGAGTACCTTCGTGATCTCCTCGGCATACGGCTTGGATGCGGCGACGCGAATCTGAGCCTTCGTGATACGCGAAGTCGCGATCAGTTCCTGTGCTTTGGTGATCTTCTTGGTCGAGTTGACCGACTTGATACGGGACCGCAATTCGAGAATGCTTGCCATCGATCAATCACTCTCCCTTCGGAATTCGCAGTGTCATGGGCGCGTGCGTCACTTGCTGACGGTCTTGCGCTTGACGTTGATCTGCTCGTTCGCGACCTCGTCTGCGCCCAGAGCGTCGGCCTCGGCTTCGTTCACGACCCGGCTTCCGTCGGATGCGATGAAGCCTTCCTTGAACTTGTCGGTTGCAGCGATCAGCGCAGCAGCGTTGTCGGCATCGAGTGCCTTACCGCCGTTGATGCTGGAGTAAACGCCTGCAGCCGAGTGCTTGAGGTCTTCGAGCAGTTCCTTCTCGAAGCGACGGACGTCGCCGATCGGGACGCTGTCGAAGGTGCCTTCGCCGGCGAGGTAGATCGAGATGATCTGGTCTTCGACGGGGATCGGGCTGTACTGATCCTGCTTGAGCAGCTCGACCAGACGGGCACCGCGCTCGAGCTGAGCCTTGGAGGCAGCGTCGAGATCGGATGCGAAGGCGGAGAACGCTTCGAGCTCACGGAACTGAGCCAGTTCCAGACGCAGCGAACCGGAAACCTTCTTCATGCCCTTGGTCTGTGCAGCGCCACCGACGCGGGAGACCGAGATACCGACGTTGATCGCGGGGCGAACGCCCTTGTTGAACAGGTCGGACTCGAGGAAGACCTGGCCGTCGGTGATGGAAATGACGTTGGTCGGGATGTATGCCGAGACGTCGTTTGCCTTGGTCTCGATGATCGGCAGAGCCGTCAGCGAGCCGCCACCGAGTGCGTCGGACAGCTTCGCCGAACGCTCCAGCAGACGGGAGTGCAAGTAGAAGACGTCACCGGGGTATGCCTCACGTCCCGGCGGGCGACGCAGCAGCAGCGAGATGGCGCGGTACGCCTCTGCCTGCTTGGTCAGGTCGTCGAACACGACCAGAACGTGCTTGCCCTGGTACATCCAGTGCTGGCCGATGGCCGAGCCGGTGTACGGTGCGAGCCACTTGAAGCCTGCGGAATCAGAAGCCGGAGCAGCAACGATGGTGGTGTACTCCATCGCGCCCTTCTCCTCGAGGGCAGCCTTGACGCCCGCGATGGTGGAGCCCTTCTGACCGATGGCAACGTAGATGCAGCGAACCTGCTTGTTGACATCGCCGGAATCCCAGTTGGCCTTCTGGTTCAGGATCGCGTCGATGCAGACCGCGGTCTTGCCGGTCTTGCGGTCGCCGATGATGAGCTGGCGCTGGCCGCGGCCGATCGGGGTCATGGCGTCGATAGCCTTGATACCGGTCTGGAGCGGCTCTTCGACCGGCTGGCGCTCGAGCACCGAAGCGGCCTGCAGTTCGAGTGCACGGTTTTCAGTGCTCTCGATCTCGCCGAGGCCGTCGATGGGAGCACCCAACGGGTCGATGACGCGGCCGAGGAAAGCGTCGCCGACGGGAACCGACAGAACGTCGCCCGTGCGCTTTACTTCCTGGCCTTCTTGAATGTTCTGGTAGTCACCCAGGATGACTGCACCGATTTCGGTGGCATCCAGGTTGAGCGCGACGCCGACGATTCCACCGGGGAACTCCAACAGCTCGTTGGACATAGCCGAAGGCAGGCCAGAGACGTGCGCAATGCCGTCACTGGTGTCGGTCACTGTGCCGACCTCCTCACGGGAGGCCTCCGGGGAGTAGCTCGCGGTGTAGTTGTCGATCGCGCTACGGATCTCGTCGGAGGAGATCGTCAGCTCCGCCATGTTTTTCCTGCTCTCGGTATCTGGTCTTCGAAAAGATCTGGAGTGTGTGTTCGGCTGAAGGACTATTTGAGGTTCTTCCGCAGTGCTGCGAGTCGTCCCGCTGCACTACCGTCGATGACCTCGTCGCCCACCCGGACGACCAAGCCGCTGAGAAGTGCGGGATCGATCTCGACGTGCACGGTTACCGGCTTCCCGTAGGTGCGGGTAAGTGTGCTCGTCAAACGATCCGTCTGCTCCGCACTCAACGCCGAAGCGCTGCGCACGTGGGCAACAGCGGTATCACGCTGCGCGGCGGCAAGATTCGACAGCTGGTCGAAAGTGTCTGCGGGTGCAGACTTCAACCGGCCGACGGCCTGTCCGGCAAGTGCCTCGGTGACCGCGGTGACCTTGCCGTAGAGCAGGCGCGAAAGGAACTCACGCTTGCGGGCTGCGGGAACCGACAGATCCGAGAGCGTCTGCTCCAGGCTGGGATCCCCTGCCACGATGCGGCCGAGACGGAACAGCTCGTCCTCGACGGTGTCCAACTGACCCTGATCTGCTGCGGCGCGGAGCAGAGCTTCGCGGCCGAGCAGTTCGAGCGAGTTGACCAAGTCGCGGCCCGCTGACCAATCCTGGCCTGCAGCTGCTTTCACGGTTGCCAGCGCTTCCGCGCCGACCTTTCCGGAGAACAACTGCTCAGCCAAGCCCTGGCGACCAGCGACCGGTGCCGAAGCGTCAGCCAGCGCGCTGCGAAGAGCGCGCTGGCCGTCAAGTACCTCGACCACCGAGAAGAGCTCGGACCCAGCCTGCGCAGCGGCCGCGGTAGCGGCACCTGCAGAGACTGCGCCCAGGGCGCTGCTCAGCGCAGAACGCGTCTGCGCCAAGGATTCACGGCTCGCTGCGTACATGTTGCTCACTTCCTGGCTGAATCAGCGCTGACGGCGTCGAGCTCGTTGAGGAATCGATCAACCGTTCCGGCACGCTTCACGTCGTCGGCGAGGGACTCTCCGATGACCTTCTCGGCCAGGTCTACAGCGGTCTTGCCGAGATCCGAGCGGAGCTCAGCGACGATCTGCTGACGCTGGGCGACGAGCTGGCTGTGGCCTGCGGCCACGATGCGATCGCTCTCCTCCTGCGCCTGAACCTTCATGTCAGCAATGATCTGCTGACCCTGGGTGCGCGCTTCCTCACGGATCTGCGCGGCCTCGGTGCGAGCTTCGGCAAGCTGCGCGCGGTACTGCTCTAGCGCGTCCTTTGCCTCGGCCTGTGCCTCTTCGGCCTTCTTGATCCCGCCCTCGATCTGCTCGGTGCGATCGGCAAGGACCTTCTGGAACATCGGAAGTACGAACTTCCAGAAGACAAAACCGACAACGACGAGGCAGACGATGGACCATACGATGTCGTACGTCGCGGGCACGAGAGGGTTGTGAGTCTCACCCTCAGCGGCCGCGAGCAGAGTAATGGTGGCTGCCATGTCGGTCTCTTAGAAAATGAAGCCGGCGACGAGGCCGATCAGCGCGAGGGCCTCGGTGAATGCAATACCGAGGAACATGGTGGTACGAACCTGTCCGGCCATCTCGGGCTGGCGAACCATGCCCTCGATTGCCTTACCGACAACGATGCCGATACCGATGCCGGGGCCGATTGCCGCGAGGCCGTAGCCGATGGCGCCATAACCCTTGTTGGTGATGGTCTGCTCGGCAACTTCCTGTGCCAGGTAAGCGACGCTCATGGTGTTCCATTCCCTTTCAGTTGACCTTCGCCGGTGTCGACGAAAGGCTCAGTTCTTGGTGTAGCTGAAATGTGGTGTGGTCAGTGATCTTCGGCGTGCAAGGCGAGGTCGATGTAGACCGCGGCCAGCAGAGAGAAAACGTAGGCCTGCAGCACGATCACCAGGATTTCGAAGAAGGTGAAGGCGATAGCCGCGGCCAGGGAGGCAACACCGAAGAGTGCCTGGAAGCCGCCGTTGAGGACAAAGAAGTTCGTTGCTCCGAGGAACAGCACCAGCAGGATGTGGCCGGCCAACATGTTGGCCATAAGACGAACCATCAACGTGAAGGGGCGCAGGACGAACGTCGAGATGAACTCGATCGGGATCAGCAGGAAGTGCAGGGCAGTCGGAACGCCGGGCACAACGATGCTGCTCTTCACGTACTTGAAGAAGCCGTACTTCTTGATGCCCACGTAGTTGAAGACGATGTATGCGAGTGCCGCGAGAACCAACGGCATACCGATACGCGCGTTCGGTGAGATGTTCAAGAAGGGGATGATCGCGGAGACGTTGTTGGCGATGACGACGAAGAAGATCGTGGCAATGACGGGCAGGAATCGCTTGCCCTGTTCCTTACCGAGAACGTCTTCAGCGATCTGCACGCGAACGAAGTCCAACGCGATCTCGGCTACGTTCTGCACACCACGCGGAATCAACCGCGGGCTGCGCATCGCAATTGCGAAGAACGCTGCTACCAACACCGACATCAGAATGCGGATGAGCATCAGTCGGTCGAGCTCGAACGGACCCGCGTGAATCAGTACTGATTCGGGGAAAAAATCGTCTAGTGACGGCGCGTGGAACTCCACGGCGGCCAGGGTGGTGACGCTCAGCGTTCTCTCCCGTAGTCGGTCCGCAGCCATCATTGACTGCGGTTCGATCGGACATTGACGATCTACAAGTCGACAAGTTCGACTCGCGCATTCGTCAGTTGCTGGAGAACCCTCGCGGGGGTCTGGCTTCTGTCGGTGTCGGCGACTCTCGTCGACTCAGTGGCCCAGAATATCGGCCACCTGCGAGCACATGGCATCGTCGGCTGAGGGTTACCTAGCCTGCCTTTGCTCTCGCTTGACGCTGACCCTACCAAGTCATCTACGACATTGTGTAGATGGGGTACCTGAAGGGGCGGTTCGTTACGATTTGTAGTACTACTCTTCGTCGTTGACCGGGGCGCTCGGGGTGGGGTCCACGTACGGCGTCTTGGTTCCGAGAACACCGTATGTTTCCGCCCCGAGGACGATAACCAACGCAAATACCATGACCAGTACCAACGACGTCTTGTCATAGAAGTCGAGCGGTTTCAGAATCGCGAGCACCACAATTGCCAGGATCATCTTGAGCAACCAGGTCCCGAGAAGAACTGCACCAGCGGTCAGTGCCGGCAGCTTCGACGTGAGAAGAACGCCCAGTGCGGTGAAGAGAATGAACCCACCGCCGACGGCGGCGCCGAGAAGCGCGCCGTACAGGCCTTCCTTACCGCCGATCAGCCACCCGAGCAGTGAACCGACAATGGTCAGCACAACCAGTCCGATCACGCCCCACTTCACTGCGGAGCGCATTGCTGCGGTCGAATCGGGAATGGGCTGCGATGCCGGCACTGATTGCGGGGTGTTCGTCACGATGCTCAAGGGTAATGGATCGGAAAAGTTCCCTACCCTCGCTCCTGCCGGCGATCGCGCAGTGACGGGATCGCGGTGAACAGGAATGCCGCAAGTAACCCGGCCGCCACGAGGACAACAACCAACTGTCGATCCAGCAGCGAAGATCCCACAGCGCCGAACGCAAGAACCCCCACCCACGAGTAGATGACCAGCACAACTCGGCGATGGGTGTGACCGATCTGCAGCAACCGGTGATGCAGATGCATCTTGTCCGGACTGAACGGGCTCACACCTGCCCTCGTGCGGCGGATGACCGCAAGCAGCATGTCCAGCATGGGGATGAACATCACAGCACTGACCAGCAGCAACGGCGCGAGGAGACCGACAAGATCGCGCGTGCCGTAGGCCGTCAGCGGAATCCGGCCGGACGCGGACGTCGAAATCGCGGCAAGCATGAGTCCGATCAGCATGGATCCGGAATCACCCATGAATATCCGTGCCGGATTGAAATTGTGCGGCAGAAATCCGAGGCACGCTCCGGCGAGAGCAGCGGCGATCATCGCCGGCGGGTACACGCTGACATCACCGCCCTGATCGTGCAGGAGTCCGATCGAGAAGAGGAGGATCGCGACCGCGGCAATAAGGCCGAGTCCCGCCGCCAGACCGTCGAGACCGTCGACGAAATTCATGGCGTTGATAGTTGCGACGGCAACGGCAACCGTGAACAGGCCCGATTGGATCTGGTCGAGAATGATGGTCGATCCACCGTCACCGAACGGGTTGTAGATGATGAACCAACTGACGCCCATCACCACCATGATTCCGGCAGCAGTCACCTGACCGACGAACTTCGTGAGGGCGTCGAGTCCCCACTTGTCGTCGATGATCCCCACCAGGACTATGACACCGCCGGACACCAGCGCCGCTTGAACGTCATGACTGTCGAACTCGAATCCTCGTGTCAGAGCAGGCAATTGCTGCGCGAAGAGTAGCCCGGCAGCCAAACCCACATACATTCCGACACCACCGAGACGAGGCGTCGGCTGAACGTGGACGTCACGGTCGCGCGGTATCGCCACCGCTCCGAAGCGAATGGCCAGGATCCGCACTGCGCCGGTAGCCAGATAGGTGACCACAGCAGCGGTGCACAGAACCAGCAGGAGTTCTCGGATCGGTACGCCCGTTCCCCCGCTGGACTGCGCAAGGATTTCGGTGGCCTGGTGCGTCGTGATCACTGGGGAGAATCACCCGTGTTCTGGCGGGCACCGACCATCGTTACGAAACTCCCTCTACAAGGCTTTCCGGCGTGGTGCCCAACACGTCTGCGATATCTTCCGCTGACACGGCGCCGACTCGCAGAATACGGGGCGAGTCGGCGGTCAGATCCACGATCGTCGACGCCACCGCGTGTGCTGCCGGTCCGCCGTCGAGGTAGACGCTGGCCGAGCCGCCTAGCTGATCGCGAGCCTCGTCGACCGTGGTGGCCGGTGGACGTCCGGAGATGTTGGCGCTCGAGACGGCAAGCGGTCCGACGTCGCGCAGCAATTCCAATGCGACGGGGTGCAACGGCATGCGAAGCATGACCGTTCCCCGCGTATCGCCGAGATCCCAGGCCAGTGAGGGTGCTTGTTCGACAACCAGACTCAGCCCGCCCGGCCAGAATGCGCGAACGAGATCGCGTGCCTGCGGACGGACGCTGTAGACGAGTCCGTCGATGGTGTTCCAGGATCCGACCAGAACGGGAACCGGCATGTCCCGGCCGCGCCCCTTGGCACGGAGGAGGCTCGTGACGGCCTCGCTGTCGAACGCATCAGCAGCCAATCCGTACAACGTGTCTGTCGGAAGGACAACCAAGCGGCCGGCTTTGAGTGCATTCTTAGCGGCAGCTAGACCTGCCGTACGGGTATCAATTTCACTACAGTCGTAAACGGTGCTCACTGGACCATCCTGTCACTCGGCATTCCGTGGTCTCGCTCACGCTGGGCTTCCACGTCGGTGGCGACGCGTCTCGCGACAACAAAACGGGGGCGACCGGCCAGGTCCGGATGCTGCTCCACTTCGCCGAACACCCGTCGACCGGAGAACAGTGCCGCGACGCCGTCGCCGTTGGTGTCGTCGTGCTCGATCCCGGCGGCGCCGCCGATCCGCAGCCAGCGTGCGATGTTGCTGATCATGGGTTTGATGACGGACAAACCGTCCGGACCACCGAAGAGAGCCGTGTGCGGGTCGTAATCCATGACCTCGGGCTGCAGCTGCGCCCCTTCGGGAATGTACGGCGGGTTGGAGACGACGAGGTCGACTTTGCCTTCGAGAGCCTGCAGCAGATTGCGATCGGTGACATCACCTTGATGAAGATGAATCGGGGTGTCCCCCGCTGTTTCACGGTCCGCGGCGTTGCGACGCGCCCACGCCAGCGCGGCGGGCTCTTTCTCCACGGCATGCACCACAGCGTCCGGTCTTGCCTCGGCGATGGACAGCGCAAGCACGCCCGAGCCGGTGCACAGGTCCAGGACAACCGGAGGCCTACTGCCGCATCCTTCGAGGAACGAGAGTGCCCAGCCCATCAGCAACTCGGTTTCGGGCCGCGGGATGAACACACCCGGACCCACGGCAACGTCGATATTGCCCATCGACGCGCTGCCGATGATGTGCTGCAACGGGATTCGTTTCGCGCGCTGCGCCACCATGCCGTTGAACGCCTCGATCACCTCGGGGTCGACCAACGGAATCAGGCCTAGGCGGGTGCGCTCTACCCCGAGCAGATGTGACGCCAGCAGTTCGACATCATTGCGTGGGCTGGGTACGCCGGCCGCGTCGAGCTCTTTGGCTGCCTCGATCAGCGCCAAACGGAGTGGGAGTCTGCTCACGCGTACAGCCTGCCACGCCTGAGAAATTCACGAGTTGTCATGTCGCCCGCCTATTCGGCTGCGAGGCGGGCCTCGCGGTCCGCCTTGCCCAGTGCGTCGAGGAGCGGATCAAGCTCTCCGTCGAGAACGGCGTCGAGGTTGTGCGACTTGAATCCGATGCGGTGATCGGTGATGCGGTTCTCGGGAAAGTTGTAGGTGCGGATACGTTCCGAGCGGTCGACGGTCCTGACCTGGCTCTGGCGTCCGGCGGACGCTTCCGCGTCTGCGGCTTCCTCCGCGACAACCTGCAGACGAGCAGCCAGCACCTGCATGGCGCGGGCCTTGTTCTGAAGCTGCGAGCGTTCGTTCTGGCACGTGACCACAATTCCGGTGGGCAGGTGAGTGATTCGTACCGCGGAGTCGGTGGTGTTGACGCCCTGGCCACCCTTGCCGGACGAACGGTAGACGTCGATGCGCAGGTCACCCTCGTCGATCTGAACCTGTTCGACCTCTTCGGGTTCCGGGTACACCAGGACACCGGCGGCGGAAGTATGCACGCGTCCCTGCGATTCCGTGACGGGCACGCGCTGGACGCGGTGAACGCCGCCCTCGAACTTGAGTCGTGCCCATACGCCGTCTGGGGTATCGGACTTACTCTTGATCGAAATGGTTGCTTCTTTGTATCCACCGAGATCGGAGACCGTCGCATCCAGGATTTCGACGCGCCAGCCGTGACGTTCCGCGTAGCGGACGTACATTCGGGCCAGGTCGGACGCAAAGAGTGCGGACTCTTCGCCGCCTTCACCCGACTTCACTTCGAGAACGACGTCGTCGCCGTCGTGGGGATCACGCGGGGCAAGTTGATCGGTCAGCGTCTGCTCGAGCTGTGCGACCTCGGCCTCGAGGTCCGGAATCTCCGCGGCAAAGCTGGAATCGTCGGCAGCGAGTTCACGCGCGGCTTCCAGATCGTCCTGCGCAGCAGTGAGCTTGTTGTACGTCGACATGATGGGCGAGAGCTCGGCGAACCGCTTTCCGACGCGGCGGGCCGCCGTCGGATCGTTGTGCAGCGCCGGGTCGGACATCTGCGCTTCGAGACCGGCATGTTCTGCCAGGATGTCGTCGATGGCCGAGGGCTTGGTTGCGCCTGCCATGGTTCGCTCCGCTCTGAGTTTTCGTTTCCTACGGTGCGCGCTTACAGATAATTCGACGCTACTACCCGGGAAACGCGCAAAACCGAGTGCAGGCACAAAAAAGCCGACGCCCGATCTGCACATGGCAAATCGGGCGTCGGCGGAACAGCTAGTCTTCGGTCTGAACCTTGCTGTCTGCGCGCTTGCCGTAGCGAGCCTCGAAGCGAGCAACGCGTCCACCGGTGTCGAGAATCTTCTGCTTGCCCGTGTAGAAGGGATGGCACTGCGAGCAAACCTCGACGTTGATGCGTCCGGACTCTTTGGTGCTGTGAGTCTCGAACGTGTTACCGCAACCGCAAACGACGGTGGTCGCTACGTAGGTTGGGTGGATTCCTGCCTTCATGGTGTCCCTTTCAATGGTCGCCGGGTCGACGTCGCCGATCGACATCGTGAACCGGAACCGGACTCGGCCGTTCAGTATGCCAGACGTGGTGGTAGAGCCGGTAATCCGCGTCTGAACTTTCTGAAGGAAGTGGGCTGTACGAATTCCATAACGCACTCCCCCGTCAGTTTGTTCCACAGACGGAAAAACCCCACAGCCAAATCGGCTGTGGGGTTCTTCTTTCGTGACCGAAGATCAGTCGTCGATTGCGCCCGGTGCGGTCTTGGAGACCTGCATCAGGAACTCGAGGTTGTTCTTGCTCTTCTTCAGACGGTCGATCAGCAGATCGATGGCCTGATGCGAGTCCAGCCCGGACAGCACACGACGCAGCTTGTGCAGCACAGCGGCTTCGTCGGGGCTCAGGAGCAGCTCGTCCTTACGCGTACCGGACGGGTTGACGTCCACAGCCGGGAACACACGACGTTCGGCGATCTTGCGATCGAGCTTGAGCTCGGCGTTGCCGGTGCCCTTGAACTCTTCGAAGATCACGGTGTCGCCGGTGGATCCGGTCTCGACCATCGCGGTAGCGATGATGGTGAGCGAGCCACCGTGCTCGATGTTGCGGGCAGCACCGAGGAAACGCTTCGGCGGGTACAGAGCCGTGGAGTCGACACCACCGGAGAGGATGCGTCCCGACGCGGGCGACGAGTTGTTGTACGCACGACCCAATCGAGTGATCGAGTCGAGCAGAACCACGACGTCCTTGCCCATTTCCACGAGACGCTTTGCGCGCTCGATGGCGAGCTCGGCGACCGAGGTGTGGTCTCCCGGCGGGCGGTCGAAGGTCGAGGAGATAACCTCGCCCTTCACGCTTCGCTGCATGTCGGTCACTTCCTCGGGACGCTCGTCCACGAGGACGACCATGAGGTAGCACTCCGGGTTGTTGGTCGCGATGGCGTTGGCGATCGCCTGCAACACGCTGGTCTTACCGGCCTTGGGCGGGCTCACGATCAGGGCGCGCTGGCCCTTACCGATGGGCATCACCAGGTCGATGACACGCGTCGTCAGAATGTTCTGCTCGGTCTCGAGACGCAGACGCTGGTTCGGGTAGAGCGGCGTGAGCTTGTTGAACTCGGGACGCTTCTTCGCAGCCTCGACATCACCACCGTTGACGGTGTCGATACGCACCAGCGGGTTGAACTTCTGACGCTGATTGCTCTGGTCGCCGTCACGGGAGACCCGGACAGCACCGGTGATGGCGTCGCCGCGGCGCAGACCGTTCTTGCGGATCAGATTCATGGAGACGTAGACGTCGTTGGGTCCGGCGAGGTATCCCGACGTACGCACGAACGCGTAGTTGTCGAGTACGTCGAGGATGCCGGCTACCGGCTGCAGGACGTCGTCCTCGCGGATCTCGGTCTCGCGTGACTCGCTGGGTGCACCGCCCTCGCCGCGTTCGCGGCCACGGCCACGACGCTCACGGAAGCGGCGTCCGCGACGTCCGCGGCCACCCTCTTCGTCGTCGTCCGGACCGTTGTTGCGGTTGTCAGTGCGAGGGCCGGCGTTGTTCTGGCCGGCATTGCTCTGATTTCCGCGATCCTGACGATCTTGACGATCCTGGTTACCGCGCTGGCCCTGGTTGTCGCGCTGACCTTGGTTGTCGCGCTGTCCCTGGTTGTCGCGCTGTCCCTGGTTGTCGCGCTGTCCCTGGTTGTCGCGGTTGTTGCGCTCGCGGCGGGGACGCTCGGTGGTCTGCTCGGCAGAGCCGGACTGTTCGGAATCGGTCCGGGTCTCGGCGCGCTCGTTCTGCTTACGCTCGACGGGTGCTTCAGTTGCCGGTGCTACAGCGGCCGGTGCCGACTCCTGCTCGATGTTCAGCTCGCCCTGGTCGGGTGAACCGGCGCGACGTGCAGCGCCGCGACGCTGACGGCCACGACGAGGGGCTCCCGCCTCGGCTTCTTCGGACGTGTCGGTACGCGTGGCTGGTGCTGCTGCGGCGGGCTCGGCTGCGGGAGCTTCGACAGGAGCCGGAGCTTCGGCAGTTTCGGTGCGCGCGGCGCGAGTGCTCTTGGCGCGTGTGCGGGCAACCGGTGCGTCGTCGAGCGTGAGTTCACTCTGAGCGGGTGCCGCCTTGGCGCTGCCGCCCTGACGTTCCTTGATCGCGGCGATCAAGTCGCCCTTGCGCATCCCGGAAGTGCCCTTGATGCCCAGTTCACCGGCAAGACTGCGCAGTTCGGTGAGCACCATGCCGGAGAGCCCGGCGCCACGACGTGCGTCGGCACGCTTCGTGGAGGTCGCCACCGCACCACTGGGTGCTGAAGATGACGCCTGAGAATTGTCGCCTGACTGCGCCCCAGCGGAATTCGCCTTGGGTGCAGTGGTGGCGATGAGGTCCGTATCGGTCACGGAGGTCCTTTCCTTCCCTCACTTGCGCGGCGCAGAGTCGAGGGTTCGTCCCGAAGTTTCGATTGATTACCGAACTCGGAGGTGCCGTACTTAGTTGCATGTCGAGAGTTGCATGTCAAGAACTACCGGCTTGCCCGTCATCAACATGGCCGTCGGAAACCGGTGCTCGAACCGCCCCTGTTTCAAACCGACATGCTGTCGCACACCTGCCGCGACTGACGAAACATCGACGGATTGTGCCGTCGAGGATTCAGACCTTCCCGAGAAGGTACAAGTGCGAGGATCACGTCAAGGATTGTGGACCCCAATTCCCGACTGGGTAGGAGTTTGGCCCCTTGATGATGCACCGGCGACTGACGCGCACGATGTACGGACATTGCCAGGATAGCGCCGATCCACGAGTCCGGCAAGATTATCCGAAACCCGCGTGTGTCACTTCACTTCCCTGGCAACCGGGCGGGAGCCAACTCAGTCCAGGGTCGGACGAACCTCGACACCGGAAGCAATCTCGAGTTCGAGAACTCGGAGACCGTCGGCTCGCGCCGCCTCAGCCAACTGCTCGGGCAACGGTTCCGTGCTCAGCGCGAGCACGGTGGGGCCTGCGCCGGAAACGGTAGCCGCGATACCGGCCTCACGAAGAATCGAGATCCATCGTGTTGTCAACGGCAACGCGGGCGCGCGCTGGCTCTGATGCAGACGATCTTCGGTGGCTGCCATCAACAGATCCGGACGCGTCGTCAGGGCGACGACGGCCAGAGCGCTGCGGCTTGCGTTGAACGACGCATCCTGGTGCGGAACCATCTCGGGAAGCAGTCCGCGGGTGTGCGCGGTGGAGGATCGTTCTTCCGGAACCAGTGCTACTGCACGGATATCGGGATGAACGTCGAGTTTTGCGGCCGAGTAGATCGGCTCGTCGCCATCAACGATGGACGGGCAACTCCACGACACCACTGCGCCGCCCAGGACACTCGCCGACGCATTGTCCGGGTGCCCTTCGAACTCGGAGGACAACTGGACCAACTGCTCGTCGGTAAGGCCGATCTCGGCGTCGAGTGCACGGGCCAATCCGTTTGCGGCAGCAAGTCCGCCCACTGCCGCCGACGCGGACGAACCGAGCCCACGCGAATGCGGGATCACGTTGCGGCACAGCACATCCAGGCCACTGGCCCACACACCGGCAGCTTCGAGTCCGCGCTCGATGGCCCGAACGACCAGATGCGAAGGGCCCCAGGGCACGTCTGCGGCACCCTCACCTTCGACCTGGATATTCAGGCCGGAATCCGTTGTGGTGACCACGATTTCGTCGTACAACCCCAGAGCCAAGCCGAGGGTGTCGAACCCCGGCCCCAAGTTTGCACTCGAGGCCGGGACGCGTGCGGTCACCGAAATACCGACAGGCAGGGTTCTGGTCATGTCAGATACCGGATTCCGCGGAGTGGTTGACGAGTCCACGGACACTATGCAAGCTCGAGGGCAGCCGCAACGGCAACGGGATCAACACCGATGGGCTCGACGTTCGGCATGCCCTTCAGAGCGGTATCGGGATCCTTGAGGCCGTTACCGGTCACGGTGCACACGACGGTCAGTCCGGGCTCCAGCCATCCTTCGGCGCGGGCTGCGAGGAGCCCGGCAACGCTCGCTGCCGACGCCGGCTCCACGAAAACGCCTTCGGTGGCAGCGATCAGACGGTAGGCCTCGAGGATCTTCTCGTCGGTTGCGGCGCGGAATGCGCCGTTCGACTCTTCCTTGGCCGCGACAGCGCCGTTCCAGGATGCGGGAGAACCGATCCGGATTGCGGTGGCGATGGTCTCGGGATCCTTGACGGGCGCACCGTTGACCAGCGGTGCGGCTCCGGCTGCCTGCACGCCGAGCATGCGGGGCCTGACCGTGGTCAGACCGTCCGCGTAGTACTCGGAGTATCCGCGCCAGTACGCCGTGATGTTTCCGGCGTTTCCGACCGGGAGTGCGTGAACGTCGGGAGCCTTGCCCAGGACGTCCATGATTTCGAATGCCGCGGTCTTCTGGCCTTCGATGCGTACCGGGTTCACAGAGTTGACGAGACCGATGGTCGGGAACTCCGCAGTGGTCTTGCGTGCCAGCTCGAGGCAGTCGTCGAAGTTACCCTGGACCTGAATGATCTTGGCGCCGTGCATGACTGCCTGAGCGAGCTTGCCCATGGCGATCTTGCCCTGCGGGATCAGGACAGCGCAGGTCATTCCGGCCTTGGCGGCGTACGCGGCAGCCGAGGCAGAGGTGTTGCCGGTGGAGGCGCAGAGCACGGCGCGCTGGCCACGAGCGAGGGCGTCGGTGACGGCCATCGTCATGCCGCGGTCCTTGAACGAACCGGTGGGGTTGAGGCCCTCGACCTTGAGGTAGACGTCGCAACCGGTGATTTCGGAGAGATGACCGGCCGGCAGGAGCGGGGTGCCGCCCTCACGCAGGGTGACGGTCTTCCAGTTGTCGCCGATTGCCAGACGATCCCGGTATGCCTCGATGAGTCCCGGCCAAGCTTTGTGGACGGGATTGACGATGCCGGTCATTGTTCAGTGCCTTCCAGTCGCAGCACGCTGGTCACAGCGGTGACGAATTCGAGTTCGTTGAGGGCCGCCACGGTTTCGGAGAGAGCCGCGTCGGTTGCTACATGAGTGACGACCACCAGGCGGGCGCCGGCGCCGGCACCTTCCTGACGGACGACGGAGATGCTCACGCCGTGCTTGGCGAACTCGGCGGCGACTGCGGACAGCACGCCTTCCTTGTCCGCCACCTCCATGTTCACGTAGTAGCGCGTGAGGATGTCGCCCATCGGAGCGACCTTGAGCTTGGCGTACTTGGATTCGCGGGGGCCGCGGCCACCGTGAACCTTGTTGCGCGCCGCCATCACGAGATCACCCATCACCGCGGAAGCGGTGGGAGCGCCGCCTGCGCCCTGGCCGTAGAACATGAGTCGGCCGGCGTTTTCCGCTTCCACGACAACGGCATTGAATGCGCCGTTGACGGTGGCGAGCGGGTGAGTGAGCGGAACAAGCGCTGGGTAGACCCGCGCGGAGATCCGTTCCTTGCCCTTGGGCGTGACGATTCGCTCGCAGATCGAGAGCAGCTTGATCGTGCAGTCGAGTGCCTTCGCCGACGCCAGGTCCGCGGAGGTGATGGTGGAGATTCCTTCGCGGTACACGTCGGCGGCGGTGACGCGGGTGTGGAACGCGATGGACGCGAGGATCGCGGCCTTTGCTGCGGCGTCGTAGCCTTCGACGTCTGCGGTCGGATCGGCTTCCGCGTATCCGAGGCGGCCGGCTTCGGCGAGGGTTTCCTCGTAGTCCGCGCCCGTTTCGGCCATCGCGGAGAGGATGAAGTTGGTGGTGCCGTTCACGATTCCGGCAACCTTGTTGACCCGGTCGCCTGCGAGCGACTGCGTCAGCGGGCGGATGACCGGGATCGCGCCGGCGACAGCCGCCTCGAAGTACAGGTCGACCGAGTTCGCTTCGGCTGCCTCCGCCAATTCACCGGTGTGGTCCGCGAGCAACGCCTTGTTGGCGGTGACGACGGACTTGCCCGAATTGAGCGACGAGAGGATCAGCTTTCGCGGCAGCTCGATTCCGCCGATCACCTCGACGACGATGTCCACGTCCTCGCGGGCGACGAGAGATTCTGCATCCGTCGTCTGCATGTCCTCGGGAATACCGCGGTCGGAGCCGATACGACGAACGGCAACTCCCCGCAGCTCCAACGGAGCGCCGACGCGAGCTTCGAGCTCCTCGGCCTGCTCACGAATGATGCGGACGACTTCACTTCCGACGTTACCGAGGCCGAGAACGGCCACACCGATAGCGCGATGCGCCGATTGGCTCGTCACTGCGATACCTCCAAGCTGAGCAGATCTTCCACTGTTTCCCTCCGCAGAATCACGCGTGAAACTCCGTCACGCACCGCCACCACGGCTGGGCGGGTGAGCAGGTTGTACCTGCTCGACATCGAATAGCAGTATGCACCGGTCGCTGCTACCGCAAGTAAATCACCAGGTCCGACGTCCTCGGGCATCCAGGTGTCCCGAATGACGACGTCACCGGATTCACAGTGCTTTCCGACAACACGTGCAACAACAGGATCGGCCTCGGATGTACGTGAGACCAACTTGGCTTCGTACTCCGCACCGTAGAGCGATGTGCGGATGTTGTCGCTCATGCCGCCGTCGACGCTGATGTAGCGGCGTGTCAGTGCGCTGCCCACCGTGACGTCCTTGATGGTGCCGACCTCGTAGAGCGTCACCGTGCCTGGTCCGGCGATGGCGCGGCCGGGTTCGACGGCCAGTGTCGGCTCGGGCAGTCCGGCCAGTGCCGATTCGTTGCGCACGATGTGGCCGAGCTTGGCTGCGAGTTCGTCGACGGGCGGCGGGTCGTCGGACGGGATGTACGAAATTCCCATGCCGCCACCGAGGTCGATTATCGAGATCTGCTTGGTCTTCTCGACGCCGAACTCCGCGACGACGTCGCGAAGCAGCCCGATGACGCGATGGGCTGCCACCTCGAAGCCGTCGACGTCGAAGATCTGCGAGCCGATGTGGCTGTGCAGTCCGACGAGGCGCAGGTTGTCGGCGGCGAAGACGCGGCGCACTGCGTCGATTGCCGCTCCCCCGGCCAACGAGAATCCGAACTTCTGATCTTCGTGTGCGGTGGAGATGAATTCGTGGGTGTGCGCTTCGACGCCGACGGTCAGGCGGATCAGCACGTCCTGGACAACTCCGGCCTCACCGGCGACGCGGTTGAGGCGTTCGATCTCGACTGCAGAGTCGAGGACGACGTGACCGACACCAGCAGCAACACCGGCCGTCAGCTCGGCGACGGACTTGTTGTTGCCGTGCATGGCAATTCGCTCGGCCGGGAAATCGGCGTGCAGTGCGATTGCCAATTCGCCACCGGAGCACACGTCGAGTGACAGACCTTCGTCGGCAACCCAGCGTGCGATCTCACCACACAGGAATGCCTTGGATGCGTAATGCACCTTGGCATCCGGGCCGAACGCTCGCGCCATGTCGCGGCAGCGTGAACGGAAATCGTCTTCGTCGATGACAAACAGCGGCGTGCCGTACTTCTCGGCAAGCTCGCTGACCTTGACACCTGCCAGGGTTACTTCGCCGTCGTCGCCGCGAGCCGCGTTGCGCGGCCACACCTGCGGCGAGAGTTCACCGAAAGCCTCGGGACTGGTGGGACGGTCGGGCAGACCGGGGGCCTGCAACTGCTCGGCATGCTTGGGGCCGGCGGGGTGCGCGTTCACATCTGCTCCGGTGCTGTGACGCCGAGCAGTTCGAGGCCGTTGGCCAGGACCTGCCTGGTGGCGGCGCAGAGTGCCAGACGCGCGCGGTGCACGTCGGTTGCGTCTTCGTCGCCTTGCGGAAGGATGCGGCACGCGCCGTAGAAGCGGTGGTACGCACCCGCGAGTTCTTCGAGGTAGCGAGCAATACGGTGGGGCTCACGCAGGTTCGCTGCACTGGACACGACGCGAGGGTATTCGCCGATCGTGCGAATGAGATCGCCCTCCTGCTCGACCGTGAGCAGGGCGAGGTGGCTCGCGTCGGCGGAAAGTCCGAGGTCTGCGGCGTTGCGGGCGATCGCGGAGAGGCGGGCATGCGCGTACTGGACGTAGTAGACCGGGTTCTCGCTGCTGGTCTTGGTCCAGAGATCGAGGTCGATGTCGATGCTGGAGTCGACGGACGAGCGGATCATGACGTAACGCGACGCGTCGACGCCGATGGCTTCGACCAGGTCGTCGAGGGTGATGACGGTGCCTGCGCGCTTGCTCATCTTGACGGCGGAGCCGTCCTTGACGAGGTTGACCATCTGTCCGATCAGGACCTCGACGGTGTCCGGGTCGTCACCGAACGCGGCAGCGGCGGCCTTGAGCCGACCGATGTATCCATGGTGATCGGCGCCGAGCATGTAGATGCACAGATCGAAGCCGCGGGCGCGCTTGTCCTGGAAGTAAGCAATGTCACCGGCAATGTAGGCAGCGTTGCCGTCGCTCTTGATGACAACGCGGTCCTTGTCGTCGCCGTAGTCGGTGCTCTTGAGCCACCAGGCACCGTCCTCGTGGAACAGGTTGCCCGAGCTTTTCAGGGACTCGACTGCCTTTTCGACTGCGCCGGATTCGAAGAGCGAGTTCTCGTGGAAGTACACGTCGAAGTCGACACCGAAGTCGTGGAGCGTCTGCTTGATGTGCGTGAACATCAGATCGACGCCGATGGCGCGGAAGGTTTCCTGCTGCTCGTCGGCAGGCAGGTCCATGACGTCCGGGCGCTGCTCCATGACGGTCCGAGCGATGTCGGCGATGTAGGCGCCGGCGTAGCCGTCCTCGGGTGCCGGTTCGCCCTTGGCCGCGGCGATCAGCGAACGCGAGAAGCGGTCGATCTGGGCGCCGTGGTCGTTGAAGTAGTACTCACGTGTGACCAGGCCGCCCTGCGCGGACAGGATGCGTCCGAGCGCGTCTCCGACTGCGGCCCAACGGGTTCCACCGAGGTGAATCGGTCCGGTGGGGTTGGCGGAGACAAATTCGAGGTTGATCTTCTTGCCGGCGAGGGAATCGCCCGAGCCGTACGACGGACCGGCTTCGAGAACCGATACGACGATCGCGCCCTGGGCGTCCTTGTCCAGCCGGATGTTGAGGAAGCCAGGTCCGGCGATCTCGGCGGATTCGATTCCGTTGGCTGCGGTCAGCGCTTCGGCAAGCCAGCCCGCCAGCTCGCGCGGATTCGTGCCGACCTTCTTGGCTACCTGCATGGCAATGTTGGTGGCGTAGTCGCCGTGCTCGGGGTTGCGAGGACGCTCGACTGTCAAGGTTTCTGGGAGCACCGAGACGTCGAGGCCGCGTTCGGCTAGGACGCTCGCAGCGGTTCCGCGGAGCAGTTCGGCAAGGTCAGCTGGAGTCACAGGTATTCATCTTATTGCCTGCACACTCGAGGTGGAGACTCGCCTCGCGCCGGGCCGCCTGCGGGTAGGCTGACGACCGATTTGGGCGTGTCGCACGCCACTCTCCCAGATTGCCCTCAGACTCGGAAAGTACAGTGGTAATGCCCGAGCTACCGTCACGTACGTCCGACGGGAGGGTCTGCTGCATATTTGCCCACACACCGAAAGAGCCCAATCGATGCCAAGCGGTTCGGATAGTCGCGGTCCCAATAATAAATCCGGGGCCAAATCAGCCAAAGCCATCAAGGCTGCCAACAAGGGTGGCCGTCCGGCCAAGAAAGGCAAGGGAGGCGTTCCCGCCCCTCGCCAGATCCCGTGGCTGACGATCGGCGCCGGTGCGCTCGTGCTTGCACTGATTGCAGTGCTCGCCGTCAACTTGTGGCCGAAGGTCGAGGAGCAGCAGGCGCTGGAGCCCTATAAGTACAGCTCCGAGAACAAGGATCCGTCCGACAAGATCGACGGTGTCCTCAAGATCGAGTACCCGGCCGGTCAGCACGTCGAGGCCACGCAGCGCGTCGCCTACGACCAGACCCCGCCGTTCGGTGGACCGCACGACTCCACGTGGGCGAACTGCACCGGCACCGTGTACGCGGACCCGATCCGGACCGAGAACGCAGTCCACTCCCTCGAGCACGGCGCAATCTGGATCTCGTACAACCCCGATCTTGTCGACCAGGACCAGATCGACAGCTTGGCGACACGCGTCAACGGCAAGTCCTACATGCTGATGTCGCCGTACCCGGGCCAGAGCAGCCCCATCTCGCTCCAGTCGTGGGGCCATCGCCTCGAAGTCGACAACGCCGACGACGAGCGCATCGACCAGTTCATCACCGCGCTGAACCAGAACCCGAACACCTACCCCGAGGTCGGCGCCAGCTGCTCCAACCCGCTGTTCAGTCCGGAAACGTCACCGTTCGATCCCACCGCTCCGGGCCCCGACGCCGTTCCGATGGACGGCGCAGGCACCACGGCAGCTACCGACGAGCAGATTCCCGCGGGTGGATAACGTGCCAGACACCGACCAGCCGTCGAAGCCCAGTCAGCGCACCGCGCTGCTGATCATCGGGTTGATCGGCGCTATCGCAATCGGCTTCGCCCTTGGTGCGCTCACCAACATGTTGGGTCCCGACGCCGAGTCCTCACTGACTGTCCCGGCATCGGACTCCGTCGATGTGGGCTTTGCGCAGGACATGAGCGTGCATCACAGCCAGGCCGTCGACATGGCATCCATCGCGCTGACGAAGTCCACCGACAACGACGTACGCACGTTGGCCTACGACATCTTGACCACGCAGCAGAATCAGCTCGGCCAGATGCAGGCCTGGCTGACGATGTGGGACCAACCCCTCAGCAAGGTCGGCCCGTACATGGAGTGGATGTCGTCCGACTCGTCCGGGCACAGTTCGCACGGGACCTCGAGCACGATGGACATGGATCATTCGAGCCCGGTCGACACCATGCCTGGCATGGCGTCACCCGAGGACCTGGCCGCACTGCGCGCCGCGTCCGGCACCGAACTCGACGTCCTGTTCCTGCAGCTGATGTTGCGTCACCACGAGGGCGGACTCCCGATGATGGAGTACGCCGCAGCCGATGCCACCGAGGGCCCTGTGCGGTCCCTGGCACAGACGATGGTCGACACGCAGCAAAGCGAGTCCGCACTGATGACCAGCATGCTGGCCGCGCGCGGAGCCGCTCCACTGCCGATGAATTAATCCGGCTCTTTTCCAGACCCGAACTGGGCCTGGTCCTGATCTACTTCAGGACCAGGTCCAGTTTTCTATTTCCGGCATGTCCTCGAGGTGTTCGACGATGTAGCGGGAATGCTTCTCCAGCTGCGACCGACAGAATTCGGCCAGCTCCGGAGATCCGGCCGTTCGCCGCTTCGAGCGTCGTAGTGCCTCGATCACCAGGTGGTAGCGGCTCATTTTGTTGAGCACGACCATGTCGAACGGTGTTGTGGTAGTTCCTTGTTCACTGAATCCCCGAACGTGGAAACGCTCCGGCGACGGCCGCCCGTGCATGAGCTCGTGAATTGCGCGGGAGTAGCCGTGGAACGCGAACACGACGTCGGTCTGCGCGGTGAACAGATCGAGGAAGATTCGCTCACCGAATCCGTGTGGGTGCTCGGTCGGCGTCAGCAACGCCATGAGGTCGACGACGTTGACCACCCGCACCCGTAGGTCCGGAGTGTGCTCTCGGAGCAGTTGGGCGGCGGCAAGAATTTCTTGTGTCGGAACGTCTCCCGCTGCCGCGAGCACAACATCCGGCTCTTCGCCGTGAACTTCCGTTCCCGCCCACTCCCACACCGAAGCACCGGCAGCGCAGTGCGCGTGTGCCTGCTCGAGTGTGAGGTACTGCAGATGTGGCTGCTTGTCGACGACGATCAGATTCACGTGATCAGTGCTGCGCAGGCAGTGATCCGAAATCGACAGCAACGTGTTGGAGTCCGGCGGCAGCCACACACGGATAACACTGGGCGCCAAAGGAATCACGGCGTCGATCATTCCCGGGCCCTGATGGCTGAAACCGTTGTGATCGTTACGCCAACACGTACTTGTGAGCAGTACGTTGAGCGACGCCACCGGAGCGCGCCACGGCAATTCGACTGCATGTTGGAGCCATTTGGCGTGCTGGATGAGCATCGAGACGCTCACCATCGCAAAGGCCTCGTAGCTGGCGAACATTCCGTGCCGGCCGGACAACAGATAGCCTTCGAGCCAACCCTCACACAGGTGCTCGCTGAGCACTTCCATGACTCGTCCGTCTGTGGAGAGTCCGTCGTCGAATTCGGTGATCGGCAATTGCCAACAGCGCTCGGTTGTCTCGAAGACGGCGCCGAGTCGGTTACTCGACGTCTCGTCCGGACAGAAGAGTCGGAAGATTCCGCCGCCGTCGTCGGTTTCGGTGGCGGCGTAGACGTCTCGGAGCAATTCCCCGAGCACCCTGGTGGTCTCGTGGAACGTCGAACCCGGCGATTCGATGGGCAGCGCGTACTTCTCGAGGGCCGGCACGGGAAGGTCGACGCGCAGGCGCCCACCGTTGGCGTACGGCGTGCTACCCATCCGCTTGTCGCCGGCAGGGGCCAACGCGGCCAGGTCGGGTCGCAATGATCCGTTAGCGTCGAACAACTCGTCCGGCCGGTAGGAACGCATCCACTCTTCGAGTTGGCGCAGATGCGCTTCGTTGGTGCGCACTCCCGACAGCGGCACTTGATGCGCCCAGTGGGTACCTTCCACCAATTTCCCGTCAACCGTGTGCGGCCCTGTCCACCCCTTGGGCGTGCGCAGGACAATCGCCGGCCATTTACCCGACCACTCCTCGCCGCCGCGCGCCTTCGCCTGCCGATCACGAATCGTGTTGTGAGCATTGACTATTGCTCGGTACAACTGCGGGAAGACCGCACCGGGATAATCTCCGGACACAACAACGGGATCCCACCCCTGACCGCTGAGAAACGCCTTGACATCCTCGTCGCTGCTGCGCCCGTACACCGTCGGTCCCGCAATCTTGGCGCCGTTGACGTGCAGGATCGGCAGCACCGCTCCATCGCGACGCGGATTGAGGAAGGCCGGGAGTTTCCACGATCCCGACAACGGACCCGTTTCCGCCTCACCGTCACCGATGACACATGCCACCAACAAGTCCGGATGGTCGAACGCGGCGCCCGCCGCGTGTGCGAGCGCGTACCCCAACTCGCCACCTTCGTGAATGCTGCCGGGAGTCTGCACGCTGACGTGACTCGGCACACCGCCCGGAGCCGAGAACCGTCGGCACATCCGATGAATGCCCTCACCGTCCGCCGGTACGTCGGGATAGATCTCCGAGTACGTCCCTTCCAGGTACGTCGACGCGACCAATGCCGGTCCGCCGTGTCCGGGCCCCGTCACGTACAGCCAATCCGCGTCGGTGGCAACGATATGCCGATTCAGCAACGTGTAGATCATCGACAAACCCGGACTGGTTCCCCAATGCCCGAGCAGTCGGGGTTTGATGTGCTTCGCTTGCAACGGTTCTCGCAGCAAAGTGTTGTCCTGCAGGTAAATCTGCGCGACGGTCAGATAGTTCGCGGCTGCCCACCACTGCAGGTCCAGCTCGAGATCGTCGTCGGAATACTGATGATCGGTCATCGTCGACTCCCGTACTTCACGAGGGTGCCCGAGCGGTCCGCCCGAACCTGTGCCCAGAGGCGAGCCTAGGTGCAAACCGCACGGATGTCTTAGTTACCGACGCTCGACGCATTCTTATGTGGGGCCGGTTTGACCACATACGGGTGTGATGCGCTACGCTAACGCAGCCCAAGTCGGCACACCGATTTTTATCGGTGCGCCCCCGTAGCTCAGGGGATAGAGCGTTCGCCTCCGGAGCGAAAGGCCGCAGGTTCGAATCCTGCCGGGGGCACCACGACAGCGCAGGTTTTCTTACCGGCTGCGCGTCTCGGTGCCACATTTTTCGGGCCTCATTTCTCAGCGACTACCGTTGGCAGCATGCCGCGCCGCGATTCTGCCCCGACCTACACGATGCGTCAGCTTGCCGCGTTTGTGGCGGTAGCAGAGACCGGAACCATCACCGCTGCCGCCGATCTCATGCACCTCTCCCCCTCGGCACTGTCAGCGTCCATCACCGAACTCGAACGCGCCCTGAAAGTTCAACTGTGCGTTCGTCGTCGATCATTCGGCGTACAACTCACTCGCACCGGCGAATCCGTTCTGGTGCGCGCACGCGCCCTCCTGCAACAGGCCGACGAACTCGAGTCCGACGCACTCGGAACTGCCGGCACCGTTTCCGGGCCCATTGCGATCGGGTGCTACCCCGCATTGGGGCCGACAATTCTGCCGTCGATGATCGCCGGCTTCACACGCACCTACCCGGCAACACAGGTGGAGTTTCGCGAGGACAACCAGAACCGACTGCAGACCCATCTGGAAAACGGCGAGTTGGATCTTGCGATCGCGTACGACCTGGATCTCTCGTCGGAACTGCGCACGATTCCGTTGACCACCCGACAACCTCTGATCGTCTTGGGCGCCGAGCACCCGTTGGCGCAATCGGAGAACCCCATTCATCTCCCTGATCTCGCCAAGTTTCCGATGGTCCTCCTCAACGCGCCACCGAGCACCAAACACGCACTCGACGTGTGTCGCCTCGGCGGGTTCGTCCCGGACGTTGCCTACCGAACCGGGAACTTCGAGACGGCGCGAGCCTTTGTCGGGCGCGGTCTCGGCTGGACGCTCCTGCTCCAACGCCCGAAGATGGACATTACGTACGAGGGCCTCGAGGTAGTCGTGAAAACGATCGGATCGCCTGCAGTTCCTTCGGTGGACGTAGTGCTCGCCTGGCACCAGGACGCACGCCTCAGTCGAGTGGCACGAAGTTTTATAGAATTCGTTTCACAGCAGGACGATCGCCAATAACGACCCGACCAGGACAAATCTCTCCTTCCATCATTTTTCCGTGGAAGAACCTCCAATTCTTTAGCTTTTCAAGTGTTGTGGCGCGCGTCATTGTGTCTTCAAGCGATATTCATGTCGAAAGGCAATTCATGACCTCCACCGCCACGCCGCATACGGTGCGCGCTGCCGCGAGCGCCAAAGCGCGCAAAGCCGCCCTCGGCAGCTTTGTCGGCACCGCCATCGAGTGGTACGACTTCTTCATCTACGGCACCGCTGCGGCGCTTGTACTCGGCACGCAGTTCTTCCCCGGCACGTCCGAACTCGCCGGAACCTTGGCCGCCTTCGCGACACTCGCCGTAGGATTCATCGCGCGCCCCATCGGCGGAATCGTGATGGGACATTTCGGCGACCGCATCGGACGCAAGTCCATGCTCGTACTCTCGCTGCTCCTGATGGGCGGCGCGACCGTTGCCATCGGCCTGCTGCCGAATTACGACTCTATCGGCGTCTTTGCGCCCGTCCTCCTCGTGACATTCCGCTTCATCCAGGGCCTGGGCGTCGGCGGCGAATGGGGTGGAGCAGTCCTGGTTGCGACCGAAAATGCACCAGAAGGCAAGAAGGGCCTCTACGGCGCGGCGCCGCAGATCGGCGTGCCGGCCGGTGTGCTGATGGCCAACCTCGTGTACCTGCCGCTCGCCGCGTTCATGGACGACAGCACCTTCAACTCCTGGGGTTGGCGAATTCCGTTCCTGCTCAGCGCTGTTCTGGTGGGCGTCGCGATGTGGATTCGACTCGGACTCGAGGAAAGTGACGAGTTCACCGCGTCCAAGGACGACGCTCCTGCGGAGACACTGCCGATCCTCGAGGTGCTGACCAAGCACTGGAAGACCGTGCTGCTCGCCGGTGGCACCTTCATCGCCACCAACGGAATCGCGTACGCGTACATGGTGTACGTCCTCAAGTACGGCGAGAAGGAACTCGGATTCAGCAAGACCACGATGCTGTTCCTGCTCATCGCGTCCTGCCCCTTCTGGATGGCCGGAATGGCATTCAGCGCGCACAAGTCGGACTCGATCGGACGCCGAACCGTCTACATCCGTAGCTCCATCGCGTTGGTCGTCGCCGCGGCAGCATTCTTCCCGCTCATGGACACCGCGATCATCCCGGCGATGTTGTTTGCGATGATCGGCCTTGGCTTCACGCTCGGCTGCTGCGCCGGCCCACAATCCGCGCTGTTCGCCGAACTGTTCCCCGCCCACATCCGCTACAGCGGAGCGTCGCTCGGCTACCAGATCGGTGCCATCCTCGGCGGCGGCCTGGCCCCGATGATCGCCACCGCACTCTTTGCCGGATTCGGCACGTCGCTCGCCATCACCGTCTACTTCGTGGGAATCGCCGTGATCAGCCTCGTCTCGATCCTGTTGCTCCCCGAACCTTCTGCCGCACAGAAAGCCTCGTGATCATGTCGACTTACTTTCATCCGAAGAAGTACGCCGCCGAGGATTTTGCGTCCCTGGCTCCGTCGGCCGACGCGCTCCCGGTAGTGATCGTCGGCGCCGGCCCCGTCGGCATGGGCGTTGCCATGGGCTTGGCCCAGCGCGGCATTCCCGTCACAATTCTCGAAGCGGCAGATCAGGTTTCGTTCGGCAGCCGCGCAATCTGCGTGTCGCGGCACAGCCTCGAAGTTGCCGAGCGTCTCGGCTTCGGCGCCGAACTCGAAGACATCGTTCTGCCGTGGGTGGGTGGCCGGAGCTACTACCGTGATCAGGAAGTGCTGCACTTCCGCATGGCCTCCGCCGATCACGATGCGCGCGGCCCCATGGTCAACGTGTCGCAATCCGAGTTCGAGCAGATCATGACGGACAAGCTGCTCGCTCACCCCCTCGTGAACTTCCACTGGTCGTCGTCGATCGCGGGCATCGCGGCCGGCGACGACGAGGTGACGTTGACCGTCGACACCGCGTTCGGAACTCGCGAACTCCGTGCCGCCTGGGTCGTTGCCGCCGACGGTGGCCGTAGCAAGATGCGCGAACTCAGCGGAATCCGCCTGCAGGGCAACAGCTACGAGGGCAACTACGTCATCGCGGACATTCATTGGGAATCGGAACTACCGGCCGAGCGTCTGGTGTGGTTCGACGCGCCGAGCAACCCGGGTTCCACGATCATCATGCACCGCCAGCCGCGTGACATCTGGCGCATCGACTACCAACTCGACGCGTCGGACGATCCCGAGGCGGAGACGCAGGAAGATCGCATCCGCGACCGCATCACGCGCCACCTCGAATGGCTGCAGAGCGACATCCCGTGGACCCTCGAATGGTTCGGTTTCTACCGCGCTCATGCACTGGCCTTGGAAGATTTCACGCACGGCCGCGTGCTGTTTGCCGGCGACGCAGCGCATCTCGTCCCTATCTTCGGTGTTCGTGGCCTCAACTCCGGCATGGAAGACGCCGAAACCCTGGTGTGGCAGTTGGCCTCCGTCATCAACGGAGCGTCCGATACCGCCATCCTCGACGCGTACTCGACGGAACGTCGCAGCGCGTGGCAGCAGAACGTCGACAATGCAGGCAAGTCGACGCTCATCATGTCCCCGGGTAGCCACGGACACCGAACCACTCGCGACGCGGTGCTCGAACTCGCCACCACTCGAGGCGAATTCGCGCACCTGATCAATCCGCGCCAGTCGAGCGCAACACACGCCCACCTCTCACCGCTGACGTGGCCAACCACTCCCGGCACCCAAGGCGTCCTGCCCGGCGATCCGCTCGAAGACAGGATCGTCGAGGTCTCGGCGGGCGGCTCGGAAACCTCCTTGAATCGTTTGCGCGGTACGGGATTCGGTGTGCTGGCCTTCGGCCTGTCGGCTGAATTGGCTTCCGAACTCGCCGCGCAGGCCGACGTTCTTGCTCGCGCACTTGCACCGGAAACCGTGCGGGTAATCACCGTGGGCGGTGCCGATGCCACGGTCGACGACGCTAGCGGTGACCTTGCTTCCGCCCTCGGTGCTCGCGTCGGCGAGATCTTCGTCATCCGCCCCGACGGTTTGGTTCTGTGCCGGATCAGCGATCCCGCACAATTGGGCGATGTAGCCAAGCATCTCACCGCCGGAACTGCGCCGACCCACTTCGACGCGGCAGTGTCCGTGACAGCTGCAGCGGTCGGAGACGATGCCCGTCGTGAGCACGTGTGGTTGGCACTCTCCAACGCACTCGATCAGGCCGAGCCGGCTGATCGTGAAGGCATGTTGGTGCGCCTGGCCATGATCCTCGGTTCGCAGGCGAGCACTGCCGACTTCGACAGTGCTCTTGGGTCCGCTTCCCGCTAGTCCACGATTCACACGTTCAGCCGCGCAGGAATTCTCCTGCGCGGCTGAACTTTTTTACTAGGAGACGGGCGTCAACTCCTTCTCCGCATCGGTGCGCTTTCCACGTACCGATCTTCCCCGCACCAAGGGCGAAACGGTGATGGCCAAGCCCACCAGCGCAACGCCGGTAACCAGGATCAGTCCGGGATGGAACTGTTGGAACCCGGCAGTCCCCGCGCCAGTCGCGGTGTGCGAGCCAGCGGTGACCAGGGCCGTCGTCAGTGCCAGCACAAGGGCCGCACCGACCTGAGCCGACGTGTTCACCAGACCCGAGGCCAAACCTTGCTCCGAGTCGTCGACGCCAGAGGTTGCCTGAGCCATGATCGAGGTGTAGCCCAAGGCAAATCCAAGGCCGAGCAGAATGACGCTGGGCAGAATTGCCACGACGTACGACGGTGAATCACTCCCGGCAAACAGGAACCAGAGGTACCCGACGCTCAGCGACGTCAGTGCCGCGATGATGAGTGTGGCACTGCCGTACAGGTCGACCAACCGTCCGACAAACGGCGAACCGAAGGCAACGATGATGCCGGCGGGGAGCAGTGCCATTGCCATCTTCAGGGGCGACCAGCCGAGGGCGGACTGCAGGAAGATCGTCATCATGAACTGGAAGCTCAGATAGGACCCGAAGAGCGCGATGATGGCGAGATTCGCGCGGACGATGCTGCCGACGCGCAGAAGTCCAAGGCGCACAAGCGGGTGCGCCACCTTCTTCTCCACGACGAAGAACGTCGCCAAGAGCACCGCTGCCACGGCAAACGACCCCAAGGTCATCGGGTGCGCCCAACCACGAGTCGGAGCCGAGACCATCGTGTAGACCGTGAGCAGCATTCCCGTCACCAACGTGACGGCGCCAACCAGGTCGTGTCCGCCGTTGTCCGCGGGACGGTCCCGCGGAATGAGGAAGTACCCACCGATCAGCGCGATGACAGCGAAGGGCACCGGCATCAGGAACGTGAATCTCCAACCGGCGCTGGTCAACAGCCCGCCGAGAATCAGTCCGGACGAGTAGCCGCTGGCACCGAATACCGAGAACACGGACAGCGCCCGGTTACGGGCCGGACCTTCTTTGAACGTCGTGGTGAGGATGGACATCGCGGTCGGAGCGGTGAACGCGGCAGCGAGTCCCTTCACGAATCGTGATGCGATCAGCAGTGTTCCGTTGTCGACGAGGCCACCGACCAGCGAGGCGATTGCGAACACGGTGAGAGCGATCAGGAAGACCTTCCTACGCCCGAGGAGGTCGGCGGTGCGTCCACCCAGTAGCAGCAGTCCGCCGAATCCGAGGACGTAGCCGTTGATGATCCACTGCAGCGAAGTAGTGGAAAGGCCCAGTTCATCGCCGATGGACGGTAGAGCGACGCCCACCATCGACACATCGAGACCGTCGAGGAACAACACGAGGCAGAGCACCGCGAGGATGCCCCACAGCTTGAGGGACCAACCCTCCCCTGTGGCCGGATCCGTGGATTCCGTAGAACCCGGGGATTTCGGCGAATCGAATGGTTTGAGTGTCGAGTCTGTGCAAGTCACGTCAGCGAGAATAGATGCACATGCACTTAATGCACAAGCATTTAATGCAATTGCACGTAATCGAGTCTTCAACTAGAATGCGGTCGTGACGTCGGAATCCGAATTGCGCAACACCTGGCGCTCGCTGTCGACCAGCTACAACGACATCGCATGCGAACTCGATCGCCAGATGCAGTCTGCGCATGGCCTGAGCATGAGCGACTTCGAGGCTCTCGACCGACTCATGGACACCTCGTGTGAGCGTCCACGGATGCAGGATCTGGCCTCGGAGATGTACCTGAGTCCCAGTGCGCTCTCCCGCAGCGTCGCCCGTCTCGAGAAGGCCGGACTGGTTCAACGAGCGCTGTGCGAGGCCGACCGGCGCGGAGTCTTCATCGACGTCACCGACAAAGGGCGCGAAGTCCACTCGGATGCCAGCAAAATTCAACTGGCCGTGCTGAATTCACACCTGCGCGCGCAATAGCCCTTACTCACTCGACCGTACCGTCGCATGCCCGAACCCCGGGCGATCAACGAACACGGCTAGACTGGCCTGGTACCGACGCGCTTTTCTGACGCCGTCGGCGATCGACAGCAGCGCACCCAGCACGCCCTCAGGCGGTCCTGGTCCAGGCATTCTGCCAGCGTTCCTGCGGCTTCTGCTCTTCCCTCAGGCTCCTGCCTGACATCTCTACCTGCTCCTATCGAGAGATACACAATTGAACAACGTACGCACCCTTGGAGTCATCGGACAGTCGAGCAAACCGGCAGAACGCCGGTTGCCGATCCACCCTGCCCATTTCGATCGGATCGACGCTGAACTTCGCTCGCGCATCTACCTCGAAGAGGGCTACGGCCATGCCTTCGGGTACTCAGACGACACCCTCTCAGGCCTGGTGGCCGGAATCCGCACGCGCAAGGAAATTTTGGCGGAAACCGATGTGGTTCTCCTACCGAAACCGTTGGCGGCCGACCTCGCCGAACTCCGCACCGGCCAGGTGCTCTGGGGCTGGCCGCACTGCGTGCAGGACACCGAACTGACCCAGATCGCGATCGACAAGAAGCTGACTCTCATCGCTTTCGAGGCCATGAACCACTGGCACAGCGACGGATCCTTCAATTTGCATGTCTTCCACAAGAATAACGAGTTGGCGGGCTACAGCTCGGTTCTCCATGCCTTGCAGTTGATCGGTTCCACCGGCGACTACGGGCGACGCCTCACCGCTGCCGTCATCGGTTTCGGTGCCACCGCCCGCGGCGCCGTCACGGCACTCAAGGCGCATGGTATCCATGAAGTCGACGTGCTGACCCAACGCGGCGTCACCGCCGTCAGCTCCCCCATCCACTCGGCTCGGATGGTCTCTTTCGACAACAACAACGGTGATGTTCGCGGCAGTCACGTGATGATCGACAATCACAGCGTGCCGGTTCCCGGTTTCCTCGCCGAGCACGACATCGTCGTCAATTGTGTACTGCAGAACACGGATACACCGCTGACGTTCCTCACCGAGGAAGACCTCGTGAACTTTCAGCCCGGCAGCCTCATCGTCGACGTCTCGTGCGACGAAGGAATGGGATTCAGCTGGGCTCGCCCCACCTCGTTCGCGGAGCCGACCTTCATCGTCGGTGACAACATCACCTACTACGGCGTCGATCACAGCCCGTCGTACCTGTGGAACTCCGCATCGTGGGAGATCAGCGAATCACTTCTCCCCTACCTACCTGCCGTCATGGCGGGCGAGACGGCGTGGAAAGCAGACGAGACCTTGGATCGGGCCATCGAAATCCGTGACGGCGTCATCGTGAATCCGGCCATCACCCGATTCCAGCACCGCTCACCGGACTACCCACACCCGATTCTGGCGTAGTGAACAATCAGCCCTGGCCGGCTGCCGCCGTGATCGGCGCCATGTCGAAGTAGTCGCGCCAGGCGCTGATTCTCCCGTCACGGACTTCGAACACGCCCATCACCGGTAGCGCTACCTCCGCGCCGTTGATGCTGAAGACGTCGATGCGCTCGTTCATGACTACGTCACCGCCTGAGACCTGACGCTTGGTCTGAAAGTCGATGTTGCCGAAGGCACCCACAAACTGCTCGATGAATGTCCGGACGGCCTCGCGCCCGACCACGGGTTCCATCGGAATATTGTGGTAGACGATGTCATCGGTGAAGTAGTCGACGATCTTCGCGATGTCCGCGTCGGCCCATTCCTTGCAGAATTCGGTGACCAAAGTGTCGGGTGTCATTGTGCGTCATCCTTTTTCGGGTGCGGTTCGATAATTGCCATGATGCTTTCGATCTCCCCTGCCGGTATTCCGAAGTACTCGGTGATGAACACCGTGACAGCAGGCGCTTGGCCCGGGGTTCCGAGGTCCATCAGATACCGCGCTACGACGCTTTCGCCCCACTCACGCAGCGCGAGTTCACGTATGGCGACAATTCCGCGGTACTGCTGCCCCTGTTCGAGTTCATTGCTGATGAAAGCGCCGGTGTCACCGGTTCGTTGACCGTTCTCCACGCGCCACGCGTCGGCGGCAAAACGGACCTTGGTTGCGTCGTGAGTGAGCAACGCGTTCACGTACTCCCGCGCCATCGCAACGCGTCCGCTGACGGCAGACTCCGTGGAGTGCTTGGCAATTGCACGCAGAATCGACTCGGCCAGCTCTGGTCGGCAGACCACCAGGTCCGGCAGATACGGATGAGATTCGTTGTACAACAACGGCGAACCGTCGATGCGGCTGCAGTGCAGCCCCGCAGCCTGGGCTACACCGACGGGTGCAGCCGAATCCCATTCCCACTGCCCACCGGCATGCAGGTAGGCGTCGACGTCGCCGCGCACGACGGCCATCGCCTTGGCACCAGCCGAGCCCATGTGCACAACCTCTGCGCCAAGCTCCGCCGCCACCGCATCGGTGAACGCGGGCGGGCGCGAGCCGCTGACAACAATACGAAGTGGCTGGTTGGCCGGTGCATCCGCCACTGCGTCGTTACTCGAGTACACCTGCCCGAGCGCTGGTTGCGACACCGCCGCCGCAGTTATGCCATGTCCGCGTTCCCAGAGCGCGACGTGCACAGCCCAATCGGAGCGAGCGGGCATCCCGTATTCCTTGGATCCGTCGAGAGGGTCGATGATCCACACGCGCGAGGCTTCGAGCCTGGTGCGATCGTCGGCGGATTCTTCGGAAAGGACTGCGTCATCTGGACGGGCCTCGGCCAACTGGTCGAGGATGAAGACGTCGGCCGCTTTGTCCCCGCGCCGGCCCAATTCCCGGCCGTCACCGGCGCCGAGACCCTCCGCTCGAATACCGAGAAGGATCGCTCCGGCGGCTTCTGCCAAGTGCGTCGCCAACTCGGCGTCGGCAGTTCGGCTGTGCGTTGGTTCGCTCACCTGGCCAACACTTCCATAATTCGCTGTGCCAGTTCGGCAGGCGTTCCGTCTTCGGGTCGAATTACCAGTTCGGCGTGTTCAGGGACCTCGTAGGGATCGTCGACGCCGGTGAAGCCCGTAATCTCCCCCGCCCGCGCCTTTGCGTACATGCCTTTGGGATCCCGCGCCTCGCACTGCTCGATCGGAGTATCGACATACACCTCGACAAAACGCAGACCTGCAGCTTTGTGAGCAGCGCGGACGCGGTCCCGATCCTCTCGGTACGGACTGATCAGACAGGCCACGGCGACTGCGCCGGAATCGGCGAACAACTGCGCCACCGATCCCACCCGCCTCACGTTCTCGGCGCGGTCCTGTGCACTGAATCCCAAATCGGCATTGAGTCCATGTCGAAGGTTGTCCCCGTCGAGTCGGTAGGCGGGGGTACCTGCCGCAACCAGCCTGCGTTCGAGTTCCACTGCGATCGTGGATTTCCCGGAAGCCGAGAGGCCGGTAAGCCACACGGTGGCGCCTGCTGTCGCGCGCTCCTCTCGGGAGACTTCGGAGCTGTGCCAGACGACGTGTGAATCCTTGAGCGTCGGGCCGTTGATCATTCCCGCTGCGACGGTATTTCCGGTGATCTCGTCCACGAGGATGAAGCTGCCGGTGACGCGATTACGACGGTAGGGATCGAACATCAGCGGCTGCTGCGTTTTGATGGCGATGCGCCCGATCTCGTTGAGGGACAGCGCCTCCGCGTTCTCGTCGCGGTGCAGTGTATTGACATCGAGGCGGTAGTCGAGGCGCACAATCTGTGCCTTGGTCGAACGAGTGGTGTGCAGCAACGAGTACCGGTTGTTCTCCGACAGTGTGGTTTGGTCGGTGAGCCAACAGATCATTGCGTCGATCTCCTGGCCTACCTGTGGCCGGTTGTTGATCCGACACAGTTGGTCTCCGCGACTGACGTCGAGATGCTCGCTCAGTTCGATGCAGACGGCGGACGGCGCGAAAGCTTCGGTTATCACCGTTCCGCCCGGTCCGTGAACAGCCTTGACCGTCGACGTGAAACCCGAAGGGAGAACTACTACTTCGTCGCCTGGCTTGAAGACTCCACTGGCTACTGTCCCGGCGTATCCACGGAAGTCGTGAAGATCTGCGTCGGTCTGCTGCTGCGGACGGATGACGTACTGCACCGGGAATCGCGCATCGATGAGATTGCGATCCGACGCGATGTGCACCTGCTCGAGATGGTGTAGCAGCGACGGACCGTCGTACCAGGACATGTTCTCGGTACGCGCAACGATGTTGTCCCCCAACAGCGCCGATACGGGGATGAAGGACAGATCGTGGACGTCGAGCTTGATCGCGAACTGCCGGAACTCTTCCTTGATCTCCTCGAACCGGTCCTGCGACCACCCCACCAGGTCCATCTTGTTCACGCACAGCACGAGGTGCGGAATCCCCAAGAGAGTCGACAGAAACGCATGCCGACGTGTTTGCTCGAGCACACCTTTGCGCGCGTCGACCAGGATCAGGGCGAGGTCGGCTGTCGACGCACCGGTGACCATGTTCCGGGTGTACTGCTCATGCCCGGGCGTATCCGCGATGATGAACTTGCGATGCGGAGTGGCAAAATATCGGTGTGCCACATCGATAGTGATGCCCTGCTCGCGCTCGGCGCGCAATCCGTCGGTGAGCAGTGCGAGGTTGGCGTACTCGTCACCGCGTTCACGACTGCTGCGTTCGACCGCTTCGAGTTGATCTTCGAAGATCGATTTGGAGTCGTAGAGCAATCGGCCGATGAGCGTCGACTTACCGTCGTCGACGCTGCCCGCGGTCGCGACTCGGAGGAGTTGCGGCATCAGAAGTACCCCTCTTTCTTTCGATCTTCCATGCCGGCCTCGGAGATTCGGTCGTCCGCCCGGGTTGCTCCGCGTTCGGTGATCCGGCTCGCGGCCACTTCTTCGACGACGGCGGCGGCCGTTTCGGCGGACGACTCCACACACCCTGTACAGGTGGCGTCGCCAACAGTCCGGAAACGCACCAACGCTTCGTACGATTCCTCCCCCGGCTGCAGTTCGAGGAATCGTGTGCGCGCCAACAGCATTCCGTCCCGCGGCACTACCTGCCTTCGGTGGGCGTAGTAGATCTCCGGAAGATTGATCATCTCGCTCTCGATGTACTGCCAGATGTCGAGTTCGGTCCAGTTGGAGAGCGGGAAGATCCGAATATGTTCGCCCTTACGATGTTTGCCGTTGTACAGGTTCCACAGTTCCGGTCGCTGCATCTTGGGATCCCATTGGCCGAATTCGTCCCGGAAACTGAACACTCGTTCTTTTGCTCGCGCCTTCTCTTCGTCCCGGCGAGCCCCACCGAATACGGCGTCGAACTTCCCGTCCCGAATACCGCGGAGCAGTGCGTGAGTTTGCAGACGATTGCGACTCGCCCCGACGCCGGTTTCCTCGCTGACCCGGCCTGCGTCGATGTCGTCCTGCACGCTGGCGATCACCATGCGCAATCCGAACCGGTCCACGGTTCGATCACGAAACTCGATTACTTCGTCGAAGTTGTGCCCGGTGTCGACATGCATGACGGCAAACGGCAACGGCGCCGGCCAGAAGGCCTTGGCCGCGACATGCAGCATCACCACGGAATCCTTGCCACCGGAGAACAGAAGCACCGGCTTTTCGAAAGTCGCGGCAACTTCCCGGAATACGTGGACTGCCTCGGCCTCGAGCGCCCGTAGGTGGGACAGCTCGTAAGCGGGCGGGGTCTGGAGTGCTGGCATCGCTTCAGCTCCTACTCGGTGCCGGTACATTTTTGTACCGGACTGGTTCGAGAATGAACGCATTCACAGAATAGAACTCGTTCTACCTAGCGGTCAATGACTGCGAACCGGAGCCCGCCCACCCACCTCCGCAGTCACGGCATCGGCAGCCGCCACCAACACCGTTGCGCGTCGTTCGATCTCGGAACGCGTAATCGAGCCGCCAACATAGAGCGTCAACACCAACGCCTGATGACCCTCGGCGTCGTAAGTGGGAGCCGCGATCAACGAAACAGGATGCTCGTCGTCCGAGCTGATGTCTCGCCCGAGATAGACCCGCTCCCCCAGACTCGACACCATTTCGCCGAGCAATTCCCGCACCTCGGACGGAAGATCATGTGTCACAACACCTGCCATCAACGTATGCAGGCGTTGACCGATCGGATCGAGACTCTCCACGAGATATCCCGCGTCACGACAGTCGCGCACCACAGTCAACAACCGATCCCGATCGAGGCGCACCGGAAGGCTCGGCTCCCGCGCCAGCCAACTCTCGAGATCATGATCGCTTCCCCACAGCACGTACATCAATCCGACCGGCGGAGCGAACGGATACACCTGACCGACCTTTGCCGCTTTCCGTATACCTTCCGGCCCCGTGACTTCGAGAACGCTGATCCGGTCGCCGACCACCGCCGACGCAGTGCAGGTCGTATCGAATTCAGCGCTCAGTTTCTCCAGCTGAGCCCGGGCAATCGGGCCGACGGCAAATCCACGTTGCGCCGCCCGGCCCGCCGCGATCAGCGCCGGACCCAGCCCGTAGGTCTTCACGGCGTCGTCGCGCGTCAGATATCCACGATCCGCCAACACCGTCAGGATTCCCAGCGCGGTCGGCTTACTGATCTCGAGCGTCCTGGCAAGTTCGGACAACCCGAAACGCTGGTCGGGACGCGCCACCAGGTAGTCGAGCACCTGCACGACGCGTTCAGTGGGTGGAGACTGACGGCCCGCCGAATGCGGCTTCTCGAATTCAGCCATTGACCACTCCCTAGAACGCGTTCTATTGTCAGAATACCAAGATCTACCCCATAGGTACATATTTGTACCACGACGCTCTGGGCCGGCAAGACTGCCGGAACTGTGAGGAGCCAGCGTGCTGACGGACCCGTTTGCCCAGGCCATCGCCGAGGCCGAAAAACTCATCGAGACGGCCCCGCACATCAGATCCGAACAAGACCTGCTCGAGGGCTACCAGTACCTGGCGGGTGGAATTATCGCCACGATGCACGCAGCTTGGGCCGCCGAGAAAACCCACCCCAGTTTCATCCAGGGAACCGGACCCTTCACGAAAATGGGGCTCGACAACCCCGACACCATGTACTTCGGCGCCCGCATCAACGACGATCAGGAATACAAGGTCACGGGAAAGCGCGGCACCACAGCCGATCTCAGCTTCCAGGTCCTGAGCGGCAACTACACCAACTCGAACGTGCCCGGTAGCGAAATTGCGTTCGACGACCGCGAACTCGAGATCGCCGACGACGGCAGTTTTGTCGTATGGTTCGGCCCCGGACCGGCCGATGGCCGCGCCAATTACTACACACTTGCACCGGGATCGTCACAGCTCGTCGCGCGAGAGGTGTACAGCGACTGGAGCCAGGAACGCGGAGTAATCCGGATCGAGCGGACGGATTCGATCGGCACGGCGCCCGCGCCGCTCACCGCCGAGGAAACCGAAAAGCGTTTTGCGCGGGCCGGGAAAGCACTGGTCACGCGGGTCAAGACGTGGCTTCAGTTCCCGGAGTGGTTCTACCTGAAGCTCCCGGTCAACACGATGACCGAACCTCGCCTGACCCCGGGTGGTCTTGCCACACAGTACTCCTCGGTGGGGCACTACGAACTCACCGACGATCAGGCCATGATCATCACCGTTCCGGCCTCGGATGCGCCGTATCAGGGCTTCCAACTCGGCAGCCTGTGGTACATCTCGCTCGACTACATCAATCACCAAACGTCACTCAACAACGGCCAGGCTCAGGTAGACCCGGACGGCAAGATCCGAATGGTGGTGAGCGAGAAGAATCCCGGCGTCACCAACTGGGTCGAAACTGTCGGCCACCCGCGCGGGATCCTGCAGTTCCGCTGGCAGCGGGTCTCGCGTGAACTGACACCCGAGGACGGTCCCACCGTCGAAATCGTTGCCGTTGAGGATATTCCGAAACACCTACCACATTTCGACACCAACGCCATCACTACCGATGAATGGGCAGAGCGAATCGCTCAGCGCCAGGCCGCCATCGACAATCGAATGCTGGGGTAACAGATGACCGAATTACTGAAGGACCGAGTAGTTGTCATTTCCGGAGTCGGCCCGGCACTGGGCCGTGCTCTGGCACTACGCTGCGCCTCGGCGGGTGCGAATCTTGTTCTCGCAGCGCGCACGCAGTCACGATTGGACGACGTTGCCAAGGAGATAGTCGACGCGGGTGGACGCGCTGTCACCGTCGCCACCGACATCACCGATCAGGCGTCCGCCGAAAACCTGGTGGCCGAATCCCTCTCCGCCTACGGCAAAGTCGACACGCTGATCAACAACGCCTTTTCCGTGCCGTCGATGAAGCCGTTGGCGCGCACCGACTATCAGCACATCCGCGACAGCATCGAACTCACCGTTCTCGGCGCACTTCGACTGACCCAACTCTTCACAGCGCCGCTGGCGGAGTCGACGGGCTCGGTAGTGAACATCAACTCGATGGTTCTGCGACACTCTCAAGAGCGGTACGGCAGCTACAAGATGGCAAAGTCGGCACTGCTCGCGATGTCTCAGTCCTTGGCTACCGAACTCGGCCCACAGGGAATCCGCGTCAATTCGATTGCACCCGGATACATCTGGGGTGACACCCTCAAAGGTTACTTCGCCCATCAAGCCGAGAAGTTCGGTATGACCGTCGAGCAGATCTACGAGCACACCGCGGCCAACACCGATTTGAAGCGCCTACCCACCACCGACGAGGTTGCCGACGCGGCAATTTTCCTCGCGTCGCCGATGGCCAGCGCCATCACCGGTCAATGTATCGACGTCAACTGCGGCGAATTCCATCACTAGGAGCATCATGGCTGAGCGCACACACGTCGGAACCGTCGAAGATCTTCATGCATCCGCAACCAAGATGACGGGGCTCACCGATTTCGGCGTCGACGATTACACCGAAGCTCTGTCGGTTCTCCTCGAGTCGTACGACCGCGACGAGGACCTGACTCCGTTCGGCAGCAAAATCTCTCGCGTTTTCCTCCGCGGTGCACTTGTTGCCCGCCTCCTCAGTGAATCTGCGTGGAAGCAGCATCCGGAGCACGCCGAGGTCAAGATCGAACGCCCGATTTTTGTCACCGGGTTGCCCCGCACCGGAACCACCGCGCTGCACCGACTCTTGACGGTCGACCCCGCGCATCAGGGTCTCGAAATGTGGCTGACGGAGTTTCCGCAGCCGCGCCCACCACGCGATACGTGGGCATCGAACCCGGTGTTCGCCAAGATCGAGGAGACGTTCGGCCAACACCACGTCGAACACCCCGAGTTCATGGGTGTGCACTACATGTCCGCCAGCGAAGTCGAAGAATGCTGGCAACTGCTCCGGCAGACCTTCAAGTCCGTCTCGTACGAGTGCCTTGCCAACCTACCCACGTACTCGAATTGGCTGAAGGGCCAGGAATGGTCCAATGCCTATGCGCGCCACAAGAAGAACTTGCAGCTGATCGGACTCCCGGATCAGGAACGCCGATGGGTGCTCAAGAACCCCAGTCACCTGTTTGCACTCGACGAACTGATGGCTGTGTACCCGGACGCCTTGATCGTCCAGACCCACCGCTCCCCCACGACAATCATTCCGTCGGTCTGCAGCCTCGCTGCGCAAGCCACCGAGGGGTGGTCGAACACGTTCACCGACAAGGTGATCGGCGAGAGCCAGCTCGAATTATGGGCCCGAGGGCTCGAACAATTCGACGCGGCACGGGCCCACCACAATCCCGCCCAATTCATCGACGTCGACTACCAGGATTTTGTTGCCGATCCACTCGCCACCGTCGAGAACATCTACACCCACTTCGACCTTCCGTTGACCTCCACCGCACAACAGTCGATGGAGGCAATGCATGACGAAAGTCGTTCCGGTGCACGCAAACCTGCACACAAGTACACCCTGGAGGAGTTCGGCCTGAATGCCGAGCAAGTCGAGGAGCGATTCGGGGCGCGCTGACGCGTCCCGCTCATCGGGAAAAGTCTCGGCGACGGGCCCTCCACTGTGTGATCATCCGCGAGAACCGAACTCGTCGGTTGTAGCCGAAAACCGGAGGGCCCGCTCGCGATGACTCTGCATCTCAACCGATCTGCACTTGTTTCCGGACCGATCGGCGGCGGATCCCACGGGTTCCCCGGTACGTCGACATCGTTGGATATCGCGGCGGCAGGGTACGTCGAACGAGAGTTTTTTGTCAGCGGCGACGCCGTGTCGTACGTCGCCGCAGAAGACTGGGCGTCCGACGGTCAGTGGTCGGTAACGGAAGGACCCACCGCACGGTTTACCACCCGGATCCTGGTACGCACACCTACCGACCCCAGTCGGTTCAACGGAACCGTGGTTGTCGAGTGGCTCAATGTCAGTGGCAACACCGATATCGATGTCGACTTCGGACACATGAACGAGGAGATCACGAGAGGGTATGCGTGGGTGGGTGTTTCCGCGCAGGCTGCCGGAATCACCAGCACCGGAGGCAGCGGCCTCGGAGACGGGGTCGTGGGCCTTCTCACCTGGGATCCCGAGCGATACGGCGCACTTGATCACCCCGGTGACCATTACTCCTACGACATCTTTTCTCAGGTCGGCGCTGCCCTACGTGCGCCCGGCGATGTCGATCCGCTTGGCGGCCTGATTCCGACACAACTGCTCGCAGCCGGGCAGTCACAGTCAGGTTTCCGCATGCTGACCTACGCCAACGCCGTTCATTCTCATGCACGAGTCTTCGACGGCATGATCATTCACGCGCGTGGAGGTATCGGAGCTCCGCTCGGCGACGGCATGATGCTCATGGATCCGGCGCCTGCCCGCGTGCGCACGGATCTAGACGTTCCGGTTTTCCAGTTGATCACCGAGACCGAGCTTTTCGAACTGTGCGGTGGACCAGGACCCACCAGTTTTGTCGCGGCCCGTCAGCCCGACACCGACTTGATCCGAACCTGGGAAATCGCCGGCACAGCGCACTCCGACGCCTATTCTCTGAAAATCCTTCATCCACAATATGTTCGGCAGTTCTCCGACATCAGGGATCTGGCAGCCCTGTTCCCGATCGTCAACGACGGGCCGCAGCGCTACGTCGCCAACGCCGCTTTGCGCGGGCTGCGTCAGTGGGCTGCGGGCGGCGCGGCACCCACATCAGCACCCGTCATCGATACTGCCGACAATGCGGTGCTGCGAGACCGGCACGGCAACGCGACCGGCGGCGTGCGCACTCCTCAACTCGACGTCCCGATTGCCACGTTGACGGGCGAACTGACCCATGTGCCGCATAACGGCGCAACCATCACCTTCGACGCGGCGACACTCACTGAGCTCTACCCAAGCCACGACGTGTACGTCACCGCCTTCTCCGACGCCGCTCGGCGTGCCGTCGACAGCGGTTTCCTGCTCCCCGAGGACGCTGCGATTCTGATCGCCGACGCTCAGGGATCCGACGTCGGCCGCTAGCGGTCACTTCTGCAGGTGCTCTGCGAGCAACCGGTCCAGTTGCTGCGGTGCCTCGTCGGGTATCCAGTGGCTCACGTCGCGAAGAACTTCGAATCGGTACGGGCCGTCCACGTATCGCGTCGTGAGTTCGGCTCCCTTTCTCCCGAGCACGATGTCGCCGTCGCTCCAGATGTGCAGGGTCGGCACGTTGATGCGTCCGGAACCCGCGCTCGGACTGCTGAACGCCAATGCACGGTACCAATTCAGGCCACCGCGTAGACGTCCCGGCATGGCCAGCGCGTCCCGATCACGGCGGGCGCACTCGAGGCTCTGCCCGCTCCTGACCAGGATTGTGTCAGCGGTTCGGCGCAGTATCCATTCCGGAAGGATCGGCAGCTGGAAGGCAAGCATGTACCAGGATCGCAGGGCTTGACTGCTGGTCAGCAATGCTCGGACAAACGCCGCAGGATGCGGAACCGACAACGCCGTCAAGGTGCGGATCAAGTCCGGGCGCTCGGCCGCGACCTGCCAAGCCACTGCGGCTCCCCAGTCGTGGCCGACCAGGTGCACCGGGGCGGCGCCGGCTGCGTCGATCAGGGCAACAGTGTCGGCGGCAAGCTCGCTGCGGCGATACGCACTCCGAGCGCTCGGCCGGGCCTCCGGCGAATATCCACGTTGATCCGGCGCGAGCGTCCGATAGCCCCGGGCATGGAGCAACGGCACCAGCCCATCCCAGGACGTCGAATCCTGCGGAAATCCGTGAAGTAGGACAACTACCGGCCCGTCGAGTGGGCCTTCATCGCGGACGTCAAACGACAATCCAGAGCGTGTGTACCTTCGTAATCTCGGCACCGGGCGCGTCATAACACGACTTTAAGTGCAATTCGTTGCATTTGTGACCCAGTCCACCGTCCACAGAAGCGTGACGTTAGGTATCTTGCTTGCAGCGGTACTGGACCACAGTTCCCACAAACGTAAGGACTTACGACATGCAGTCTGTTGAAGACGTATTGCCCGAAGGCGTCACCCTCGATGACATCACCAAGGTTTTCAAGCTCGGTGCCGCTGCCATCGCCTTCTTCACCGCGGTGTCCGCCTTCAGCTGATCACCACGCTTCACAAAAAACTGGCCGGCCTTCGGGGAGTCCGGCCAGTTTTTGTATGTTGACCCAGATTTCATTCTTCCGAAAGCGGCAAACCGCCCAAAAAGCCGTCAGGCTTGCTAACTTTCTCCTGCACGGCACAACGCCGAGCACTTCAACACTCGGAGGACATTCGTGGGTTCCATCAGCACGCTCAGCACAGTCATCGACGTCCTTGCAGCGATCCAGAAGGCCTTGAAGCTTATTCCGGTGAACAGCTGATCGTTGCAGAACACTCGCCAGATGGTCGGCGAGAAACAAGCGGGGCCGACTTTTGTCGGCCCCGCTTGTCATTTGAGCGGATGGCGGGATTCGAACCCACGTGAACGGCTTTGCAGGCCGGTGCCTAGCCACTCGGCCACACCCGCGTCATGAAGTAACTATGCCCTCGATGCCGCCGCCGAACCACAGTTTTGATCAGCGTGATTCGGGCTACGCCCCTGTGTGCCTTTCCGGTAGCGGGCACTACCAGAAAGGCACACGGGGGCTTAGCCCCCTCTTTGCTGGGTTACTGACCGCCAAAGGAGGGGTACTCGCTTGGGAAATACCGACTGTGCCGTACCAGAACAGGCATGGTTCACTCGGGGCTGGAGTGACGCAAGTTACGCCATGCCCCCGAGACGAAAGGCAGCACCGATGCCCCGAGCACGACTTACGGCCGCGACTGCCCTGGCCGCAGCTGCACTGGCCACATTGACCGGTCTCGTTGCGATCGTCGTTGCACCACCTATCGCCTCGGCCGAGAGCACCAACGGCACCGGCATGGCCTATTCGGACCGGACCTTCCAGCCGTTCACCGCGTCGAACGGTCTTTCGTCGAAATACCACGTGTACGCCGCGGGCATTCCCCAAGACCATGCCGCCGGCTTGGTGCTGCAGTTCCACGGAGACGGGGCGTACGAATTCGCGAACCCCACCTCGTCGTACAGCCTCGGCGGCCCGTCGGGCATCGTGGCACAAGCCCGCTCACGGGGTTACATCACCGTCCCCGTGCGCACCCCGGACTCTGCCGGCGAAATTACGTGGTGGGAAAACGGGAGCGCAAACGCAGACTTTGTCGCAAACCTGCTCGACACTCTCGAAACGGGCTACAACATCGACACCGAGGACATCTGGCTCGTCGGCTACAGCGGGGGCTCCCAGTTCATCACTCAATTCTTCCTACCGAAGTACTCGAGCAAGATCGACGGCGGCGGCACTGTGGTCTTCGGCGGCGGCGGCGTGCCACGCGTCTCGGCGCAGCCCTTTGCCGGCGGCCTGATCGCCGACCTTCCCATGCATTGGTACACCGGGGCCGCCGACAACGGCACTAACGTCAGCGACGGTTACAACGCCGTGCTCGACGCCCAGAAGGGGTCGGCTTGGTATTCGGCACAGGGCTTTACGACGGATCTCGAGTCTCCCGCCGGCCTCGGCCACAACCTCTCCGGCACATTCGGCACGGTTCTCGCGCGTCACCTGGACGATCACGCCCCGAACAATCAGGTTCCCACAACCACCGTCGCCGCTACCCCCGAGCCGACTGCGACCCAGCCGACAACAACCACCCCAGCAACAACAACCAGCCCTCCCCCGATCACCACGACAACGGCGCCGGTCACGACTACAACAACGCCGGTCGCTACGACTACGACAACGCCACCACCGGCGGTGTGGAACTACACGCTGACTCCGACGAGGATCGGCGCAAATCTAGTCGTCACTATTCCTGCCGGAACCAGTCGGACTACGTTCCGGGTCACAGCCACCCAAGGCCCGTTCTACGTGTACAACTACACAACGCGTACCGGTCTGCGGACGCTGAGCATCGTCTCCAGTCTCGCCCCGGATACGACGTACAACTACACCGTGGAAGCCGATGACGAGATCGTCGGGTCGGGGTCCTTCCGAACACTTCCCTGACCGACGGGAACAAATCGGACCGTCCTGTTGCTGACTTGCTTCGTGACTGCCGAGAAGACCGCCACCGCACCACCCGTGGATCCCGCTGCTTCGCCGACAACGGTTGAACGCAAGCCGAGCATCGGAAAGATCCTTGCTCTCGGATCCATGACGGCGCTCGGCCCCTTCACCATCGACATGTATCTACCGGCGTTGCCGGATATCGCCGACGACCTCGGCACCTCGTCGTCGACGGTCCAGCTGACGATCACGGGAACGTTGATCGGACTGGCCCTCGGGCAATTGCTCGTCGGCCCGCTCTCGGACACTCTCGGCCGTAAGAAGCCCCTACTCGCCGGCATCGGCGTGCACATCGTCGCGTCGTTGCTGGCCGTATTTGCGCCCACGATTGCTGTTCTCGGCATTCTGCGGGTATTCCAGGGCATGGGCGCAGCCGCTGCCGCTGTGGTCACGATGGCGATCGTGCGCGATCTGTACAGCGGCAATACCGTAGCCGTCGTCATGAGTCGGCTGATGCTTGTTCTCGGCGTCGCGCCGATTCTGGCCCCCAGCATCGGCGGCGCACTGTTGGTCGCGCTCGATTGGCGCGGGATCTTTGTTGTCCTTGCATTGATCGGTGTCGGCACGGCCATGATCGGCGCTTTCGGGATTCCGGAGACTCTGCCCCGCGAGAAGCGGCGCGCCAGCGGCGTGCGATCAGTTCTCCAGATGTACGGATCGCTTCTCCGTGACCGCACCTTCATGGTCCTGACGCTGGTCTCCAGCGTCGGTATGGCGTCTCTGTTCGCGTACGTTTCCGGTGCCTCGTTTGTCTATCAGGACCAGTACGGCCTCAATCAGCAGGAGTTTGCACTGCTGTTCAGCGCCGGCGCCATTGCACTGATCGGCGCGTCACAGGTCAACGTCCGTCTGCTGGATCGCTGGACGCCGCAGCAGATCACCCGGTCTGCGCTTGTCACTGCAGTTGCCTCTGGAGTCGTGGTCATCGTGGTCGCGGCGCTCGACCTTGGCGGCCTGATCGGATTTGTGATCGCGCTGTGGGTCATGCTCGGCGCGGTGGGATTTGTTCTACCGAACGCCCCGGCACTGGCACTCTCCCGTCACGGAGAAGCAGCCGGAACGGCTGCCGCGATGCTGGGCGCGTTCCAGTTCGGTGTGGGCGCTGCCATCGCCCCGGCTGTCGGACTGCTCGGAAATACCAGTACTGCGCTCGCCGTCACGATGACGGCCTGTGTTTCCGTGGGATTGATCGCTCTGGTGGCGACAAGCCGCACGGCTCAGGTCTAGCCGGCAGCCGCAAACCACTCGCTGTAGAAGGTCGCCAGTCCGATCACGCAGGAAATGGCCACGAAAATCCAGAAGCGAGCGATCACCACCGTCTCGGGCCAACCGAGTAACTCGAAGTGATGATGTATCGGGGCCATCTTGAATACGCGTCGGCCGGACGATCGGAACACAAGCACCTGGATGATCACCGACAGGATCTCGGCCACGAACAGGGCGCCGATGATGACCATCAGTAGTTCGGTGTGTGTGGTGACCGAAAGACCGACAACCAAACCGCCGAGTGCCAATGAACCGGTGTCGCCCATGAAGATCTGAGCCGGCGCCGCGTTCCACCACAGGAACCCGAGGCACGCCCCACCCGCCGCTGCGGCAACTATCGCAAGGTCGAGTGGGTCGCGAACGTCGTAGCACCCGGCAACAGGATCGAGGACGCAGGAGTTCCGGTACTGCCATCCTGCGATGACAACGTAAGTGCCCAGGATCATGCCCATCGACCCGGCTGCGAGGCCGTCGAGACCGTCGGTGAAGTTGACGGCGTTGGACCACGCAAAGACAAGCACGCAGAAGAAGATCAGGAACCCGATGGTTCCCATCGAGAACACCGAGATATCTCGAACGTGGGAGAGATATTGACTGCCGGGCGTTACGCCCTTGCTGTTGGAGAACTGCAGAAACAGCACACCGAAAATGATGGCGCTCGCCAACTGTCCGACGGTCTTCGCCGTCTTGTTCAATCCGAGGTTGCGTTTCTTGCGGATCTTGATGAAGTCGTCGAGGAAGCCGACCACGCCCAACGATGTTGCCAGCGCCAGCACCAACCATCCCGACGCGGACAATCTGGGCAGGCGCGAACCGAAACCGATGGCATGGGCAGCTAGGTACCCGGCCCACATGCCCGCGATAATCGCGATGCCGCCCATGGACGGCGTACCGCGCTTACCCTGATGGCTCTGCGGACCGTCGATGCGGATCTCATGCCCGAGCCCCTGTTTGGACAACACCCGGATGAGGAAGGGCGTCAAGAACAGAGCGACGAACAACGAGACGCCACCCGCGACGAGGATTGAAATCACTCGGAGGACTCTACAGATGTGACGGCCCGCGACACATAATCAGACAAGGCGCTCAGGCTCTGGCAGGCATGGGATGATCGAACGTATGCCTCCCCTTTCGCCGCTTCCCATCGACCCCATCGAAGAGGCACATCGGCAATGGACCGAGCACGGTTGGAGTGACGTTGCCGACGGGATGGCCGCTGTCACGTCGGTGATGCGGGCGCAGCAGATCATGATGGCGCGAGTCGAGGAAGTGCTCAAACCGCTCGGGTTGACGTTCGCTCGCTACGAGTTGTTGACACTGCTTACCTTTACGAGGTCGGGCGCACTGCCCATGACGAAGGCCAGCGCACGCTTGCAGGTTCACCCCACCAGCGTCACGAATGCGGTGGATCGCCTCGAGAAAGCGCAATTGGTACGACGTGTCCCTCACCCCAGCGATCGTCGTACAACACTCATCGAGATTTCGGATTCCGGCCGAGCACTGGCGCTCGAGGCTACGGAACTGCTGAATGCCAAGGTCTTTGCGAACCCAGGCTTGGAACCGGACAAGCTCACGCAATTAGTGACAATCCTCACTGAATTGCGGAAGACCGCTGGCGATTTCGAGGGGTGAAACCACAACGATCCTGAAGGATTTCACTCGCTGAGCGAGCAGAATCCTTCAGGATCGTGGGGACTTGTCAGCGGTGCTTGAACTCAGCTGACCGCTTCTCGACGAATGCGGCCATGCCTTCCTTCTGATCTTCGGTAGCGAAGGTCGAGTGGAAGACCCGACGCTCGAAGCGGACGCCCTCGGCGAGGGAAGACTCGAAGGAGCGGTTGACCGCTTCCTTGGCCATCATCGCGATCGGCAGGGACATCTCGGCAATCTTGGTTGCCGTCTTCAGTGCGTCGTCGAGCAGATCTGCCGCCGGGACGATGCGAGACACCAGGCCGGCGCGCTCGGCTTCTTCGGCGTCCATGTTGCGTCCGGTGAGGCACATTTCCATGGCCTTTGCCTTGCCTACCGCGCGGGTAAGACGCTGTGAGCCACCGATTCCGGGGATAACTCCGAGCTTGATCTCGGGCTGGCCGAACTTGGCGTTATCCGCTGCGATGATGAAGTCGCAAAGCATCGCGAGTTCGCAACCGCCGCCGAGTGCGTATCCGGCGACAGCGGCGATCAGCGGCTTGCGAGCTGCGGCAACTCGATCCCACGGGGTGAAGAAATCCTCGACGTACGCGTCCATGTACGTCTTGGACTGCATTTCCTTGATGTCGGCGCCGGCGGCAAATGCGCGCTCGGAACCGGTGATCAGAATGGCACCGATGTTGTTGTCCGCTTCGAGGTCGGTTACCGCGGCAACAACCTCGTTCATCAGCTCGGAGTTGAGTGCGTTGAGCGCCTTGGGACGGTTGAGCGTGATGACGCCGACGCGGCCCTTACGCTCGAGAATGATGGTATTGAAGTCGGTCACTGCTGTCCTTCGGTCGAACGGTCTCGGATGTCGTTGATGATGGCAGAGAAGTCCTGACCACCGGCACCCGCGGCATGGTACTGGCTGTAGAGCTCAGCAGCCTTGAGACCGAGTTCGGCGTCAACACCATTGGTACGCAGGGCATTTGCTGCCAGACCGAGATCCTTGTCCATCAACGCGACCGCAAAACCCGGCTGGTAGTCATTGTTGGCCGGGCTGGTAGGCACCGGTCCTGGTACCGGGCAGTTGGACGTGAGCGCCCAGCACTGTCCCGATGCGTTGGACGCGACGTCGAAGAGCGCCTGGTTGCTCAGTCCGAGCTTCTCGCCCAGAACGAATGCTTCGCTGATCGCGATCATCGAGACACCGAGGATCATGTTGTTGCAGATCTTCGCGGCCTGACCGACACCGGCGTCGCCGCAGTGAACGACCTTGCGGCCCATCACGTCCAGCAACGGAGACGCGGCCTGGAAGTCCTCTTCGGATCCGCCGACCATGAATGCGAGGGTTCCGGCGGTTGCGCCGACAACACCACCGGAGACCGGGGCGTCGACGCTACGGTGTCCGGCGGCCTCTGCCCGCTCGTGTGCTTCGCGGGCATCGGCGACGTCGATCGTCGAACAGTCGATGAACAGTGTGCCCGGCTTAGCGACGGGCAGCAGATCGTCGTACAGCCCCAGAACGTGCTTACCGCTCGGCAGCATCGTGATGACGACGTCTGCGTCGCGCACCGCATCGACAGCCGAATCCGCTACCGATGCACCGTCTTTGACCGCCTGCTCGAGGGCTGCCGGCGCCAGGTCGAACCCGACTACCGTGTGTCCGGCCTTGACGAGATTGGCCGCCATCGGTCCACCCATGTGTCCGAGTCCGATAAATCCAATGGTGCTCATTAGTGATGCTCCTTCGGCGGTGATCAGTTGCCTTGCGGTTGAGGGGTGAGGCCGAGTTCCTGCTCGCCGAGGGGCGCAAAATACGCGTCCACGGCGGCTTCGGTGACGTCCGCGAGGGTCGCGGGCAGCCACTGCGGGTTGCGGTCCTTCTCGACCACCTGTGCGCGGATGCCCTCGACGAGATCGTGCGAACTCAGTGACGCCGTCGACACCCGGAACTCCTCGTTCAGAACGTCTTCGAGACTGTCGGCACCCTTGGCGTGACGAAGTGAACGCAACGTGACGGCCAGCGCGATCGGCGACTTACCGAGAATCTGCTCGGCGGCCTTCTCCGCTTCGGGAATTCCACTGGCGCGCAGTCGCTCGACAATCGCGACGACATTGTTTGCCGAGTACGCGGCGTCGATCCAACTCTGCTGTGCCAGTAGTTCCGAAACCGGTGCGGGCTCGGCAAATTGAGCAACGGCCTGCTCTACCGTCGACGAAGCGATCGCCTCGATGAACGTCTCGATGTTCTCGGACGGGATGAAGTGATCCGCGAATCCTGTCGCGATGGCGTCGCCGGCACTCAAGCGTGCCGTGGTGAGCGCGATGTGTGTTCCCAGCTCTCCGGGAGCGCGCGAGAGCAGGTACGTTCCGCCGACGTCGGGGATGAATCCGATTCCGGTCTCGGGCATTCCGATCATGGAACGCTCGGTCACGATGCGGACGTCGCCGTGTGCGGACACTCCGACACCTCCGCCCATGACGATGCCGTCCATGATTGCAATGTACGGCTTCGGGTAGTTCGCGATCTCGGCGTTGAGGATGTACTCGTCGCGCCAGAAGTCGAGCGAACCGGTCTTGCCGTCCTTGGCGTCGTGGTAGATCGAGACGATGTCGCCGCCCGCGCACAGGCCACGTTCGCCTGCACCGGTCAGGACAACGGCCTTGACCTCGTCGTCGGACTTCCAGGCCTCGAGTGCCGCGGCCATCGCCGTCACCATCGAGTGGTTGAGCGCGTTGATCGCCTTGGGACGGTTGAGGGTGATGAGTCCCAGCCCGTCGCGCTTCTCGATCAGAACTTCGTTCTCTTCGGTCATGCTGCTCCCTGCTTTCCCTGCCCTGCGATCACACTGCGAGCGATGACCACACGCATGATCTCGTTGCTGCCTTCGAGGATCTGGTGAACGCGAAGATCGCGAACGATCTTCTCGATCCCGTACTCAGCAAGATAGCCGTACCCGCCGTGAAGCTGTAGCGCCCGGTTGGCCACGTCGAAACCGTTGTCGGTCGCGAAGCGCTTCGCCATCGCGCACAGTTCCACGACATCGGGTGCGCCCTCGTCGAGAGCTGCGGCAGCGCGCCACAGCAGGGTTCGCGCAGCTTCCAGGTCGGTCCGCATATCGGCGAGCTGGAACTGCAGAGCCTGCGATTCGATCAACGCCGAACCGAAAGCCTTGCGGTCCACCAGATATCCGACGGCTTTGTCGAACGCCGCCTGTGCGCCGCCCACCGAGCACGCCGCGATGTTGAGGCGACCGCCGTTGAGGCCCTTCATCGCGATGCGGAATCCGCTGCCTTCTTCGCCGAGCATGTTGGCGGCGGGAACGCGCACGTCCTCCATGATCACCTGACGAGTGGGCTGTGCGTTCCAGCCCATCTTGATCTCGTTGGCACCGAAGGACAGGCCAGGCGAATCCTTCGGCACGATGAACGCCGTGATTCCCTTGGCACCAGCAGATCCGGTTCGGGCCATCACGACGTAGACATCGGAAGTCCCTGCGCCGGAGATGAACTGCTTGACACCGTTGAGGATGTAGTCGTCGCCGTCGCGAACAGCCTTGGTGCTCAAGCCGGCCGCGTCGGAACCTGCACCGGGCTCGGTCAGGCAGTAACTGCCCAACTGATCCATCGAGCAGAGTCCGGGTACCCACTTGTGGCGCTGTTCGTCGTTGCCGAACTGGTCGATCATCCACGTGACCATGTTGTGGATGGAGATGTACGCGGCGATCGACGGATCCCCCTTGGCGAGCTCCTCGAAGATCCGAGCGGCGTCGACGCGGGTCAGTTCACTGCCACCGACATCCTCGCGAATGTAGATCCCGCCCATCCCCAGGGACGCCGCCTTGCGGAGAACGTCCACCGGGAAATGCTTGGTCTGATCCCACTCCACCGCATTCGGTGCCAGATGCTCGGCCGCGAAGTCGCGGGCAGTGTCACGAATCGCCCGCTCGTCATCGGTCAGAGTAAACATGGAAAGTGTTCCGATCAGTTCATCGTGGGGATGACGAAGTGGTTGGTCTCTTCCTTCTTGCCGGAAGGCCAGCGCTGCGTCACCGTCTTGGTCTTGGTGTAGAAACGGAAGGAGTCGGGACCGTGCTGGTTCAGGTCACCGAAGCCGGAGCGCTTCCAGCCACCGAAGGTGTGGTACGCGATCGGGACCGGGATCGGCACGTTGACGCCGACCATGCCGACGTTGACGCGGGCCGTGAAGTCACGCGCGGTGTCGCCGTCACGGGTGAAGATGGAAACGCCGTTGCCGTACTCGTGTTCCGTCGGAAGACGCAGTGCCTCTTCGTAATCGGCAGCGCGCACAACCTGAAGTACGGGTCCGAAGATCTCTTCCTTGTAGATGCGCATATCCGACGTAACGTTGTCGAACAGGGTTGCGCCGGCGAAGAATCCGCCTTCGTGGCCTTCGAGGGTGAAGCCGCGGCCGTCGACGACTGCCGTTGCGCCCTCGTCGATGCCGATCTGCACGTAGTTGTTGACGCGGTCGAGGGCGTCCTGGCAGACGAGGGGACCGAAGTCCACACCTTCGTCGTCACTGCGACCGATCTTCAGCTTCGCGACGCGTTCCTTCAGCTTGGCAACCAGCGCATCTGCCGTCTCTTCGCCGACGGGAACGGCAACGGAGATGGCCATGCAACGCTCACCGGCGCTACCGTACCCGGCACCGATCAGGGCGTCGGCAACCTCGTCGAGGTCGGCGTCCGGCATGACGATCGCGTGGTTCTTGGCGCCACCGAAGCACTGTGCACGCTTGCCGTGAGCTGCGGCGGTCTCGTAGATGTACTGGGCGATCGGCGTGGAGCCGACAAAACCGACAGCCTTGATGCGGTCGTCGGTGAGCAGGACGTCGACAACTTCCTTGTCACCGTTGACCACGTTGAACACGCCAGCAGGCAGTCCGGCTTCGAGGAACAGCTCGGCCAGGCGCAGCGGCACGGAGGGGTCACGCTCGGACGGCTTGAGAATGAAGGCGTTACCTGCGGCGAGGGCCGGGCCGGCCTTCCACAGCGGGATCATCGCGGGGAAGTTGAAGGGCGTGATGCCGGCAACGACGCCCAGCGGCTGACGCATCGAGTACACGTCGATACCCGTGCCTGCGCTCTCGGTGAATTCGCCCTTGAGCAGGTGCGGAGCACCGACGGCAAATTCGATGACCTCGAGGCCACGCTGGATGTCACCCTTGGCGTCGGCGACGGTCTTGCCGTGCTCGGACGAGAGGAGGCGAGCGAGGGAATCCATCTCAGCCTGAGCGAGCTGGAGGAATTTCATGAGCACGCGGGCGCGCTTCTGCGGGTTGAAAGCAGCCCAGACCTTCTGCGCCTCTTCTGCATTGGCGATGATGGCTTCGGTTTCGGCCTTGCTTGCGAGCGGGACGCGCGCCTGAACCTTACCGGTGTTGGGATCGAAGACGTCTGCAAATCGATCGGAAGCTCCGGGAACCCGCTTGCCACCGACGAAGTGCGTCAACTCTTGAACTGCCGCATTGTCAACCATTGTGCTAACCCGTTCCTTGCTCGTTGTGGACTGCCCGAGAAGCAGCGCCGAGTATGTCTACCATCCTATAGTTGGATGTCCATGTATGTCTAGGGCCGAAGCCGCGGACAGCGCAATTTCCCGGTCGGTGACCTCATATCCACCGCTACCACCGCCCGGCCCACCGGAACCTTCGACGATCGCGCGAGCGGACAAGTGGATCGCGTCGACTCCGGTCGCCACAATTGCGGCAATATCGGGAATCCGGACGCCGCCACCGGCCATGATCTGGATCCGCCCCGCGGCATGATCGACCAGGGTCCCCAACTCCGCCAGCCCTTCGGCGCAGGTCGGGGCACCGCCCGACGTCAAGACCCGGGTTACTTCGAGATCCACCAAGATGTCGAGTGCCACATTTCTGTCCGGCACCACGTCGACGGCGCGGTGTGCGGTGACTTCGACAGTTGACGGGTCGATGCAGTCGATGATCGAACGCATCGCGTCGACATCGACCGCGGAGGTTTCGGTCAGAGCGCCGATCACTATCCCGGACGCACCTGCTGCCACTGCGGCGCGTGTGTCACGGCATATCACCACCATCTCGTCGGCAGAGTACACAAATCCACCAGCCCGTGGCCGGATCAGGACATGCACCGGAACACCCACTGCCACAACTGCTTCGATCAATCCGTAGCTGGGGGTGAGACCACCGGTTGCCCCCAGTGCCGCACAGAGTTCAACACGCGCCGCCCCCACGGCGAGTGCGATCTGCGCCCCACGAACATCCTGAACGGCAAGTTCGAGAGCGCTCATGTCAGTACGACTGCCAGGGTGGCTTGTTCTCGAGCGCGTACCGGTAGTAGTCGGCCAGCTTCAACCGCCCGGCAGCAGCTTCGTCGATGACCACCGTGACGTGGCGATGCCACTGCAGGATCGATGCGGGGCAAAATGCCGTCAACGGGCCTTCGACGGCTGCAGCAATCGCGTCGGCCTTGCCTTCGCCGGTCGCGATCATCACCAAATGCCGTGCATCACTGATAGTTCCGAGGCCCTGGGTGAGAACGTGATGAGGAACATCGTCAGGACGCTCGAAGAAACGAGCGTTGTCGATTCGCGTCTGCTCCGTCAACGTCTTGACCCGGGTTCGCGACGACAGAGCGGAACCGGGTTCGTTGAAACCTATGTGTCCGTCGGTGCCGATTCCGAGCAACTGGACGTCCACTCCCCCGGCTTCGGCGATACTACGGTCGTAGCGTTCCACTTCGGCATCGGGAATTACTGCTTCACCGTCTGGGCTGAACACCCGCTCCGGATCCAGATTGACGTGGTCGACGAATTCGGCGCGAATCACCGAATAGTACGACTGCGAATGGCTTTTCGGCAGTCCAAGATACTCGTCGAGCAAGAATGCCTGAGCCTGCGAGAAGTCCAGTCCCGACACCCGGTGACGACGCGCCAGCTCGCGGTACGTCCCGATCGGCGACGAACCTGTTGCGAGCCCAAGCGTCGTAGCACCGCGTCGGACATAGCCTTCGACGATGTCTGCTGCCGTCGAGTCGACCTCCAGCGGGGTAGGCATGATGACAATTTCCATCAGATTTCCTTTCCGGCGGCCCGACCGCCGTGTAGTACGCGCACCGGGCGCAGGTGACGATCGGTGACCAGGATGTCGGCGCGGTAGCCGGCAGTCAGCGATCCATGTGAATCGTGCAGTCCCAGCAGTGTTGCCGGGGTACGAGTGGCAGCGGTGACGGCATCGGCGAGTTCAACTCCGCTGTCGAACACGGTGCTACGCAGCACATCCAGCAGTCGTGCCGTTCCGCCGGCTATGGCCCCGTCCGAACCGTCGGATGTGGCAAGTCTGGCGACGCCACCGCTCACCACCACATCCAGAGCGCCGAGTTGATAGTTTCCGTCGGCCATTCCGGCGGCAGCCATGGAATCACTGACGAGCGTGATCTGATCTGCGCCGACGGTATCGAACACCATGGACACCGTTTCCGGAGCCAGATGCACTCCATCGGCGATCAGTTCCACCACCATCTCTCCTCTCCCGGCGGCCGCGAGGCACGCCGCCACCGGACCCGGCGAACGGTGATGCAACGGCGGCATCCCGTTGAACAGGTGTGTTGCGCTCACCCGACCGCTGCGAGCCGCCTGTCCGATCCGGGTCGACGTAGTCGCCGCATCGGCGTCGGTGTGTCCGAAGCTGGGCAGAATTTCGCGTCGACGCATGACGTCGAGCAGTTTCCCGAAATTCTCCGTCTCCGGTGCCAGAGTCATCGAACGCACGTGCCCGCGGGCCGCGTTGCACACCTCTTCGAGCAGGTCAGGGTCCCCGGAAACTATCGCTGCGGGATCCTGGGCACCACATCGAACACAATTGATAAACGGCCCTTCGAGGTGGATACCCAGAATCTCGCCGTCCTCAACCAGGTCGGCCAACATCGCGGCTTGGCGCATCAGATCCGCACGGGGCGCCGACACCAAACTTGCCAACAGACCGGTCGTCCCGTGCTCACGGTGATGCGACGCGGCCACTCGGGCGCCCGCCGCGTCGGTGTTGGGGAAACCCGCTCCCGCGGCGCCGTGACTGTGGACGTCGATCAGCCCGGGAAGTATCACGCAGTCGGTTGCGTCCGGAACATCAGCGGGATCCGGAACATCAGCTAAGGCATAGTCCTTCGCCGCCCCCACCCAGCTGATCAGCTCACCGTCGACCACAACGATGCCGTCGTCGATGCTCCCGGAGGAACCGCCGACAACGATGCCGCGCAGCACGAGTGACTCGGTCACGAGGAATTCCTGATGCTCGCGACCGCCGCCCTGCCGTCGACCGGCGTTCGGGCATTACGAGCCGCCGACGCCATCTGCAGGCATACCTCGAGATCGAGCGCCGACAGTTCCGCGCGAACGGCCCCGATCGCTGCGACGGACATCGACAGACTCGACACCCCGAGACCGACCAACACCGGCGCCAACAGCGGATCCGACGCCGATTCCCCGCACACACCAACAGGTTTGCCTGCGACGGCTCCGGCCTGACCGACCATCGCGATCAGGTCGAGGACTGCCGGCTGCCACGGGTCGAGCAGGTGTGCGAGGCTGCCCGTCATCCGGTCGACCGCACAGGTGTACTGGCTCAGGTCATTGGTTCCGATACTCAGGAAATCCAGATGTTCGAGGAGATCTCGTGCACGCAGGGCCGCAGCCGGAACCTCGATCATCGCGCCCACCTTGCCGACCCCACGGGATCGGGCGAGTTCCGCGAAGCCCGCAGCTTCATCGGCCGTCGCGACCATCGGTGCCATGACGCGCAAATCCGCGCCGGTTGCATCGGCTGCCGCAACCAGTGCGTCGAGCTGGGTTACCAGAGTGTCCGGATACAGATTTGCCACGCGGAGCCCCCGAATTCCGAGCGCCGGATTCTCCTCGACCCCGAGATCCAGAAAGGGCAACGGTTTGTCGGAACCGGAATCGAGGGTCCGCACCACGACGGCGCTTCCGGCAAAGTGCTCGAAAACAGCTCTGTACGTTGCGGTCTGCTCCGCCACGGAGGGTGCATCGTGGCGACCGAGATACGAGAATTCGGTACGGAACAGGCCAACGCCCTCACAGTCGGCGGCGCCCGCACGTTCGGCATCGGCCACGGTCCCGATGTTTGCCGCCAAGCGCACGGCAAAACCGTCGCGGGTACGTCCGGGACCGCGTGCAGTCGCGGCGCGAGCAGCACGGGCCGATGCTTCCCTGGCGACCTCACTGCACTGCTCGGGGCTCGGATCGATCGTCACCGTCCCGCTCGAACCGTCGAGGATCAGAACAGCGCCCGGGATCAGCCGATCGGTATCCGCGCAGTTCACCACCGCCGGAATGCCGAGCGACTTGGCGAGGATGGCGGTGTGACTGGTTGGCCCGCCCTCTGCGGTGAGCAATCCGACCACGTCGGTGTCGCCGAGCGTTGCCGTGTCGGCGGGCGCCAGATCCCGGGCCACCAGAATGTACGGGTAACCGGGGTTGGGGATTCCTGGCATCGGTTCGCCGCGCAGCACTGCGACCACCCGCTGAGCGAGGTCACGCAGATCTGTTGCCCGCTCGGCCATGTACCCGCCAACCGCGTCGAGCTTGGCGCAGAATCCGTCGAAGGCAACCGTCACCGAATGTGCTGTCGGCAGACCTGATTCGAGGTTCTTCTGCGCCGCGCCGACGATGGCCCGATCCCGTGCCATCGCCGCCGACGTGGTCAGGATGTCCGCGGACACACCGTCGACGGATTCGGCGCGGCGCAGGAGTTCCGCACTGACGGTGTCGAGCGCCGCTCGAATTCTGGCCAGTTCGGACTCCGGCTCGCCGGTGATCGGATCCTGCGCCGAAGTACGTTCGGGCACTGCGAAACTCAACCAGGGTGCGCAGACGACCCCGGCACTGACTCCGAGTGCACTGATCTGGTTCCGCTCGGTGATTGTTGCCGTTGCCATGCGTCAGCGCCCTTCCAGTTCCTTGTCGAGTTTCTTCTCCACTTCTGCGACGAGTGGTGCGTCGGTCCGAGTGTCGCCTTCGGCAGCGAGCGCCATTTCGGCTTCGAGGAGCGCAGCATCAGGCTCACCTGCCGCAACTTCGGCTTCTTCTTCGCGGCCTGGCGTGCGCAGGTTCCACTTCTTGATGACAAAGCTGAAGAGGAAGTAGTAGATGAGCGCGTACGCAAGTCCGATCGGGATGAGCATCCAGGCGTTGGTGGCCTTGCCGAAGTTCAGAACGTAGTCGAAGAAGCCGGCCGAGAAGGTGAATCCGTCGTGGATTCCCAGTGCGTTGACCAACGCCATCGACGTACCGGTCAGAAGCGCGTGGATGACGTACAGCGGCCACGCAACAAACATGAACGAGTATTCGAGGGGCTCGGTGATGCCGGTGAGGAAGGCGGTGAGGCCGGTGGAGAGCATGATGCCGCCGACAAGCTTCTTCTGAGAGGGCTTGGCATTGCGCCAGATGGCAAACGCCGCAGCCGGCAGGGCAAACATCATGATCGGGAAGAATCCGGTCATGAACGTCCCGGCAGTGGGGTCACCGGCAAAGAACCGGTTGAGGTCGCCGCGGATGATCTGACCGCTGGCGTTCTGGTAGTCGCCGATCAGGAACCACACTGCCGAGTTGAGGATGTGATGCAGGCCGGTCGGGATGAGCAGACGGTTGGCTGCGCCGTAGATGCCGCCGCCGACAACGGTATTCGAGGCAACTGCTTCACCGACCCAGTTCAGTCCGGAGTTGAACAGCGGGTACAAGAACGCCATGAGGACGCCGACGAGCAGGCCGGTAACGGCGGTCAGGATCGGAACCAAACGTCGGCCGTTGAAGAATCCGAGGTAGTCGGGCAGTTTTGTTCGATAGAAGCGCTGCCACAGAATTGCGGAGAGTAGACCCATCACGATGCCGGCGAGTACGCCGTAATTGATCAACGACTGATCCCCGTTGGGATCGGTTTTTCCTTCGAGAACGATCGGCGACATGGCCTTGAAGACACCGTCGATCACTATGTACCCGACCACCGCGGCAAGGGCGGTGGATCCGTCTGCCTTCTTGGCCCACCCGATCGCAATGCCGACGGCAAAGATCAGCGGCAGCCACGTGAACACGGCTTGACCGGCAGCGGAAATCACCGTGGCCGCGCTCTCGAGCGGACTGAACCGGCCGAGCAGGTCGTCCTGGCCGAGTCGCAGAAGGATGCCGGCTGCCGGGAGAACGGCAATGGGCAACATCAAACTTCGGCCGAGGCGTTGTACGCCGGCGAAGAACGTTGATTCCTTCTTGGGAGTGTCGTCGAGCGTCATCGTTGACCTTCTCTGCTCGCTGGGCCGCAACGGGTCGGCCTGCTGGTTTAGGTACGCGAAGTGGACACCTCGCCCACCGCGAGGAGCCGGAAAATCGTTTTGCCGAAACTGTTGTGGCGTTGCACCGCTAACGGGTACTGTCCGGTCATAACCAGTTGTAGTTTTGCCTGATGAAGCGCAGATGTCAAGACCGGAATGTGATTTAAGTTACGTGTTGACTCGCGTCCCGCTATCAGCCAGAGTGCTTCACCAGCGACAACAACCGACGCATTTACGACCACACACAGGAGCAGCAATGTCGAAAGCGGAAGCAATCATCAAGGGCCTCGGCGGCGCCGGGAACATCGTCGAAATCGAAGCGTGCATCACCCGCCTGCGCACCGAGGTCAAGGACGGCGCCAAGGTCGACGAAGCCGCTCTCAAGGCCGCAGGCGCGCATGGTGTGCTCAAGGCGGGCTCCGTCGTCCAGGTGATCGTCGGACCCGAGGCCGACATCCTCGCCGAGGACATCGGGGACATCCTGTGACCGTCTCCGTCCTCGCTCCGCTTCCCGGCCGTGTGTGCGCACTTGCCGACGTTCCCGACCCGGTTTTTGCCCAGCAGATGGTCGGATCAGGGGTAGCCCTCGAACCCGCCCGCGACCAGGGCCACCTCACCGTTGTCGCACCCATCGCCGGGAAGATCCTCAAACTCCATCCCCACGCATTCGTCATCTTCGGCGAGAAGGCAACGGGCGTACTGGTTCACATCGGAATCGACACCGTCAAACTCGAAGGCAAGGGCTTCACGCTCATCGCATCCGAGGGCGACACCGTCGCGGCCGGCGACCCTGTCGTCAGCTTCGATCCGGCGTTCATCGATACAACCGGCTACTCGGCAATCTGCCCGGTTGTAGTCATGGACTCCAAACCCGATACCGTCGAATCCCCTTCTGTGGGAGAAGAAGTGAAGACCGGCGACATCTTGTTCGACTGGTCTGCCTGAATACGAGCGAGGCGGGCGCACCCTCGAAAGAGGATGCGCCCGCCTGCTGTTCGGGTTGTGATCAGGCGCGTGTGCCTGCTCGTTCGTTTCCCTGAACTTCCATCTGCAGTTGATAACGATCGGAGCGGTACCAACTGCACGTGTGCTCGATCGGCGCGCCCTCGCTGAAGGAAACACGATCGAAGTACAGAACGGGTGCCCCCTTCTTCGTCCCGAGCAGGGTGGCGATCTCGATGGTTGCACCGTCGGCGCTGACGGTCTGTTCCGCGCGGTCGATCGGCTTGTCGTACTTGTCGGCCGTCGCACGATAGATCGACCCGGTCAGGTCGAGGTCGGTGAGCCCGGGCAATTGCTGCGGGTTGTACCAACCGTCGTCGACGCTCACCGGTTCACCGTCTGCCAAGCGCAGGCGTTTGACGTGGTAGCCCAACGATCCCGGCTCCATTCCGAGCGCCGACGCCGTGGCATCGGGCACGGTGTCTTCCTCGTTGACGAGGACCACAGTGGTGGGAACGTGTCCCTGGGCTCGCATTTCCTCGGTGAACGACGCGAGGTGAAGTTTGGATTGAACCTGGCGGTGAGCGACAAAGGTTCCCTTGCCACGCACGCGCACAAGATATCCGTCGTTGACAAGTTGACCGATCGCCTCACGAACCGTGATTCGGCTGACGCCGTAATCCTGCATCAGGTTTCGCTCACTGGTCATCAGGTCACCCGGCTGCAACTCGCGGGTGCACTTGTGCAGCAAAATGTTTCGCAGTTGCTCGTGTTTGGGTATAGCGCTGTCGCGCAGATGTACGGGCATCACGGCGGCTGCCCCTTTCGTGAAGTGAAAGAATCTATCGTCGACAGGTCCCTACCGGACCTATCCACCTCACGATACTGGAACAGGCACCGGGATCCTAGTGGTTGAGCTCAGGAGTCCAATTGCCGGTAAATTGCCCGCAGTTCGGCGAGCGCGACGTTTTGCTGTGCCACATCCAATCCCAGCGCAGCCACCGAGGCCCGCAACGCGTTCACGTCCAGATCGTCTATCGCAGCCCGGAATTCGACTCGCGGCAATCCTGGCAGAAGGGACGAGTCCCCGAACCAGCTTTCTACGTCGACCGCGATCGTGGTCTCGTCTTCCACTCCCCCGATCAGATCGCTGAGATCGACCCCGCGCAGGATCAGAAGTTGCAGCGGATCGGTATCGATCCGCTCGGCAGTCAGGAAGGCCACGGCCGCAGCATGTTTACACGGCCATCCCTCGTCGGGACAGGTGCAGTCGAATTGGAACGCGCCCGGCCCGTCCGGCAGGAGTTGCGCGGCGAGCATGTCCGGAACCACCCCGGAGACCAGCGAGGCCAATGAGCCTGGGACCCGGCGGAGTTTGGTGATGATGTCGTCGATATCCGTGTTGTCGAGAGTGCTGACTGCGAGAGTGGCGGTGAACGGTTCGAGCTGTGTCCCCCAGGCCTCGCCGGTCACGCGTCCCGGCCGAATATCGAGCGGCAAGACCTTGCCTGTGCGAGCAAAAGTTCGACCTCGCGAGACCCGGCCCTTGTCACCGATCTGCTCGATGACCCGGACAAATGCCTTGCCCCAGAACGTCCGACCGAAAGCGGGGCGAGACTTGATCGGCGCCGCTCGCTTACGCGCGCCGGTGTATTCACTGAAATCGGGACCTCCACGGCGCGGACTCATTCGCCTACCGCGTCGTCACCGAGTCGGAGCAATTCGCCGAGCTGTTCGACGCTCATCTCGGTCACCCAGTTCTCCCCTGTTCCGACGGCCAGCTCGGCCAATTCGCTCTTCGTGTCGATCATCGTGTCGATCCGTTCTTCCAATGTCCCGACACAGACCATCTTGCGGACCTGGACATTTCGATTTTGACCGATACGGAACACACGGTCGGTGGCCTGATTCTCGACCGCGGGATTCCACCACCGATCCATATGGACAACGTGATTCGCGGCGGTCAGATTGAGTCCCGTTCCGCCGGCTTTGAGCGAGAGCACCATGATCGGCGGACCGCCGACACTCTGGAACTCCTCGACCATGGTGTCACGGCCGGCCTTCGACACACCGCCGTGCAGGAACGGGACCCCCGTGCTGAACCGCTCGGACAGGTAGGGCACCACCAGTTCCCCGAACTCGCGGAACTGCGTGAACAGCAACACCTTCTCGTCTTCCGCAGTCACCGATTCGACGATGTCTTCGATCAATCCGAGTTTGCCGGAACGATGCTGACCGCGGCGCATCACCGCAGATCCGTCGCGAAGAAAATGCGCCGGATGGTTACAGACCTGCTTGAGTTTGGTGAGAGCGGAGAGCACTGCGCCTTTGCGCTTCATACCTTCCGTGCCCTTGATCTGGGCCATCATGTCGTCGACTACCGCGCGATAGAGAGCAGCTTGCTCTTCGCTGAGATTTGCGCGGACCGTCATCTCGAGTTTTTCCGGAAGATCGGAGATGACAGCGGGATCGGTTTTGACTCGCCGCAGGACAAACGGTGACGTGACGGCGCGCAGCCGCGAAACGGCAAGTTCGTCCTTCTCGCGTTCGATCGGCACGACAAAGCGTTTGCGGAACATCTGTTCCGAACCGAGCACACCACGGTTGGCAAAGTCGAGGATGGATCGCAGTTCGTCCAACCGGTTTTCCACCGGGGTTCCGGTCAGTGCGACGCGATGTGCCGCCGGGATGCTGCGAGCGGCGCGCGCCTGCGATGTCTTTGCATTCTTGATGTGCTGGGCCTCGTCGAGCACAACGCGGCGCCAATCGAGATCCTTCAGGGCAGCGACGTCACGCGTCATCAACGCGTACGTCGTGATCACCAGATCGTGGTTGCGTACTGCGGCCTCGAGCGCCGCGCCCGTTGCGCGATCGGAACCGTGATGGACGTACACCCGTAGGCTCGGAACAAACCGCGCCGTCTCGCGTTGCCAGTTGCCGACCACCGACATCGGGCACACCAGCAGCGTTGGCGTCGTGGACTTCTCGTGCGCAAGCAGCGCCAACAGTTGGAGCGTCTTTCCCAACCCCATGTCGTCCGCCAACACCGCACCCAATCCGAGAGCGCTCATGTACGCCAACCAGTTGAGTCCTCGCCGCTGATAAGGCCGCAGTACCGCTTTGACTTCTGCCGGAACCGGAACCTCTGCCGGTTCGACCGAATTGTTCAGCAGCGCCGACGCCCACCCCGTTGCCGTCACTTCTTCGACGGGAAGGTCTTTGAGGTCGTCGGCGATCAAGTCTTTGATCAATTCGATGATGGCCCGGTCGCCACTCGCATGGCGCTCGCCGACAAAACGAGCGGCCCGGGCAAGCACCTCCCGGTCAGCTTGGACCCACTCACCGCGCAAGCGAACAAGATCCGATTTCGCGTCGACCAGGCGCGACATTTCTTCCGGCGTGAGCACTTTGTCTCCGAGCGCCAACTCCCAGTCGTATTCCACCAACTGATCCAGGCCGACCGTACGATTCTCGGCAACGATCGGTGAAGACGCCGAGGTGACTTTCACGCGCAACGACGGCGACACGACGCTCCACGCTCGAGGCAGCAGGAGCGTAATTCCCTTCTCCTGCAGGGCGATAGCGCCGTGGCCGACCAGATCCATCACCACAGCTGTCGGCAGTAGAAGGTCCAAGCTGTCGTCGTCGCGCGGCACATCCCGAAAGCGAGGGTAGGCGGCGATAGCTTCCTCGAGCTTTCGGCTACCTACTTGCAGGCGCGCGGCATCGGCACGGTGCAGCCTGATCCGTTCGGGGGCTTCACCTTCCGGCCGAAGGCACACTTGCAGTCGCCAGAGTGCTTCCGCATCGATATCGGCGTTCTCGCTCAGTTCCGGTTCGATCAACCGCAGGACCAAGTCGGGCTCATGTGCGGTGAGAGTGCCGCGCCATTGCGTCAGAGACGACGCAACTCGCAATTCCGCGTTGTCGAATGCGTCGCCGCGCACCAATGCCGCCCACAGCCCGGTCGTGGGAGTGTCGACCGACTCGCCGAGCACTCGGCGAACAACCGAATCGGTCAGTTCGAGAACAACGTCGTCCAAAACGGCTCGAGGTGATCCCACTGCGCGCTGCACCGGGGGCATCGCAACAACCAACTCACCCAGCCACGCGCGCTGACGCTCGTCGATCAGCAGCCGCCAGCGCGGCCACCAACTGCCCTCGGCACGGCCCAGTTCGGGAACAACCCGCCCTGCCCGCACCCAACGCTCGATCCCCCGAACAACGTGGACAAGGTAATGCAGGTCGCCGGCAACCCGGCCGTCCGCAGGTTTGATCCGAAGCAGCAGGTCAACGGCATCACCCGGTGCCAGCGCCACCGCCGCGTACTCACTCTGCAGCGGCCCACCCGGCACGGAAGGCATCGCGATACTTACTCGATGACGGAATTTTCGGTGCAGGACAGCACTGACCGGGTCGCGGGGATCATCGACCCCGGCGCCCTCGTGTCCGTGTACCCACAGTTTGAGCCCCGATCCCGGTGACCAGAGTCCATGCAGCATCCGACCATCCAATCAGGTGCTACCGACATAGGCTGTTGTCATGGTCCTGGCATACGGTTTCACCGAGTACGGCGGTCCGCAGACTCAATCGTTCTTCGACGTTTCCCTGCCGCCACCTGGCGCCGGGCAGATTGTGGTGTCCGTCCGCGCTGCCGGCGTCAATCCGGCGGACTGGAAGGTCCGGGCGGGAACCCGCAAGGACACCGTGCCGGTGACACTGCCGGCAGTGCTCGGCCGCGAGGTGTCAGGTGTCGTCACCAGCGTGGGACCACGGGTCACGGAGTTCGACGTCGGCGACGAGGTCTTCGGCTCCACCGCAACAGGATTCGGCGGATATACCGAGGCAACCGTGCTCAATGCCTCCCAGGCCGCACGCAAACCGACCGCGGCGTCCTGGGCCGACGCCGCCGTGATACCCGTTGCCTGCGGAACCGCGTTCGACGCCCTTCACGATCTAGACCTCGCGGCCGGCGCCACGCTGCTGGTGCTCGGCGCGGGCGGTGGAGTCGGGACCAGCACGCTCACCTTGGCCCGAGCGCGCGGCATCACTGTGCTCGGTGTGGCCAGCGCAGCCAAGCAGGATGCCGTCGAGGAAACCGGATCGCTGTGGGTGGACTCAGGTGATCTGTGGGCAGATGCCGTTGCCGCCCTCGCGCCCAGCGGGGTCGACGGTGTCTTCGATCTGGTCGGCGGGGAGACTCTCCAGAGGGCCGCTTCATTGCGGCGTCCGGGCGCCCCGCTTATCAGCATCGCCGATTCCGTCGCTGCTACCGAACTCGGCGGCAGCGGAGTAGAGCGTCGGCGCACCACCGCGGTGTTCACGGCGGTCGCGGAGTTGGTGGCCGACGGCTCCCTCGACCCGGCCGTGAGGCAGCGCTTTCCCTTCGAGCAGGCCGGCTCAGCCCTTGCTGCTGTGGAGAGTGGGCACAGCGCGGGCAAAGTGGTAATCGAGTTCGACCACGCATCCGAAGCCGATCTGTCGGAACCTGGTGATTGAATCTCGATCAAGTGAGAGGGGCAAGCGAGAGGGGCACGGTGGGACGCAGGGGTTCGTGGGCGATAGTGGTCACGATCCTCGCCTGTGTGCTTACGTCCTGCGGCTGGATCGGCAACGAGAGTTCTGCGCCGGGCAGCCCCACCACCACTCAGCTCGAGGATTTGCTCAACCGGGTATCCGTCGTCGATCAGCGCCCGCACCCCGGCGGATATCAGCGCGGCTGCAAGAGTGGGCAGGCGTGTGTCTTCGGCCCCGCGTGGTCCGACGACCAGGACGCCCCGATGGGTCACGACGGCTGCGATACCCGTAACAACGTTCTGGCTCAGGACCTTTCGGAAACAACGTTCAAGCCCGGAACCCGCGATTGCGTCGTACTGTCCGGTGTGATGACCGATCCGTACTCCGGTGATCGAATCGTGTTCGATCGCAGCCAGGCAAGTGCAGTCCAGATCGACCACGTCTATCCCCTGGCCGCGGCTTGGGATTTCGGGGCAAGTACGTGGCCGATGGACCTGCGCCTGCGGTTCGCCAACGACACGGAATTGAACCTGCTGGCAGTCAAGGGAAGTGACAATCAGTCGAAAGGTGACAGCACTCCCGGGCAGTGGCTCCCACCCAATCCTGCGTACCACTGCTATTACGCCTTGAAGTACCTCGCCGTAGCCGTGAGTTACGGACTACCGATCAGCCGAGCCGACCACACAACGCTGCGCGAACTCGAAGAAGCGCGCTGCTGACCTACTTCACCGTGAAAGACCTTGTGTGCCAGCCCGTTGCACCGCCAGGAATGGGCGGAGTCCGTTCCTCGACCTGAACGTTTCCATCCAGATCGATCGCTCGGACCTGCACGGTGTGCAACCCCGGCGCCGCGTCCCACATCCACGACCACTGACGCCATGTGTCGATCGAATACTCCTGCGCGAGGGTTGCGGGTTGCCACGGCCCGTTGTCGACACGAACCTCCACCGCCTTGATACCGCGATGCTGGGCCCACGCTGTTCCCGCCATCTGAATCTGCCCGGCGTTCACGGGCGCCAAGGACGCCGGTACTTCGATCCGAGACGCCGTTTTGATCGGTGCCTGCGCGCCCCATCCTCGTTGCGTCCAATAGGCGTCCACCTGATCGAACCTGGTGAGTTCCCACTCCGTGACCCACTTTGTCGCGGAGACAAAACCGTACAGACCGGGCACGACCTGACGGACCGGATATCCGTGCTCGAACGGCAGCGGCTCCCCGTTCATCGCCACGGCGAGCATGGCGTCGCGTCCGTCGGTCACCACTTCAACCGGGGTGCCGACAGTGAATCCGTCGACGCTGGTCGAGAGCAGCATGTCCGCGTCCGGGTGCACGCCCACTTCCTCGAGGATGTCCTTCATCGGGTAGCCGATCCAGGTGGCGTTGCCCGCGAGGTTGCCGCCCACCTCGTTGGACACGCATGTCAAGGTGATGACCCGTTCGATCGGTGTCCGGGCGACCAAATCGTCGAACGACAAAGTCAGCTCGCGGTCCACCATGCCGTGGATGCGCAGTTCCCACGAGTCCGTCGTGAGCTGCGGGACAAGAAGTGCCGTGTCGATCCGATAGAAATCGTCGTTGGGGGTGATGTACGTCGACGCACCGGCAACACCGATGTTCGCGGCGGCCGGTATCGGTGGCGCTGCCGAGGCAGCAGTCGGAACGACGAAGTCCGCACGGTTCGCGGAAGCCCCGGCGATGCGCTGCCCCACGAACTTTCCGGCAGCACCGGCCGCCGCAGCGACGGCAACGGCAACCCCGGCCAGCATCAGAAACTGTCGACGCGGCAGCCACGTCTCGGGAACACCAGGCGAGGGCGCTACGTCGAGTTGCCCGATCAGCAACCTCAGCGTGACGACGCCGGCAACAACACCCACGATCGTGGGGAACGCGTACATCGCGTCAGCCGTCGGACGGCTCAAGGCCGCATAGACACCCACCAATCCGAGAGCAATCAGGATCGCACTACCCACCGGGCGTCGGCGACGCTCGAGTACGCCCGCTAGTGCGCCGAGCAGCGCGATCAGGATCGACATTCCGATGAAGAGCGCGGGTTTGTCGTTGGTCCCGAAGGTCTCGATCGCAAACTCGCGTGCCCATGCCGGCGTTCGATCCACCGTGGTCGAACCGACTGCATAGAACGGCGAGGAGTCCGGATTGATCAGCAGGGTGACCAGTTGCCCTACCCCCAGAACCACGGCTACGGCAAGTACACCGGAGATGGCACGGGCTGCAAACCTGCGACGCGGCCGTGACTGCGCGGCCGGGTGTTCCTCGATGCTGTCAGTGACCATATGCGTCTCGGTTCTGCTCGGTACGAGTGATGCGTGGGATCGGCTACCTCGTATTCGGAGCAGATCCCGGCGTGGATGGGTCTCATCACGGCCCTGAAGTTCACGGTAGCCCGGATTAGAGTTGACACCATGACTGTCGACCTCAACAAGGACACACTTCTGTGCATGTCGCTATCCGGACGACCGAGCAACATCGGCACCAGATTCCACAACTATCTGTACGAGGAATTGGGCCTCAACTTCGTCTACAAGGCATTCACCACCACTGACGTTCCCGCAGCGGTTGCCGGTATCCGCGCACTGGGCATCCGCGGTTGCGGAGTGTCGATGCCGTTCAAGGAGCAGGTGATCGCTCATGTCGACGTCATGCACGACAGCGCGTCCGCAATCGACTCCGTCAACACCATCGTCAACGAGGACGGCATCCTGCACGCCTACAACACCGACTACCAGGCTGCGGCAAACCTGTTGCGCGAGAACAAGGTCGACACATCACTCTCGGTCGCGGTCTCCGGCAGTGGCGGCATGGCCAAAGCCGTCGTCGCGGCGGTTCGCGACACCGGTTTCACCGACGTCACCGTGGTGGCGCGCAACAAGTCTGCCGGTGACGCGCTCGCCTCGCAGTACGGATTCCAGTGGCGGGAAGACCTCGACGATCTGCGTCCCGGCGTTCTGATCAACGCCACTCCGATCGGGATGGCGGGCGGCCCCGAAGCAGACGCGCTGTCGTTCCCGGATGTCGTGGTGCGCGGCGCGCAGGTCGTTTTCGACGTGGTGGCAATGCCAGAGAACACTCCCCTGATCCTCCTGGCAGAAGAACTCGGCAAGACGGTGATCACGGGCGCCTCGGTGATCGCACTCCAGGCTGCCGAGCAGTTTGCGCTGTACACGGGGGTCCGCCCCAGTGCCGAACAGATCCAACGCGCCTCTGAATACTCGCGGGCGTGACAAACTCGACACTATGAACGACACCGGGGAGAGCCCTCCCGTGCAACTCGCTCGGAACTTCAACGAGCTGCTGCAAGAACTACGAGTCGCTCTCTCCGGTGTTCAGATCTTGTTCGCGTTTCTGCTGGCCGTGGCCTTCACCGAGCGCTACGAGGACGAATCGACGTACATCAAAACCATTCACTTGGTCACGGTCATGCTGGTTGCCATTTCCTTCGGCCTACTGATGGCACCGGCAGTGTGGCATCGAGTCCTCTTTCGGGGCGGATACCGTCAGCGCATCCTGACCATATCCAACCGATTTGCCTTGTGCGGCACCGGTTTTCTCGCGGCGTCCATGACCGGCACCGTGCTCCTGATCGCCGAGATCGCTGTGGGTGGCGTCGGCGCAAAGATTCTGGCCGCCTGCGCCGCCGTCATGTTCACCACGCTCTGGTTCTTCGTCCCCGCACTGATCAGACGAGACGACAGCTGAGAACTACGCTCCAGTGGCGACAGAGCGCGAGCTGTCGTTGGACCACTGCGACCACGAACCGGGGAACAAGGCGGCGTCGTAGCCCGCTATCGCCAGGGCCGCAATCTGATGCGCCGCAGTCACTCCCGATCCGCAGTACACGGCAAAGCGGTCCCCGTCACCCGCTGCGGAGAACCGCTCACGCAAGGCTACGGTGCCGGCAAACTTTCCATTGCCGTCGATGTTCTCACCGGTCGGTGCACTGACCGCACCGGGAATGTGCCCGGCCACTGGGTCGATCGGCTCGACCTCGCCGCGGTACCGCTCAACGGCTCGCGCGTCGAGAAGCACACCACCGCTCGCCGACCACCCGGCCGCCTCGTCGATATCGACAACCGGCATATGTCCGGCGTCGAGCGTCACGTTGCCCTCGGTGATTGCTGAACCGGCACCGACCGCAACCGGGAAATCGGCCGATTCCCAGGCTTGCAACCCACCGTCGAGCAGACGGACATCAGCGAGTCCGGCCCATCGCAACAGCCACCACCCGCGCGCCGCTGCGGTGTTTCCCGTCGCGTCGTACAGGACCACCGAATCTCCGTCGTTGATCCCCCATCGACGTGCAGCGGCCTGCAGGTCCTCGATGGCAGGCAAGGGATGACGCCCCGATTCCCTCGACGCCGGAGCGGCCAGTTCGGTGTCGAGATCCACGAATACCGCTCCGGCAATATGCCCTGACTGGAAGTGCTCGGCGCCGTGAGGATCACCCAGCGCCCACCGAACATCGAGCAGGACCGGCGCGGTGCCGGCCTCGATAAGGGAGGCCAGTTCGGTGACATCGACAAGAACGGGTGCAGTCATGTCCTTCATACTTGCACGATCGTCTCAGGCAACACCGAAGAAAGCACCAAGCGCGACAAGTAGGACTCCACTCACCACGTCGATGCGCTTTCCGACGCCAGGTCGCCTGAGCTTGCGTCCGGCGCCGGCTGCGAGCACCACCACGACTGCCCACCACAGCGCGGCGGCAACCACTGTGGCGCCGGCCAACGTCAAGGTGCGCAGGCCGGCGCCCTGGCCTGGTTCGACAAACTGTGGAAGCAGGCCGAGAAAGAACAACAGCGCCTTCGGGTTGAGAAGGTTGGACAGGAACCCGTAACGGTATGCCCGCAGCGGCGGGGTCGGCTCCGACGCGGCCACTAACGTGTCGCCACCACTTCGAGCTTTGAATGCACTACGAATTGCGGAGATACCCAACCAGGTCAGATACGCCGCGCCGGCATAGGTGAGGGCCGAGAGCAGTTGCGGACGAGTCGCGACAAGAGCCGACAGGCCGAACGACGCGGCGGCCGTATGGACAACCAATCCCGTGATCACGCCCGCTGCGACCACGGCACCGGTCCGACGATCTGCCAGGGAATGGCGCAGGATCAGGACAAAATCCGGGCCAGGCGTGAACAAGACGATGGAAAGTAGGGAGCCAAAAGCGAGCCACTCAGTAAGACTCATCCGAATTACCTCACACCCGAGCGGATTCGACACATGCATTCATAGAGGGAGTGTGCAACTGGATCCGGATAGTTCAAAACAGATCCGGATAGAATCCGGCAGATGACTAAAAATGAGCCTCTGGATTCGGTGGACTGGAAGATTTTGGCCGAATTGCAGAAAGATGCGTCGATCACCAACAAGGTTCTGGCCGACCGAGTGGGACTGGCGACGTCCTCGTGCCACGAACGTGTGCGGCGCTTGCGGGCAAACGGAACGATCAGCGGAATCCATGCCGTTGTCGACCCGGCCGCCGTTGGCCGGTCGATGCAGGCGATCATCGCCGTGCAATTGCGTCCCCACCGCCGCGATCTTGTCGACCGGTTCACTGCCGATGCGCTGGCGCTTCCGGAAACGCTTGCGCTGTTCAATGTCTCGGGGCCGGAAGACTTCTTTCTCCACGTCGCCGTGCGCGACAGTGCCCATCTGCAGAGGGTACTGATCGATCATCTGGCCGCCCATCCGGAAGTGTGGCACGCGCAGACTCACCTCATCTACGGCAAAGCGGTCACAGCGCCCATCCGACCGGATCGCTGAGAACCGTTGCTCCGGCGTCGGGCAGAATCACTGACCATGTCGGACTCCCCATCTACGACCGAACCGGAAGCCACGGTAGGCAACGCACAGCCCATCAGCGCGGGGATCGTGACAGCGCTCGTGGGATTCACCAGTTCGTTCGCAGTACTCCTCACTGGCCTCAGCGCCGTGGGCGCCGACGCCGGTGAGGCCGCATCAGGTCTGTTGGTTCTGTGTGTGACTCAGGCACTGGGCATGCTGTGGCTTTCCCGCCGGTACAAGATCCCGATCACCCTGGCCTGGTCGACGCCGGGTGCGGCGCTGCTGGCCGGCGCCGGCGCGGTGCACGGCGGATGGCCGGCTGCGGTCGGCGCATTTGTCGTTGTCGGAATTGCCATTGTTCTCACGGGACTGTGGCCGACACTGGGCAAGATCATCGCGGCGATCCCGACACCGCTGGCACAGGCAATGCTCGCCGGGGTTCTCCTCCCCCTGTGCCTGGCTCCGATATTCGCGGTCCGGGACGCACCGCTGGCGGTAGTGCCGGTCATCGTGGTCTGGCTTGCGGCACAACGGTTCTCCAAACGGTGGGCGGTTCCACTGGCATTTCTGACCGCAGCCGTCGTGATCTGCATCAGCCTGACGACCACCGACAACAACACGCTCGACGTCGGTGCGATGATTCCCCGCGTCGATCTCACCATGCCGTCGTGGTCGTGGCAGGCACTGGTCGGGATTGCGATTCCGCTGTACATCGTCACGATGGCGTCGCAGAACATCCCCGGTGTGGCGGTGATGAAGTCGTTCGGATACACCGTTCCGTGGCGACCGTCCATGGTCGTGACCGGCCTGGGCACCGTTCTCGGCGCCCCCGCCGGCGGGCACGCCATCAACCTCGCCGCGATCAGCGCCGCCCTCGCGGCAGCGCCGACAGCGCACCCTGATCCGAAGCGGCGGTGGATCGCGGCGAGCACAGCCGGTTGGGCCTACCTGGTGCTGGCCGCAGGTTCTGCCGCAGTCGCAGCTCTTGTTGCTGCGGCCCCAGCCGGAGTGGTGGAAACCGTTGCCGGGCTTGCACTCATGGCAACCTTGGCAGCGTCGTTGACCGCTGCGCTCAGCGACGCCACCGAACGTGAAGGTGCGGTGGTCACGTTCCTCATCGCCGCGTCCGGCGTCAGCGTTCTGGGAATCGGATCGGCATTCTGGGCACTGCTCGTCGGGTTGATCGTCCGGGCCGTGCTGACGAGTGGTCCACTGACCTCGCTAAGGTCGAGATCGTGAGCGCAGCAGATACCGTCATCTCGATCGAGCAGTTTCCCGTCCGCTGGCCGGTACCGACCCGCTGGGACGACAACGACCACTACGGCCACGTCAACAACGTGACCTACTACTCGTACTTCGACACAGCTGTGAATGCGTGGCTCATGTCCGCCACCGGCGTCGACATCCGCACGCTGCCGGCCATCGGGGTTGTTGCGGAGACATCGTGCCGGTACTTGAGTGAACTCACGTTCCCGGAGCAGTTGCAGGTCGGCATCTCGATCGAAAAGTTGGGCACCAAGAGCATCGTGTACGCGCTCGCGATCTTCCACGAAGACGCCGCGGGGAGATGGGTCGCCGCTGCAACGGGACGGTTCGTCCACGTCTACGTCGACGCAGTCACTCGCACACCGGTCGCGATACCGGCCGCGATCAAAGAGGCGGCCGGTTCGCTTGTTGCCAATGAGGTCAGCCCCGCTTAGTGCAATCCCAGCTTTTCGGCGGTCTCGACTGCGCGCGCAACAACTCCGTCGATCAGAGTCGAGGTCGGACCGCCGTGCTCGGCGCGGTTGCGTGGGTCGTCGAGAATGCGGCGCAGTACTCCCTCGGCGATGATCGACAGCTTCCACAGCGCCAGCACGTGCCAGTAGCCCACGGCCGACACGTCGCGACCGGTGGCGGCAACATAGGCGTCGACCAGTTCGTCGCGAGTGGGGAAACCTTCGAGCGTCGACGCCATGAACGGCCCGGCAACTTTGTCGCCCGCTTCGGGCCAATACGCCAGTAGCGCACCAAGATCCGCCAGTGGATCACCCAGCGTGCACAGTTCCCAGTCCACCACTGCCAGCACCTGGCCTCGAGCCGGATCGGTGATGATGTTGTTGAGGTGGAAATCGCCGTGAACCAGGGTGACTTCGGTCTGCTCGGGAATGTTTCGGTGCAGAATGTCCGCGAGCCGCTCCACGTCGGGGATATCTCGGGTTTTCGACTTTTCCCACTGCGCTGACCATCTCTTGAGCTGCCGCTCCGCAAACGGCTTACGACTGGCCAGATCTTCCAGTCCAGTCTCTTCGAGATCTACGCCGTGGATAGTGGCGAGAGCCTTGGGCAACGCCAACCCGACATTCCGCCGCTGCTCTACCGTCAATTTCTGCGCAACCGGTACACCGTCGATGACAACCCCGTCGACGTAACTCATGAGAACTAGCGGCGCATCCGTCACAGCCGGATCCTCGGTGATTCCGATGATCTTGGGCACCGGGACGGCCGTACCTTGCAGTGACGACAGGATTCGGTGCTCACGCACTATGTCATGCGCCGAGGCCAACAAGGTGCCGAGCGGAGGTCTGCGCAGCACCCACCGTGCACCGCCGGCATCGGTGACGGCATACGTGAGATTGGATTGACCGTTGCCGATCCTCTCGAAAGTCAGTGGCGTGGTGGCGCCGACGCCCAGCTCGGCGATCCACCCTGAAACAGCATCTTCGTTCAGTCCGACTGCGTTCACCGCACCGATGCTAGCCGGAGAAATCGTTGCGGCGGGTGGTTCCGACACCTTTGTTACCCACCGGTTCGGAAACTGTGACGGTCTGTCCCTCTTCGAAACCCGCAAGTACTTGCGGATTCTGCGTCGAGGGGGATGCTGGAAGTACAGCACCGAAAAACTGAATATCGCATCGGGATTGCTCGAATCGCCCACAAGGCGCGTCGGGCAGGAGCAGAAACCGAGGTGAACTCACGATGATCGACAACCTCGATTATCCAGTCCAACTCATTCAACCGGACGGCGCGCGGGTGTGCCGACCGGAATACGACCGTCTGATCGCAAACCTGGATCGAGACGATTACCTGTCGTTGTACCGCGACCTCGTGATCAGTCGCCGAATCGACACCACCGCGGTAACACTTCAACGCCAAGGCGAAATCGGTTTATGGGCACCGCTCTTGGGCCAGGAAGCCGCGCAGGTCGGATCAGCACGCGCTCTGGAGCCTGACGATTTTGCATTCACCTCCTATCGTGAGCACGCCGTCGCCTACTGCCGCGGAGTTCCGCCCCACGCGCTGACGGTCCTGTGGCGCGGGTGTGCCCATTCTGCCTGGGACCCAGAAGAATTCAATGTGACCAACCCGGCAATCGTTGTCGGATCCCAGGGACTTCACGCAACAGGCTACGCACTGGGTGCTCACCTCGACGGCGCAGAAATCGCCACCATCGCCTATTTTGGTGACGGCGCCACCAGCCAGGGCGATATCGCCGAAGCACTGGGATTTGCCGCCAGCTTCCGCGCCGGTGTTGTCTTCTTCTGTCAGAACAATCAGTGGGCCATCAGCGAACCGGTCTCACTGCAGTCCCGCACACCGATCTCGCACCGCGCCGACGGCTACGGCATCCCGTCGTATCGCGTTGACGGAAATGACGTACTCGCTGTCCTGGCAGTCACTCGGAAGGCCCTCGACCACGCCCGTGAGGGAAGCGGGCCGACGTTCATCGAAGCGATCACCTGCCGCATGGGTCCACACACCACCTCCGACGATCCATCGAGGTACCGCTCCGACACGGACATGGCGCAGTGGCGGGCCCGCGATCCGATCGAGCGGATGCGGCTGTTTCTCACCTCGCGCGGACTTCTCGATGACAAGGTAGCCACCGAGATTGCCTCGGCTGCCGACGAAGTCGCTTCCGTTCTACGACGCAACACAATCGGCTTTCCTGATCCACCGCCCTCGGCACTGTTCGATCACGTCTACACCGGACCCCATCCGTTGATCGATCACGAACGTGCGCAGCACCAGGAGTATCTGGCAAGTTTCGACAATCAGGAGGTCGTGTCATGACGCTCGTCAATCTGGTGACCGCCCTCAACACCGGGCTACGACGCGCACTCGAGAGTGACCCCCATGTCGTGATCCTCGGCGAGGACGTCGGCCGGCTCGGCGGCGTTTTCCGGGTCACCGATGCACTGCAGAAGGATTTTGGCGAGAACCGAGTCATCGACATGCCACTCGCCGAATCCGGCATCGTGGGAACCGCTTTCGGCCTGGCGCTGCGCGGCTACCGGCCGGTGTGCGAAATACAGTTCGACGGATTTGTCTACCCGGCCTTCGACCAGATCGTCTCGCAAGTCGCGAAGATCCACTACCGCACCCAGGGTCGGGTGCGCGCACCCATCACGATTCGCATCCCTAGCGGCGGCGGAATCGGTGCCGTGGAACATCATTCGGAATCACCGGAGGCCTACTTCGCCCACACTGCGGGGCTGAGGGTGGTGTACCCGAGCAATCCGGCCGACGGGTTCCACATGATCCGGCAAGCCGTCGAGTCCGACGATCCGGTGGTATTCCTCGAACCGAAGCGGCGCTACTGGGACTCGGCTGAGGTGGATCTGAGCGCGGAACCGCCACTGCCACTGCACAGTGCGCGGGTAATCCGCCCCGGCAGCGATGCCACTGTTGTTGCCTACGGATCTATGGTGGCTACAGCCTTGGAAGCAGCGGACATCGCCGAGGACGAAGGCCATCACCTCGAAGTGATCGACCTTCGATCACTCTCCCCGATCGACTTCGACACGCTCGACAAGTCGGTACGACGGACCGGGCGGCTTGTCATCGTCCACGAGGCACCGATGTTTCTCGGGATGGGCGCCGAAATCGCCGCGCATGCCGCATACGAGTGCTTCTACGACCTCAGGGCTCCTGTGCGACGCGTGACGGGTTTCGACATCCCCTATCCCCCAGCCAAACTCGAACAGTTCCACCTACCGGACGCGGATCGAATCCTCGACGCACTCGATGAAGTGCTGGCCGCATGACTACCGCGGAGTTCCGACTTCCCGATCTCGGTGAGGGTCTCACAAGCGCCGAATTGGTGTCGTGGCACGTTGATGTCGGCGAACACGTGCGCATCGATCAGGTGATTGCCGACGTCGAAACCGCCAAGGCACAAGTCGAACTTCCGTCGCCGTACGCCGGAGTTGTCACCGAACTTCTTGCCGAACCCGGCGAGGCGGTGCCAGTGGGGGCACCGATCATTCGCATCGAGAGTGCGGACCCTGCTGGTGCGAGTACGTCGGCTCCGCCGGTCCTGGTCGGCTACGGGCCGCAGACGGCTCATGCAAGCCGCCGACGCAAGAGAGTCCCGCCCGCACCCGCGCAGCACAGAGAGATGGCACGGGCGATGACCGGCAGCGCCCGCACACCCCAGGCAACGGTATTCGTCACGATCGACGTCACCGCGTCGATGGAACTATTAGACACACTGCGCACATCCGCAGACTTCGAGAACTGTTCGGTCACACCGTTGACTCTTGCAGCGAAATCTCTGGTGACGGCCATAGCGTCGCACCCGAGCATCAATGCGACGTGGGACGAGGCGGCCGAGCGCAGTGTTGTGCATCCACGGATCAATCTGGGGATTGCCGTGGCGTCGGACCGCGGACTCCTGGTTCCCAACATCAAAGACGCTGGCAGCCTGACACTGCGAGAGATTGCGCGCCTCATCACCGAACTGACCTCGATGGCCCGCGCCGGCCGAACCGACGTCGAGCATCTCACCGGCGGCACGGTCACGATCACCAATGTCGGGGTCTTCGGCGTCGACGGTGGTGTTGCACTCCTCAATCCGGGCGAGGCTGCCATCCTCGCTCTGGGTAGCGTGAACGAGCGACCGTGGGTTCGCGGCGGGCAGATTGTCATTCGACAGGTTGCGACGCTCTCGCTGACATTCGACCATCGCGCCCTGGACGGACAACAGGCGTCGCAGTTCCTCACGCTCGTGGCGTCGATGCTCGCCGACCCGGCGGTCCTTCTCGCCCATCTGTGACGCAACCTCAGTCCTGGCAGACTGTCACGGTGAGCATCGCCCCCACTCCCACTCTGATTCGCGCACGCGCCGGCATTTTCGGCATCTTCGGTATCAACGGCTTCCTGCTCGCGATGTGGGTGGTGCACATCCCGTCGATCGAGCACCGCGTCGGCATCAGCCACTCCACACTGGGGTCCCTGCTTCTCCTGCTTGCCGTCGGCGCCATTGCCGGCATGCAGCTCAGTGGCCCGCTCGGCGACCGCTACGGGAGCCGAAGGATGGTAATCCTGGCGGGAACCGGCCTGTCCGCCGCCGTGCTCGGTCCGGGATTTGCCACCAACGCGTGGCAATTGGGCGCTGCACTTGTAGCTTTCGGTTTTGCCAACGGCGCCTTGGATGTCTCGATGAATTCCCAAGCCGTCGAGGCCGAACAGTTGTACCGGCGGCCGATCATGTCCGCGTTCCACGGCATGTTCTCTGTTGGCGGAGTGGTGGGTTCGGTCATCGGAGCGGGCACTCTGGCACTCGGCCTTGCACCCTCCGTTACGCTGACCGCCGCCTCACTGGTCGGGTTCTTGGCAGTCACAATCTGCTCCCGGCCACTGCTGCCCCGCGCCCTGCACCACGCCGACGACGTCGCAACGGAACAACCGCACGGCCACTTCTCTGCCAAGGTGCTTGCACTGGGCGCACTGGCGTTTGTCCTCATGCTCGCCGAAGGTGTGGCAAACGATTGGAGTGCACTACAAGTCAAGGAAGATCTCGGCGTCTCGAATGCCGTTGCAGCCCTGTCCTTCGGAGCTTTCTCCGCGATGATGACAGTCGGCCGATTCACCGCGGATCGCATCAGCGCCGCACTCGGCCCCGTCGCGGTTGTTCGCTACGGCGCCATGATCGCTTCGGTGGGAATGTTGACAGTCGTTCTGTCCGGGTGGCTTCCGCTCACGCTGTTCGGCTGGGCACTCTTCGGCGCCGGACTGTCCGGATGCATCCCCCAGATCTTCACGACCGCCGGCAACCTGGGCTCAGGATCAGCTGGTACCAACATGTCTCGGGTTGTGGGTTTGGGCTACATCGGGTTTCTCGCCGGCCCCGCGACGATCGGGTGGGCGACACAGATTGTGCCACTCACCACAGCGATGCTCATCCCACTTCTCTGTGTGCTGGTCGCAGCACTGTCCGCCGGTGTCGTTCGTCGCGATTCTTCGACCACCCACCGAGATCACAGCTGATCCTCACGCTTGTCACAGACAAAGCAGGGATGCTGGACATGTGACCGTCTCGACCTCCGCCCCCCACTCCCCGTCCGCTACAACCCGCTTCCTCGCCCTTGCCGCATTGTGTGCCGCAGCGCTCGGTATTTTGTACTTTCTCCGACCTGATTCACCGACGGTCACTGTTCCGGAATCGTTGAGATCCGTTGCCGATCAGATCGTCCGCATCGTGGACGTCACGGCGGTATTGACGGCCACCGCCGCCCTCGCCGCGGTATCGATGATCCGCACATTGCCGTACGGTATCGGCGCCATACTCATGCTCGGGGTGGGCGCAAATCTGACCAGTGCTGCGCTGGGTTCATGGCTCACGGATGCGCCGACGGCCTTGCTTCCCAGCGGGCATGTTGTTGCCGCAGCAGCGTTGTACGGTTCGGCTGTTCTGATCTCTGCGCCGCGGTGTCGACCCGTCATTGTCGGACTGGGCATCTCAGGAGTCGCCGCAGTCGCGGTCAGTGTGGTCGCCACCGAGATGAGCGGAATCTTTGGTGTGGTTGCCGGACTCCTGATCGCAGCGGCCTGGGGTTGTGTGGCAGCCATTCTGATGGAGCACTCGCCGGTCGCCGCGAAACGTGAAGCAGCACGACCGGATACGGCAGCCATCGCGTTCTCCCGCGATCGGCGCATCCACCTGTAAACCGAAAGGGCGCCTACTCACCCTCGTGAGTAGGCGCCCTTTTCTGAAGCAGAAAAACTTACAGAGCCTTGAGTTCTTCCGTGACCTCGGCGACGGACTTCTTCGCGTCACCGAAGAGCATCGACGTGCCCTCGGCGAAGAACAGCGGGTTGTCGATACCGGCGAAGCCGGAGTTCATCGAACGCTTGAGCACGATGACGGACTTCGACTGATCCACGTTCAGGATCGGCATACCGTGAATCGGCGAGTTCGGATCATTACGCGCCGACGGGTTGGTGACGTCGTTCGCGCCGATCACCAACGTGACGTCGGTGCGGGAGAACTCGTCGTTGATGTCGTCCATTTCCTTCATCGCGTCGTACGAGACATCCGCCTCGGCGAGAAGAACATTCATGTGACCGGGCATACGACCGGCAACGGGGTGAATGGCGTACTTGACCTCGACGCCCTTCGACTCGAGCAACTTCGCCATGTCCTTGACGGCGTGCTGAGCCTGCGCCACGGCCAAACCGTAACCGGGAACCACGATCACCTGATTGGCGTACGCCATCTGGATGGCAGCATCGGCCGCGGAGGTCGCCTTCGCGGTGCGCACGACACCGTCGGAGGATGCGGCTTCTCCGCCGCCGCCACCGAAACCGCCGGCAACAATAGCCGGGATGGAACGGTTCATGGCCTTCGCCATGAGGTTGGTCAAGATGGTGCCCGACGCGCCGACGATCATGCCGGCCACGATCATGGCCTGGTTGTCGAGCGCCAAACCTGCTGCGGCAGCCGACAAACCGGTGAGTGCGTTGAGCAGGGAGATCACGACGGGCATGTCGGCGCCGCCGATGGGCAGCACCACCATCAGCCCGAGGATGCCCGAGAGTACGAGGACACCGACGATCCAGAGGGAACTGGTCGGGCCTTCCGGGGAGATCGCCTTGATACCGATGATCACCGAAAATGCAACAGCGGCGATGAGCAGCAGAGCATTGAGGGGTTGCTGCAACTTGCCGATGCCGATCGGGCGACCCGGCAGGGCTTCCTGCAACTTCAGGAACGCAATCACGCTGCCCCAGAAGGAGATCGAACCGATCACCGCAGCGAAGAGCGATGCGATGACGATGTGCACCGTCGGGGACTCACCGTGCTGGAACGCGGTGAAACCGTCCGAGTCGAGAAATTCTGCGTACGCGATCAACGCGACAGTACCGCCGCCGACACCGTTGAACAGTGCCACCAACTGCGGCATGGCCGTCATCTTCGTGCGCAGCGCCGGCGGAACACCGAGCACAACACCGATGATCAGACCGGCCGCGATGAGGATCCAGTTCCCCATCTCCGTGTCACGGATGGAAATCAGCGTCGCGATGACGGCGATGAGCATGCCGACAGCGGCGATCTGGTTGCCGCGCACCGCGGTCTTCGGGCCGGTAAGACCCATGAGACCGTAGATGAACATCGAGAACGCGACAATGTACAAACCATTGACCAGGTATTCCATTACTGGTCACCATCCTTCGAAACAGTCTTGGCGGCGGGCTTGGCCTTGAACATCGCCAGCATGCGGTCCGTGACCACAAAGCCACCGACAACGTTGACCGTTCCGAAGACAAGTGCGACAAACAAGATGATCTGCAGTCCGATGGACGGATCGTGTACCTTGCCCAAAACCACGAGTGCGCCGAGGACGACGATGCCGTGGATGGCGTTGGTACCCGACATCAGCGGGGTGTGCAGAGTGTTCGGGACCTTCGAGATCACCGCGAAACCGACGAACCCGGACAACACCAGGATCGCGATATTCGACAACAACGATGTGTACATCAGGCGCCCTTCTCTTCACGGGTGACGCACGCACCGGCCAGAACCTCGTCGGAGAAATCGGGCGCGAGTGCGCCTTCCACCAACATCAGTTCGATCAGCGCGGAAATGTTCTTCGAGTACAGCTCCGAGGCATGCTCGGGCATCGACGCCGGCAAATTCAGCGGCGAGCAAATCGTGACGCCGTGCTTGACGACGGTCTGACCCGGCTCGGTCAACTCGCAGTTTCCGCCCGTCTCACCGGCAAGGTCCACGACAACGCTGCCGGGCTTCATACCCTCCACAGCGGCCGCGGTCACCAGACGCGGAGCGGGACGACCCGGAACCAACGCCGTGGTGATCACAACGTCGAAACCCTTGATGGCGTCTTCGAGAGCCTGCTGCTGCTTCGCGCGCTCGTCGTCGGTGAGCTCACGGGCGTATCCGCCCTCACCGGCTGCGTCGATACCGAGATCGAGCCACTGTGCGCCCACCGAGCGCACCTGATCGGCTACCTCAGGTCGCACGTCGTAGCCGGTGGCGCGGCCACCGAGACGCTTCGCCGTGGCCAGTGCCTGCAGACCGGCAACACCGACACCGAGAACAAGCACCGTCGCGGGCTTGACCGTACCGGCAGCCGTTGTGAGCATCGGGAAGAATCGCGTCGACTCCGACGCCGCCAGCAACACAGCCTTGTAGCCGGACACATTTGCCTGCGAGGACAGAGCGTCCATCACCTGGGCACGGGAAATACGCGGAATAGCTTCCACCGCATACCCCTCGATCCCGGCAGCCTTGAGCTCGGCGATGCGGTTGTCCGCGTTGCGCGGGTTCAGGAACCCGATCAACTTGGCGCCGGAGCTGATCTTGCCGATCTCGTCCGACGACGGCGGCGCGACCTTGACCACAACATCGGCGGTCCACGGATCGCCGATCTTCGCGCCGGCAGCGGTGTACAACTCGTCCGGGATCAACGCACCCAGACCGGCACCGGACTCGACAACAACGTCGACGCCCTTACCGATCAGAGCCGCCACGATCTTCGGCACCAACGCGACCCGACGCTCACCGTCACTCGACTCCCGAGGGACGCCGACCGACGGACGCACTTGTGCGCTCTTCGATGTTTCCATTTGTTCCATTACCTTCTGCGGTTGGTGGTTCGCCTGCTGCGATGAGCGGCGGCCAACATGGGATGAGCGGAAGATGACCCGCTTTTGGGTGAATGGTGACTGATACTAGCCAGACTTCTCCGTGCAAAGTGAACACGGAGAACTACTTTCTTCATCTGAATCGAGTCCGAACAGTATCTTTACCTATGTACAAGTCAGTATAATGTGAGCCCCATCACATCGGGGTGTCGACCAATTCCACGATGTGAACCACAATCGATGCATGAGGTGTCGATCGTGAAGCGTCGAAAAATTGTCGTAGAACGGATCTACGAACAGTCCGGTTCGGAAAACGCGGTGCGGTTGTTAGTGGATCGGCTTTGGCCGCGCGGGATACGACGCGACGAGTTGTCGTTCGACGACTGGGCCAAGGAATTGGCCCCATCTTCCGAACTACGAAAGTGGTACGGCCACGACACGACTCGCTTCGACACGTTTTCCGCGAGATATCGCGCAGAACTCGACGCACGTCCTGTCCGCGAGTACCTGGCGCGCGTCACACCCGCAGCGGACCCGCACCCCATCGTGCTGCTCACCGCGAGCAAGGACCTCACCCACAGCCACGCGTCGGTGCTGGCCGACTATCTCCGAACAATGGTGTAACGATTGATCAACTATTCACATACTGGGATCGCAACTTGTGCTTGACGAGTTTTCCCGTGGCAGTTCGAGGTAATTCGTCGGCGAAATCGATGGACCGCGGCGCCTTGAAATGCGAAACGCGATCACGCACGTACTTCAGCAATTCTTCGGCGACATCTGCCGAAGGCTCGATTCCGTCCACTAACTGGACGACCGCCTTGACTTGTTCACCCATCTCGTCGTCGGGAATTCCGATTACCGCGACGTCGAAAACCTTCGGGTGGAGAGTCAGAACATTCTCCGACTCCTGCGGATAGATATTGACGCCGCCCGAAATAATGGTGAATGCCGCCCGATCGGTGAGATAGAGGAACCTCTCGTCGTCGATGTACCCGATGTCGCCGCTCGTGGTCCAGTTCGGATGATCGGGGTGCTGCGCGGACGCAGTTTTCTCCGGATCGTTGTGATAGCGGAACGGCAACTTCTCACGTTCCCAGAAGACTGTGCCGACCTCACCGACGGGAAGGTCCGCGCCGGAATCGTCACAGATATGGACAATCCCCATTACTCCGTCACGACCGACCGAACCTGGATGCGACAGCGACTGCTCGCTGTTGATGAATGTCGCGCCCGCACCTTCCGTCGACGCGTAGTACTCGTTGATCACCGGACCCCACCAGTCGATCATCGACGCTTTGACCTCCGGCGGGCACGGTGCCGCGGCATGAATGGCCACCTTCATGCTCGACACGTCGTATCCGAGTCGTGTCTCCTCGGGAAGTTTGAGCATCCGCACAAACATCGTCGGCACCCACTGACTGTGCGTGACGCCGTACTCGCCGATCAGAGACAGCGCCGTCTCGGCGTCGAAGCTGTCCATCAAGATCACTGTGCCGCCCACCGAGTTGATGACCCCGCAGAACCGCAGCGGCGCAGCATGATAGATCGGCGCCGGGCACAAATAGACTGTGCTGGAATCGAATCCGTACATCGGCGCGAACACGGCGGTAAACGGATCCATCGTGACGTCGACTTCACCTTCCGGCAGATCTCCCTTGATCCCTTTGGGGCGACCGGTTGTTCCCGAGGAATACAGCATGTCCGTGCCGCGGGGTTGCAAATCCAAAGGCTCCGTCGATTGCGCCGAGACAGCCGCGTCGTAGTCTTCGAATCCCGCGAGCTCACCCCCGTACACCAATCTGTGGAGAACTCGCGGCGTCAGCGCCGGATCTGTCGGAACAGCGTGTGCTGCTCCAGCGGACGCGATCAGTACTTTCGCCTCGCAATCGTCGACGATGTACGCCGACTCCTGCGCCGTCAGGTGACAGTTGACTGCGGTGATGTAGAAGCCGGACCGCAGTGCGGCCCAATACACTTCGAACGCACGCAAGTCGTTGTTCGATATGAGCGCAACATGATCGCCAGGCTTCATCCCCAGCCCGCGCAGATGCCGGGCGAGTGCGATCGACCGCTCGTCGAGTTCCCGGTACGTGATCGACTCACCGGTCGACGGACGGATGATCGCCGGCTTGTCCGGTGTGGAAGCAACAAAATTTCCAGGAAACACGCGCACTCCTCAATCAGCTTCTCGTCCGTCCACCCCGGTCTATCACAAGGCGGCGCGGTCCGATTCGATTTCGGCAGAACGGCACCGTTGGCTCGGCGGCCGAACTTTCTCGCCCTACAGTGAGAAGTCAGTGAACCATCGAAATCTACGGAGAAAAGTCTTATGAGCGACTGGCCCCAGGAATCCGTCACCGGTTTGTTGATCGAGCAATGGCAGGTCATCGACTCGCTTCTGTCCGCCCTCGACGGCGACGCCTGGTTCTCCCCCACCAATCTGCCGGGGTGGACGGTGCACGACATCACCGCGCACCTGATCGGAACCGAATCGCTGCTCTCGGGAATCGAACCGCCGACCACAGACGTCAACGTTCACGCCCTCCCCCACGTTCACAACGAGATCGGCGCATTCAACGAGCGCTGGGTCGAGGGACTTCGACGGGTCCCGTCGCCGCAACTACTCGAGCAGTACCGCGAGATCACGTCTGCTCGCACCGCTACCCTTCGCACTTTGAGCGAATCCGATTGGAATGCAGAGTCTTCCACTCCCGTCGGCCCGGCGCCGTACGGCCGCTTCATGCGAATCCGATTGTTCGACTGCTGGCTACACGAGCTCGACATCCGCGACGCCGTCAGGGCTCCCGGAGACGAGGGCGGTCCGCGCGCGGAAATGGCGTTCAAGGAAATCTCGAGTTCCCTCGGATTTGTTGTCGGCAAACGGGGCAAGGCACCGGACGGCTCGCGCATCACCTTCGATCTCGGCGGCCCGCTGACCCGCGAACTACACATCGCCGTCGACGGTCGCGCCGCTCTGGTTCCGACGCTCGATGAGCCGCCCACCGTGACCGTGCGGATGAGTTCCTCGCTCTTCACGAGACTTGCCTGCGGACGGGTCCGCGCGGCTGATCATCTTGACGAGATCACGATCGTAGGCGATCACGCGCTCGGCAAACGGATTCTCGACAACCTTGCGTTCACGATCTGAACCACGCCGTCCGATGAAGTTGTTCCTGGCGTCGTACCGGTTCGGCGACCACCACACACGGTTCGCGGAACTGGTCGGCCCTGGCGCTCGGATCGCCGTCATCGCGGCGGCCGCAGACGCTTGGCCGGCAGCCGCCCGAGCGTCCGCGGTCACCAGCGAACTGACGCCACTACGCCGAGCGGGATACGACGCCGAGGAACTCGACATCCGCGACTACGCTCCCTCACCCGACGCACTGGAGCACGCACTGCGGACGTTCGACTGCGTCTGGGTCCGCGGCGGAAACACCTTTGTCCTGCGGGCGCAGTTAGCGCGGACGGGAGCGGACGACGTCCTCGAACGCCTTGTCCGTAATGGAGATCTTGCCTACGCGGGATACAGCGCCGGCGCTGCTGTGGCCACACCGACCTTGACCGGGTTGGACGTCACCGATGATCCGTCCGATGTACTGGCCACGTGCGGAATCGAGACGGTGTGGACCGGGCTCGGACTCGTCGATTTCGCGATTGTTCCACACGGCGGTGGTTCTGTACTCGAGGATCCTGCGGCCACGGCACGAACAATCGCCATACTTACAAAAGAACGGATTCCGTTTAGGGTGCTGAGCGATCAGCAGGTTGTGGTTGTCGACGGCGGCGAGGCAGACGTCATCTGACGACCTCAGTCGTCAGTTGCCCTTCAACCGTGCTCGGCGACGGGCGCCGGGTGAACGCTATGTGACTGGCGATCGAGTCGCGCCCACGCGATTTCCCACCGCTTGACCGACACTTCGTCCGCATCTTCGAGGAGCGCGTCGAGAAGGAGCCGTGGGTTCTTGTGCCACGCGAGTTCTGCCGCTCGAACCTCGGCCGCGGAAAAGAGTCCGGATGCCGCAAGGTCGCGGATCCAGTCGTCGATCTCGCCGCGGTGAATGCGTGCAATCGTCTCGTATCCGATGTGCTCATCGAGGAAGTCGTACGAAAATATTGCAGCCAGGTAACTGTTCGACTCACGCTGTCCGAAAATCATGTGCGTTCCTTCCTCGAAGTGTTCGACGACGATGTGACGACTGCCCGTTGCCTGGATGCACCCGAGACCTTTTTCCGGTGACCCTGTAACGCTTCGTTTATCCCCGACGATGCACACGCTAACCCCCCAAGGCTTCGTTTGGGTTGCGCTCTGGAAAACGTTGCCGTGTCAGTGCCTATTCGAGACCTAAGGCCATCGCCTTCACGACATTGGTCCATATCTGGAGCCAGTCGGCCTGACCTGCGATTTGCCCGTTTTTTCGGCCTCCAGGAGAGCAACACGCCCGGTTGCGAAAAAATCTTTTTCAACTATCTCATCAGGTGGGATCGTTACGGTAGCAAATCACATGTATCGCCGTTTTCCCATGCATCTTCACACCAAGAATCCCTAGTACACAGCCTATTTCTGACGACACAACGCCCTACACGATCAGCTTTGAACGGCTGTCCAATTGGGCGAGCAGCAATCGAAGACCGCTGACTCGAAGCGCCTCCCGCGCCGTCCACAGACCCGGGTACCGTCGAGGAGACATCCCTCACCGATACGGAGCCACCAACAATGACCGACAAGATCGTGCACAACGTCGACGAGAGCCGCTTCGATATTTATTCGGACGACGAACTCGCAGGTTTTGCGGAGTATTCCGAATCGGATGGTGTGCGCGATTTCCACCACACCGTCACCTACCCGCAATTCCGTGGCCGTGGGCTCGCTGCCGTCGTCGTGCGGCAAGCCCTCACACAAACGCAGTCGGACGGCAAGAAGATCGTCCCGTCCTGCTCGTACGTCGAAAAGTTCGTCGCGCAGAATCCGGAGTTTCAGATCCTCCTGTAACTCGCTTGTTGCCTCGGGGATAACTGACCCCGAGGCCGAGCGAGCCGTCAAAAATCAGTCGCGGACATGACGCGCGTCGGGCAGTGTTGGTCGGGCAGTGTTGATGGAAACAGCACTTTTGCTGCCCCGCTGCCCGGAAGGAATGTCCGTGACTGTCACGCCCCGACTCGGACGCGCGGGCACGTCCGAACAGATCCACTACCTTCCGTTGGTTCTGATCAACCTCGCGACGCTGTTCTCCGCAATCGGAAACGGCATCTCCATGGTGGTCATCCCCTGGCTCGTTCTCGAGCGCACCGGGCGCGCCACCGACGCGGCAATTGTTGCCGGTGCCGCCGCCGTGCCACTACTGATCGCAAGTTTGTTCTCCGGCACTCTCGTCGATCGATTCGGTCGTCGGCGCACCTCGCTGGTGTCCGACGCGTTGTCCGCTGTGTCGGCTTCGGCAATTCCCATCTTCGCGGTCACCTCAGGTCTGAGCATTCCGGTGATCGCCGCTCTCGCTGCGCTCGGTGCAACATTCGATCCGGCCGGCATGGCAGCGCGAGAATCGATGCTGCCGGCGGCGACGCGCGCCGCGGGGTGGAAGCTCGATCGGACCAACAGCCTGTACGAGGCGAACTACAACGTCGCGTATCTGATCGGTCCCGGAGTCGGCGGCGTCCTGATCGCCACGATCGGCGCGGTCAGCACCCTCTGGGTGACTGCGGCGGGGTTCGTGCTTTCGATCATCGTCGTTGCCTTCATCCGTCTGGCCGACGCCGGAACACCAGACCCCGGCCTACGTCCGGCGTCCATCTGGCACGGCACACTCGAGGGCTTGAAGTTCGTGTGGAACAACAAGCTTCTCCGAACTCTGGCACTGGTCGACATGGCCGTCGTGGCTTTGTACATGCCGGTGGAGAGTGTTGTTTTCCCCGTGTATTTCACCGAGCTCGATCAACCCGCACAGCTCGGGTCGGTGTTGATGGCGTTGGCGATCGGTGGAATCGTGGGCGCCTTGGCGTACGCGCCGCTTGCTCCCCTGATGTCTCGGCGACTGATCATGATCTGTGCAGTCGGCGTGCTCGGCGTTGCCATGCTCGCGATGGCCCTGCTCCCGCCGTTGTGGGTGATTCTGGTCCTGGCGGGCCTGCAAGGTCTTGTGTACGGCCCGGTGGGGCCGATAGCCAACTACGCCATGCAGACTCGCAGCCCCGAGCACATGCGAGGCCGGGTTGTCGGTGTGATGACGTCGACGGCCTACGCCGCCGGTCCACTCGGATACCTCGTTGTCGGCCCACTTCTCGATCAGCTCGGTATTGCATCAACCTTTGTGGCACTGTCGATTCCGATCGTTGTCATCGCGATCGTGTGCGCGGCGCTTCCGGTGCTGCGCGAACTCGATCACCCCTGACCGCTATTTGAATCCCATCACCTCGGTCCCCCAGGCGATGCGCAGCACCTCGTCAGCGTCGTGGACCAACGAGTCCGGCGAATCGATCAGTAGCGTGGATCGAGCCTCTTCGTCATACGGCGGCCAGTGTTTGGACCCGTCGAGCGCGGCCGGCACTCCATGCCGGGCAAATGCCAGCCACCGTCGTTGCATCCGACCGGCCACCTCCATTGCAGCCTTGCGTCCACCCAACCAGAATGTCGGATCGACGTCCAGGGTTCCGAAATTGCCGAAAACATACGGCAATTCGGTTGCGTGCCCGGCTCCGATGCGCGCGGCCTTGAGCATGGGCGTGGCGTGGTCGAATCGATAGAGCCACGTCGGCGAGTGCCGTGCATGCGCGTCGGCAATCCATAGTGTCGGCATCCGAAACGCCGCGTCACGCGAGAGCGCCAAGGCACCGCTGGGTTTGGCGTGATCAGGATAGGCGGACATGATCTCGGCCAGCCGCGTCGGCGAAATGTCCGGGTGGTCGTCGGCCAGTGCCTGCAGCATCGCCTCCACCGACTGCGCACTCACCGGCATCAACGGCGATTTCATGAATTTGAAGATCGACGCCTCGTCCTTGTTCGATCCGATGATCAGTGGGATTCTGTGGGCATACCCCTTCTGGAAAGCTGCAACGGGGTAGTGCGGCACCAGATCTCGATCCACCACTGGGGCCATGGCGAGGGTTCCTGGAATGCGGGTCGGGATTTCGTTGACCAGTTCGTCACCGGCCTTGATGATCAGTTCGAGATCGGCGTCGATCAGATCGCCGGCATCGCCTGGGGCAATCGAGATCAGTTCGAGGAAGCGGAGTGCCACCGAGCGCGCGCGATCACGTCCGTATACCGATGTGGCCGGCGGGCTTTGAGCGATCGCGCGATGAAATAGGCCTTCGGCTGTTGGGCACGTCATCAACGTCGTGATGGAACCGGCACCCGACGACTCCCCGAATACCGTCACCTCACCCGGGTCACCGCCAAACGCAGCAATGTTGTCACGCACCCACTCGAGCGCTGCAATCTGGTCGCGCAAGCCACAATTCGACTCGAACACCACGTTTGGTGTCGAGAAGGAAGACAAGTCCAGGAACCCCATCGCGCCGACGCGGTAGTTGAACGAGACGAGAACAACGTCACCGGTCTCCGCCAGGTGCCGACCGTCGTAGATGCTTTGGGCTGCCGAACCCAGACAATAGGCACCGCCGTGAATCCACACCATAACCGGCCGCGGCGTGCCGTCTGGTCGTGGCGCCCACACATTGACGGACAGACAATCCTCGTCGACCACAAACGCCCGATCTATCGGCACCGCCGGGCTTTGCCCCTGCGGTGCGATGGGACCGAAGGCGCGGCCATCCCGCACGCCGTCCCATGGTTCGGCCGGTAGTGGCGCTCGGAACCTTCGCTCCCCGGTCGGGGCGGCCGCGTACGGGATACCCTTCCAGGCGAAAACCGAACCATCGGCATATCCCCGGACGTCACCGGCTGGGGTATGGACGACAAGGGTGCTCTCGCCTGTGTCTCCCGGTCGAATCTCGGTGTCCATGCCTGAATCTCCTCACGACCTCGACTTTGAGAGAATCTGTCCCAAACCTACCAATTTCCGAGAGGTGGGGACGAGCAACGAAAAGCGGCGGTGTTAAGGTCGCCTTGTTCTGACACGGGGTGCTCCGCATGGGCGGGGCTGAGATCAAACCCGGGAACCTGATCAGGTAATGCTGACGAAGGGATGTCATGGCTACCACACAGCCTGCATACAGTTCTGCCGAAAATACGTCCGTCTCGAACACGGCGCTCATCGAATCGACTTCGGACCGATTCACCGACCGCCTCTGGGACGAGACCAAAGTGCTGCGTGAGTCCATCGACTCACTCGAATTCCTGCGCCGACTCGGCGACGGCACCTTGCCGCTCGACGCGTTCCGCACCTACATCGAGCAAGACAAGCTCTATCTCGAGGGGTACTCCCAAGCGCTGTCTCTTGTTGCCGCTCACGCCCCGAACCCGCAGGCAGCGGGATTCTGGTCCAACTCCGCATCCACGGCAGCCACAGTCGAGTCGTCACTGCATGACGGCCTTCTCGCCGGCGGGATTCTGCCGGCCGAGACCAGTCGGCTCGAGCATTCACAAGCCTGCTTGGGATACGTGTCCTATCTGATCGCGACTGCCGCCACCGCGCCGTACGCCGTCTCGGCCGCTGCGGTACTCCCCTGCTTCTGGATTTACGCCGAGGTCGGCCGCGACCTGGCCGCGTCAGCGCGGGAAGTTCTGGATGCAGATCCGACGCATCCCTACGCGCAGTGGGTCAGCACCTACGACGCGCCGGAGTTCCACGAGTCCGTCGCGAAGGCACGGGAGCTCGTCGACGCAGCAGCCGACGCCGCTACCGAAGCAGATCGAGAAGCGATGAGCGAGGCGTTCCGAATCGCAAGTCGATTCGAGCTGATGTTCTGGGATTCGGCATTGCACCCGCAGCCTTGGCCCGCGTCATGATCTCGGTAAGGCGTGTTCTCGCCACGACCGCAGCTCTCGCAGCCACACTGACCATGATCAGTGGATGTTCCAGTGGCACAGAATCTTCGGATGCCATCCGGTTTGCACTCGACTGGACTCCCAACACCAACCACACCGGGCTCTACGTCGCGATGCAGGAGGGCTACTTCGACGACGCCGGACTGGACGTGTCGATCCTTCCCTACAACAACACCTCCCCCGACACCCTGGTGGATGCCGGCAACGCCGAGTTCGGGATCAGCACCCAGAGCCAGGCGACGTTCGCTCGCGCTGCGGGCGCGGACACGGTCTCCGTCATCGCGCCACTTCAGCACCGTGCCACTGGAATCGGCGTCAAAGCCGACCGATCGGACATCACCCGTCCGCGGGATCTCGACGGCAAGGTCTACGCCGGCTTCGGCGATCCCGGCGAGGTCGAAACGCTGCAACAGGTGATTCGCAATGACGGCGGGACCGGCGACTTCACGACCGTCACGTTGGGTACGTCCGCCTACGAAGCTGTGTATTCGGGGCAGGCTGATTTCACGGTGTCCTACTTTGCGTGGGAAGGTCTCGAAGCGGAGCGCAACGGAACCCCGATGCGCTACTTCCAGTACACCGATTACGGATTTCCCGACGCGTATTCCATTGTGATCAACGGTAATCAGCAGTGGATGAAGGATCACCCCGAGGAAGCTGCCAAGTTCGTCAAGGCCGTGCAGCGCGGATATCAGACCGCCGCCGAGGATCCCGATCGCGCTGCACAGGATCTCATCGATGCCAATCCCGGCGCCTTCACCGACGAGGACCTCGTGCGGGACAGCCAACGGATGCTTGCCGCTGATTACATGTTGGACGCAAACGGCGTTGTCGGAACCCAGAATCTCGAAACATGGTCCGGCTATTCGGGTTTCCTCTTCGACAACGGCCTACTGGCAGGCCCGGACGGCAATACGCTGACTCAGAAACCGAATTGGTCGGAATACTTCACCAATGAGTACCTCGACGCGCCCTGAAGTGGCGACTCGATGGGGATCCGTCACACGGCGAGCGTTGCCTGCGCTCGCCGTGGTGATCTTGCTCGTTGCGGCCTGGCAGATCTACGTCGATGTCAGCGGCATCCGTCCCCAAGTTCTGCCGTCGCCAGGCCGAGTGCTCTCGCAGGGGTGGAACAACCGCGACGTGATCTCCGGCCATGCGTTGTCGACGCTTCAGGTGACGCTGATCGGATTCACCGTCTCTTTGGCACTCGCATGGATTCTTGCTGTGGTGGTGGACTTTTCACCATGGCTCTCGCGCGCGTTGGTTCCACTGTTTGTCGTCTCGCAGACGTTGCCGATCATCGCGATCGCCCCACTCATGATCATCTGGTTCGGATTCGGACTGTTGCCGAAGGTTCTGGTGATCGCGCTGGCAACGTTCTTCCCGATGACTATCGGTTTGATCGAGGGTTTTGCCGCGGCCGATCGTGAAGCCGGTGCGCTCCTGCGCAGCATGGGTGCCTCCCGCTGGCAAGAATTCCGGTACGTGCGACTCCCGTCGGCAATTCCACGGTTCTTCACGGCGCTGCGCATCGGTATCACCTACGCCGTCGTGGGGGCGGTGTTCTCCGAATACGTCGGCGCGACCTCCGGTTTGGGCATCTACATGAGCACCCAGAAGAATTCCTTCCGCACCGACCTGGTCCTTGCTGCGGTTCTGGTGACCGCTCTGATCAGTGTCACCTTGTACCTACTGACCTTTGCGGTGGAACGCGTCGTTGCGCCGTGGGCTCTGAGCGAAAGGACACCGCGATGAGCACCGAACGCATTGTCGACGTGGCCTCACTCAGCAAGGAATTCAGCACCCGGGCAGACACGCGACAGGTTCTCGACGACGTGTCGTTCTACGCTGCCCCAGGCGAATTCGTGTCGATCATCGGACCGAGTGGATGCGGCAAGAGCACCATCTTCAATGTCTTAGCCGGACTCGAAACACCCACGTCGGGAACCATCTCCGTTGGTCTACCGGACTCGGGAAGCGGCATCCCGACTGCCTACATGCCTCAGAAGGATCTCCTGTTTCCGTGGCGTTCGGTTCTCGACAACACCGCACTGGGACTCGAAGTACAGGGTGTGCCGCGGAAAACCGCACGCAACAAGGCACGAGAGCTGTTTGCCGCCTTCGGACTGTCGGGTTTCGAGAATGCCACTCCGTCGCAACTGTCGGGAGGCATGCGCCAGCGGGCTGCCCTGCTGCGCACCGTAGTTCAGGGCAAGCCCGTTCTGCTGCTCGACGAACCGTTCGGCGCCCTCGACTCGTTGACCCGAACCGAAATGCAGTCCTGGCTCCAGGATGTGTGGCAGCAGTATCGGTGGACAGTTCTGATGATCACCCACGACATTCGTGAGGCCATCTATCTGTCCGATCGCGTCGTCGTTCTCTCCGCACGGCCCGCCACGGTCAAACGCGTCGTCGACGTGCCACTTCCGCGCCCCCGCGAACTTGACATGATCACCTCGCCAGAATTTGCCGCGGTCGAGCGCGAATTGCTCCAGGTGCTGCACAGCGAGACTTTGACCGCACTGTCCGATCAGTCCCCTCCTGGCGATTACTGAAGATAAGCTGAGAGTCACACGCAGTTCACCGAGAGTTCAGGCCAGACCGATTGATCGACGCCCAGGTCAACCCTCGGAAATATCTATTGGCGACCAAAACTGCTCACTACCAGAGAGATCGCGCTCGCCGAAATTCAAGTATGTGTGTCGGACGTTCCACAAAACTCTCCGGTAACGTAGTGTGGACCGCCTACGCAACCACTCACCGCAAGGTAACTGGCGAGTGATGCTTGCGTGGCAGGACCCCACCGCAACAGATTTGGAAAGGGACAGTGTGAGCACACTGCAGTCAGGCCAGAGTCTCGCTATCGGCCAGGAACTTAAGTCCGACAACGGTTCCTACGCCCTCACCCTGCAGGAAGACGGCAACCTGGTTCTCTCCGAGGACGGCCGCGCAGTCTGGGCAGCCGGCACAAACGGATCGGGCGCTAACCGCGCGGACGTGCAGGCTGACGGCAACTTCGTCCTCTACAAGGACGGGGACGCAGTCTGGGCATCGCAGACCTCCGGCAACGAAGGGGTCTCCCTCTCGGTGCAGGACGATCGCAACGTCGTTCTGTCCGCAGGCGACCGCATCCTGTGGTCCACTGACACCGCCGTCGCAGCTCCCGCACCTGAGCCCACCCCGGAGCCTGCCCCGGCAGCACCGGAGCCCGAACCGGCTCCCGCCGCTCCGGCAGCGCAGACCTACACGGTCGAAGGCGGCGACACCCTCTGGGCGATCGCCGAACGCTTCTACGGCGACGGCAACCAGTACCAGCGCATCGCCGATGCCAACGGTATTGCCAACCCGGATCTCATCAACGCCGGCCAGGTTTTGACCATCCCGGCATAGCCTGTTTCGCCGCGAGGCCCCGGGCGTTCAACGCCCGGGGTTTTGCACGTGAAGCGGCCTTTGTGTTCTACAACACACTTATTCGCGTCCCACCCAATAGTTTTCGATGTGCCACTACTGTTCGATTTCGCCTACAGTGCTTTGCGTACTGCTCCCGGAGAACAGGTTGTGCATGAGAGACAGAACTGTCATGGTCGGCGCGCTCACAGTTGCCGGCATTTCTGTCGCTTCCGGCTTCCTCTTCGGTGGAGCAGCCGGAGCATTCGGCGGCGGCGGCCCGATCGTCACCCCGCCCGCGTTGGTTTCCACCGTCACCGTCGACTCACTCGCGGATATCGAACCTGCCTCGTTCTACACCTCGATAGTCGTACCTACCGTCGTGATTCCACCGACACCGACGTGGCAGGTCGCACCCGAGCTCACGGCCCCGCGCAACGTACCGCTGACATCCGTAGTGGCGTCGACGACAACGTCCACCACTGCTGTATCAAGCACCAGTTCCACCACTGCGGTGTCATCGACGCCTGCTTCGTCCACTCCTGCGTCAGCGACGCCGTCGAGCGCGCGCCCGTCCGGAACCGTGACTTCTACGACGGTCCCGACCAGCACAGGAATCCCGGTCGTCACCATCGATTCAGAGCGCCCGTCCAGCGGAGACTGAGACATTCGCCGTGAACTATCACGGTGACCGGCGTTACATCCCCTACCTGCAAACAGCTGCTTTGTCGGCACCTCGCGTTACCGTATAGGTCTCAGCGTTGCGTTAGGAGGTGACTGATGGCCGTGCACGGATTCGACCTCGATATCAGTGTCGACCGAGCGTGGGCGGAATTTCAGGCACGCCTGGCCGACCACATCTCGATCATGGTGGACGGTGACGTCCTTGCTGTCGAGGCTGCAACCTCCGACATCGACACCGCTGAAGGCGGAGCGCCCTGCGTCCAGTTCCTGATCTGGGACACCGACATGGTGCGGTGTGAGGTTCCCTCCAACAATTTTCTGCACCCGCGGTTCGCCCTCGACGAGTCCGGCCTCGAGACTCTCGTCGCGCTCGGCTGGGCTCCCCCGTCGGACGGTCCCGATACCGACAACAGCTCCCCCGCCTTCTGCGTCGACAAGAGGCAGAACTGGTCGGACCAACTGGCTTCGATGACCGTTGCGGCATTTCGCACGGTTTTCGGTGTCCATCACCCGGCGTTTCTGTCCAGTGATCTCACCGGCAATCAGCTGACACCGGATTTCGATCCGTCGGCCACCACCGTCGACGAGTTACCGCTGCTCGATCCCGCTGCGGCGTACCTGCCCAACGACGTCGACCATCTCAAAGAACTTGTCACCCTTGCCCTGGTTCCCATGCTCGGCAGCCTCCCCGAACGCGACAGCGACGGAGACATCCCCATTCGCGTCGGCTCCACCGTCATGTTCGTCGGACCGCTCTCGGATTCGCTTGACGTTCAACTGTTCTCACCGCTGGTACAGGACATCAGCGATCGCACCCGCGCCAGCGAGGTCATCGCGGACCTCAACCGCAAATGGTCCCGGATCAAGTTCGTTCTGATCGACGACAGGTTGTCCGTCTTCCTCGAAGTCGCGGGCTCACCGTTTGTGCCCAAACATCTCACCGATACGTGCGCCTCGTTGACGTCGTTCCTTCGTACCGTCGACGACGAGTTCGCGTCGCGCTTGGGCGGCGATCTCTTCTTCGCGAACAAGGGCGGCGAGTCGGGCACACTTCAACCCGAGCTCACCATGGAAGATCTGCCGCCGGAACTCGAGACGCTGCTTCATCTCGATCTCGATGTTGCCGATGACCTCGAGGCCGTCGCCGACGTGTGCGGACGCGACCGCGACCTGATCCTGCAGTTGCTCCACATCAGCAACGAGTGGCAGATCCAGTTGCGGAGCCAAGCCGTCGACGCACACAGCCGCGACGACGCTGAAGAAGCCGCCGGATTCAATGACCAGGTCAGTACGTGGGAACGCATGGTCGATCGCCTGCGCGGTGCACTTCGTCTGGTTGTGTTGCCCGATGCCAAGTCGGATCCGCCGGCAAAACCGCAGCCCGAACAAATGGGGTTATTTGCCGACCCCACTCAGGAAACTCTGTTCGACGACCCGTCCTGACGTCGAAAATTCAGCGCCGACGAAGCCGCCACAACGAGGTGGTTTCACGCGCACGCGCGGCATGCAGAGCGTCCGTTCGGTCACTCACCTTGGCGTGCGTCGGTTTGACGTCGATGCGATCGATCACCGTCAATCCACCTGCTGCGATCATCGCGTGCAGTTCGGTCCGCGTGCGCAGGCCCAGGTGTTCGGCGATATCGGAGAGAATCAGCCAGGCCTCGCCGCCCTCCGCGAGATGATCCCCCACTCCGGTCAGAAAGCCTTTCAACATCGCTCCGGCCGGGTCGTAAATCGCGTATTCGATCGGCGAGGTTGCCTTGGCCGGAATCCACGGCGGGTTGCAGACCACCAGTGGCGCAGCACCTTCCGGGAACAGATCGGCCTCGATCACCGTCACCTGATCGCTGTAACCCAACCTGTCGAGGTTGGACCGCGCGCACTGCAGGGCCCGGGGATCTTGATCCGTCGCCGTCACTTCCGTGACTCCACGCGCAGCGAGCACCGCGGCCAACACCCCCGTGCCGGTACCGATGTCGAAGGCACTCTCAGTCGACGGCAACGGCGCAGCGGCCACCAGGTCGATGTACTCACCGCGCACGGGCGAGAACACTCCGAATGCCGGATGGATCCGAGCGTCCAACGCGGGAATCAGAACGCCTTTGCGGTTCCACTCGTGCGCGCCGATTGCACCCAACAGATCACGCAGCGAACGAACCGACAGCTGATCCGTGACGCCGAATGCCTCGGTGAACGCCACATGGGCGTCGGGCGCACGACGCAATGGGATCGAGAGATCCGCGTCGAGGGGAATCAGGAGCATGCCGAGAATCTGTGCGCGCCGGCCCTGTGTCTGGCGGTGAAGATGGAAGGCCTGTGCCGGATCATCCGAGTCTCTGCGCGGTTTGCGATCCATCCGGGCAGCCACAGCCTTGGACAGTTGACGCGCGTTCTGGAAGTCACCGCGCCATAGAAGGGCTGTTCCCTCGCAAGCCAATCGGTAGGCTTCGTCCGCCTTCATCGTGTCGTCTGCGACCAGTATCCGCTTGGGGGCCGGTGCCCCGCTCGTGGACCCCCAGAGCGCACGGCGCTCAGTATCGTTCTCGGTCCACACAACGTACTGTTCGGTCATCAAAGGCCCTTCCGGCGTCGGACATGGAGCGGATAGGGCGTTCGACGCACTGCGGCCGGTCCCGGCTCGCGTGTTCCAGTTCTGCACATCTGCTTGTCTGGTTCCACACTAGCCGGGACCGGCCGAATTAATGACCTCGCGCGGGGCGTCTCAGCTCGCCGTGCGCAAACGAACTGCCTGTGCGATACGCGCCTCGGCGACGGAGTCTGCTGCATCGCCCGCGAGGATTGCTTCAGCCTTCGCCTTGGCAAGAATCTCGGCTACCGTGTCGAAAATCTTCTCCACCTGAGCCCTGACCTGCTCAGCCGTATGCTCTTTCAGCTCGCCCGCAACCTGAATGAGGCCACCACCGTTGGCGACATAATCAGGTACCCACGTAATGCCGCGCTCGCTCAGAACGGACTCGACCTCGGGTTCGGTCAGCTGGTTGTTGGCTGCGCCGCAGATCACCGCGGCTGTGATTGCCTCTGCTGTGGCGTGCGAAAGCGTCGCACCCATTGCGCAGGGCGCATAAACATCGAGATCGGCGTCGATGGCACTGTCCACGATCTGCACCTGCGGGAAATCCGCCTTCACGCGGTCGAGTGCCGTCGCGTTGACATCAGTTGCCAGCACGGTCGCGCCGTCGGCCAGGAGCAGCTTGATGAGTTCGTACCCAACCTTGCCGGTGCCCTCGACTCCCACCGTCTTTCCGGCCAGATCACGCGAGCCCCAGTGAGCCTGCGCAGCCGCCAACAGTGACTGGAAAACGCCGAGGGCCGTCATCGGCGCGCTGTCGCCCGAGCCACCTGCCTTCGCATTGCGACCCACCACGAAGTCCGTTCCGAGCCCGATCACGTCGAGATCGTCCGAGTTGGTTCCCACATCTCCGGCCGTGATGTAGCGGCCGCCAAGTGTCTGAACGAATTTTGCGTAGGCGCCGAGCAATTCGGCAGACTTCGCCGTTGCCGGGTCGCCGATGATGACGGCCTTTCCGCCGCCCAGATCAACACCCGCAACTGCGGCCTTGTAGGTCATTCCGCGAGAGAGCCGCAAAACGTCTGTGACAGCGGAAGATTCGTCCGCGTACGGGTAGAAGCGGGTGCCGCCGAGCGCCGGCCCGAGCGTCGTGGAGTGGATTGCAACAATCGCCTTGAGTCCGCTCGCCGGATCCTGGAAGAAGCTCACCTGCTCGTGCGGGTAATCGCGAAGATAGTCTGCGCGATCGAATACGCCGGCAGTGTCGTCGGAGATGTGGGCGGAGTTCACAGGCTCGGCGGTGAGAGTCATTGTGAGATAGACCTTTCCAAAGGACTTGTACGACACAGGCGTGAGATCGAGACGAATCGTCGATGGGTACAGTGATCTACGCAAACTGTTCCGCTGAGCAATTCGTAGAACCAATGCTCTTCCTGAGCTACGATTTGGTCAATGCAAATCTATTGAACTAAGCAATACGATCATCCAGTGACCTCGATCACTGAAGAAAGGTTCACAAAGTGCTCAGCATCGACAAGCTCGACGTCCAGCTACTCGGATTGCTCAGCAAGGATTCGCGCATGAGTGTCGCCGAACTCGCGAACTCGTTGGGAGTCGCCCGGAACACTGTCCAGGCTCGGATGAAGCGCATGGAATCAGGCGGAATTCTCACCGGGTTCCGCCCCAATCTCGATCTCCCCGAAGTTGGCATTCCCATCCAGGCATTTGTGGGCCTCGAACTGGAGCAGGGAAAGATCAGCGCCATCGCGAGGAGCTTGGCCGAGTTGCCCGAGGTGATCGAAATTCACGCCACCACGGGACGCGAAGATCTGCTGGTGCGGGTAGCCACCTCCACTCACGCTGCGCTGCAGAAGTTGGCGGAGCAGATCGTCAGCCTTCCGGGTGTCACTCATTCCACCACCACGATCGCGCTGACCAATCCTCTTCCCTACCGAATCCAGCCGCTGCTCGAGCACCTCACCAACGATGCAGGCTGGGGGCGCTCCACGGCGTTCCCGCGGCAGCAGGATTGAGACATGCATTCGCGACGACGCTTCCTGGTGCAGTAGTTTCGTCGTTATGAGTGACATCCAGGGACAGCGCATCGCGTTCATTCAGGCGACGTGGCATCGCAACATCGTGGACCGTGCACGTGACGGATTCACAGACGAAATAGTCGGTTTGGGCTACGCCCGCGATTCAGTCGATTTCTTCGAGGTGCCGGGCGCTTTCGAGATCCCGCTGCATGCGCGCCGTTTGGCGCAGACGGGCCGTTACCAGGCAATTGTGGCCGCTGGCCTCGTCGTCGACGGTGGCATCTACCGCCACGATTTTGTGGCGACCGCCGTCATCGATGGTTTGATGCGAGTGCAGCTTGATACTGATGTTCCGGTCTTCTCCGTCGTTCTGACGCCGCACAACTTCCACGAGCATGCCGAGCATGTCGACTACTTCAGCACCCATTTCGTGAAGAAGGGCGCCGAAGCAGCACGCGCCGTGGACGCTACGGTCACCTCGCTGAAGTCTCTGCCCACCGCCTAGTCATTTCACAGTCTCGCTGAGTCGGATGCCCTCCGGCTCAGCGAGATTTTTTGTGCCTATTCGGGGATCTCGAGCCTCCCATGGGCGGCGGCATTCTCCGTGTCCACGGATTCATAGCGGTCGATGCAGGCTTGGAAATAGGCTCGCATCTCCTTCACCACAGTGATGTGGCTGTCGAGAGATTTCTCCAGCGAGTCCTCGCCACCAATGGCCTTCTTTGCAAACTTGTCGGCCAAGGCGCGTCCCGATTCCAGAGTTCCCATGCCTTTGACGTCGCTGAGTCGCTCGCTGAGCACGACCATCAACTTAAGTTCACCTATCCATGCGTCACACGCTGCAACCATTGGTTTGGCCACTTTCGGATCGACGAACAGTTCGCCAGATTCCTGACTCGCCACTGGACCTACTCTCGGAGATTTATCGGGGCAAGGACGAAACAAGCTGCAATGCAAAACTTTCGACAAGTCCACAGGTAGAGCCTTGGTGCGGCGTCCCCGCGTCTGCTTCGATGTTGAGCCACACCGAACCTTGAGATGCCGCAAACGCTAGGTAGCACCCGTCGATGGTTTCGTCAGATTCCCGCTGAAACCACAGTCCGACTCGATCAGCAATTATCGACTCATCGAATTTTGTGTAATCCGAATTGCTTCGCACATCATCAAGCGTGTATTTCGTCGACATGATCGTGAAGAAGTACCACGTCGATTTCCACATACACATCTTCCATCCTGGTTGCTCTACACCGTCAATATCGATGAGTTCCGTCGAAGGGTCGAGACCGACCTCCTCGATCACCGAGTCCGGAATGTCCGTACAGGGGTTGAACAATCCCTCCTGACCAGATGCACGCTCAGGCACACCCTCGACGGTTGAACCACACCCCACCGCAAACAACCCAATGACAATGGCCGCCGCAATAAGTCGAAGCCCTGCCAATCTAGGAACCCGATACTTCATGCCGCGCCATGCGGTTGGCATTGTCGTCGTCCATGGACTCATAGCGGTCGATGCAGGCTTGGAAGTAGGCGCGCATCTCCTTCACCACAGCGATATGACTGTCGAGTGTTTTCTCCAACGAGTCCTCGCCACCAACTGCTTTCTCTGAGAATTTCTTAGCCAAGTCGATGCCCGATTGCAACGTCCCCATTCCCTTCACCGCGGCGAGGTCATCAAGCCCGTCCTTCATCGCAACGAGTTCGTCCCGAAGTTGTCTACACGCAGACACCAACTTACGGGCGACGTCGCGGTCAACACTCAAACCCCCAGACTCAAGGTCAGCAGTCAATGCTGACCACATCGAACGAGCATCTAGAGATTCTGAACCTTCAAACTGCGGTGGCATTGTCCCTCCACTTCCGATGTTCAACCGCCCCAGAAATCACCGAGGGAGGTTGCTTTCCAATGCATCCGCATACCGGCGTGTCAACGAACAAGTCGGTTCTGTTTGCACGAATGTTGCCTTTGTATTCACACTTAGCCACACCATTCCTTGGTCCACTGCAAGCGCTACGAAACAGCGAGTGAGCGAAGGGTCATCTGCTTTGTGAAATTCGACGCCCATCCGGGTTCCGATAGGTATCGACTCGATATCGACATACTCCTCATTAGCCCGAAGCCGTTCAATCGGGTGTTCGGTCGAGAATATTGTGAAGAAGTACCACTCACCCGACCATTTGCAAATCTTCCACCCGGGCTGTTCGACCCCGAAAATATCGGCGCTTTCCGTCGCCGGATCAAGCCCCACTCCCTCAATCACAGAGTCCGGAATGTCCGTACACGGGTTGAATAGACCTTCCTGACCAGACGCACGCTCGGGCTCGCCCTCAACCGTCGAACCACAGCCCATCGCAAAAAGTCCAACGACAAAAGCTGCCAGCATAAGTCGAAGCCGTGCCAATCTAGGATCCTGACACTTCATGTCGCGCCAGACGACCCGCATTCTCCGCCTCCACAGCGAAATAGCGCGTCACGCATTCCTGAAAGTACGCTTCCATCTCATTGAGAACGTCGATGTGACTGACCAGCGACTTCTCGAGCGAGTCCTCGCCTCCAGACGCTTTCAGGGAGAATTTGCGCGCCAAATCAATACCTGATTGGAGCGTGCCCATTCCCTTCACATTTGATACCCAATCGACCTCCCCAAGGGCCATTTCCAACTCCGCACGCAATGCGCTGCAGCTATCACGGAGTTTGCGGGCCACCTCAAAGTCCACCGCGATGGCGCCGCGTTCGATTCCGTCTTTCCAAGTCAGCCACTGTGACAGTTGGGATCCGTCAGGATTAGCCACTTCACTTCCCCTTGTCCAGTAATTCAATCATCAACTTGGCCAATAAGTTTCAAGTTCCAAACCATATCTCTGCATGAGCACGCATGTAGGCTCCTCGATCGGACGCAGGCCCATCCGGGAGATTTGAAGCCAGATCGAACCTTGTTTGACTTGCGTCGCGAAATAGCAGGACGCACCAACTTGATCCTGAGCACTGGAGTACTGAACACCTTGCCTCTGGCCGATTTCAACTTCGTGAAATCCGGTGAAATCGGTGTTCGCCCGAATATCTTGCAATGAGTGCATGTTCGAAAAAATGACAACGAAGTACCACGGGCCTTTCCACGAGCAGATCTTCCATCCGGGGATTTCAACACCCTCGATGTCAACCTCCTTCGTGTACGGATCAAGTCCGACGCCCCTGATCGCAGAATCCGGAATGTCCGTACACGGATCGAATAATCCCGCTTGACCGGATAGCGGCTCAGCCTCCCCCTCCACGGCTGAGCCGCATCCGACCAAAGCCCATACCAAAATCCCTGCCACGAGAAGCCGACCCCCCATCGACATTCTCATCGGGCCCCCTTCGGTATGAACTCACTCTATTTGATGCGCCGGAAACTCAATCGGTTCCCGCTACCGACAAATTCCCAGTTCACGTCCCCATGTTCGCTTGCAGCGCATCTGTAGCGATTGACGCTGCTCGTGACAGTCGCATACTGGAGGGGTTGACTACAACGTCGGGGAGGGCACCGAGTGAACACGCCGAAAGCACCTGCCAAACCAGCTATCCTCAGCGTCGACGACGACCCCGGGGTTTCCCGCGCCGTCGTCCGCGACCTTCGTAAACGCTACGGCGAGAAATATCGGATCATCCGCGCCGAATCGGGCGATCAGGCGCTCGAAACTCTGCGCGAAATGAAGCTTCGCGGAGATGCTGTCGCCGTTATCGTCGCCGACTACCGCATGCCCGGTTTGAGCGGAATCGAATTCCTCGAGCAGGCAATGGATCTCTACCCCATAGCTCGACGCGTTCTGCTCACCGCGTATGCAGATACCGAGGCCGCGATCGACGCCATCAACGTCGTCGACCTCGATCACTACCTGCTCAAACCCTGGGACCCACCGGAAGAAAAGCTCTACCCGGTCATCGACGCTCTCCTCGACGCGTGGGCCGGCTCCAGTCACCATCCTGCCGAGGAGACCAAAGTCGTCGGCCATCGTTGGTCGGGACGATCCTCTGATGTTCGAGAGTTCCTGGCACGCAATCAACTTGCATACCGTTGGTACATGTCGGACGAGCCTGAAGGACAACGACTCCTCACCGCCGCAGGGGTCGACGAGTTAAACCTTCCCGTCGTCATTGCTCCCAATGGTGACGTACTGGTCGAGCCGACGGATACCGAACTCGCGGACAAACTCGGCCTGAGCACCACCCTGTCCGAGGACTTCTACGATTTGGTCGTGATCGGCGGTGGACCGGCGGGGTTGGGTGCTGCTCTCTATGGAGCCTCGGAAGGTTTGCGAACTGTCCTCATCGAACGACGCGCCACAGGTGGACAGGCCGGTCAAAGCTCGCGTATCGAGAACTATCTCGGCTTCCCGGACGGTGTTTCCGGATCACAGTTGGCCGATCGCGCGCGGAGGCAGGCAACAAAGTTCGGCGCTGAGGTCATCACAGCCCGCGATGTGACGGGTCTCGAAATCAACGGCTCTGCCCGCACAGTTCGTTTCGACGACGGCACATCCGTTGATGCGCATTCTGTCATCTTGGCCACGGGTGTTTCGTACCGTCAACTTTCGGCTCCCGGTCTCGACACGTTCACCGGCCGAGGCGTGTACTACGGGTCTTCTGTCACCGAAGCCGCGCGATGTAGTGAGCAGGATGTCTACATCGTGGGTGGGGCAAACTCCGCCGGCCAAGCAGCTGTTTATCTTTCACGCGGTGCACGATCCGTCACGATCCTCATCCGGGGCGCTTCACTCGAAGCATCCATGTCCTACTACCTGATTCAGCAGATCGAGAAAAATCCGAAGATATCGGTTCGCGCCTGCACCGAAGTAATCGCCGCTGACGGTGACGATCACCTCGAGCGAATCACGCTGCTGAACAGAGCAACTGGTGAAGAAGAGATCGTCGACGCACATTGGCTGTTCATCTTCATCGGCGCCGCTCCGCTGACGGATTGGCTCGGCGACGTTGTTGTTCGCGATCGACATGGATTTATCGTCGCCGGCCCCGACCTCGCCGCCGACGGCATCACACCGCAAGGGTGGCCCCTCGACCGAGCACCCCACCACCTCGAAACCAGTGTTCCCGGAGTCTTTGTCGCCGGTGACGTGCATGCCGAATCAGCCAAGCGGGTCGCATCGGCTGTCGGTGAAGGAGCGATGGCCGTGATGTTCGTCCACCGCTATCTCGCTCAACAATAGGGAGATTTGATGTCTGTCCCAGAATGCAGTCCAGAACTTCTTCGCACGCTGTTCCTGTTCGAGGAGCTCACCGACGATCAACTCGAAACACTCTGCCAGAGTGGCCACATCACTGAAATCGACCGCGGCCAGGTCTACCTCGAAGGCGACCCGGCATCGTGCTTCTACGTCCTGATCGAGGGCGAGCTGATCATGTCGAAACTCTCCGGCGGCGAAGACATCGAGATGGTGCGCACCTCCCAGAGAGGCGTCTACTCCGGCGGTTGGACGTCGTACTTGGGTGATCGTGTCCCGCAAATCTATTCGGCGTCGCTGCGCGTAACGAAGCCGTCGACCTTCTTCGTTCTCGACGCCGACAAGTTCGGCGCTGTAGTGCGCGAATGGTTTCCGATGGCTGTGCACCTTCTCGAAGGAGTGTTCTTCGGGAACCAGAACACCCGCCAGATCATGGATCAACGTGAGCGTCTTCTCGCCCTCGGCTCCCTCTCCGCCGGATTGACCCACGAACTGAACAATCCCGCAGCCGCCGCAGTGCGGGCGACCGCGTCGTTGCGCGAACGCGTCGCCGGCATGCGGCGCAAACTGGGGATGATCGCCTCAGGCTTCTACGATCGCGACTCACTTGTCACCCTCATGCATATGCAAGAGGAAGTCGCCGAAGTTGTTGCCAAGGCTCCGACGCTCACGCCCCTTGAAGCATCCGATCGAGAAGACTCCCTGGGTGAATGGTTCGAGGACCATTCAATCCGCGAAGGTTGGGACCTAGCACCAACCTTCGTCCAAGCTGGCCTCGACACCAACTGGCTGGAGACTGTTGCCGCAGCAGTGGACGAGTCCGTGCTCGAGGGGGCAATCCGTTGGTTGAACTACACCATCGAGTCTGAGCTACTGATGAACGAGATCGCCGATTCCACCACCCGAATCTCCACGCTTGTCGGTGCGGCCAAACAGTATTCGCAAATGGACCGCGCGCCCTTCCAGACCATCGACGTTCACGAATTGCTTGACAGCACGCTGATTATGTTGGGACAGAAAATCGGTGACATCACCGTCGTCAAGGAATACGACCGGGCACTCCCACCCATCGATGCGTATGCAGGCGAACTCAATCAAGTGTGGACCAATCTGATCGACAACGCTGTCGCTGCTATGGATGGCACTGGGACCTTGACTGTTCGCACCAGCCGCGACGGCGATCGAGTCTGCATCGAAATCTGCGATACAGGATCAGGAATCCCCGACGACGTCATCGACAGAATCTTCCAGCCCTTCTTCACCACAAAACCTGTCGGTGAGGGAACGGGCTTGGGCCTGGACATTTCGTGGAGAATCGTTGTCGGCAAACATCACGGTGAACTTCGGGTCACATCCGAACCCGGGGACACCCGCTTCCGTGTTCTCCTGCCGATCTCCGGACCAGAGCGCAACCATGACGACGATGCCGAGTAGCGCACGCCCGACTCGGCGCGCACGATGAATAAGCAGAGCCACTTCAACGAAGGGACTGACCATGACCGACGGACTTCCAGCTGGAATTGATCCGAGTGTGCCGCCGAGCGGTGCCGGGTGCGTCGAATGCGACGCTGCTGGCGGTTGGTGGGTGCATCTGCGTCGATGTACTCAGTGCGGTCACATCGGATGCTGTGACTCATCCCCGTCACAACATGCCAGCGCTCACGCCGCGGCTACCAAGCACCCCTTCATGCAGAGTTTCGAGCCTGGCGAGGATTGGTTCTGGAGCTTCGAAACTCAGGAAGCCTATGACGGTCCTGAATTGGCCCCGCCCACTTCGCATCCCGCCAACCAGCCGGTTCCTGGTCCGGCCGGCCGAGTACCAGCTGATTGGCAGGAGCACATCCACTGAATCTGAATCTACGTCTGTCACTTCACCGGTATGTCGAACGTGAGCCGTGAAGGCTGGACATAGTCTGCCGGATCGGTGAGCAGTCGTAGTTCGGGTGATGTCGGCAAGCCTGCGAGCGCTTGACGCAGTCTCTCTTCGTACGCGACGGCCGGTGCGGAGAGCGGCGCGAGCCAATTGTCATGGTGCGCCGGAACGAAGAGCGAAGGCCGTAGTGCTCGGATGTAGTCGAGCGGGTCGCTGAGCCCGTTCGAGTATTGGTTGTAACCCTGAATAGACCCGATCTGAACTGTGGACGCCGGCAGCGCTCGCAGGGCGTCCAGGATCTCCGGAGCGTCGGTGAAGAGCGGCCCTGTGCTGTCGTGCCAGGTCAGTACGAAGTCACCGACCACGAACTGGTAGAGCAACGATCCACCCTCGGCGTCGTTGAAATGCGACGCCAGGTGTGCAGTGTCGTGAGGTGTCGGCGGATGTTCGATGGCCGGACTGAAATCGGGCACAAGAACGAGTGGCGGCTGCTCGCCTCGCGGGGCCCGCAGCGCGGAGTGCAAGTGCCGAACAGAGTGCACGGCAACACCGTTGGATAGCGAGAAGTCAGTTCGGTCAGAATCCAGCGGCAACGTTCGGAGCTCAGTTCTCGCTTGCTCTGCGATCTGACTGCAATGCTCGTCGGTTCCAACGATGGTTGCTCCACACCTCGAGGCAATTTCGGCAGCGTCAGCGGCGTGATCGAAATGCCCATGCCCAATCAGGATGTGGCTCGGAGCTAGCGCGGCCAGTTCTTCAGGGCTGGTCGGCACATAGTTCGAGAACTCGCCTCGAGGAACCCATGCGTCCAGTAGAACGACGTTGCCCGCGATGGCCATCGCAAAATTCGTGACACCGAACCACGAAAGAATCGTCTTTGACGAGTCAACGTCGCCGGTCGCTGGATCAACATTCTCGGGTCCGAAGAACCTTTGGCGCGCAGTGATAGTCGGATTCACTGAAGCTGGAACGGAAGCCGACGCGTTCGTCATTCCAAGCGTTGAGGCAGCCGCGGCTGCAGCTCCCACGACAAAGGTCCGACGGCTAACTTCGTTCGAAAACATGACTGCAGTCTAGGTGGCGAGTGCGCACATCAAACTTCATTCCCCACTGTCAGATCATCGACGACACCATTGGACACGCTCCCCGTTCCACCACATTGCAATCCATTGCAACCCTTCACACCCCACCATCGGAGTCCTAGCGTTGATCTACCAGCGGATTCACAACGAAGTGAGGTGCGGATCTATGAAGGCAGCACGGTTCCACGGTCAGAAAGACATCCGAATCGAAGACATTCCCGAGCCCGAAGTGCGGCCAGGTACCGTCAAATTGAAGGTCGCCTGGTGCGGGATTTGTGGCACCGATCTCCATGAGTACCTCGAGGGTCCAATCTTCATCTCGGCGCCCGGCCACCCCCACCCCCTCTCTCATGAGAACGCGCCGGTCACTATGGGGCACGAATTCTCGGGCACTGTCGAAGAAGTCGGCGAAGGCGTGACCGACGTCGAAGTGGGCGAAAACGTCGTCGTTGAACCGTATTTCGTCTGCAACGAATGTGCTCCGTGTAAAGCCGGCAACTATCACCTGTGCACTCAGATGGGATTCATCGGATTGGCCGGCGGCGGTGGCGGACTCAGCGAAAAGGTTGTGGTTGACCGACGTTGGGTTCACAAGATCGGCAACATCCCATTGGACGAAGCTGCGCTGATCGAGCCGTTGAGCGTTGCACACCATGCCGTCGTTCGTAGCGGCGCCCAAAGTGGCGACATCGCGATAGTCGGAGGCGCCGGACCTATCGGGCTGCTGGTCGCCGCAGTACTCAAAGGTCTTGGCGCAACAACGATCGTCACGGAACTCAGCGGTGCGCGTAAAGAAAAGGCACTGTCCAGCGGTGTCGCTGACTATGTCATCGATCCGAGCAGCGAGGACGTGAAGGCCCGCGTTCTCGAGATCAGCGATGGCATCGGCGCGGATATCGGATTCGAATGTGCCGGTGTCAACGCAGTGCTCGACACCATGCTCGACACCGTTCGACCCGCGGGAGTGGTTGTCAACGTGTCAATTTGGGGCAAGCCCGCGACCATCGACATGCAGAAGCTCGTCCTCAAAGAGATCGATCTGCGAGGAACAATCGCGTACGTCCGCGATCATGAAGCTGTCATCAAAATGGTTCAGGACGGAGTTGTCGACCTCGCCCCGTTCATCACCGGACGCATTCACCTCGAAGAGTTGATTTCAGAAGGCTTCACAACCTTGATCGAACACAACGACACAGCAGTCAAGATTCTAGTTCGTTCATAATTCAACAACCGGGAAATGCGGTGGGGACGTCATGTCTCCACCGCTCCTTGGTTTAGGAGGCTTCCCGCTCCTGCTCAACACACATCGCCGAGTATCGCGCGAAGGCATCGTTCAAGGTCAGGGACTTACGCTTGTCGCCGATATCGCGCGGCGGCGCCTGCCTGGCACATCGCTTCGCGTGCTCGATGACTGCTTCGCGCACGACGCTGGATATGTCCGCGCCCGTAAGCTCCCGGAGCGCCTCGAGAGCCTCGAGTTCCTCTGAATCAAATCTCACTGTTACCGATCGTCTAGCCACATTCAGGATGCTACGTCGAGTCACAGCAATATTGGGAGCTAGGTTCGAGCGACACCCGAAAACTCTTCTCGCCAAACGACTTGAATTCCGATCAGGCTGGTCTGAAAGCTGGGGAACACCAACTCTGTCGGTAGGTTGACGCTCCGATGGGCGATCTCCTCGACTACCCTGCTACGGGGAAGCTAATGCACGAAAATGCAAGCACAACGAGCATTTGAGATTGCCCTGCAACCCCACCCTGACTTATGCTTGCAAAATAAGGCATAGGAGCGGCAATGAGTCAGCCACGTAGAAGTTCACCGACGCGCAGCAGTCCTATGCCTGAAATTGCACGCATAGGCGAGCTGTTTGCCGAACGCAGGGTCCAACTCCGACTCACCCAGCAAACACTCGCCGACCTAGCCGGGGTGTCCCGATCCAGCGTTCAAGCGCTCGAATACGGCACCGGATCCGTGAAGCTGGCATCAATCGTCGAAATTGCCGACGCCCTCGGACTGCGCCTGCAGCCAATCACGATCGCCGAACTCGAGGCGCCTCAATGAGCAGCCCTCTCAGCACGACGCTGACGGACATCGACAATGCAGACGTCTACATCGACGACGTGCAGGTTGCCACCCTCACACGCCAAACAAACGACACGATCGAATTCGACTACAGCACGCTGTCATCGACCGGGGCATCGATCCGATCTCACTCAGTGTCATGGTCGTTGCTCGCGAATGGGCACTACCCCGTGGTCACCACCGGCGGTGCGGTTCCCCCCTTCTTCGCAGGCCTTCTCCCGGAGGGTGTTCGCCTCGGCGCGGTAGTTTCCTCGACCAAAACCTCGATCGACGACCATCTGACTCTGCTATTGGCCGTCGGCGCCGACACCATCGGAAATGTGCGGATCGCGCCCGCAGGTAGTGTCCCACCGGAACCGCAACCGATGTTTGCGCCGGAACGAGACGCCAACTTCCACAGCCTATTCAATCGCCTCGCCGGTTCGGTCGACGCAGATCCGCTTGCACTTTCCGGAGTCCAGCCCAAGGTCAGTGCCAATATGTGGTCGGTACCGACAAACACTCCCGCCGGGCCCGCGATCCTCAAACTCACTCCGCCCGTTGGATTCCCACTGTTGTCGGAGAACGAACACTTTTTCATGAGAATGGCGGCAGCATGTGGGCTACGCGTGCCGACCACTCAACTTCTCCACGACGCCGACGGCAGGAGTGCGTTACTTGTCGAGCGTTTCGACCGTCGCGATGGCCACCGCATCGCTCAAGAGGATGCATGCCAAGTTGCCGGCATCTATCCGGCGTCCAAGTACCGGATGAAAACCGAGACTGCCATCACGGCGCTTACCGATGCCTGCGAAGCGGGCGGCGGCTCCAAATCTGCATCCACACTGGAATTGCTTCGCACAGTGACCTTTTCATGGCTCATCGGCAATGGAGACTTACACGGAAAGAACCTGTCGATCTACGCGCCCAACGCATTGTGGCAACCGAGTCCGGCTTACGATCTACTCAGCACTCAGCCGTACACCGGCTGGAATGATCCGATGGCGATGAACCTGTACGGGCGCGCCAATCGCCTGACCCGCGCCAACTTCATCGACGCCGGACTACGGCTCGGACTTCGCGAACGCGCGGTCACCCGAATGATCGACGCGCTGGTCAAAGCTGCACACGGCTGGGCCGAGCGATGCACCGAGATCGGATTCGATGCAAGGACAACAGAACTTCTCGCCGGCCTTCTTCGCCATCGCCTGACAACACTCATGTGACAACTACTTCGATCGGAGCTCGACGTGAGCATTGACCACGTAATTTCAGCAGTCGGTAGCGCCGACGCAGAAAAGATCAAGACCGCGCTGTCAGCGCTCGCTCAAACCTCAACTGCCACGACGACGCTCGTGATCGACGGCGTGACAATCGACGTCCCGGCCTCAGTGGGCGATGCCGTCGTAGCGCTGCTGAAATACCTAGCCAACGGTGACAGTGTTGCGCTCGGTGCCGTTGCCGAACTACTCACAACGTCTCAAACCGCGGAAATTCTCGGCGTCTCGGACACGTATGTCCGCAAGCTTGCCGATGCCGGCAAGCTCCCGATCGAGCTACGCGGAACGCACCGCCGATTCCGACTCGACGACGTCATAGCCTACCGCGAGCAGTTCCCCAAGCGCTCCTAGCTCTTGGTGTACATGCCTTCGATTTCCTTGGAGAACCGGTCGACGACTACGTTTCGCTTGATCTTGAGGGTTGCCGTCATTTCACCGTCTTCCTCAGTGAGATCCCGATCGAGAATCACGAACTTCTTGATCGACTCGGCATGCGAGACAGCCGAATTGGCGTCATCGATCGCCTTCTGCATTTCTGCCCGAAGATCATTGTCGTCACGCAGTTCGGCGACGGTTGCTTCGGCGGGCTTGCCGTTATCGGCCTTCCACTTCTCGAACACCTCGGGATCAACCGTCAGAAGTGCCGTGACGTAAGACTTTCCATCGCCGACGACCACTGCCTGCGAGATGATGGAATGCGACCGAATACGGTCTTCCATCGGGCCGGGTGAAACGTTTTTGCCACCTGCCGTCACCAGGAGGTCTTTCTTGCGGCCGGTGATGGAAAGGTAACCGTCACTGTCGAGCTCACCGAGATCACCGGTGCGGAGCCAACCGTTGTCGAAGGACTCTTCGGTGGCTTTTTCGTTCTTCCAGTAACCCTTGAAGACCACTCCACCGTTGAGCTCGATCTCGCCGTCTTCGGCAATGCGAACTCCGTTGCCACCCATAGGCTGCCCGACCGTGCCGATCTTCTGAGCCCCGGGAATGTTGACGCAGTGCGCTGCCGTGGTTTCGGTGAGTCCGTAACCTTCGTAGATCGGAACGCCGAGCCCACGGAAGAAGTGACCGAGTTCCGGGGTCAGTGCACCGCCGCCGGAAATGGCGAACCAGCACTCGCCGCCGAGTGCTGCGCGCAGCTTCGAGTACACAAGCTTGTCTGCGACGGCATGCTTCGCCTTGAGCACCAGGGACGGGCCACCGGCGTCGAGAGACTGGCTGTACTCCTTGGCCGTTGCTTCTGCAAAAGCAAAGATTGCACCGGGAACCTTGCCGCCGGATTCCGCCTTCCGCGCCGCACCGTCGCGAACCTTCTCGAAGACCCGCGGGACGCCGAGGATCGTATTGGGCTTGTACCGCTCGAATTGCGTTGTAATGTTCGAGAAATCAGACCAATGCGCCTGCGCAGCACCAGCTTCGAACGTCGCCAAGGACACTGCGCGAGCAAGTACATGTGCCAGGGGAAGGAAGGTCAGAACTCGGTTCCCCGGAACCGCGACCTTACCGATCGACGCAGTCAGAATGCCGCGCACCTCGGACAAGAAATTCCGATGAGTGAGGATGCAGCCCTTCGGCCGGCCCGTCGTTCCGGACGTGTAGACGAGCGATGCAAGGTCGTCAGCGCGGATACCGTCGAGGCGCTTCTTCAGTTCGGTTTCGTCGACGTCGATGCCCTGCTTGGTCAGCTCTGCCACAGCGCCGGCGTCGATCTGCATGACAGCGCGCAGGCTAGGCGGCGCATCCTGGAACAACTGCTCGTGCGTCCCCGTCTCCACGATGGCCATGACGGACTCGGAATCCTCGAGGATCCAAGCAACCTGGCCCTTCGATGACGAGTCGTAGATCGGAACCGTCGCAGCGCCGGCCGCCCAGATGGCGAAGTCGAAAAGCGTCCACTCGTAGCGAGTGGCCGACAGAAGCGCGACGCGGTCCCCTGGCTGAACTCCGGCGGCAATCAACCCGTTTGCCACGCCCATGACCTGCTCGGCAAATTCCTTCGCCGAGACGTCGACCCACCCGTTGCCCATCGGCCGCGAGAACACCGTGAGGTTCGGGGTGCGCTCGGCGTGAGTGAAGACTGTGTGCACCACCGACTCGTTGTCGGAGATAGTGAACTGGGCTTTGGCGCTGTACTCACTCACAGGGTGTCATCTCCGTCGGTCTGCGATTCTGTGCTGATTCTGAAGCGGTGAAGTGCACGGGCGAATTCCTCGATCTCGGACTCAGTCCAATCGTGCAGCCTGCTGACGACTTGGTCGAGTCGACGCGCGTCGGCGGCGTCGAGATATTTGCGACCCTCGTCAGTGAGGTGGAGCGGATTGCCCAAGCGAACGGGTCCCGGATCGGCATACACCCAGCCTGCGTCGATGCATCCACGCACTTGGCGCGAGATGGTCGAGCGGTTGACGCCGAAAACGTCGGAGATCTCTGTTGCCCGGCAGCCGTCATTGCGGCCGATGAACGAGAGGAACGAGTGCTGCGCGATGGACGGCTGATCGTCGGAATGCCGATCCCCCGTCATCAGCTGTCGCGTCAGATGCACCAGCTCGTCATGGACGGCCGGCGGCCCGGTGAGCGACTTTGCTCCGTTGTGTTGCACTGAGCAACTATAACGCCGACCCCTGTGTCCGACGCAATATGACCGCCGCCACCGACAGCAAGTGTGTCGGTGGCGGCGTGAACAGTTACACCAGATCCTCACCGTTGCGGCGAGCAGTTGCCCAATCCTTGAAGAATCCCTTGCTGATGACTCCCAAGACAACCAGCACCAACGCCGGCCAGATCAGAACATAAACGGTCAGTAGAGCTGTGCTCATTCGAATTCCTTCCAGGTGACTCGACGGTTACTTTCCGGACGCTCCCACAGCAGGAAACTCTTCCTCGTCGAAGTCTCCCGTCCGCTGCTTGATCAGTTCGAAATCGAACGTCTCACGCTGATTGACGGACATCGCAAAACACACGACGGTACTGACGGCATAGGCCACCAAAGATCCGCTGAGCGTTGGGTAGTCGTGCAGGAAGCCGATCGCGAACGGCGCGGACAGCACGATCGCCAGGCCACCGACGATCTGCGCAACCTTCAGACCGAAGAATCCAAATGCCATGAGCCCCAGCACCACTCCGATACCGACAACGGCAACGATGTCGGAGAGTATCCCGAACATCCCATCCATCGGCACCCAACTGAATCGGACGGGCAAGAAGGCAGCAAGAGCCACCAGCACCGACACAGTGAAGGCTTTGTTGGTGACCTTGCCCCAGTAGAAGCTCGCGATAACCGGGAACACCAAAGCGCCCCACAGCGCGCCGACGAACACCAACAGATCCAGAATGCTCAATTGCAGACTTGCCAAGGAGATAGCCGCCGCCGTGGCAACAATCATCGTTACTCGGCCGATAAGCAGCATCCGTCGAGGGTTCGCATTAGCCTTGCCGGCGACAGCCTGGCCGTAAACGTCGGTCATCACGATGGACGATAGTGCAGCAAGGTCCGAGTCCGCCGTCGATGACAGCGCGCCGATGATCATGACAAAGAAGACAGCAAGCAAAATTCCGGGCAGGTACGACGCGGCCATCTGCGGAATCAGGTTGTTGACGTCACCATCAGTTGGCTCGATTCCGAGGTACAGCGCGAGAACACCCAGCATTCCGACACCGATGACCGTTGCGCCGTATCCCACAGTTGCGGTGATGAAGGTGGGCTTGATCAGGTCTTCGCGGACCGCGAAGAGTCGTTGGGCGATGGTCTGGTTGCCAATTGCGTAGGCAAGAACTGCCGCGATGTACGGCGCACCCTGTTCGAAGAAGGCAACGCTCGAGAAGAAGTTGCCCTGCTCAGCAGTGAGGTTGCCTGCGCCGGATTCGAAGGCCGCCGGGAACCCAGCTGCGAAGAAGATGAACGGCACCAAAACCGCTACCGCACCGAGCATTCCGATCAGCTGAACGAAGTCGGTCAGCACCGAAGCACGGAAACCCGACCACAACGTGTACAGCAAAACGCCCAACGCGACGATGAACACACCCTGAATGAAGTTGAACGGCGAAAGCAACGCGATCAGCAGACCACCAGCGAGGAAGTTCGACATCAGACTGATGAGACTGCCGACGATATTGGAACCCGCGAGCATCAGCTGACTCGAGCGTCCGTGCCGCGCGTACATGACCTCAGCCAGAGTATGGGCTTTCGGTGCCACTTTACGAATTCGCTGACCAAAGGGATAAATGAAGAGAATCATCAACGCGCCCCACAAACCGTAGTGAATGGGGCCGGAGATTCCGTAGGTGTAGCCAGAAGTGGCGGATGCGTACATCGACGACGCCCAAATCCAAGTGGCCGTCATACTCGCGGCCGAAACACCAAATCCTAATTTGTTTCCGGCGGTCATAAAACCGTCGGCATTTTCCTGCTTCTTACCGATACGAAGAGAAATCAGAAATGTTCCACCATAAAAAGCAACAAGCAGTGAAACAATTACCAAGGTACTGAACTGGACCATGTCGGACCCCGTCACATGCCACACCCTTCGCACATAATCGGCAGAACAACGCGCAAAAACCCCTGTTCAGGATCTTTGCGCTTCGCTTCTGCACGCCCTAGGAGCGACCGTCATACCAACACCGGTCACATATTCAATTGACTAGCAACACGCACTTCGTCTTTTCCGAAACCCAACCTCCACAAAATAAATCTTCTGCGCAAGCTTTTGGCTCGACCACGCAATTCAACAACTGAGGATCGACCCTAGCATGATGGCAATTTCGAACAAAAACTCGCATATTTTGCCACCCGAAAATATTCGGGATTCCGTCGCCGGAAAATCATGCGCTTCCAGCACATATAACAACTCTGCATCGATTGATATCGACGGTCGATTCGATCGGGTAATTATTTAGACAGAACCATCCGGGCAAAACGTCGGCCCCACTCAGGATCGGCGGAAACATGCTGGTCCAACGGATTGGAGACAATCGCCCCGATCATTCGCAGGTACAGGAGAGTGCCTCTCACCATCCACATCCAATCGTCGTCGCCGAGGAGTGTTCCGTCGGTTGTCGACCAACCCAATGCCGTGAGTCCTTCGATCATCACTTCACTACGTTCGGACTCCGACAAGCCGGCAGCCAACGTAAGGAACAGAATTCGGCCGGCTTCCTGCGCCAGCTCGCCCTTTCCCAACGGCATGGTCATCACGATGTGGCGCCACAGCTCGCCTTCATACGCTAGAACTGACGCGCCGAGTCGAGTCAGAATCAAAGTGCCTCGGAGTTTCCGGACCAATCTCAGGGTCTTGGCGATCTCAACAAGTACTGCTAATTGCGAGTCACTCCCTACCGCGGCATCGATCCACTCACTGTCCCAATCGAGTTCGTCTCGAGCAGACGCACCAAGGTCCGGAGGCAGTGCCCCGGACGACGTCAACACGATCCCACCACCTCGCGCAGAGTTCAGTAGCCACAGCAGCTGGCGTGTTGCTCCCTCACGCATTGTCTCGAAGTAGTTGTCATATCCGCCGCAAAGTTCCGCTTTGGCAACTGCGGCAAACAGTTTCGGCGCGGAATGAACCGACAGGCGACGCAAGAACTTCTCGAACAGCGAACTGCCCACAGGCGGTGACCTATGCAGTGCCACCGACGTGGTGACTGCCGCATTGGACACTGTGAGAACAAAACGTTCGGGATCGAACAGCCCGGTACGCACCTGCGCGTTCAGGAACTCGAGATACACGACCGGACCGCCAGAATCCTCCGGCGGGCACGCTCTCGCGCCATCAAGACAGGATGGCGCAGAAATCGGCTGGTCTTCGACAATCTGCTCGAGAAACAACGTGTGACTCCACTTGGCACGTACGTTGTACTCGTATCGGACGTACTCCCCTACCGCGGTGACCGCCTCGTCGATCCGGACTTCGTCCTCACCAAACTCGTCTTCCCGATATCCATCGCGCTCGATCGCCTCTCGCGCGATATACCGATCTGGGCCATTGCTCGTTGAATGATGGACGCTCACCCACTGATGTGCGTGTTGATCACCCCATCCCATGACCGCCTGGATGATCGAATGCAATTGGTCGAGTTCGATATTCGACGGCACCGAGAACCTTCGCCAAATGGGTGGCGCGACGCAATCAAGTTCGATCCGCATGACAAAGTTCGCCACCTCCGGCCGTCGACGCTGATTCCGCATCTGCCTCGGCGTACGGACGGTTTGTGCCGCTTGAAATGCAGGCACCAAACGCAGATGTGAAGCTCGTCGAACTCGCTGACCCGTCATTTGTGGAGACTAGATCTACCTACCGACAAGCCGAGATACTCACTGCCACAAAGCTGCCGGATTTGTCGGGACTCGAGTCACGTCGCTCTGCGCCGGCGAAGTTCTACTCAGCGCCCGTCGAAAGGGACACTATTGGATGATCCACTAAGCGGACAAGAGTGTGCGCCGACTACCGTAGACCTGACACCCACCGCACGAAAACAGTGCCAAGCGCCTGCTCGGACTGGCACAGAACATGAGGATCCATGAGCGACCACGACACGACCGCCGACCAGCCCCTCCACATCAACGGCGCCATTGCCCTAGTGACGGACGAGCGCGACGAATTGGTTCGCCTGTGCGTTCAGACTCTCGCCGAACTGCTGGGCAGCGAGCCCGACACCGACGACGACGGCGACATTGTCGTGCCGGTTCACGGGTTTGTCGTTTACGTGACGGTCGCGGATGACGGCCCCCAGATCAACGTCTGGTCCTCGGTCCTCACGGGTCTCGGTAATCCCGCCCATGCTGCAACCCAGCTGATCGAACTCGCACAGGAATGGCCGCGCCTGCGCTTCGCCTTCAGTGGCGACCACCTGCTGGTCTCGACGATGCTTGATGCGGACCCCTTCGCCCCGCAGCATCTCCTCAACCTGGTCGACGAGGTTCACGCCTTCACTCACGAGCTCGACGACGATTTTGCAGAGTCCTTCGGCGGCACCCTCGACTGCGACGAAGATGACGACAGTTACGCCGGCGAATGCAACACCGGTGGCTGCGGCGACGATTGTGACTGCGATTGCGGCGATGACGCCGACGGTGAGCCTGGCATCACGGCAGTCGCCTCGACGCCCGGCAGTAGCTAGCGGCCCACGATTTATATTGCGCGCGTGCATCTCTCCAACTAAGCGATGCACGCGCGCGGGCGGTTTCGCCAGCGCCGGGACCGAACCGACATAGGCCGCCCTATCCGCGACAGGTCCTGCGAGCACAGCGCGAGCAACGTCAGCCAGCGGACTGAAACTTCTTGTAGCTCAGTGCAAGCAACTCCGGGTCGGGGCGTTCAGATCTGAGCGCTGGAATCACCATCAACTTCTGACCGTGACGCTCCTTCAACCCGTGCTCCAACATCGGACCATCGATCTCTTCGAGAAGATCCTGCCTGATCTCGACGACGAGATCAGGACTGATCCCCAGAATATGAACATCGAATGCAGCGTGGTGGATCTTGCACATTGCCAAGCCATTTCGCACCGAAGCTACTCCAGCTTCATCGGAATCGGGCACAATATGCGCCGCATCAAGCAATGAGCTGTGACCTAAAGAGCAGACAGCGCACCGCGTTTCGTAGGCCCGCATCACTGTAGCTCGGAATACCGGCTGGTGCAGCCGTCGCTTGGTTTCTGCGATTAGGTAACGACGAAGATGAGATTCGATCGGAGAATCCGTCACGTGGAGATCACGAGCAAATTCGGTGGCAACGACAAACTGATGGAGACCCACCTCTTCGTCAACCAAGTAGACCGGGAAGACCGGCTGAAACTGCCCAGGTCCCACACCGAAGAACCAGATCAGCGGCACTTTCTGCTCCATTGCCGCACGCAGCCCGCGGTTGTCCTGGTGATCCGGGTCCACACCGCTCCACTTGTACCGAAGAAATCCGTCAGCTCCGACCGCATCCTCATATGGTCGGTCAGCGCCTTCACGACGATAAACCGTGCTGATCGAAAGAGCCGACGAGAGCTGACGTGGTTTGCGGATACCTCGTTGGGGATCCATCAGTCTGAACATTTCGCCGTCGATGGTGAAGTCGAGCATCTCTTGCTTGCTAATGGAGTTGAGACCGTCGTTGGTTCGCACTGTAAGAAACTGCATTGCTTCGCGCCGCAGACGCGTATCAAAATCCTCAGCACCGTGCGCGATACTCACAATGTCAGTCACCCAGGCGTCCTATCCCCCACATGTTCATGCACACGCACTGGCGTTCACGTTATCGGAGGTAACGACCTCGATCCCGGCGCCACGCCGGCCACCTCGAGCGATATGTCGGTGAGACGTGCCAGGATCGCCCACATGCATATCGAGGACGACGGATTCGAGACGCCAGAGGCGTGCGTTCAATGGTGCCAGACACGGACTTACGATCTGCATGTACTCGACGATGGAGCCCGAGTGGATCTGGACTGGTGGAATGCCCACCTAAGAGAGGCCAAGCACGAGATCCAGCTATACGGCCGAGACGACGACGGCAAGGTTGTCACGTCTGGTCTGGCTACCGTGCAGCGCAACGACCTTCGACCCGGCAGTGAGCTCTTTACCGCGGACCATGCTGGACTCGGATTGCTATTTCTGTGCGCGGCTTGGCAAAGTGCTCACCGCAGTCGCCGATTCAAACGCAGATTCCCTGACGTATTCAGCACGCAGGTCGCTGAGGGTGACGATCCTTTGAAGACGATCAAGACTGTCCTCGATTACTGCATCAAGACCCGCACCATGCCGAATATCCACCGTGACACGTGGTCGGGGTGGCCAATGACACCAGGCGTTGGGGTCTCTCTCCTGTCGGCATTCATGTGGGCTGCTGAAGTCTCAGTGGAGGGCGGCCGCGCACAATTGATCGACCAATTCGGTGTCTCGACCCTGATACACGAAGGTTGGCTGGAAGATCCATCCGTCAGCAGTTTTACGTTGCGTCGCTATCACCGCTACAACCAGTTGGTCACCTCATGGGCAACCAAAACCCGGACAAACCCAGAGCTGATTGAGATGTGGCTTGTCAAGCGCTGGACTGCTCGCGTTGCCGAAGCTCGTCACGGCGAACGTGCAATGCCCACCTTGTTCTGAAGTACGCGAGTCGCAACACCTGAGATGGCAGCGAATGGTCGAGCTGTCGAAGATTTTAGTTCCAAGAGCTCCGGAGTATCGCCGCCTTTGAATTCGAGATGGTATCGATATCGAAGTCCACAAGGTTGCGAGTGACCGCGCCTGGCAGTGCGTCCCGCGAACATGATCAGTCCTCGTCTACCTTAACGCCGTAACCGACTGCCATTGCACCAAGATCATGGTCGTAACCCTGACCAACGGCGCGCAGACGCCAGACATCTCCGCGGCGATAGATCTCGGTAAGCACCATGGTGCGTTCGACTGTCCCGAGATCGAGTACAAACGTCGCAAATGTTCCGTCGGGGCCGTCGATGCTGACAGTGACTGCTCCCAGGTCGCCGAAGGTCTTTTCATCGTCGACAGCAGCTGCGATCACAACCCGCCGGCATTCGGCAGGTAACGCATCGAGATCTGTCCGGATACTTTGCTCGCTGTCCCCGTCAACGGAAAGCTCAACTGCGCCATCTTCGTCCGCGACGTTGTTGTAGAAAATGAAGTCTTGATCGGAGTCGACCTTGTCCGTGTCATCAAGAAGGAAGGCGACCACGTCTACATCGAATTCTCCGCCGACGTTCTCCGCCCGCCACGCAACATTGACCGACCACGCCGACCGAGCTGCGGGAAGATCGATAGCCTCGCCACGAATCAAAATAGGTGCAGACAAACGTGATTCAAGCTTCATGTGCTCCGGAACCACACCGGAAACCAACGCCTCGTTGACATCGGACTCGGCTATCTGTGGGAGCCCTCGTTCGGTAACCCTAGCCATCCGCTTGTCAGACTGGCCTCCGTCGAGCATCAAGACGTCAGTAACCGCAGTGGTCAGATTGAGTGATGGCCTGGCACCTAATTGAACAAGACGTGACCGCATAATCACACCGTCGAGATGACTGCCACCAAGAATCAGGACCCGACGGCCATTCCACGCCTTCGCTTTTCGGTTCGGATCTGGTGAGGCAGCTGCAATTGGCGACCGGACAACAGGGGCTGGCCCATCCAGCGACTGCACCGGCACAACGATTTCCGGGACCAGTGTCACTACGATCGGAGCGCTATCTGTCTTGAGCACACCCGGCAATGCTCGCGCCAACAGTTCGTCAAGCTGTTGCTCCGAGATGACGGGGATACCGTTGGCGCCGGCCTTACGCACCTTCCCGCTTTGCGACGCGGGGTTCTCACACACCACAACACTCGTCTGTCGACTAACTCCGTTCATCACGTCGAACCCTGCCTCGGTGAGGCGGGCTGCCAACGCAATTCGAGGAGTACGTGTGGATCCGCTGATAACAACTTTCATCCCCTGGACCAGGCCGTGCGCAAGATCCAGGCGCCCAGGATTGGCAAACGACGACGGCATCCGCTTGATCTGTTGTGGGTAGACAGTGACACGACGGTCATTGCAACCGACCACAGGCAGCGGAAGCTGAAGTGATTCTGCGAGTGTTGCGCTCCGCCCGAAGACATCGACAAGCACCCGTGCGTCGTCATACGCATCATGCGCGTTGAACTGTTCGATCTTCCAGTACTCTGCCAAGGTTTCGAGGCGATGGTTCGGTACATCCAGCTCCAATCGACGCGCCAGAGCAAGCGTGCACAGACGCTGATCGACCGGGGCTCCGGAGCCGACACGCTGGAACTCTGCGTCGAGGAAGCCATAATCGAACGACGCATTGTGCGCCACCATGGTTCGACCGGACAACAACTCAGCGAACTCGTCGGCGATGTCCTCAAATCGTGGGGCGCCAGCCAAACGATCAGGCGTCAGGTTGTGGATGTGGACGGGTCCCGGATCGCACCCCGGATTGAGCAGCGTCGAGAACTGCTGTTCAACAGTGCCATCTTCTCGAAGAACCAATGCAGCGATGCTGAGCACGCGATGCGACGCTGCCCGCAGGCCTGACGTCTCGACATCGACAACCACCCAGCGGTGATCACCCGGCAGCCGGTAGCTCTCTGCTTGGCGAAGCGTGCTGGTCATTGAAATACCTCCATCAGACAACAGTGAAAACAGACGAGCCAGTTGCACATCAGGTCCCTGACCTACCGGAACGCACTGCCCTTCGAGGTCAGTGCCTTCACTCGCTCGACGGTCCAGACTGCAAGCACATCCACTTTGCGCTTGCGGCCCGTCTCCTTGTGGGTATCCATTTCCTGTTCCGCGATGATGTCCTTGATCCCGTCGGCATCGAGGGACGAAAGACGCTCCAAGAGAGCCTCTTCCCCATCGAGCTTGAAGACCTCGAACGGGTCGAAAGCCCCCGGCTCCCGTTTCACCTTCGGGGCAGCAGCACGACGACGCGGCGCCGGCGCAGCAGCAGGCAACGCAACCGTCGCTCCATCCGATGGAACCGCAAAAGCCTCTTCGATTGCCTTCGCAAAACGCGGAGTGCGGGCGGCTTCCTCCGCCACGACCTGAACGAGCTTGGCCAGTAACACCGATGCTGAGGCGTTGGTTGCTCCCAGTTTCAGGAGCGCTGCACCGGTTTCCTGCACCTGCACCCGACGACGCGCTTCATCGATACCCGCACTCATAGCTTCGCCTGCGCTTCCGTGAGAATGTTCTGCGTAATTGCACGCATCTGATCGAACTGACCTGCGTTGCCGTACTTCACTTTCAAGGTGCCGTACGGGTGAAACTCAGCTGACGCGGCAATCTGATTCGACTCCGCGAGATACTCCGGCAGGACGTGTGGGACGTTGGGGTCGCGTCGGAGATTCCTGACGGTGGTCCGGTGCACGGCGGAATTGGACTTGTACTTGGTGATCACCAACCCCAACTCGAAGAGCTCACGGCCGATCTCCTTGCCGAACTTGGCGATGTGCGTCTGGATCTGCGGAATGCCGTAAGTGGAAAGCACATCCGGGATCGTGGGAATGACATAGCCGTCGGCCATCGCCAACCCGTTGAGCGTGATCGGGCCCAGATTGGGTGGGCAGTCGATCAAGACGTAGTCGTAGTAATCCATCACGGGAGCCACGGCATCGCGTAACAACTCAACCGGCTTGGTGGAACTGCGGTCAGCCACCCGAAGGGCACTGATCTCCTCCTGCAGCTCGATCAAGTCCAGCGACGAGGGCAGCAGATCTACGCCAGTCACGTGTTTGACCGGCGAGACCGACTTCTGAATTGTCCCCTGCAGATCGAAGTTCGACGTACCTTCAACCGCGTCACGGAAGATGGTCGCGCTGGTGAGCCCCTTCTTGTTCAGCTCGAGCCAGTGATCCTCACTGATCATCATGGTGGTGAGATTGATCTGGGCATCCAGGTCGATCAGCAACACACGCTGGCCGAATTCGAGCGACATGAACTCCGCCAACCCCGCCGTGATCGTCGTCTTACCGACGCCACCCTTGAGATTGATTGTCGCAATGGTCTTTGCCATCAGAATCCGTCCCTGTCCTTCACCGCTACACACCTAGCTTGCATCGACTATCGCACCTGTCCCTGATTGTTTGACCCGAAAACCGATCCGCCCCAACGGTTCCGCAGCTTGCGGCAGGGCGTACGAAAACAGCGTCGCGAAGTCACGCGAATCCACCGGACCAGCCTGTGCCCGCTTCAACTGACGTGGACCCGGATCATTGGCAAAAACCAGAATCAACGCGCCGCGAGTCTTACGGTGCAGTGCCCCGGCCAGGGGCCCACCGTTCTTCTTCGGGCTGCCGGCAATGTGCTCGATGGCATCACGCTCGCGAACGGCGGTACCGGTGAAACCTGTTCGATACTCACGCTCTTGACGCTTGCGATTGACGATCGGAAGTTTCTCGTGCCAGCCCTTGATCTCGATGGGCTCGCGTGTCTTCGGTTGTGGCAGAAGAACGGCAAAATCCTCGAGCAACCCGGATTCGATTGCCGCCGAGAGTGCTTCACGGTGCGGCCCGAAGTTCCAGCCCGTCGCCCACTCGAATTGATCGACTGCATCCAGAACAACGGGAGCGGGGACGATTCCGTACCGTGCGGTGAAGGACCGCACAACATCGTCCTTGTCCACAAAGTTGAAGGTCCCGGAATCGCCGAGCGACTTCAACACCGGACCGACGGCAGCAAAATGTCGGGCATTGATCGAGCCGTCACCGCGCGGCGGCTGCATCGTGAAACTGAAACTCTCGCCGCCCATACCGCGATAAGCCAGCTCGGCGTTGAACATCTTGTTCCGCGCAGTGGGCTTGAGCCACGGAAGCTGCTGGAACACCATTGGCGGCACATCGCGCGGGGTGACCCACGGTTCGCCATTCTCGTTCACACCGCTGAACCTGGTGAGCTCACGCCGGAACTCTTCCTCGTCCCGCACGATGGCCTCGAACGCCTTGTACATGTCGTACTCGGCACCGGCTGGCCCGCCGACCGTACGACCGATGAACAGCCGCACCAGGTCTCGGTAGCCTGGACGAAAACCGAACCATCGACCCATCTGCATCAGCGTGTCGGCTTGGCCGGTTCTGCGGGTGTAGTACGTGATGGTGAGTCCCTCGACCGTGAAGCCTCGACTCAGCTTCGTACCGCCGACGAGAATCTTCCAGACGCTGCGTTCCTGGAAGTCGAGGGAATCCTGCTTGTAGTCCTTCTCGGCCGCACCATTGACCACGATAACGGGGCTGGTTCCCTCGGAAATCTTGTCGTAGGCAGCGCCGATGAATTCCTCCAACTCGGCAAACGAACCAGGATTTTCCAGTTCACTGCCCCGAGCCGCACTCACCACTGCGAAGTCTTCGGCCCAGAGCTTGTCCAGCCGGGAAAGACTTTTGGCCTGGCTGTATCCGGCCGATTGCCACAGGGCCTTGAAGTCGTCGGCTACGGCGTCATGCTCGGCCTGCTTCACCGATTCGTGCACCAGCATCGTGTGATGCCGATACGACTTGGCGCCCTTTGATTCCCGGAATAGTTTGATTGCCCCGGTCAGGACAAACGAGTCGAGCGCTCGCAACTGCTCGGCTGAGCGATCCTCGTCGCACTCGGCTCGAAGATCCCGTACGTATGCCTTCTCGTTCGAATTGGCCGGCGTCTTGTCATCGTCATCCACATCGTCGAGATCGTGAAAGTCCGCACCACCCATGTACGGGCCGGGCCGCTCGAGGCTGACGATGAAGTCCGAAGGGAAGACGTTGACACTGTCTTCCGGATCGACAAACACATTGGCGAAGGGTGTTGCGGTGTAACCGATGTATTGAGCCCGCTTGAGAAGACCGAGGATCTCGGCAATCTGACCGTTGATCGCAGTCCGCTCGATCTGCTCGGTTTCCATTTTCTTCGGATCGATCGTGTTCACCGACGCCTGATCGGCCTCGTCGTCGATGATCAGAGCCGGGATCTGCTCGAGTTCGGTGGGGACTTTCTTCAGATCCGCGACCAGCTTCTTGAGACTGGAGACGTTCTTCTTGACAACAGCGATCCGAATATTGCTGGGGTACAGATTCTTCGGATCATTGAGCGGAAGTGAGTGATCGACGGTCTCGAAGTGCAACGCGCTCAAGCCCGCAAGCAGGCTCTTGTAATCGAACGTCGACGTGGTGAGTCGACGGATTGCCGGAATCTCGTTTGTCTTGTTGGGATCGATTTCGTGCTCGAGAAAGTTCCCCGCGCGCCAATCTTCGTCATTGGTGTAGTCGTCGTCGACGCCGGCGCTGATGTTCTGACGGCCGACCAGTTCCATGTCGAGACGTCGCTGAGTCTGGCTCCGCAGAATCTCGATCGTGCCGGTCAAGACGATGACCAATCGGTAGCCGGCGTCGATCGCCTTGGCCACTACTCCACTGAAATTCGCCGTTTTTCCACTCTGGACGTACCCGACCACCAGCCCCTTGGACTGATACGGCTCCGGCCGGGTTGGGTCGGCGAGCCGGTGAACGACCTCAGTGGTGGCTACATCCAGTTTGCCGATCGTCGCGTCGTCCCAATTCTTGTCCGCCAGAACACGCTTGTACGCACGCCAGTAGAAGTCATGCTCGCGTCGTCGCTCGGCGGTGTACCAGGGATCCCACGGCTGCTGAGCCGCAATGACCACTGGTCCACCGTCGCGGGGAAACCTCGCACTGAGGTCGTCGTGCACCTGAGCGGGCAGTCCGAGCAATTCGTAGATCAGAGTTCGACGCTCGTCGCTCTGCGCGGCGGTGGCTCCTACCCACGTTTCGACGCTCTCGGCATCCCACTGACGCAATCGTGACCGCAGAGCGGTACGCACGGCAACAGCGCTGTCGTCCAGGAAGACGTCAACGATGTCGGCGATGGTCAACCCGTCGGGAAAGCTGGCCCGCAACCGCGCATTGACCGGGTACAGAACGTTTTCAGGTGGAAACCCGTCGCCCAGTTCGCGTGCCACGGCACGGAAGACTTCCTCGCTCACTGCGCTACCTGCTCTCGATGTGCCGCCATTGCAGAGATCAGGACTTCCTGCCACGCCTGCATCTTTTCCTTCTGCCGCGCGCTGATCCTGACACCCTCGAACATTTCACCGACCAGCAGATAGATGAGCGACTTCAGCACCGGTGCGTCCGTGTTGTCGAGACTTCGGCGCCCTAGCAGGTCGCGCCGAAAACGCGCATTGATCCACAAGGTGCGGGTTTTGAGATCTACTTCGAAGAATTGATCCCGTGCCAATGCTCGCCATCCAATGGCAACAGGGTCGGCGCCAACAGTGAATTCGAATGCGTCGCTGAAAGAATCGAGCACATCCTCGGGAAGACCGGAAGAAGGTTCTACGACGCTGATGGGCCGGGGCTGATGGCTGCGCGCTGCGCGGACGGAGTTTTCGGCGTCATCGAGATAGGAACGGAAGTTCGCCGTTCCATCGGCGAATACTCCGCCGTCGATGGCAGCCGTTGCAGTGGCGTCAAGAGTGACTCCCGACTTTTCGGGGTTGATCGTGATGTGCTGCAACACATTGTCGTCGAGGTCGATCGAGACGCGGGCCAATCCGTAATCGGGACGACCGCGAACAATCCCGTTCCAGCCACCGATCTGCAAGAGTCGGTCATGTCGATAGAAGTACAAACCTTGCTGATCCCTGCCTGGTGCACCGTGCAGCCGAAACTCCGGCGCATTGCTCCGCGCCGGCCAGATGTGGGCGTGAGCAACTGGAGTCGATCCGTTGATCGACACAGTCAGTTGTCGAGGGTAATTCGGCGAACCAGTGCGCGGATAGGCAAACGGATCAACTGCGCCAACCGAGCGCAACGCCCCTGCCCGCCCAGCCGCGACATCGAAGACATCTACAGTCAACGCAACTCGGCCGGATTCGATCAATCGATGAAACACCACACCGAGGTGGCTGCGCACATCGTTGATGGTTTGCTCGAGCCAACTGGTCTGCTCGTCCGCGTTCGCAGACATCAGAAAGGTTGTGATCCCGCGCCATTCGACGATAGTGCCGGCCTCGAACGGAAAACGAGGTGTGACGGCGTCGAAGAAAGCAACTGCCTCCCCCTCGTCGATTACCGAAACCGCCTGGCGTCCCTGCCCAGAGTCGATCTCACGGCCCTGGGTGGAGTTACCCGAGCGCCTCGACCACACCCGCAGCACTCTCGCCTGACTCAACGATGCGGCCTTCATACCAACGCCGAAATGACCCAAATCTGCTGCGCCGTAATCGCGTCGGCGCCCGTATGTCATCGCTGCATCGATGGTGACGGCATCCATTCCACAGCCGTCGTCGATCAGCAGCATCGAGACGATTCGAGTCCCGTCCTGCACAAAGCGAATCAACACGTGCGCAGCACCGGCGTCGAGGCTGTTGTCCACCAGGTCGGCGAGGGCCGTGGTGATGGTGTGGTGCAATCCCACTGCACCGGCGAGGGATTCGTCAGCCGTCAGCGCCTGGGTTCCGACGATCGAGACTTCGGAGATGTCAGGCATCGCCGATCTCCGAATCCGCCGATACGTCGGAGTGGACCCAGGCCGCTTCCAACAAATCGAGGATTGTGTCCTCACCTCGATCTTCATAGGCTCGCAGCAGCTTTCGCGGCCGATCTTCCCCGGGAAGACTCACCGCCTCGGCAAGAATACGCACGACGTGCCGATCAGCGGTGCGCAACGGTTCGCGGTTTCCGATTTCGGCAAGTGCCTGCCGCAACGGATCGACATCGGCATGCACAACAACCGGACGCACCACCCGGAACGTCCCGTCCTGCCACAATTCGAGCAAGATGTCCTCGCCCACAACAGCAGACAACTCACGCAGGAACCGGCGGATCGTGCCGAAGGTCGGCTGAGCACCACTCCACCGAACAGCCTGCACACCAAGATGACTCTCGAGCTCCACGCTCTCGCCGCGCGCACAACCAGCTGCGACCGCCAGGCCGGCGGGCACCGCAAAGCTCGAACCTCGCAAGTGCTCGGCCGTGACCGCCGTACGGTATCGCCAGACATTGCCGGAGCGGTACAGGCGACGCGTCTGCTCCGGCGGTTTAGCGGTATCCCGTGTGCGCTTACGTCGCACAATGCCGTCGCCGTCGACGTTGAACTCGCTCTGCTCCGGAACAGGCTCTTCCACAATGGAATCCGCACTACCCCACGCCTGAAGGTGCCATAAACCGGCGTCGAGGACGGCGCGATCATCCGATTCGAGGGCCCGCTCGATCGACCGTTCGGTGCGATCCGTCTTCAGCAGCGCAGCCAACTCGGGAACGGTCTTCGGCGTCCCTAGTGCCTCCAGCGCACCAACTGCCAGGTCGGAGATTCGACGCGCCCTCGTCAACGCGGACCCGGAAACAACGGTGATTCCGCACCAGGTGAGCCATTTCTCGAGTTCGCCGGCAGACATCGACACCGTATCGGCAACGTCGCCGAGAGCAACTACGCCGTTGGGTGATTCGAAGTCCTCGAGCAATGTCTGCGTACGCTTCTTTGCTGCCGCAACGCCGGGCGCGGCGGCCCAACCATCGGTGACCTCGAAGTAGTCGTCGATTCGATCGAGAACCAACCACAGTGGAACGCCATACCCGGGCACTTCGGCAGCAATGCTCGGATGCAGCTCCAGAAGGCGCTCGAGCAACGCGACCGGCTGAATCTCGACCCGCAAGCTGGCAAGCAGATTTCCGACGGCAGTTCCGAACCCGCAGGCGTCGTTGATCTTGGCTTTCACCTCAGCCTCGATCTGCCCTACCCGTCCCGAACCCACACCAAGCTTCGCGCCAACCGCTCCGCGTCGCTGCGGCACCGGCGCCACAATGCGCTCCCGCAACACTATCGACTCGCGTTCGTCGAGTTGCGAGAAAAGGTTGTCGATCTCGTCCATCGCGTCGGTACGATCCGTGGCAGGTAGATCGTTGGGTGTCAACGCAGAAATCCGGGCAGCCAGCTCCTGGATGGGTTCCGGCGACTCGTCATCGATCTCGACAGTGACGAGCGGGCGCGCATCCTGTCCGCGGACCCGTCGCCACATCGCCAGCTGCTCGAGATCGTCGAGCAAGGCCGTGATCGCGGGCGGGGCGGCTCCGTCGTCCGGCGTCTCGATGCGCGAGCGCGGATCTGTCATCACCGCACACACCAGCAAGCTCAGAACCACATCGTGAACTGTCTGCTCGCTGGTGCCGCGAACACCAAAAATCTCAGCGGTGGCGTGAGTCAGCAGGTCACCGACGTTCCCTTGTGAGGCCAAACGGGCCAGCGACGTCACAGCCCGTGTATCGAGCGCGAGGGCACTGATCGGCACAGTCGGATCGAGGAGCGGGAAACTCTCCTTCAGAACCGCCGACGAGTGGTGGGAAATGTACAGCGACGCCAACTCGGACAGCAGTTTTTCGAGATCGACCTCGAGAACGGTGAACGACGGCGACTCACTGAACCACCAGTCCGGGGACGGTGCCAACGGTTCGAGCAAGGCGGCACGGTCAGACACGTAGTCGTCCAGCCACGGGAGAATATCGACCCAGAGCGTGTCCGACAGTTCTGTCGCGGGTAGCGAGTTCACACCCAACGTCAACGCACTACTCCCACTCACAGAACTTTCATTGCAGTGTAAAACCGACCACGATGTCGGTAATAAGCTACTGCAGGCTGTGACTCGTCGCAGCGTCGGACCTGACTACGCTCACCTGCTCAGTCGACTGCGGTGAAACCCTTCGCCCGATCCTCGTCGCCGACGCTCCACAGGTTGGTCGACACTTCCGCTTTCACGAGGGGAATCACTTCTTCGGCAAAACGGCGCAACGTATCCTTCTGCTGCTCGAAGTCGAGGACGTGATTGACGGATACGGATTGGAAGTCGTGACCGTAACTCTCGTAGTAGTCCAGGATCTTCTCGGCGACGCGCTCCGAGGAGCCCACCAAAGCGGGGCCACGGTCGACGGCTTCCTCGATGGTCCGGAAGCTCGTGGACTTACCGACCGCTTTGGGGTCGTGCTTACGCTTGTCAGCCTGCGCGACAGCACCCTCGTAGATGGGACGGAATTCCTCGACGGCTTGTTCGGTCGTGTCAGCGAGGAACAGCCCACCCGAGCCGGAGCCGACGTACGCACGGGAGGGATCGTGGCCGTGAGCGAGATACTGCTCTCGATAGTGGTCGATGAGCACCTTGTAGTTCTCGCGGGGCTGGAGCGCATTGGCCGTAACGATGGGATCTCCCCACTTCGCTGCAAGTTCCACTGCCTCGAAGGAGGTCGCGGACCCGTGCCAGATGCGGAAAGGCCCGTCGTACGGACGCGGTAGCGTCGTTGCGTCCTCGAGGGAGGGCCGGTGGGTACCCACCCACTTGACGTTTTCCTCGCTGATCAGCAGTTTGAGGAGTTCGTAGTTCTCGGTCAGGTATTCGTACTGCTTGGAGATATCGAGTCCGAGCAGCGGGTACTGCAGCACCTCGTTTCCCTTGCCGATCACGATTTCGAGGCGCCCGCGGCTGAGCTGGTCGATGGTTCCGAAGTCCTCGGCCACCCGAATCGGGTCCAGCAAAGACAGGACGGTGACGCCTGTCGAGAGCAGAATTCGATCTGTGGCCTGCGCAATTGCACCCAAGATAACCGTCGGCGCAGAGGACAGCACCGGGCCGGCGTGACGCTCCCCCACCGAGAAGGAGTCGATGCCCAGCTCTTCGGCGAGAACGGCGAGTTCGACCACGCGATTGAGTCGGTCAGAGGGTGCTACTTCCTCTCCGGTCACTGGATGGGGTGGGTTGAAGATGATGTCCAGAACCTGAAAACGCATGACCCGTCTTTCTCGAGACCGCCGCACGGCGCCTGTCCCTCGACACGCTAGTTCGCTTGCCTCCAGCGAACCGCCGTGGCAGCGCAACCCTCAAGCCGGAAGAACAACGAAACATGCACTGCTTCAACAGTTCTCCACAAACGCCGACAAGTAGGAAGGTTAAACTCTCGCCGATCCGAAATGCACTCCGACGGTCACACATTCCCGCCAGGTAGGACCTGCGTCACGGGCTAATCGAGCGCACGGTAAACATGAAGGACATAGAAACAGATTCCTTAATCGGTAAACGAGGTACTACAGATGAACGGTGCAGCTGCCATCGGCGATGGCATATTCCAGATTCCGGTGCCCATCACCGACAACCCACTCGGTGCAACGCTGGTGTACGCGATGGAGTCCCCGAACGGCCTGATCCTGGTTGATGCGGGTTGGGACGACGACAACGGCTGGCAGGGCCTCAATGCCGGGTTGGCGGAGATCGGTCATTCGGTCACCGATATCGAAGGCGTTGTTGTGACCCATTTCCATCCGGATCACACCGGGTTGTGTGGTCGCGTGCGTGAGGCGTCGGGTGCCTGGATCGCGATGCATGAGGACGATCACGACCTGTTCAACAAGATGGCCAGCAGCAAGGGCGAAGAGTGGATGGCCTACCAGCTGTCCAATATGGCCAAGGCCGGAGCCCCTGAGGCCGATCGCGAAGCATTCCGGCAGGCAGCCGACGGAAACCCACCGACGAGCGCGGACTCCGCTCCCGACAGGATCCTCTCGGACAACGAGATCATCAGCCTCACCGGCCGCGGACTCCGCGTTGTCTACACACCAGGCCATACCCCCGGGCATGTCTGCTTCTATCTCGACGACGCAAACGTCATGTTCACCGGCGACCACGTCCTGCAGAAGACAACGCCGCACGTCGGCAACTTCACGTACCCCCTCGAGGAACGCGACGCCCTGGCCGATTTCTTCGCGTCTCTACGACGCGTCCAGACCATGGACATCACGCGTGGACTCGGCGCACACGGCATCCCCATCGACAGCGTGGGTGGCCGCGCGGGTGAGCTGATCGAGCACCACGAGGAGCGCCTGGATCACCTACTCGAGGCATTCGGCGATCAGAAGCTGACGGTGTGGGATGTTGCGGCACATATGAAGTGGTACAAGCCGTGGTCGGATATCTCTCCGCTGGGCAAGACCATGGCACTGTCCGAGGGTGCCGCACATTTACGTCATCTGGTTGCGCGCGAGCAGGTTACGCAGGTTTCCGATACGGAACCGGCGTTGTTCGCCCGTACGTACTGAAATGACCGGTCAGGGCCGACAGCACAGCCGGCCCTGACCAGTGTCTCGATAGCCGAGCCCTGTCGGCACCCCCTGCAATACTTCGCAGATGATTACGCGCAGCGCAGGTCAGCACGTATTTATCGCTCTCGGTACACCCTGGCTCGACGCCGTGGTGGCATTTCTCGAACCCAAGGCCAAAGTCGATCCGTGGAGCTTTCACGGCGATATGGCGGCCGGCGACGTCCTGATCACCGTCTTGGACGCCGATCCCCGAACTGTCCTTTGCGCGGAAACCCTGACAGCGCCGTTCGCCGACGGCATGGCTCGCCTGGAAGTGAGCGAAAACTACGACACTTTCTCTCGACTTCCGCTGGTTCCGGACATCGAAAAGGCAATGTCAATCCAATTCCCCAGCGAGACAGGTCAAATCGACGACGCACTCGGTGACCGCATCCTGTGGGCGCTCCACTCCGCCGTCGGTCTCGATTCCTTCGAAATCGACACCACGGACCCAACGTCAACCGCTGCGCACGCCCGCACCCTACTCGGCAGCTACGGCTCATGCACCGCTTGTGATGCGCCGCTACGTTTGAATAAGTTCACAGCCGGGGATTCGATGCATTTTCACTCGGCGCCGCGCAGCTTCAGACAATTCGAGCCCGGAGACGACTGTCCGGCCGTTCTGTGCCGAAAATGCGCGGGCAGAATTGCGTCATCCGCTTACACGAACCTTGTCGAATACATGGTCTCGACACACCCGCCATGCCCGCAGTGCCGGGCTCGCTGGACCTCGCGCTGTTCCCCGGGAATGCCGGCCTACCTCCACAACGAAAGACCCTGGATCTCGGTCACCGGTTGCGTCGTAGGCCCGAACACTCCCCAATGGAGTTGCCTTAAGTGCCACCACTCGTGGGGAAAGATGTTCGAGCTGCCCCCTGAACTCGACGAGCGCGTTTGGTGACCGCACAATCGGCCACCAAACGCGCTTCGTTGTCAGACGCTCTACATCAGATCAGTTCGCGGCAAACCCGGGGAGCCGCTCGATGTCCGCGACGATCGAGAACTCGGACGCGTCGCCCTTGATGATGCGGCTGGATTCACCGTGGACGTCCACCGGGACGTCGCCGGCCAACGTCACCCGGTGCACGCTGCGCGCCTGGGTTCCGTAATCGGAGACGCCGTAGTGCTGGGTGGCCTGGTTGTCCCAGATCGCCAGATCTCCCGCCTCCCAGGCCCAACGAACTGTGTTTTCCAACTTGATAACTCGTGCCTGCAGCAGCTGGAACAGCGCAACCGACTCAGACGGCTTGAGTCCGACGAACTCCTTCACGAAGTGGCCCAGAAGCAGGGTCTTCTCCCCCGTCGCCGGGTGGATACGAACCACCGGATGTTCCGTTTCGTAAATCTCGCGAGTGAACTCTCCGTAGTTGGTGACCCGCTGCGAACTACCTTGCTTCACTTTGTCGACTACCTCGGCGTAGTCGTACGCATTGGTGTGCACCGCACGCAGATTCTCGACCAGAACCTTCAGCGAATGCGGCAACTGGTTGTACGCGGCCGTCGTGGAAGCCCAGGTCGTTGCTCCGCCGTACTCGGGAATTGTGGTGGGGCGCAGGATCGATGCCTTCGGGATACGGTCGATGAATGTGACGTCGGTGTGCCAGCTGCTGGCCGCACCGTCGAGAACCAGCAGCTTGTTGTCAGCAGACTTCAGCGTCGGGTGGGTGGTGGTCTGCGTGCCAAGTGTGCCGGCAAATTCATACTGCGACACGTCATCGAGATGCTGCTGACCGCGGAAGAATACAACCTTGTGGGCGGCGAGTGCGTAGTTGATTGCGTACGCGGTCTCCGCGGACAGGTCACCCGAAAGGTGAACGCCGTCGATGCGTGCGCCAATCAGCTCACCCACCTTGTGGACGGTGATTCCGCCTGCGGCGTAGATCTCTTCAGGGGTGAGTGCGACGCGTTCGAGTTCGGTGATAGACATGAAATTCTCCTGTGAAGTGAGAGTGAAAGGTTGTGTGTCGTGCGAGCGGATCGGTCAGACAGCAACAGTCAGGCTTGGCTCCACTCGAGTAGTTCCCCGTCCTTCGCGCTGGCGCAGCGGGTCCGGAAGCGGCACCGCTGCAACCAATCTCCTGGTGTAGTCCTGGCGCGGTGAGCTGAATACCTCCGCGGCGGGGCCCTCTTCGACCAATTCCCCGCTGCGCAGCACCGCTACCCGGTCGGCCACCTGATGGACGACGGCCAAGTCGTGGCTGATGAACAGGCATGCGAACTTGTATTCCTCTCGTAGGTCGGCAAATAGTGAAAGAACGTCGGCTTGGACTGAAACGTCGAGCGCACTGGTCGGCTCGTCGGCAACCAACAGTCGTGGTCCGAGTGCGAGTGCTCGCGCCAGCGCCACCCGCTGGCGCTGACCACCGGACAGCTCTCCCGGTGCCCGGTGAGCAAATGACTTGGGGAGACGAACGGCTTCGAGCAACTCCTCGACCTTGTTCCGAAGCAGGGCCCCGGTAGCAAAGCGGTGGACTTCGAGGGGTTCACCGATGCTCTGCCCGACGGTCCGCCGGGGATCGAGTGACGCCGCCGGATCCTGATGGACAAGTGCCATACCCTTACGCAGACCTCGAAGATTCGCTGCGGATATCGTGCCCAGGTCGGTTCCGTCGAAACTCACGGTGCCACTGCTAGCCCGAATGACACCCAGCGCGCTGCGCCCGAGAGTTGTTTTCCCCGAGCCCGACTCACCGACCAGACCCACTACTTCACCAGGCCGCACACTCAGGCTCACCTGATCAACAGCCCGAAACGCCTTGTTACCCAGACGGGCCGGGTACACGATCGAGACGTCGTCGAACCGGAGAATGGGCTCGGTGAGCGCGCGCTCGACATCATCGACCAGCGCAACTGCTGGTTTGGCGTGCTCGGCTTCCGGCAGCCGAGGCACCGCTGCCAGCAGAGCCTGCGTGTAGCTCGCCCGCGGTGACGCAAACAGATCGAAAACCGACTGCTGTTCCACCACCTGACCGGATTTCATCACCAGCACGCGATCGGCGATATCCGCAACGACTCCCATGTTGTGTGTGATCAGCAGAATCGCCGTCCCCGACCGATCGCGCAGATCCCGCAGCAACTGCAGAATCTCGGCCTGCACCGTCACATCGAGTGCAGTCGTCGGCTCATCTGCGATCAGCAGATCCGGCGAGCCCGACAGAGCCAGCGCAATAACTACTCGCTGCTTCTGACCGCCCGACAGCTGATGTGGATACCAATCGACCCGACGCTCCGGTTCCGGAATCTCCACCATCCGCAGCAGTTCGACGGCACGGGCCCGAGCGTCGGCCCGGGATATCTTGCCGTGCGCCCGCAGAACCTGAGCAATCTGCCACCCCACCTTCTGGACCGGGTTGAGTGCGGTCTGGGGTTCTTGAAACACCATTGCGGCGCGGGTGCCGCGCACCTTGTTCAAGGTTGCCTCGTCAGCTCCGAGAACCTGCTGACCACCGAGTTCGATCGAGCCGCTTGCCTGAGCCCCTTCCGGCAGCAAGCCGAGGACTGCGCGTGCTGTGAGCGACTTACCCGATCCGGATTCTCCGACCAGTGCCAGAATTTCACCCTGTGCCACTTCGAGATTCACCTGATCGACAACGGTGGTTGATTCACGTCGGGTATCCGCGGTACCGAACCGGATCACCAGATCCTCGATGGCGAGGACCGCCTGCTGCTTTACTGCGTTCATGCTTGTGTCCTTGAAGTGGTCGTTTAGGCGGCGTCAGATGCGACGGGCTTTGCCGAGCGCCTGGGCGATCAGGAGGAAACTCAAGACCAAGGCGGAGACGATGATCAGCGGTCCGACGGCGTAAGCGGGATTGACGTCGAGATTGGGGATGGCTCCGGAGATGATGGACCCCAGTGACGGATCCGGCGGTCGCACGCCGATACCCAGGAAGCTCATCGCACTTTCGGCAAATACGGCCACCGACATCGACAGGGCGATCTGCACGCTCAATGGTTCGACCACGTTGGGCAGCACATGTTTACGCAGTACCCACCAACGGCCGGCCCCGATCACTTCGGCCGATTCCACGAACGGTAGCTCGCGAACTTTGAGCACACTGGTACGTACAAGGCGCCCGAACATAGGGATCTCGGCGGCCACGATCACCGCGACCACCGGAAAAATACCGGGTCCGGTAATCGCTACCAGCGTGATCGCGAGAATGAGCAGCGGAAAAGCAAGGATCACATCGAAGATTCGTTGAGCGATGACATCGGCAACCGGATTGATGCTAGAGATCAAGCCTGCAAGCGAGCCGATGATCGCACCCAACGGCACCGCGACAAGCACAATGACCAGGTTGATGCGGATGCCGTACAGCGAGCGAGTGAAGACGTCGCGGTTCACCTGATCAGTGCCGAACCAGTGTTGTGCGCTGGCGCCCAACAGGTTTGCGCCCTCGATCTGTTCGTTGGGTCCGTAGTTCGTCAACAGCGGTGCCGCGATGCCCGCCGCTGCGATGACCAGCACGATCAGGACACCCGCAAGTCCCTGGCCGTGAGTCAGCGCGTCACGAACCGGGTGCGAACGTCGAGTCTGCGTGTCCTGGCGTTGATCAACGACAGTCATTACTGTCCTCCAATGCGGATACGCGGATCGAGGTAGGCGTGCACGATGTCTGTCAGCAACTGAATCAGCACGAAGATCGTGACCGAGAGCAGCAGAAGCACCTGCACCACGGGGTAGTCGCGCCGACCGATTCCCTGCTGAATCAGTTGACCGATTCCCGGCCAGGCAAAGATGGCCTCGACCAGCACGGCTCCACCAAGGAGATGCCCGGTCTGAATTCCGAGGACAGTCAACATGGTCGGCAGCGCGTTGCGTAAAGCGCTGCGGGTCACCAGGTTCCAGCGCGTGACTCCCGCAGCCTGAGCGGTGATCACATACTGCTGCGCCATCTCGGTGCGCAGGGCCTCCGAGAGAAATCTGGTCAGAGCGGCTGTGACCGGCAAGGCCAAGCACAGTGCCGGAAGCACCAAATACTGCAGCGTGATGTCGGGGCGAGCCAGGTACCCGCCCGGAGGAACACCACCGGAAGGCAGCACCGGGATCAGCACCGCAAACACCAGGACCAGTAGAACACCCGTTACAAAATTGGGCAGCGCGACAGAGAGCGTGTTGAGCACGTTCACCACACTGGTCAGCCACTTCTTCGGCCAGACCACCACGGCCACACTGAGAATCAGGCTCAACGTTACCGCTAACAGCAATGCGCTGCCGGCAAGCACCGCCGTATTGCCCAACCCGGCCAGCACTAGATCCGAGATCTGACCACCGAGGACAAACGACCGACCCAGATCCAACGTCAGAACATCGCCGATCCACGACAGGTACTGAGCGGGGACCGACTTGTCGAGACCCAGCGAATGACGAATCGCCTCAATCGCTTCCGGCGTGGCATCGGGACCGGCCAGCGCCAAGGCCGGATCACCGGGAACCAGTCGCATAACCGAGAAAATCAACAACGATGCAAGAAAGAGAACCACTACCGCCGACGGTAGTCGGCCGACAACATAGCGAATCATGTTCTCCCCTAGGCCAGGAAGGTGTTGGCGAACTGCGGCTGACGGCTCTTGGTCCACGCAAGATCATGCACGGTGGAAGCAGCCGATACCTGCGGAACCACCACACCGATCTCGATCAGGAACAGCTCTTCCAACAGTTGGGTGCCGAGGTCCGCGTACAGCTTCTTTGCAGCGTCGCTCGAGCCGTCGGGCACCTGCCACGCTGAGTCGGCGGCCGCGGAGTATGCCGGCGAACTGAACTTCGACGCATTGTGCGCGGCATTGAAAGGGTAGGCGCTGACGGTCAGCGTCGACGGAACATACTGCGCAAAGGTGTGACTGGTCAGCCACAGCCCCTTGAACTCTGCGCCGATCAACTGCTTGAAGAAGATAGTCGCCTCGACTGGGTCCAACTCGACGCGAATTCCCGCTTCAGCAAGATTGGCCTGCACGATCTGAGCTGCCGCTTCGAAGTCCGGGCTGGCACCCGTGTACGTCAACGGAATGGTCGGCAGTGTTCCCACCTCACTCACCAGTGACCGAGCCTTGGCAACGTCACGCGTATACGTGGAGTTCTTGGCCGCGTCGTATGCGGGCGACGACTTCGGCCACGGCAGGTTCACGGCGTAGCCTGCGTCGCGGTACACCTCACTCATGATGCGATCCCGATCGATGGCATACGCCACGGCTTTCCGGGTTCGTACATCGGTCAATCCCTCAGCCGTGACGTTGGCGCCCAGATACGTCTGCAGTTCCGCCCCGTCGAGAGCTGAAGTTGCGAAACCACTTGTCTTGCCAACTGTCTGAGAATCACGGAAGGTCAACGATCCCGGGGCGACGAGCGCAACCTGGCCTGATTTGAGAGACGTCAGACGGGCTTGTGAATCGGGGACGATACGAGCCTCGACGCGGTCGAGGAAGGGACGCTCAGCAACCCAGTAGTTCGGATTGCGATCGAAGGAGATCGAGCTGTTCGGGGTGCGCGAGGCGAAGACGAACGGTCCTGTCCCGATGAAGGATTCACCGCTGACCGCCTTGTCGAAGGTCTCCGAGTCGAAGATCGGCGCCAGATCCAGGAGGTCGAAGATGTTTCCGGTTCGGTGCGCGAGCGTCAGCACCAGTTTTTTCGGATCCGAGGAGTCGTAGCCGGTGATGGCGGCTGCTGTGCTGCGCAGCTGCGCGGAGAACTTGGGATCGGCGTACGTACGCAGCGAAAACTCCGCATCCGCAGAGGTGAACGGGCGGCCGGTGTGGAAGGTGACGTCGTCGCGCAGATTCAGTGTCAACGTCAGACCGTCGTCCGAGAGCTTCCAGTCCTTGGCGAGAAGAGGTTGCGGCACTACGGAATCGATCGGGTAGCGGGTCAATGTCTCGAAGACAAGCCCGGAGATGGTAGTGCCGGCAATTGTTGTGCTGGTCAAAAGAGCAGATGGGCTGACATCGTCCGGAATTGCCAGGGTGAGCGTGCCGCCGCGCACTGGTTCCACCGATTCACTTGCATCCGAACGCTGTTCACCAACAGCCGAGGAGCACGCGGCCAGTGAGCCGGTACCAAGAATTGCGAATGCGGCAATAGCGCTGCCACGGAAAAAGGCACGGCGATCAAGCCCGGCCGTCGGAAATGACGAGTTCACGGAGGTGTGGTCCTTCGTATGAGGGTGCGCAGCGACGCGCGCTGAGCGCGGCACGCAAAAGGGAAAGTGGTCGTCCTGGTGGCCTCGAAGAACCCGAACCGTGAAGTTCAGTGGGCAATGAGGGCTACACCAGCCGGTGTGGCGCTGAAGAAGTCAGCGCAGACATCGCAGAGGGACGGACACGGTAAACCTTCCGGTCAGATTCAAGGCACTTGCCTTCGTGAACACACTTAATCATTTCCCCTTATGTTGGGGAAATAGTTGGACTCACGGTGATTCGAACTCACGAATAATAGGCCCGCTCAACGAGACCGGGCCCACTATTCCCAGCTCATCGCGGTAGCGTCCGGAAGGTCCGCCCTAATACCAAGGAGACAGATGCAGCCCGAAAGCCCAGCCGAGCAGATCCGAACCACACTCGCGCGGATCGCCCACCTCGCCGATACGGGAGCAGTCGACGATTACGTCGAACAATTCACTCAGCAGGCCGAGTGGACAATGCCGGCCAACCCCGACCGCGGGTTGCCGCTCCAGGTACGACGCGGCCGCGAGGAAATCGCTGCCGGTGTGCGCGAACGCCGTGCTGCGGGAATTCAGGGACCGGGAACCTTCACCCGCCACGTGACCACCGCAGTCGCCGTCGAGGTCACGTCGGACACCACGGCCCGCGCCGAAGCGGTGTGGACGTTTTACGTCGACACCGCCACGGCGCCTCGCCTCAGTGGCGTCGGAAGTTACGCAGACGAGTTCGAGCTGGAGGACGGCCGCTGGCGACTCTCACGACGCGTCATAGCGCGCGGCTGACGGTCAGTCCTCTTCACCGGTGATCGACTCGCACCAGTCTTCGACCTGGTCGATCCCCTCCTCCGTCCACTCCGGGCTCTGATCCTCCAAGGCGTCGAAGACGCTCTCGCAGGTCAGCGAGTCTGGCAGGCTATCCGAGCCCGGAGCCACTGAGCCTTCCGCGGATGCTTGGGCAGACGTTTGGGCAAGGGGACCGGCAACCAGGGCAACTGCCACTGCGCCGGCTCCGACCAGGCTTTTCACACGCATGGTCTTCCTCCTCCAGGACTGTCGACGTTAGGTGCCGACGTTTTCGGAGTACCCCAATCCCCACGCGCTATTCGCCCATGTCATCGCGGCGCCACAAGAGCACGATCAGCCGGAATTGCCAGACCAAGGTTGTCTCGTAGCGTCGTTCCTTCGTAGTCGGCGCGCAGAACGCCACGATCCTGCAGCAGCGGTACTACGTCGTCGACAAACTCGTCCAATCCTGTTGGTACAAGGTGCGAACCGAGGATGAATCCATCCGAACCGTCGTTCTGCACAAACGAATCGATCTTTTCGGCAATCTGTTGCGCAGTACCGACTATCGGCCCGCGCTCGAACTGATCGATCACGACCTCACGCAGATTCAGCTTCTTGTTCTCGGCCACAGCGCGCAACTTCGCGACGGTCTCGAATCGGTCCTGATGGATGAATGCCCGTCCTTGAATGATCGGGGGCGCTTCGGGATCCGGTGCGATATCAGGTAGCGGTCCTTCCGGGTCGTAACCCGAAAGATCGAGATTCCAGATCTGCTCGAGCAGGATCAACGCAGTCTGGCCTGTTACTTGCTGATCGCGAATGTCACGGTACTTCTCGATAGCATCAGCCTCGGACGTGCCGAGCACAAAGCTCGCCGACGGCAGAATCTTGATGTCACCCGGATCACGCCCGGCTGCAACAGCACGGGCCTTGATGTCCCGATAGAAGTCCGACGCCTCAGGCAGCTGCCCGTACGGCGAGAAGATCGCGTCGGCATTGCCGGCCGCAAAATCCCGCCCCTGCGGCGAGACACCAGCTTGAAGAATGACCGGGCGACCCTGCGGACTGCGCGGAACAGTGAACCGACCGTTCACATCGAATTGTGATCCGTGGAAAGCGAATTCACCAGCCTCTGCTCGCGCGAGGAAACGACCGGAATCCTTGTCTGCGACGATGTCGTCACTTCGCCACGAATCCCAGATTTCACGGACGAGTGCGACGGTTTCCTCGGCGCGCTCGTACCGCTGCGCGCGATCGAGGTAACCGCCGCGACGGAAGTTCTGCCCGGTGAAGGCATCGAACGACGTCACGACGTTCCAGGCCGCGCGGCCACCGGACAGTTGATCAAGTGTCGCGAACTGTCTGGCCAACTCGTACGGTTCGTTGAACGTCGAGTTGATGGTGCCGGCCAATCCGAGGTGTTCGGTTACTGCCGCCAATGAGGCGAGCACCGTGAAGGTATCCGGCCTGCCGATGATGTCCTGATCGAAGATCTGTCCCGCGCGTTCGCGAAGTGCCAGTCCTTCTGCCAGGAAGAAGAAGTCGAATTTTCCGCGCTCGGCGGTTCTAGCGGTGTGTTCGAAGGAGTCGAATTCGATCTGGCTGCCCGCCTGCGGATCCCACCACGCCGTGTGATGGTTGACGCCGCCCAGGTAGGCACCCAAGATGACCTGCTTACGCTGCTGAGAACTCATGAAAGTATTCCTCGTCTGTTCAGGCAGCCGGAGTGCCGGCGGCGTAGCGGTTGGGGACGTCGATCGGCAATCCGAGAAGTCCGCGGAGATTCGTATCTGGATACGCTGTACGGAATACGTTGCGCTTCTGCAGTTCTGGTACCAGGTCATTCACAATCGTGTCAAGATCGTCCACGGCAACACCGGGTCGCAAACGAAAGCCCTCGATCCCCAACTGCTGCCAGCGGAGAAGGTGATCGGCCAATTCAGCCGGCGTGCCGGTGAAGATCAGTGCATCAGAGCGGTACGGGGTACCCGACGCATTGTCCAGGCGGTCGAGTCGTTCTCGACCCGATTCCCCTGCCGCATCGAAGAACACAACAATGTCGCCGTAAACCCGGAGCGGTTCACCCGAGCGCTCAACCCGTTCCTGCGCCGCACGCACTTCGGCGAGAATCGAGGGCACCTGACCATCGTCGAGAGGAGTCACAAAAACCAGATCGGCTGTTCGAGCAGCCAGCTCGTACGGAACGCGCTGATGCGCCAACGCTGCGATGATGGGCTGCCCCTGCGGCGGCCGCGGAGTGACCGACGGTCCACGCACGGATAGGTACTTGCCCTCGAAGTCGATGTAATGCAACTTGTCTCGATCGATGAACCGGCGCCGCTCCACATCACGAATTTCGGCGTCATTCTCCCAACTGTCCCAGAGGCGCCGAACCACATCGACGGCCTCAGCCGACTCTTCGAACAGATCCCGTACGAAATCGGGAAGGTTGCCTGATACCAGCAATGCCCGATCATCTTCGGTCAACGCGGGGATATCGCGCCGCCCGAAATGGGTGGCCTCCGCTTCGGACGCTGAGACTTTCACCTGCCACCCCGCGCGACCTCGCGACGTGTAGTCGAGCGTTGCAACAGCTTTGGAGACATGGAACGGCTCGGTATGCGTCGTGGTGATCGTCGGAACCAATCCGATATTGCGCGTCACCGGTGCCAGCCTGGCCGCCACGAGATGCGCGTCCAGTCGAGCGCGCACACGATCGACCGCGTCACCGACGGGCTCGAATGGGTTGCCCGGCACGGAGAGGCTGTCCTCGATACTCACGAAGTTGAGCAGACCGCGTTCGGCTGTAGTCACGAGATCTGTCCAGTACGACGCGGTGAACAGCTCACTCGGACGCGAATGGGGTTCTCGCCAGGCCGCCGGGTGCCAGCCGGCGCCGTCAAGCGCTACGGCGAGGTGGATGGGAAGGGTGGAGGTCATCGGCTTCTACTCCTGTTCGAGGACTACTCGGGAGCGCACAGTGCCGGCCGCAGAACCGTCAGCCCTCTTTCACTGACGGGTAGTGCCGCAACTGCCGCTTGCGACACACACCACGCGTGTCGCCAGGTGTGATCCCGGGGCACCCCATCGGCATGAAGGGTTGCCGTCCAGCTAGCCGGTCCTTGTCGCTGGAACTCTGCACCTACCGTGACGGTATCGGTTCCGCAGCCCGCCCACGATCGACCCGAATTGCCACCAGAGGGCAGAAACCATGAACCACCTGCCACAACACCCCGCCGAATCTTTTCATTCTCAAAGATTCAAAAACCTAGATCGGGACATACAAGGGACGTCTACCTCGACACAGCTACGACTCGTCGGAGCGGCGCTTCGAGCTACTCCGACGAGTTCGCGATCGACGAAGGCCGCTGGTAACCCGATCGGTGCGCAATCGCACGCGGGAAACTAGCAATCCGGCCCTGTCCACGATGTTCCCGCGGCCGAGCGCTCCCTGACGTACCTCGGCATCGGCCGCCCGCATCGTATCGTTGATAATCGATGTCAGCGCCGTCCAATCAATTTGGTGCAGTGGCACACCCGGGGAATCGAACTGCGGAAGCTCCAGTAGCGGTGGCAACTCCGGCGATGCAATTGCGTCGAAACTGCCATACAGCCAATTGAACTCGGGTCCTTGCACCACTCGGTCGGACAGCACCGTCGAATCAAGACCGGTCATAGCCTGCGCAACCCCGCCCAACTCGGGAACCTCGACGAAACGCACAGCGGGAGGATCGAAGGCATACACGATGTCGCTGGGCCGCTCGGTAGTTCCACTCGGATTAGACGCGATCAAACGGAACTGCCCGGACTGTTTCAACGTCACTCTGTACCTCGACGCACTGATGTCGAGTTCTTGAACCTCGCCCCACGGCGTTTCGAGGTTCAGCCTGCGGTGTCCCTGGACGTTCCAGGTGAATTCGATGGATTGATTTCGAATCCCGTGTTCAGGAACCGCACCGAACATCTCGATCACCGGCGGAGCCGAATGCGCGATGGTCTCCGAGTACAGATACGCGTACCACTCGACGGCCGACGGGCGCGCTCCCGGATCCGACCCCAGCCCCCGCTCGAACATCTCGATTCCACGGTGGTCAACGCGTCCGACCAAACCCGCCAACGACGAAATCTCCGACGCCTTCGCCGGCGCCGCACCGAGTACGTCGCGAAATATCAACGCCAGTTTGAAGAGATCAGTGCCGACGTCTTGAACTCTCGCCTCGTCAACACATTCCGGTGGTGTCATCCCGTGCGAATGCACTCCGGGTCCACGCCACGGAGACTCGGCGGCGTGCATGAACTCGGAACCGATCATCACAACGTCGATGGGTGAATCGCTCGTGACCACGCGCAAGGGCCCGATATCGCCGAACACGACGCCTCGAGAATGGAGGAACGCCGTCGCGCGCGCGATCTGAGCACAGTAAGCCGAGCGCACGATAATGTCATCCGGTTCGACAATCACCGATGCACCCACATCCCTTGCGTGCGCGGGATTGTTCAGCCAGTCCAAAGTTCGAGCTACCGTCACGACCCCCGAATGGGGTGTCTGCACTCGCTCCTCGAATCGCGCCGGAACCACACCGGTCAAATATCCCACGGCGACGCCGTCCGACTCGACAAGTTCGAGCGGCCACAGAAATGACGCGTCGAGCGTCGAGCGATCCTCAGGAGTCAGATGCGCACGAAAATCGATCAGCCAGCGCACATTTGCGGCAACAACGTCGCTCGCGTCCTCGAACGTGCGGAAGAGAGAGCGGAAGCCACGTCCGACGCCCTTCGGAGACTTCACCTCGAAGGCCGGAAGACCTTCTGGTGATTCAACATCGCGGAGAATGCTCAGGGCAGTGACATCAACGCTCATGTCCGCCCCACCAGGAATTGCACACCGTTACGACACCGCATATCCCACACCTCGCATCGCTGCGCTCACGCCTACACTTCCGACTAATTCGCCGCACCATTCCCCCGGGCGTTCGAGTACTCCTCGCACGACCGTCTGACAGGTAGTGAGAAAGAGCTCCGGCGTCAGCGAGCTGTCAGCGACCGTCCTACGACCTCTCGGCCCCATCCGATCGTGCACCTTCAGCAACGCTGACGTCGCATCATCCCCGATCAGCCACACCAACATCGCAGGTGCCGTGGAGATTTCAGTGCTGCCTGGTTGAGCGAGGATGGCCGCAGCCGAACCGACAACCACCGACACCACGGTTCGAGAAGGTCGCTCCAGGAACGGCCGACCCACTTTGCCGTGGGCACAGTCGACCAGGCTGTTGAAGGACACATGTCCACCGACGTGAGTGACGCTGGCAGCAAACATGTCCGAGAGGATCGGGCGCCGTGCACATTCGTCGGCTATCCACTGCGTCAGCTGTTCGAGAAGATCCCGAGCCAGCTCCTTCGCGTCGTCGTCGACCACAACACGAACGTCGATGTGCGAGCGAACAATCCGCTCGATCTCGAGCTCGGTGCTCATTGCTGCATCGACTCCGGTGGCTGCAGGTGTGAAGCCGGCCCGTCGGCCCAGGTCGTCTCGGACATCCAATGCGGCAACGGGCCGGCGGGCGCGCTGCCTGTGGCCGGACTCTGCGGATACCCTCCGCCGATATACGGAGCCGTCACCGGGTTTCGCGGCTTGTCCAATACCACACCAGGCGCTGACGACCTTGACGTCGGTACCGGCTCCGGTCGACGGGTCTCCACGTCCCTCGCCCCGCTGTCGGGACTTACGCGGGCCTCAGCGATCAGACCACGTTCCCATTCACGTAGACGTTCGGTCGACACACGTTTTGCATGCCGACTCCATTGCTCGAGTGCTTCGTCGACTACCTCGGATTGGTGCGCAACCACAGTCTCATTGACCTTGAGTACTGTTTCCTGCTGCTTGCTGATGCGGTCCTGCTCGGCGTCGAACTCGGCATCTCGGCGGAACTCCGACACCCGTTTGCGGGTATCGATTTCCTCCGTCGCATCTCGCTTCTCTTCCTCCTCGAAGGCTTCGACCAGCTCGTCGTACGGCGTGCGGGTGCCCGCGTTGGCCATCACCTTGAAGAGGACCGGAAGGAGTTCCATCAGCATGAACAGAACGGAAACCGCCAGGTGGGCCATGCCCGCTGTCCCGTCGCCCTCCGTGAGGTCGTTGAGCGCCTTGAGTCGCGCGATGATTCCCTTGTTGGCCTGCTCTAGCGCGTACGACCCGTTCTGGGCGCCGTCAACTTGGGCGCGCAATGTCTCGACATTCTGCTCGACGGCAGGCAAATCACGTTCCGCGTCGGCGACGGCTTTCTCACTCTCCTGCAGCAGAACGTCCTTGAGTGTGGCTACGACAGTCGCCTTTTCGGCTTCCTTCGCCCTGATCTGCTCGAGCGTTCCCTGCCATAGTTTCTCTGCCTCGCCTGCAAGCCGCTTCTTCTCGACACACAGCGCAGCACAGCCCGGCACGCCGGTACCGGCCGTGCCTTCCTCTTCCTCGAGCGCCCTGGTCATTGCGGCGTCGTAATCAGCTTTTTGTTTCGCTGCCGTCGCCTCGAGCTTTTCGATCTCGGTCTGGACCAGTCCAACTTCCGGGTTGGCTGCCGGGTCTGCTGTGGGGCCGGCGTTGATCAACGCACGCATCTGAGCCAACTCGGTTTCCGCCTCGGTGAGGTCGGAACTCAACGTCGAGTCCTTGAGGTCGGTCCTCAACTGCTCTTGCGATGCAAGGATATTGCGGTTGAGCTGTGTCTCGATTTCACTCTCGAAAACCTTGAGCATCAACGGCGTCGATATGACGAATCCGATGACAATCGCCAAGAACACTCGCGGCAACGCCATCATTACACTGCGTCGAATACTCTTTTCGCCGGAGAGTCCGATCACCAACAACCTGTCGAGGTTGAGAATCGCGAGACCCCACACCAGACCACCGGCGATGGCGGCCCAGCCTGTTGCAATCCCTGTGATCGACAATGCGTAGGCGGCCGAGGTTGTAGCAAAACCAGCCGTCGTCAGCAGAACCGAACCCATTGCCGTCTGCTTGGCGACCGAGCCTGGAAGTCTCTCCAGAACATCGACGCGTGAGCCCGCCAGGCGCGCAAGATAATACTTCTTCGTCATACCGATCCATTTCAATGCCTTCGAGGGAAGTCGAAGGCTATTTGTTCAACCGACCGAATCTGGCCAGGGTGAGGGGAAAGAGGATGTAAATCATGGTGAGAGAACACAACATCGGTAACGCGGTGGGCATCTGCCACATCCGCAGGTACCCCACTGCCGAGTAACACGAGTTCGCTACGGTGGGTCCGGTCCATCCTTGAACGAACTGGCATGGCGCGTACGACGGCCACGAGGGTGTGGATCCGAAGATCGCTTCCGGCGCCGTCGCCCCTTGCCAACCGTCCGTCATTTCCGCCACCACCGTCGGAGCGGCCATCGCCGCGAGATCACCTCGAAAGAAGACTTGTACGACGGGGATAGACAGCATCGCGGAGAAAAGAACGATCACGAGATAGGTTGTAGCGCGGTATATCCGACTATTCGGCACCCCCGAACTGATGCCTCGCAATCCAGATCCGATCCAGCGGTGCAATCTCTGCACGTAGAAGAGTGAGGCAACCGCGACGACGTACCCGAGCGGACGCCACAGGATCGACCCGAACGCTATCGCCGAAAGGACCGGCATCATCGTCACCACCAACAACGACGCAGCGTAAGGATCGGTCAGGTGACCTCGTACATCGACGATGCGGCGGCTAGCAAGATCGATCACCCTGGGCCGTCCACGACAACGCCGTACGACGTCGCCAACTCCGCGAGGCCGCCGTCGTATCCTTGCCAAACTGATCGCGCTCGCCAACGACCTGCCCGCATGTAGAACTCGCCCACGATCATCGCCTGTTCAGTGGTGCCGTGCGTACAGATCGAATCGGCGATCGGAACTTCATTGTCGGTCAGGACCATTCGCAGAGGATTCAGCTGACTGAACGACCCGGGCCCCGTGATGACGACCCCCAAGGCAACGCGGTGATACCGCGCGGCCAACCCACCGAAATCGATGTCGACGCGCTGCGCCTCAGGTGTCAGCACGGACAGCGCAACCGCGCCTGCGCCTCCCACCGCGGAGTTGTAGAAGACAAAATCCTCGTCGGTGCTGACTGTGCGGTTCTCATCGAGCAGGAAGGCCACAAGATCAACCTCCAACTGATTCGACATCGGCTGCGTCCACGACACAGAGCATCCCAATCGCACAGTGTCGGGGGAAAGATCTGCCGCTTCACCCATCAGCAAGGTTCGAATTTCCGGCTGAGCCACAACAGGATTCGGGGTGGGGGCCTGCGCTGGTTCCGGCAATCGGATCAACGGATCTGGGACGTGTAGGGCAGGCTCAGGGGCAGGACCCGCAGTCAAGCGATCACGCCACTCTACAGCCGCGTCGCGGCCGCAACCGCCCGCGACAGTACCGACGGCAAGGTTGAACAGTTCGCCCTGCTCGACCAGCTCCCAGGGTGAGTGCTCTCGGATAACCTCTGCGGCCGTGCTCATCGATTCGTGCATGTCCGGCCTAGACGCCACTGTCATCGCCAAGGGCCACAACCGATGCAGCGTTCCGGTCGCAAATTTCTTGTCTATCGACTCCTGCAGTTCGAATGCCGCGAGCGCTGTCGCAGAGTCAACGAGTACCGCCTCAGCCAGGAGCGACCAGTGCGTGACAGCGACCGACGTCCCTCGCTCGCTCTGATGCGGGTCGACCGACATCTCCCCCAGACTGCAGTTGTCGTCCTCTCCGATCACCACACCACCGGATCCAGCCCACAAGTACAGATTTGCCATGGACACCGTGATCAGGTGTGCGCCCTCGCGAACCTGTTCGCGGCCTTCCGCGTGCTGGTACCGGATTACTTCCGAGCCGCTGGGTGCGCACAGCATCGACACTGCGCCGAACCATAGCCGCCCCACGCGCTCGTCAGCTACTCCGAGGACAACAACAGGACCGCCATCGATCGCCGCACCTACCCCATCGAGGAGCAGACTGAGCAATCCTGTTCGCCAGGTGCCTGATTCGAGCAGGAAATCGAGGATCTCCGCCCGCGCTTCCATACCCGCCCCCGGAACCGAGTGAGTCATGACGTCACTGCCAGTGCCACACGCTACGGGTTGCGAGCACCCAACGAACCGGATCGAGACATCTGAAGGGCGTGATCCCACTGGCGTGCAGGCGATCCCCTACCGGGGATTCACCCAACGCCGATACCGCGAAGTATCGGTTGGGCAGTGGGCGTCCGGTATGCGGCTGGTCCACCGACATCACCATCGGAGTTGCGTCCAGCTTCTTGAGGAGACTACGGACTTCTTGGTTGAGAAGCTGACCATCACCGTCGTGATAGGGCGCCGATCGCAAGCTGAAATCCCGGGAGAACGCGGCGCCGGGGTTCGACATGATCCGACTCCAATCGCTTCCTTCGACGCTCTGAAGTGACTGCAGTGCATCAAATTTGGACAAGATTATGGCGAGGTTGGGTGTTCCCAACCCGATGATGCCGAGGACCGTGCGCAGCACTGTTCGGGGATCTCCGCCGACCCGTTCCTGCGTCGGCACCAAATCGTGTAGTTGGTTGGTGACCGATTCGACTTTCAACGGATCGAACATGAAGAGCACGCCGTCCGCGTGCGCAAAGAACTGCAACCAGGGAGCCCGCGCGTTTTCCGGGTTCTCCAAGTCCTCACCCGCGACGTCACGGATCACGAGAATCTGCGAGACGTTGTTCCAATGACCAAGGCTGAAGATCAGGGGTTCGCGTTGATAGGGATTACCGGTGTGCGCAGCGGGCGTCGCCTCGAGAATTCCTCGGGCCTCGTACAGCGGGGTCTCGTAATGGTCGCGGTATGTCGCCTCAGTGGTGCTGTCGAAGGGTTCGACAACGGCACCCCAACTCTCACCCAGCAATTGCAACTGCTTGATCAACACCGCGATGTACACGGTCTTACCCGTGGCCCGCGCTCCCGCCATAGCGATGCAGGTGACCTGTGCGTTGCGCCAACCGTCCACAAGGACGTAATGGCAGGTCGGGCACACTTCGCGAACAGGTCCACCCAGCTCGAGTTCTGCGTGTTGCGGCGGCGGTGCCCAGCCAGCGTGTGCATCCACCGGTCGGCGCAACTCGATGATCTTGCGCGAGAGCACCTGACCACCGTGATACGCGCTTGCAACAGGATCGGCCTCGGTTGTCGTACCCGACGCTTGTGTCCAGGCAAAATGATCAGAGGTCAGGCTGACGAAACAGCGCGGGCACTTACTCACGAGAAACCACCGGTGGTCGAGTCGGACACAACAGGAGACAGTAACTGCGAAACGATCCGAGACAGTTCACTCGAGTCGGCCTCGAGATTCGCCACCGAGCGCGGAGAGATGACAGCGCAGTACGTACCCGCCGGAATTGATGCCGGTGCCACATCCGACAGCACTACCAACTGGCGAATAGTCGACGAATTCGATACCCCCGCAACAAAATCAGCCGGTACCGCGTCAGTGATCGTGTAATTGATGTGCCTCGACGTGGCGGCCGCGGGCATGGACGGCACAGACTGAAAGCCCACACCCATCGAGGCTGAGTCCAGAACGCCCTGAACCACACGCTTCAGATCCCGCAGCGCGCACTCAGGTACCGGAGTCGATCGGGCGCCGAGCACCGACACAGTCGGTGCAGCGTCGCCGAGCACCGTGGACACCCCCGCCAACAGATCCACGACTGTTGCAACGCTCGAGTCATCGAATCGATGCACCATCGACATGGAACTGTCGATATCGATGCCGACCGAGTAGCAATCTGCGTCGCGAAGCCGATCGGTGCGCAGAATTCCGCGGGCACTCGACCGAGCAACTGATGCCAGCTCGCCGAGCGCGACGTCAACTTCTGTTCTGCGCGCAGCGATCTCGAGCGACTGGGCACCAGGGGTGATCGTCGCCAAATCGGCACGGTGCAGTCCCGACACGTCCATCGGGCGAAGCTCCGCTCGATCCGGGTCGAGATCGTTCTGACTGTCGACCCCGATCGTGACTCGCAGGACCGTTCCCTGAGGAAACGCGATCTGCCCATTGGCAGGCCTTGCCGACACAGTGGTCACGTCCGCGATCCGAGGAAGAATCATCAGACCCGGACGTGGATGCACAGCGCCCGTCGACTCACCGTGCTGCGCAGTCGCGGACAGCTCGACGCCCACTCCACCGGCGTCGGCGCTGACGGCCAACGGTCGGCGCGGAAGATCTACTCTCCCAGCTCCATCGAGCACATAAGCGGGCATCAGCGCTTCCTCTTTCCCAAATTGAACAACTTTTGATATTCCTTCGATGCACGTGTTGCCACCGCGAGATGATCGAACCAACTCCAGGCGTGCGGCCGATACTGATCGATCACGGCCTGTGAATCCACGATGCGCCGACGCCGCACTTCGTCGCGGAACATGTCGGCGATCGGAGACGGACCCTCTCGGTCGAAGCCCCGGAGATCCGACAGCGATTCCCGTGCCAGTGATTCGAGAAGACCGTTCCCGTTGTCGGCACCGAGACCTACGCGGGTCAGCACATCAGCTTTGAGCCGCTTACTTCGCGGCGCGCCGCTCGTCATGAGCATGACTGTCGCCAGGAGCCATTCACGATCGATGATCCGCGAGGTGATCAGTTCAGTGATATTGACACCGACATAGTCGCTCGATCCGAGGACCGACCGTCTCAAAGCATCCGCCTGAGCGGCACCTACAAACGGAACAAATGGCGCAGCGTATCTGTCCCGAGCCCATCGGGAAGCGAAGAGCAACAACATCATTCGATCGACCATGTCGCCGGTCAGCGCAGCGATCTCCGCAGCGCTCATTCGGCAAAAGTCGACGAGAGCGGGTCGCATCCGAGTTACCTCGAACTGCAACTCTGCACCGAACTCTGCCCACCGGCCGCTAGAGCGCAACCGTGCCCACGCCACGGCACAGTCATCCTTGCGCTGATTGGGAGGCGTCACAATCACGCTGCCGTCGCGGCGCGTATCGGCTTGGGTCGTCAGCAAATGAGCCGCAGACCGAGCAAGATCGACCGAACCTTGATCACCAGTGTGTGACAGAACTATTCGTTGAAGAAATCTCGGCGGGATGATGCCGGGAAAGCGCCAAGCCAATTCTTCGAGATCTTCTTCCGGTATGTGCGTCGAGGTGAGAAGCTTGCTGGCATCACCGACCACAAATCCGCCGTTGTGCGCCTCCCACAGAACCCGCCACAACGCCTGCGGCACAAACTGTCCCCACCCGTTCAGCTCATGCTCATCAGAATTGTCGAGCATCCGAATCACCAGATCAGAAGCCAGTGCCACACTGGACTCTGCCACTACCTCTGCGTTCTCCCGGATACTCCCGTCGGTGGGAAGGTCGTCGACTGGCAGCATCCATTCAATGACCGCCTTGGGCACACGACTACCCAGCGGGCGACTGACTAAGTACGCCGCACCCGTGCCATCGGTAAGGCAGCTCCGGAGCAGCGCCCTCAGCGGAGCCTCGACCGACAAAACATCGCGCACGAACCGCGGTGCCACGGAATCGTCCAAGAGAAGCGGCACTACCGCCAGGTCGACAAGTTTCTGGACGACGTTGACGATCGCGTCATCCACGCGGCCGGAGTGCATGATCAGATCTGCAAACCGAAGTATTTCGACCTCGACGAGGAATGGTGTATCCGAATCGGCCGGTGAATCCTTGCCCTCGAGGCGGTCGAAGAAATCTTCCGCTGTCTTCTGAACATTCGCCAAAAGCCGCCGTGAGGGGTGCGATTCGAAGTTGCCGAACAACTTGAGTTGGGTGCCGGATCCCATCGACCAGCCCGGATTGTTACGGACGAAGTGCAGGAACGCAGTCCACCGCGCGTCGATCTCGGCAGGAGTGGAGATCGGCATCGCAAGAATATTGTGCAGATTCGGTTCTCCCGACTCCGTCGCTCCAGGTACATGCCCGGGTGCGCGAGCAACGGATACTGCTAGCGCCGCCGCCGGTTCCGGCAGCTGAATCCGTCGCAGCGGCTTGGGGGCACCGTCGAGCACTCTTCGCGCTTCGACGTGTGCATCACTGAAACTGTTGTTCTCGGACACGAGCGCAGCAAGAGGCCAAGCGATTTCGGCGCCGCGAACGGGATCGGTTTTCGCAATCTCGTCGAGCTGCCCCAACGCACCGAGTGCGGTCTCAGCATCGAGGAGAACCGTCTGAGCCAGAACCGACCATTCCGATACCTGAACCTCGGCGTTGCGCTCGGTTCGATGCGATTCGTGATTCGATCCGTCGGCGGCGCCCAGTTCGCCGAGGGACGGAGTTTCGACTTCGCTGAGTACAACCGTGTTCTCCGGCAGTTCCAAGTCGGCCAGATCCTCGATCGGCACACACACCACATGCGCATTCAGGGCGTCGATATCCTCCGCGCTGGGTCTGCGTTCGTAGGTAGAGAAGTAGAAGTGGGATGCCGCCGACGATGACATCAGCGCACTCACCGCGCCGATCCACTGTGCGCCGCGGTCAGGACCTTCAACCCCGAGAATCACCGTGCCGCCGTGGTGCATTGCGTGATTGACCGCATCGAGCAGAACACACAACACACCGATCCTCCAGACCTCGGGATCGAGGACGAAGTTCACGATCTGCGACAGCGCCACCGATTTGCCCTCGGGGAAATCCGCAGTAGCGCCCAATGTCGAACCGGCAACCACATCGGCCCCGTACGGCGTCAGCCACCCGGTCGAGTGCCACAGGGAAATCGGTCGACGCAGTGGCGGAAGATCCGGCGTTCGATCTACGAGTGCGTGGACGAACACATTGCCGGGGCGACCCGAAGCATCGGAACCGGCCGGTGCGGAATGCCAATACGCAACGGCACCTGCCGGCAAAGGTCCGTAGTGCAACCGGCGCGGCCGTGAATCGATCTGTTCTTGCGTTGGAAACTGTGGGGGCGCAACAACTGGCTCGAGTCGAGTGTTGACGCCCGCGCGCACGGCCTCCTGCTCGTTTTCGTCCAGATCGCCTGCGAGATCTTTCACCTGCCAGCCGCCGAGCACCTGCCCGCGGCCGACGCTTGGCCGGTCGAACGACGTGTACGTCAACTGGCCATACCGAGGTGCGGCAATGTCCGCGCGTGCGATGACTACCGTCGGAAAATCGCTCCCGGAGAAGAAGTCACTACTCATCCCGCCTGCCCGGCGGACGGATCTCTGTTGTCGACCCAGAGCTTCTCGACAGACGGATCGATCAGGGCGAAGGTGCTTCGATGGCTCGGACGGAGGTCGGCGAACAGGCGGATGTATCCACAGAGCCCCCGTACATCAGCACTCCACGTCGCTGCTCGATCTGCTCGACTGAGTTGGTGAGGCTGAAACTGCTTCGAACGCCCGTTGGCTTCGGATCCAGCCGACCATACATCCACCGCAATTCCGTCCGTCGAGCTCAGAGGCAGACGATGTGCGTTGTACACCAACACAAACGGCGGGGAACCGTTCGTATCACGTTCCGGCGCAAGAGTTATGTCGACGGTGGAACCAGCATCACGCAGCGCCACGTCGTACTGAACGCGCAACAATCCCGGATAATCCACGACACTCGGAGCACCGAGCACCTTGGCTCCTGCGGTGTACGACACGGGGACCACATGCACCGAGCAACCGATAGCCGGCAACTGCGCCGGGAAATGCAGCCCACCGTCCCGCTCGTACTTGCTCCTCGAAATCTCGTGCCCCGCAGGCTGAGCCAATGCACTCGCCGAATCCATGTCGCGGGTGCTGACATATACCTCGATGGCAGCTGCGCCGTCGGGCCAGGCGAACGTGAGAAGTTGTTCTGCGCATCGCTCTACAACACGCAGATGCCGAACCGCACCCAACGGACGGGTAGCCGATACCGTCTTCCCGACCTGAACCGTATTGTCGAGCGTCGTCACCGGCGTGAAGTAGGCGCGTGTCCACCCTCGTGGCCACGACACCCCGGCCATCAGGCAGTTCCCGGTCTGAGCGCCCTTGATCGGATGAATCAGGCGGGCATCATTCGGCAGTCCGCCGGACGCTTCCAACGCGCCTTCTGCCAGAACCGACTCCTCGATACCGGGTTTCGGTCCGCTTTCTGTCCGGTAGATGACAACCTTACCGACCGGTGGACTAGTCCACCGCAGGTCGAATCGTGGCTCATCGGCGTCACCGTAGGTATCAACCGACAGATCGTGCACAGGAGACAATACGACTGAGACTTGCACTACTTCTTCGACGGGTGGCGAGAGTTCGGTTCCATTGCCTACTGGCACCTCGCAGATCGCGCGATAGAGATAGCGCTGACCACGCTCCGCGCTCGAATCCACGAAACCGCCGAGATTGTCATCGTCGGGATGGATTCGAACCTGACCACCGGCACCTGGACCACCCGCAATCGCCAACCGCATCACGCGGACGACCTTGACTCCTGGCCAGGTGTCCCAACGGCCGATGACGGTGCCCTCGTCCTCCGAGATAGCCAAATCGACTACAGGACTAATGATCTGAGCGGTACCGAGGAGAATTGGCTGTTCAGAAGCCGCATCGTCGATTGTTCGCCCGACGTGGCACCACACCTGAACGAATCGCACCGCCGAACTCGGCCCACGGAGATCAGTCAACGACGTATCCGTCGTGACGCCGAGTAGCTCACCCACCTCCGGCTTGTATGCCGGATGTTCCTCGCTTGAGACGACGCGATAGAGGACAACAGCGCCGGAGCCGGCAGCGTGTGCTTCCCACTCGATGCGGTGTCCACCCTGCGACTTCTTCGCCGTCAGCTTGGTGTCGCTGTTTCCGTCCGTCGAATAGTCGAACTCGCAGAAATCGTCGGTGCTCAGATCTACCAAATTTGCCGCAACCGGTGACTGTGAGACCGCAACGTCCTCGACAATCGCCGCGTCGGCCGGAGTTGTTCTCGGCGCGGCCGGATCCGAAGCCTTCTCACCCAGTCCGGCAATGACATTCGCAATGTGCCCGGCCATCGGCCTGGCTGTGCGCGGCAGCATCGATTCGATTTCTGCGCTCGTTCTACGATTTGATCGCGCAATCTGCGTGAGATGCGCATCCTTGATCACGCCGATCTGCAGTTGGTCGGCGGCAATCGCGCCCGATCGCCATTGCTGAAGTGCCTCGAGTACCTGTGCGCTCATCGCTCAACGTCTCTTTCAGAAGTTCATGCCGTCGATGGACGGCGCACGGAATGGATCGGAAACGGGTGCCACCGAGGACTGTTTTCCGAAACCACCGAGGGCGCCGGCGTCCGGCGATACCGGAATTTCGAACGAATGCTCGTCCACGATCGCCGACGTTTCACCGCCGAACTGAAGTTCCTCGCGGGCAAGGCCTTCGCTGAACTGGGTGGTCACCGACAGCAACCCCAGTCCGAGGCGGACCTGATCCGCTCGGCCTCCACACACAGCCGCACGTCCACTGGTCACTGCGAGATCGGTCAACAGAGTCCTGTCGAAGTGCCCGCTCTGCGCAATCTCACCCGCAGCACCGACGCCTGCCATGAATCCGTCGAGAGTCAGCACACGCGACTGTCCCAGATCCCGAACCTCGACCGAAGACACCAATTCCGTGAGCAACGAAACCTTGGATCCTCCTAGCTCCGCGAGAGCCCTCTCCCAGACAACGTCGGCGCCGTCGAGAGCGATTTCTCCGTCAGCCAGCTTGTCCGACCACACGTCGAGCGCCGAGCCAGATCCCCACCCTTGCTTGGTGTAGAGCAACTCTGGACTCTGCCGCACGTCCAGTCCCAAAGCCCCTAGATGATCGCCTGCGGCACGCGTCAATTCGTCCCAAGGTGACGACATCCAGCCCACCGTGAACAATTCGCTGCGCAGCCGTTCCGCAACCTCGAGAATCCGGCCCGGCTCCGGACGTGCCGATCCGATGGCAGCCGAACGCGGAAGCCCCCATTCGACCTGGCGAGTGGAACCCGAGCGCTGAGGTGCCTTTCCGAGCGGCTCCGCCAAGAACGTCCCCAACGCCGCACTCCACGAGACATGCTGACGGTACGCCGCAGACAACCTATCCAGATCGCGCAGTGCCGTCCTCAGATTCGCCTGATCGGCTTCCAATTCACCGGCGGCTCTTCGCTGCCGGTTGATCAGCTGGAACAACTCTTGCTGACTTCGGGTGAACAGGATGAACAAACTCACGAACCACACCGCGATCGCCACAACGACGATCACGGCGCAATGCCACCACACCATAATGTCGCGGTATGTCAGGTAGCCAGCAGCTCCGATGATCAGCACTGCCAGGAGAGTGATGATCTGAGCCCACCGCGCCAGCCCCCGCTGACGGTTCCGAATACCCTCCGACTGATCTTCGAACCCCGAATGAGCACGTAACTTCCCAAGCAGCGCACTCACTTCGGAGCGTGTCGAATGCATTCCTTCGGCGAGAAGCTGGCCGAACGCAAATCCGTAGGAACGACGAATGGTCTGCCCCCAGGCGTCCACCGCGCCCACAGTGCGACGCGCTTCCAGTCCTAGGACCTGGTCTTGTTCGAGTTCACGCAACTGAGCCCGAAAATCGGAAATCGCAAGAACATCATGTGCATCGAGCCCGGACACGCCCGTACTGGCGGCAATGATTCCCGGGACGTCCGTGAACCGCTGAGCCTTGCCTGGAACGATGTCACCGGCGATCCGAATCACCGCTCGATTTGCACCGACCTGAACCGGAGGTAGACCCTGTGAACGCTCCCCTGCATCTGCCAAAGTGAGTGCGCCGGCTGAGTAATCGCTCCACAGTCGGGACAGATCGGTGGACGCGGCGTGATGGCGGCTCTCGGTTCCCGAATCCAATGCCGTCATCATCTGATGCGACGCGGCCGTGAATTCTGACCACTTCACCGAACGCCCGTCCGGTCCGACTCCGTTGACGACGATTGTGTACGCCGAAGAATCAGTGCCGAAAACCGCGGCGTTGAGAGTCGACGCCACAGCGCCCGAGACACCCCTCGATACCCGGTTGTAGAACGCCATCGGGGCATTGCGGAGAGCGGAACCGATGAAGCTGAAGAACATCACCAGCGCCCGCCATAGGCCAATCGCTTGCGAACCCCCAACCGCCGGCATCGGCACTCGCGACCCGATCAGCATTCCACGGTGCTTGCCCCACAGGTTCTGGGCCATGGTTCCGGTAGCAAGTGGAACGTCTTCGACGTAGACCACACTTCCGCCGGCATCGAGCGGCAAGGGAAGCGGTCCACCGATATCGAGAACCTGCTCACGCAGATCATGCTCCGCCCCGGATGTTTCGAGCCGACGATAGAAGGAACGCACTAGTCGAATCGCGTCACCGGGAACTACGTGCAGATCGTCAAAAGGTGTGTGCGCAGCATGCGACCACAGTCCGACAACACCGGCCACGACCGGCGCCGCGTTTCGCCCGATCACGACAGCATCGGTGGTGGCAGCGAGCGAAACATGGCCCATACCCGGACCGTTGGAATCTTCCGGTGCAATCAAGAGATTGTGCCAGCCCGCCAATGCCGGAACTGCCGACGCCGGTGCCGTAGACCCACCCCGAGTCAGGATCGTCCGGAGCCGGACGAGCTGTGCGCTACCCGAATTTGCGACGAGCATATCCGCGATCGCTCGTTCGGATTCGACGCGAACTGACTGAGCCCCCTCGATAAACGGGACCAGAACACAGAGCCGCACGCGAGTGACCCGGGTCGAAGCCAACACGTTCTGCAGTGCGACAGTGGATACTTCGCCGCCATCGACGGCGGTAGCGCTCACAGCCGACAGGCCCGAGGCCACGTCACGCTCGTCGATCCACAGGAATGGGTCGAGTAGCCCAGCCGAGGAAAGGTCGGTCAGGACGTCCCGCACACCGTCTGCCGGTCCGGGAGCCGCGAGGAAAACCGTCAACACACTCATGTCAGAACTGTCCTAGGTCGGGAATCACGATGTCGTTGTCTCCGAATCCAGCTGAAGGCATTGTGGGGAAGCTACTTTGCACGGGGCGCAGAGCGGTTTCCTCGCATTCCTTGACCATCACCGACAGCTCGGCAGTGGCCCAGAACACGTCAGGTGCAAGGTCACGGAATATCGGCGTCTTGGATGCCTGCCCTCGCGAGGTAATCTGCGAGAAGGTTCCGCCACCTGACGCTCCATCCTGACCTGGAGCCAGGTAGTGATGGCCCACAAACGTATTCAAACGTTCCAGCCACTCTACGGTCTTGGCGCTGCGCTCCTCGATGGTGGACACACCGTCCGAATCCGGAATGGCTGACGGCCATCCGGTTTGCGTGTCACCGGTGCGCAACCACTCGGTCAACGCCGACTTCGCCGAGATCTCATTGATTCCACGTGCCGGATCTTCCAGTGTCGCATCGTAAATCGAGCGGAGCGCTCGGTACGGATGCATCGAGGACATGACCGGCTGTTGATGAGACTGAGCCATCGCCAGCAGAACCGATTCGAGCACTGCAGGCAACCAGTCGTTGTTGGCACCGAAGCGACCAGGCGGAGTAAGCAACGGATTCGGGAAATCAAGCCACGCGCTCTCTGCCGCCGACCAGACTCGCACCGGTTCCAGGAACGGCGGGGCTGGAATCCGAATCCGTCCGAGTACCAGTCCGAGGAACCACCCGGCCGTCATGGCGCGACGCTCGTTCTCGTGCATAGGTAGCGACGCAGCGAGTGGGCGCGACCGTCGCATCGACCAGAATGCCTCCTGCTGTGACGGAGTGGAATCCGCCCATTGCTTCGCAGCGGGTTTGAGCACGGAATCGTAGGCGAGCGGCGAATAGTTCGGATACGAACCGAAGATGTCCAGGCGTTTGAGTCCGCCCTCGTCGGTGAGCAGTCGCCCGAAACCGTCACCGGTCTCACGATCGATCTTGGGATTGTGGCTGATCGACTGTGCCAGAAGTTCCGATACCGGAAGATTCAGGAAAGGCACCGCCGAGAACTTGTATCGGTATGCGATCTGCTGACCCGGATGCAATGCCTCCATCGCCTGCTGATTGACACTCGCGAGTGGGCGAGCTAGCGACAACGCCTCGCCGAACTTCGAGAGCAGCAGCGAAGTACGCTGTTGCAGTTCGTATTCTGGAGCTCCCGACGCCACGATGTAATCCCTCAACGTCACCTTGCAGAACCGGTCGAAAGACTCACCGGTTCGTGAGACGTACGCCCTGGCACGGTCAAGCAATTCACCCGCGCGCAGATGAACGTCGTAACGAGCAGCCGACGGGATCAGTGCCTCGTTGGTCGAGGGGTTGACCGGAAATGCCTTCGACCGCCACGTCGCCGTTCGTTCGATCAGTGGCACGACCTGTCCCGGCGCGCGTGATCCGTCGGTTGTGGGCCAGAGACCTGTGACAACTCGTTGTGATGCGATCTGCACGGCCGAATCGAATGGCGGAGGCACGGACGAATCCTCCGCTACTGCCATCGGCAGATCACTGCGATACTGCGCGAGGAACTCCGCTGACGGTGTCAGCATCACCTCGTTGTTGGCCTCCGCGAAACGCTGCGGAACGCGTTCTGCCCCATCCGACGGCCAGGCTGCATACTGGTCTGTCTCCAACCGCGCCAAACCGACGTCGATTGCGGGCGTCTTGCTGGCAATCCGAAGAACGGTCTGAGATTCGTTGAGCGCAGCCAACAACGGCGTCAAGATTTCCGGCACCAAGGCAGCGACGATGTCGCGCACCTTGCCCGAAAGGGTCGAGTAGATCTGCCGATTGATGTTGTTCTGGTACTCGGCCACAACCGAGTCGATGACGGCACCGCTCATCGGAATCGTTCCGTTGAGGCTGGCCAACGTTCCGGTGACGCCAGGTGTCGGCGCCGTAATATCTGCAGGCGCCAACTTCGCCAGGTCCTCTGCCGCCGGACGGATGACATCCCGCAGATATGCCGATAAGCGATTGACAATTGCTGTGGCATAAGGCAACCCGAGGCTGGCTACAGCTTCGGCCACCATCGACTCGATGTTGTATACGATGCGATCCTGCCAACCGAAAGCGTGCAGGAGAGCTGCGCTGTCCGACGCGCCACGCAGGGCGGGGCCACGACCGCGGATCGCTTGTTGGACATCAGGAACCCACTGTTTCGCGTTCATTCCGTCGCCGGACGGGATATACGGACGGAGCTGTGTCTCGACGATCTGACGCGACATACGCCCGATCTCGTCCCATGGCAGAACCGTTCCGGTGATCCACCCGCCGACATTAGCCGGTAAAGCTCCACCCGCGGCATTGCGATCAGCCAGGCCGACCCGCGCCAGAATCGACGGCCACTGGCTGTCGAGAATGGCATTGACCTGTTCTTCATCCGAAGCCGGATTTCCGCGCTGCAGGTGACCGCCAAGCAGACGGTCGACGCTACTACGAGCCAATCGCTGGGCAGCGTACTCCGCATAGCGGTCACGACCCATACTCAGGCTCGAGAATCCGAAAGTGCCCCAGGGCAGGCTGTCCCAGGCGCCTGCGCCCCAACCGATGTGTTCGCGTAGACCCGCCAGACCGCCACCGTTGGTGAGGTCGTACTGAACGAATTGGCGAGTTGCAGCGCCACTCATCATCAAGCCCGACAGCCCACGCCCCAGCCCGCGATAGATCGCGTTCTGCGACCCGTCACCGAACGGCGCACCCTCGGTACCCACACGGCGTCCAACCGGGAATACGCGTGCGAACGGCACTTCTGCCCCTTCGCCATTCTGCTGTCCCAGCGCCTTCAGGATGGTGACGTCGTGTTCACGCGCCGAACCCATCTGACTTGCGACGATCTCACCCAGCATCGCCAGTGCGTTGGCGCTGACACCAGTGGTAGCGCTCTTACCCAATCCATCGAAAATATCGGGCGCAACCATGAACACGCCCATCATCTTCGGATCCAAACGCGGTATGAGAGTGAGTAATCGGCAGATGTCCAACGCCATCGACGCACCGGCGCCCCCGGCCATCGAAGACACCACCAGAACTATCGGCGCTTCCCCCGGATCGAAGGAACCACCGCCGGGAATGTCGAGTGACCGCATCTCGGTCTCGGTCGCGACGGTGAACAATTCGTCCCAAGCCCGTTGCAGCACTTCACTGATACCGGCCGTCTTACTCAGTGTGATCATCCGTCCGAGTGCACGGAACTGACCGGCCCCCGAACCAATCGGCACAGGTACGTTCCGCGGATCTCGCGGCGCCCAGGTGGCGATCGAGCTCAACTGCTGTCGAGCTGCGAGTTGATTGGAGAGCGCGTTGTCGAGTACTGCGTACGAATCACCCTGCGGCCCACTGCCGAAGTACGTACCACCCTGATCACGAACGTTGTTCAGTCCGTCCGGCCCGGTCTCGGGCGCGGTCGGAACATCGAGACTCACAAATTGCCAGCCGGACGGGATCTTCTCGACGCCGGCTGCCGCGAGGTCCGATCGCAGCTGGTCCATCATGTAGGACAACGTGACAGCGCCCGAGCCGCCGCAACCAACTACCAGAAAACGCCTCATGCCGGTCCTCTCCAAATAACGATGCCTACGCTGAAAGTCATTGCCTGCCTCGGCTGTCCGGTGGCCCGAACGGATCGAATCCGCTCGGAGGCGCAAACGGATCCGCGGTGCCTGCGGAAGTCCCCGGCGGCGCCCAGGCCGATCCTTCTGCCGGGTAACCACCTGACTGAGCACCTACCTGTGAGTTACCGAAGGGGTCGACTATCGGTGAACCAGGAGGCGTGCCAGAATCACTTGGCCCACTTGCACCCGACGTGTCGACGGCTCGCCCGCGCAGCTGGGACACCGCGTTAGCCACGTTGCGCCGGGCATCGTCGAGCACCCGCTCCACCCGATTTTTGTCCGCATCCGTACTGATCAGCAGCAATAAGGTCGCGACCTCCGGCGAACCGTTCGGATCATGGAACACGGCCCACGAGTTGTGCACCGCCAACGGAAGCTGTGCGTCACCGGCCTTGTCCGTCGCCGGATTCGAACCCGACGCCCCCAGCATCCCCGGCAGACGCGCGCTCACGTATCCGGCTCCAACGGGCGAAAGTCCTACATGAGTTCGTAATTCGACGCCGGCTGCGTCGAGGATCCGGGTAGCTTCATGCATTCCCCGCACCGAATCGACAAGATCGCGGTCGCGCAATCCGAAGGGGCGCCCGTCGCGGAGAATCTCACCATTTCGGATCTCGATGGGAAATTGCTGAGCCTTGAGCCCACCCGGCGGAATCTTGGCGGTCAACCACTTACCGACATACAGAAGCAAGAGCGGGATGCCCGGACCGAGCAACAGCGCCACGATCAGCGTCAACCAGAACGTGCCGGTGTCGACAGGCTTCTGGACGTCCGCGGTGAACTGCACCGGAACCGAAATCTCGCGATCACTCTCACCAACCGGCGACACGAGCAGCGACATCGTTCCGCTGACCGTTCCGTTGACGGCATTTTCGATGTCGATCGACACCGGGAGAGTCCCACCCGATTCGAGACACTGAGCCTCTTCAGCCGGACCAGTCAGGGCCACCGATCCGATTCCGTCCGGCGAACCGGTGAATGACACCGACTGACCCGAGTCCAATCGAACACATCCTGCCCCGGTGACATCTAGATCGCGCTCGAAAATACCGGCGCCTTCGAGAGTCCCGAAATCGACGCGAGCGGGAAGCGAGGGGTAACCGATCGGCGGCGCAATCGGCAGCGCGATGTCGACCGACTGAGCTGTCAGCGCGGTTCCCGGCTCGACACCACCGTCGACACGCGTCGCGTCCGCGGTAGTGACATCCAGGGTCAGGCGCAGCGTCGCATCTCCCGGCGGCACGTCAGTGAGATCGAGTTCAACCGACTCGCCGATTCGATCCTTGGGCAACGGAGCTGCCACGTCGTGAACTGTCCCCGACGAGTCCACGACTGAGACGGAGAGCACGGCCGTACCCAGCAACGACGCTGGATCGATGGGCGCACGATCTGCACCCACAATTCCGAGTTCGATGGCACTGGTCTTCTCCCCCGTGTGAACCGCGGTTGTTTTCTGGCCGAGCCATGCGGGGAACAAATTGCCTGAGATGTGGATGTTCGACTTCGATCGCGCTTGTGCTGCGGCTCCTGTCGGATCGACGAATGCCAGCGCCCACACACCCTGCCACTGATCCGAGCCGGCATCCGACATCGAGAACGACACCGAATTCGGTGACTCCCAGCGGTAGTTGATCTCGATACCGGCGAGCTGTCCGCGAGAATCCGTTCGCAGAGCGGTCAAGGGCAACGCCAATTGCGCACCGTTCGGGGCGACCACAGTCGGTACCAGACCTTCGGCGTCGGCAAACGCGAGCACGTTTACGGCACTGATCGAACGGTCCAGCACAAACCGATGCTTACCTTCTTCACACACCTGTTGGACGCAGACACCACTCTCGCGTTCGAGCGGCGCTTGCCCCGGGGTACTGAAGGAATCGAACGCGAACAACAAATCGTCGATGTTCTGAGCGAGAAAGAACTCCCCAGGGGATGGCGCCTGTACTGCGCCACACGACGCGCCATCACCAGATGCACCGGAGGTAATCGCATGCATCAGATCGAAGTCGGCGGCAGCGGCGGTTCCGGACGCAAGACCGATGCCGAACATCTTGATTCCTGCACTTCTGACCTGATCTGCAATGCCAGCCGGTCTGCAAATCGACTCTGTGGCAGCTGCGACGACCTGCTTGACACCTTCCGGCGAGCCCAAGTCGATCCCCGGCGCGTATGGCTTGCTGGCGTCGCGTTCGGTGAAGTCCAATTTCCCGTCGGAGAACCATGCAATTGCCTGGCACCGACTGGATCCGTCGGCGTTCTGCGGGCGGTCTCTCAAATCGTTCTGGGCACCGTTCATCGCACCCCAGTAGTCGGTGTCGACGCCAGTTGTCCGACCACGGAACTGTTCGATCGAGCTCTTGAGGGTGGGCACGCTCCCAGAATCCAGAGCAATCCACTCGGTATGTACGGTGTAGTCGCTCGAGAATCCCGCGATCGCGACATTGAGGTCGACTGCTGCCGATTCACCAAAAGCAGCAAGGCGATCCAGCAGGAAATTCGCCGCGGACACTCGCGCCGCGTCCGGGTCGGAGGTCTGCAAACTCGAGGACTCGTCAATGAGGAGAAGAAGATCTCCCGTCTGCTGCGACGCCAGGCACGAACCGAAGTCACTAACGGCAGAACCCGCATTCGCGGCCGTCTGTGCGGTGGCCACGCTTAATCCGCCGACCGCATTGAGCATCAGAATTCCGAAAACGAAGAGCGCACCGATGCGCATTCTGCTCACAGTCGTCCAATCCAATCAGCAATGTTCCATGCACTGATCAGCACTGCAATGCATGAAATAGCGAGTACGACACGGGTCACCGACGACACCCACAGCGGCTCCGTATAGAACGCACTGGCACGCGCCTGTGTGTCGCGATACGTAAAGAGCGCAAGCAACCCAATTGCCACTGGGCCACCGAGAATCCAGGCGACTACTGCGACCGGACCCGAATCGAGTACTACAAAGGCAACAACGGCCACGATCAATCCGATCGTCGCGACCGCGCCTGCGGCGGCGAGCCATGCGGTCGGTGCAGTGCGTACCTGAACGACAGTGCTGGCGCCTGCCCCGCTGAACGAATCACCGGTCGGCATTCCCGGATGCTGATTCGGTGCCGGCGGCGTATTGAATCCGCCTGAAGACCGGGTGAAATCCCCGACTCCCGGATCAGGTGGACCGCCATGTCCGGGCTGCGGGCGCGAATAGTCACTGAAGTCGAATGGGTCGGGTGGTCGTACCAAGGAACGCTCCTTGCAATGGGATGTAAAACGGTAACCAGAACTCGGAGTGCACTTAATTGTGTATTTCGGTCGATCATGGGTCTTTGCTACATATGCAATTAGGACTGATGGATCTTCCCCGCCCCGACTTGCACGAACACATATCACCACATGAGTCGGACAATTTCGTCGTTGGCCCTCAAAATGGGCCAAGTCGACATAACGGAGTTAGCCTATTTCGCCACCGATAGCACACACTGACCCATCATTCAAGACCCGCTAAAGCACCTCCCCCGTTGCCTCGAGTACTGATCTGCAAAACGACGCGACGCCCCGACTAGACTGGCACGACACCGCCTCCGCGCGCCCTGTCATCGAAAGGCACGTCATCACACAATCTCCCGCTCCGCACGACATCTACTTCGTACCCCCGGAGCAGGACACCACTGACACAGTGAAACCCGTCTCGTCCTCCGTGCGCGCTCGATTGGAGGACCGCCCGGAAACTGTGCGGTTCAAGAATCGGTTTGCCCTCCCTATCGTCACCACAACCCCGCTCGAAGCGATGATCGAGGACCTGCTGTTCATCCGCGATATTCTCGACGCGGCCGGTGTCGAATACCTCCTCGTACGCGGCAACGACGAACGAGCAGTCATCGCGGTCAATTGGGCCAACCGAAAGAAATTGCGCCGCGCGCTGATCGACGGATGTCAGAACACACCCTTCTATTCGAAGACTCTCGACGCGAAGAAGAGTCCAGCGCTCTTGATAGCCGACGGCGCACTGTCCTCCACACCAAAAGCCCGCATCTTTCGACTGTTTCGGCCGCGCGTTCATCTGGCGAGTGGCCTGAACTACGGCGCGAATATCGGACTTCAGATCGAACTGTGGTCGATGTCCGACACCGAGATCGTTCTGCCCATCGAAAATTCACTGACCCGGCGGACGGTGCGTCCGGAAGAAGCAGTTCGTGGAACGGTGGAGCGTTTCGGCCGTGTGTGGCCGACGATCGAGAACATGTTTGCCGCCCATGCCTCCGACATCAATTTCGACATCGACCTCGTCTTTTCCTGGGTGGACGGTTCTTCCGAGGAATTTCAGGCGCAACGCGCACTTCGGATGCAGAACTACATTGTCGGTGAAGGTGACGAATCCGCAGCACGATTCCGTCAAATCGACGAATTGAAGTACGCACTACGGTCCGTGCACATGTATGCGCCGTGGATCCGAAGAATCTTTGTCGCCACCGATTCCGATCGTCCGGCCTGGCTGGCCGACGATCCTCGGGTCACTTTCATGCCCAGCGAAAAGTTCTTTGCCGACCCGTCTGTACTGCCCACTCACAATTCTCAAGCGGTCGAATGCCAACTGCATCACATACCCGGACTCTCCGAACATTTCCTCTATTCGAACGACGACATGTTCTTCGGCAGATCCGTCGGCCCCGACATGTTCTTCTCGCCCGGTGGAATCAGCATGTTCATCGAGGCGGATACGCGAATAGGTTTGGGACACAACGACGACGATCGCAGCGGATTCGAGAATGCGGCTCGGGTCAATCGACGTCTACTACAAGAGCGATTCGGATTGATGACAACTCGGCACCTCGAGCATGCCGCCACCCCGCTACGCAAAAGTGTCATGGCGGAAATGGAACGCGAATTCGCGGACGATTTTGCGGCCACCGCTGCGAGTACCTTCCGCGCAAGCACCAACATTTCGGTCACCAATTCGCTGTACCACTACTACGCGCTGATGAGCGGCCGCTCCGTCGTACAGAAGTCGGCTACCGTCAAATACGTCGACACCACTGTCAAAGCCGGTTTGCGACAGATGAATTCACTACTCAAAGACCGTTCGATGGATTTCTTCTGCCTCAACGACGGTAGTGAACCGGAAATCGATCTCGAACTACGTACCCGTAAGGTCACCGAATTCCTCGAGAACTACTATCCCGTCAAAGCGCCGTGGGAGGCCTGACGGATACTACTGCGCGACGGCAATATCGTTGTGCTCACCGATGCGAATGCCTGCGTCCGCCAGACGCGCCGCAGCGTCGCGGGCGCTGACGGCCTCACCCACCGTATCGTCGCGGACAACGTCGTCGCGCTCGAGCGGCACTACCGAATGAACAATCGTGTCGGCGTACACGTGGACGAGATTGCAGCCTTGTGCGCTGTCTCGGCCACGCTGTCCGCCGACCGCTACGTTGAGGTCCTGGGTGTAGCAGGCCGACGATGCGACAGACACGGGAATTCCCGCGAACGTCGCCGTCGTCGAGTAATGCAGGTGGCCCGCGAGAATTGCCCGCACGTCACTTCCCCGGAGCACTTCGGCCAACCGCGGCTGATCTCGTAGTTCGACCAGCACAGCCAGATCCTGGATACAGGGAATCGGCGGGTGGTGAAGGGCGAGAATCGTTCCGTCGGGCGCTGAAGTCGCTAATTGTGTTCGCAGCCAATCCAACTGGGCGTCGCTGATCGATCCGTAGTGGTGGCCGGGAACAGTGGAGTCGAGCGTGATGATGCGGAGGCCGTCGATGTCGTAGACCCGATCGACCGACCGGGTCGACGGTGACTCGTTCAACAACCGCGTCCGGAAGTGTTCCCGATCGTCGTGGTTACCCATCACCCAGATGACCTCGGCACCAAGTCTGCCTGCCACCGGTTCCACGATCGATTTCAGCGTCTCGTACGCGTCCGACTCCCCTTTGTCGGTGAGATCGCCGGTGAACACCAACGCCCGCGGACGCGCCCCTGACGCCTCGACGCCGGCAAGAATCTGCCGCAGTCGAGCTGTCGCGTCGACGGCGCCGTACAGGTCCCCACCCTCGACGAGGTGCGTGTCGCTTATATGCACCAGGAAGTGCTTCGGACGTGGATATTCGGCATGTCGAACGCTCATCGGTCTCTCGCTTCCGCTAGCCGACGCGCAGGTACCGGTGCACCTACCGAACCTCGACAGTAGTCATCGAGTCTCCGGCCCTCGTTCACGCACACCCATGGACCGCCCGGAATCATCGGTAGTTGAAGCTGCGAGTAGAGTCTTCGCAGTGTTGTTCCTGACCTCTCGACGCTACGTCGACCTTCGCCTGCAGGCGAGCGCAATGTGTCCGCGCTCGGCCTGATAGACGCGTACCAGGAAACATTTTCACGAAACCCCGCCTGAACTTCTTCACGGCGTGCCGCGTTTCGCTCTCTTCAATTTTTTGAAAGGCATTGTCATGCCCAGCTCCACCTCTACCGGCGTGCCGGAATCAAAAACCCGGTTCCCCTCGTGGGCAACGTCATTCGGACCTCAGATTGTTGCCGGTCTGGTTATCGGTGTCATTCTCGGTCTGGTTGCCCGCGCGATGCCTGACGCCGCCGACGGCAATGTGAACTGGCTCGTCGGAACTGTCCAGACCATCGGCAGCAGCTACGTCAAACTGCTGACGGTCGCGGTCATTCCGCTGGTGTTCACCGCCATCGTCAGTTCCATCGCAAACCTGCGTCAGGTTGCCAATGCCGCTCGATTGGCTGTGCAGACTCTGTTGTGGTTCGCGATCACGGCATTCATCGCGGTCATCATCGGCATCGTCGTCGGCCTGATCACCGATCCCGGTTCACGTACCGACGTTGCCGTCGAATCTGCCAAGGAACCGAAGAGCTCCGGATCGTGGTGGGCGTTCATCACGGGCCTGGTGCCGAACAACTTCCTCGGTCTGGGTGCCAAGACGTCAGTCACCGAAGGTGTCGCGACAACCTCGCTGAGCTTCAATGTTCTGCAACTGCTTGTCATCGCAGCGGCAATCGGAATCGCGGCGCTCAAGGTCGGCGCCAAGGCAGAGAAGTTCCTCGAGTTCAACGCTTCCCTCCTGGCAATCATCCAGAAGGTGCTGTGGTGGATCATTCGTCTCGCGCCGATCGGCACCGCCGGCCTGATCGCCACCGCCGTCGCAACCTACGGCTGGGACGCCATCGGATCGCTCGGTGTATTCACCGCCGCGGTCTACATCGGTCTGGCGATCGTGTTCTTTGTCGTCTACCCGGCTCTCATTGCTGCACACGGCCTCTCGGTTCGGAACTTCTTCTCCGGCGTCTGGCCTGCCACTCAACTCGGCTTCGTTTCCCGCTCGTCGATCGGCACACTCCCACTGACCGAACGCGTCACCGAGCGCAATCTCGGCGTGCCGCGCGAGTACGCGTCGTTTGCCGTGCCGCTGGGTGCCACCACGAAAATGGACGGTTGCGCCGCAATCTATCCCGCAATCGCCGCCATCTTTGTTGCCGGCTTCTACGACGTTCCGCTCAACTTCACCGACTACCTCTTGATCGTTGTCGTGTCGGTTATCGGTTCGGCCGCGACCGCTGGAACTACCGGCGCAACAGTCATGCTCACCCTGACGCTCTCGACACTCGGACTGCCGCTTGCCGGCGTGGGCCTGCTGCTTGCCGTCGAACCGATCGTCGACATGGGCCGTACGGCCGTCAACGTCACCGGGCAGGCACTCGTCCCGGTGATCGTGGCCAAGCGCGAAGGCATCCTCGACACGGCCCGCTTCAACGCGCCTCGCAACGGTAATCCGTTTGCCGAAGAACTCGTCGACGCATAATTCGGCCACACCAAAAGATGTCCCCGCACCGCGATCGGTGTGGGGACATTTTTTCTGGTCAGATACCGAGCGCCTTGGCCAAAGTTGGCCACGCTTTGGGGAAACGCTCACGCCAGTACGGCCACGAGTGCGTGCCGGTCGGTTCGTAGTCGATCGTGGCATCGATACCGAGTGCGGTGAGACGCTGGTCGAAAGCCTTGGTACACATGTGTGCAACCGCCTCGATACTGCCACCGACGACCAGACGATCGGCCAAGTCAGGCGTCTGCAAATTTTCGTTCTCGCCCGCCACGCCCGTCGCGACGGACAAGTAGATTTCCGTTCCGCGGAGTTGCTCGGCATTGAGGAGCGAATCGTGCGCTTCCCATTCCGGCCCGCCTGGAATCCCCCACATGTTGTCGGTGTTTCCGCCGCGCGACGTGACCGTCGATTGGATGCTGGCGCGCCCCCAGGTGTCCGTGGTCGAGTAGCACCCACTGAAACCCGCCACACCTTTGTACAGGCCCGGATTTCGGTGGGCGAGCATCATCGCACCCTGCGCGCCCATCGAAATGCCCGCAATTGCATTGACGCCGTTGGTGTTCAATCTCGCGTTCAGGAGCGAGGGCAACTCTTTCGCAATGAACGTTTCCCACTTGTGCAGTCCAAGTGCCGGATCCTCGTTCTCCCAATCCGTGTACATGCCGGCCTTGCCGCCGTTGATCATCACGACGTTGACGTTCTTGTCGGCAAAGAAATCCGGCGCGACGCCGTACCGCACCCACCCACTGGACTTCTCCTGAGCGTCGGCACCATCCAGGAGATAAAGGGTAGGTCTCGGCGCAGAGTTGTCCGCGGGAAGGATAACTTCGACGCCGACGTCACGTCGCAAGGCGGGAGATGCCACCGTCAGCCGAACGGACTGCGGTCCAGTCACGTTCTCTCCGACAATTGCGGGGGCCGTAATGCCGTCCAACAGTTGTGCTGGTGCCCCTGGGTCGCCCTGCATGGACCCGGGCACAGTCGAACCGTATTCCAACGTCTCGAGACTGTCGGAGATCGGCGTCGCGCCTACCGAAGTGATACCGAGCACCTGCAGTCCGAACACACACGCAGTGGTTACAACGATTCCCGCCCGCCTCACGGGGGTGAGCGGGGTCAGGCACTTCGACATCAGGCTCCCAAACAATTAAATACAGTCATTTGAAAGATACCGTGTAATTCGGACACACTCACCCGCTGGCCCATCGCACCACGCCTGATCAGCGGCGAAACGACAGCTGCGCATGTATCGTCAAACACCCAGAGCCTTCGACAGCGTCGGCCACGCCTTCGGCAAGCGCTCACGCCAGTACGCCCACGCATGGGTGCCGTTGGGCTCGTAGTCCACGGTGGCGTCGATATCAAGTGAACGCAATCGCTGATCGAACAACTTGGTGCACACCTTTGCGGCAGCCTCGATCCCGCCGCCGACAACCAGCCGCTCGAGCAGTTCCGGCGTCTGCAGCGTTTCATCCGCCCCGGGGGCGCCGTTGGCAGTGGAGATGTAGATCTCCTTGCCGCGCAGGCTTTCTGCGTTCAACACGGAATCATGTGCTTCCCACTCGGGCCCACCGAGCTCTCCCCACATATTGGCCGGATCACCGCCGCGCGAGGTAATCGTCGCCTGCACGCTGGTTCGGCCCCAGGTATCCATCGTCGAATAGCAACCGCTGAACACCGCGACGCCGCGATACAGATCCGGATACCGATGAGCGAGCATCATCGCGCCCTGCGCACCCATCGACGTCCCGGCGATTGCATTGACGCCGTTGGTCCCGAAGTGAGCGTCGATCAACGGTGGCAACTCCTTCGCGATGAAGGTTTCCCACTTGTGCAATCCGAGCGCCGGATCCTCGTTCTCCCAATCCGAGAACAAGCTCGCTGATCCCCCGTTGATCATGACGACATGGGCATTCTTGTCAGCAAAAAACGCGGGGGCGCCGCCCATGGTCACCCAGCCGTTCGAGCCCTCACCACCGTCGACGCCCTGCAGCATGTAGAGCGTCGGGCGCGGAACCGAGTTGTCGGCCGGAAGTAGCACCTCGACACCCACCTCGCGCTTCAAGGCCGGCGACGCAACAGTCAGGCGCGACGCCTGCGCTCCGGTGTGCACTTCACCCACAATTGCCGGTGCCACTATGTCGTCGCGCAGAACTGGAAGCGGTCCGGGATCATCCCGAAATATCTCGGGAACGCTCGATCCGAAATCGAAACTTCCGATACTGCCGGTGCTCTGCTGCGCGTTGGCCGTACCGGCACCGACCAGCGGCGCGGTCGCGACACACGCCGCGATCAGCGCGGCCCCGAGCTTCCCAATCCGGGCACGCGTGTTCACATGGACATTCATCCAGACTCCCAATTTCTAATCCGACAAAGTGAACATACCGTCCAGTTTAAAATCGGCGGTCATTACCGCTGTTTCACAGCGGTGTCGGACTCGCGGATTAGGGTGGAAAGATGCAGCCGGAATCAGTCCTAGTCCTCGACCTGGACCAAATCCGCGCTGTTGTCGGCACAACCACATTTCAACGCGGACTCGACTATTTCCGACAAGGAGCCGTTCGCGAATTCGAGTGGGACGAGGCGACCCAGACTCTCGAAGGCGAAGTAATCGGCAACGAGGAGTACGTATCTACGGTCTTCCTCAGCCGGCGCACCCATAACAACACCACCAACGTCGCCACGATCCTCCGTGGCATTTGCACGTGCCCGGTGCGCATGAACTGTAAGCACGTCGCTGCCCTGGTCATAGCTGCCGCGGCGAGGTCCTCGCAACCACCGGCGCCCAAGAACTGGGAAGACTCGATCCGGGCGTTACTTCGGCCGAATCCTGTCGAACGAGGCGCCAGTGATCTTGGCATTCAATTCACTCTGCGCGCCAACGGCCCACGAAACCAACTACTGGTCAAACCCGTGCAACCAGGCGCGCGGGGATGGATTTCCGGGGGCCTCGCGTGGAACAAGCTGGGCAGCTTCCACCAACACCCGGCGCAACACATCCGGATACTCAATGACATCCACCTACTGATCAGTGCCAGGACGGCGTACCGCCACTACAACGCCACCGATTTCGATCTGGCGGACTTCCCCAGTCCTGGCCTGTGGGCGTTGCTCGCCGAGGCGCGCAAGGCCGGCATCCCACTCCTCCATGCCAAGCCGAGCCTCGGACCAGTCATGATCGATGACGGAGTGGACGTATGCATCGACGTGACGCATGGTCCGGACAACGGACTTCAAGTCACACCGCGCCCATTTTTCACGAACGACGGCGAGAGAACATCAGAGCCAACCCCACCGATCTGGGGAACAATCGGTAGCACTGTCCACGGCATCTACGCAGTCGACCACGACGGCAGAATCCGGTTGGCACCGCTGAACACCTCCCTCTCCCCCGCCCTCAAGGACTTCATCAACGCAGGCGACGCCATCGACGTGCCGGCAGAACACCGCGAAACCTTCACCTCCCGCTTCGCGGTCAGACTCAGCTCAATTGCCGACATCGTCTCCAGCGACAATTCGTACGCGTCACCCGAGATCAGCGGTCCGGTCCTTCACCTGCGAGCGAAGTACGGCGATGATCATGGTGTTGACCTGACGTGGGAGTGGCAGTACACCATCGGGAACGATCGATTGACCGTAGAAGTGGGTGAACATCCCGGGTCACTCGACGGCCGCTCTCCCGCCAAGGAACAATCCATCCTCGACACCGTGAGCCCCCTGTTCGGCCCCTCCGACACCACTCGGCCACACACGCGAGAACTGGTCCACGGTTCATTGGCGGGTCTGGACACGATGCGATTCACACTCGATGTCCTTCCATTGCTCCGTGACCAACCAGACGCTGACGTCACCATCGACGGGACACCCGCCAACTATCGCGCCACCGATGATTCGCTTGTCATCGGGCTCTCCACCAGCGCTTCGCCGGACAGCGCCGGATCGGACTGGTTCGACCTCGGGGTCACCGTCAACGCAGACGGCCAAGAAGTGCCCTTTGCCGACATCTTTGCCGCCCTCAGCATCGGCGCCACCGAACTGCTGTTGCCCGACGGCGCATACTTCAGCCTCGACAAACCCGAACTCCGTGAACTGCAACGCCTCATCGCGGAAGCACGCTCACTCCTCGACCGCCCAAACGGTCCGCTGCGAATCAGCAAGTTCCAAGCCGGACTCTGGGACGATCTCACGTCGCTCGGAATCGTCGAACATCAAGCAGCGCAGTGGAAAAAGCAGGTCGACGGGTTGCTCACCCATGCCTCCATCGACCACGTGGATGTCCCGTCGACATTGCTGGCCACACTGCGTCCCTATCAGGTCGACGGATTCCGGTGGCTCAATTTCCTTCTGGAACACGGACTCGGCGGAATACTGGCCGACGACATGGGGCTCGGCAAGACGCTTCAAACACTGGCGATGATTGCCCGTGCACGCCAATCCGATCCGGTGGCACCACCTTTTCTGATCGTTGCCCCGACCAGCGTTGTCTCCAACTGGAAATCCGAAATAGCCAGATTCACACCAGAACTCAGTACGGTCATCGTCACCGGGACACTCAAACGACAGAACCTCGATCTCACCGACATCATTATCGGCGCCGACATCGTCATCACGTCGTACGCGTTGCTCCGCCTCGACTCCGACGCCTATTCTGCCAACAGCTGGTCGGGCCTCATCCTCGATGAAGCCCAGTTCGCAAAGAACCACAAATCCAAAGTCCACCAGTGCGCCCGAAAACTCGAGACGCCGTTCAAACTCGCCATCACCGGCACACCTATGGAGAACAACCTTTCTGAACTGTGGTCACTGCTTGCGATCACGGCTCCCGGACTCTTTCCGAATTCCGCCCACTTCACCGAGCTGTACCGTCGGCCGATCGAAAATGGCGGGGACACAGCGCGATTGGAACAACTGCGCCGACGTGTCAAACCGTTGATGATCAGACGCACCAAGGAGCAGGTGGTTCGCGACCTACCGGCAAAGCAAGAACAAGTACTCGAGATCGACCTCTACCCCAAGCATCGCGCGCTCTACGACACGCATCTCCAACGCGAACGCCAGAAGATCCTCGGCTTGCTGTCCGACGTCGACAAGAACCGTTTCACCATCCTCGCGTCACTGACACTACTTCGCCAACTCAGCCTCGACGCCTCGCTGATCGACGACAAGCACGCGACGATCCCGTCAGCCAAAGTCGACGCACTTCTCGAGCAATTGGACGACGTCATCGCCGGCGGACACCGCGCCTTGATCTTCAGTCAGTTCACCGGTTTCCTCAACGCCGTTCGCCGCCGCCTCGACGCCGATAACATCCAGCACTGCTATCTCGACGGCAGCACGCGCGACCGCGGCGACGTGTTGGAAAAGTTCAAAACCGGTGCTGCGCCAGTGTTTTTGATCAGTCTCAAAGCAGGTGGCTTCGGGCTCAACCTCACCGAGGCCGACTACTGTTTCATTCTCGATCCGTGGTGGAACCCCGCCACCGAAGCTCAAGCCGTGGACCGAGCACATCGCATCGGCCAAACCAAGAACGTGATGGTGTACCGCCTCATCGCCAAGGACACGATCGAAGACAAGGTGATGGCTCTCAAAGCCAAGAAATCCGCGCTGTTCGCCAGCGTGATGGACTCCGACGAACTCCTCAGTTCCACTCTGGGCGCCGAAGACATCCGTTCGCTATTCGAGTAAACGCCAGGCTTGTCCCAACCCGTAATCTCGGGGAACGGTATGGTTATTTGTGAACGGACAACACAGAACTCACGAATGCGGATATCACCACATTCGAACGAGAGGAACCTGAATGGGCGTCACACTTGCCAAGGGCGGCAACGTATCTCTGTCGAAAGCAGCACCCAATCTGACCAAAATCGCTGTCGGACTTGGATGGGACGCACGAAGTACCAGTGGCGCTGACTTCGACCTTGATGCCAGTGCGTTGGTCACCGGCCCGGAACGCAAGGTACTTTCCGATCTTCACTTCGTGTTCTACAACAACCTACGGTCCCCTGACGGTGCCATCGAGCACACCGGCGACAACCTCACCGGCGAAGGCGACGGAGACGACGAGGTAATCAACATCGACCTCCCGGCGGTACCGCCCAACGTCACCAACATCTTCTTCCCGGTATCGATCCACGACGCCGACGCGCGCCTCCAATCCTTCGGCCAGGTCACCAATGCCTACATTCGCGTGGTCGACCTCTCCACCGGATCAGAGCTTGCTCGCTACGACCTGTCCGAAGATGCGTCCACAGAGACAGCCATGCTCTTCGGTGAGGTGTACCGGCACAACAACGAGTGGAAGTTCCGGGCAATCGGCCAGGGATACGCGTCAGGCCTAGCGGGCATCGCCCGTGACTACGGCGTCAACATCTGACATCGCGCCACGAACATGGGGTCCGAGCCTGATTCAGGCTCGGACCCCATGTTCGTTCCAGCGGTACTTTTAGCGCTGAAGGGCTGCCCGCGCAAGATACTGCGCCCAGGGCATATCCGACGTCGAGACCATCCCTACCAGGTCGTATCCGATCGCGCCGACCAGATCGAGAACCTCGATCGTGGTGCCGGCAGACTTGCCCGGAATCGCAGGCTCTGCAAACAACACCGGGGACGATCGGATCTGGCCAAGAGTTCCCGCAACAAGGTGATGTCGATCCGACGGCTCCAGCCCCGCGGCAACAGCGAGCAGGACAAGAAGTTCAATCGCCCGCGCAGGTCCCGCCGACGCAACAGGAACCCCGTGGACAATGCAATTCCACAACACGTCTGCATCTGCACTCGCTGAACGCCCACGGCGAGTCAGGACAATCCGGCCCTTCAGCTTCCTGGCCAAACCCCAGCTTCGGAGCAGCACAAACAAACGCTGAGCCTTGGGAAGATTAACCGGGTCGAGTTCCGGCTGGTCCAGCGCCGCATCGACCGTCGACAGAAATGACTCGACATCGATTCCATCGTCACCGATCAACGTCAGCAACATCTGAAGCCGCGCGCCCACAGCAACACGTATCTGCGACGAAGACTCGGACCGATCATCGAGTCGCGCCATCGCAAAGACGTCATGCAACTCAGGTGCGCTGGCCGGCGCGAGCAATTCGAAAAGATTCCAGATATCGAAGGTGCGTGGGAACGACGCGATAGCGGACTCGCGCGCCACCGTTCCGACACAACGAGCCAATCGCTCGTTGACCTCCTCCAGCACAAACTTATTCGGCTCGAAATCGGTTTGTGCCCACTCCAGAGTCCACTCCCGAGAGCGCAATTCCTCGGAAAGCAGCACCCGCAATAGTTGCTCGAATTCTTCAGGTCCCGCACATTCTTCGGGCGGGCACGCACCAACACCTTCGATGCACACCGCTGGTTTGTCCGCGGCCTCGTCGTCAACCGATTCGAGAGTCACAGAATGCCGCCAAGCACCGGCTCGTCCGTACCGGTACTGGATCATGTCACCGGGAGACATCAGAACTTCGTGAACGTGGACCTCGTTCTCGGCGACTGCGCTCTGGCCGCGGCTACGACGATCAGCCACACGATTACGCGGAGTGTATTCCAGAAAATCACCAGGAAACCGTGTGCCGATCTTCCGCCACGAATGTCCATGCATATCGTGCCAACCCATTGCCCGTTGAACTACGGCATGGAAATCGTCGAGCGTGAAATCGGAATCGACAATCAACCGCCGTGATATCTGCGTGGACACCTCTTCAAGCCGAATCGAGATTCGTAGACCTGCCGGCAATGAACGGCGCTGTCCACGCGAGTTCATCGAGGGATGTTCGGGCACAGCGGGAGTCTGCTGTGAAGCAGCGGGTTCTTGCTGATCCAATCCTGTCGGCACAAGTCGCAGGTGCGAGCCACTGGAGTTGCGGAGGCCAACCATAGCTGTTTACTATGCCACGAACTACTGACATCCCATGAGTTTTATCGTCGCTACGTACCCTGTTTGCGGAGTTTTAACCCGCCAGTGATGGTGCGAACAGTACGTTCGGTCGATCCGAGGCGACGGGTGTACCGTTCGCTCGATCCCGGGGGTGTTTCGGGGACACGAAAAAGCCCCCCAACAATGTTGGGGGGCTTTCTCAAGTTGTGTTCGGCGGTGTCCTACTCTCCCACACCCTGTCGAGTGCAGTACCATCGGCGCTGAAGGGCTTAGCTTCCGGGTTCGGAATGGGACCGGGCGTTTCCCCTTCGCTATGACCGCCGTAACTCTATGAAACTGTCACAGTAACCTCACTTTTTCGATCACCATGTGTTTCACCACCCGTCAACACCAATGTTTCTGGTGTTGGGGGATGGAGAAAACAAGGTTCTCTCAAAAGGTATCTGTGTGTTGTTTCAGATACCGCACAGTGGACGCGTAGCTTCTTTGTGGTAAGTCCTCGGCCTATTAGTA
>NZ_PYHL01000001.1:2891512-3527339 GCF_003023755.1 Rhodococcus sp. AD45-ID | reverse complement strand
AGTGTTCGCCAGGCACTTCGTACAACCTCGTGTCACTCACCCTCGCAGGTGGGAGTCGGTGTCCGTGTCGCTCTGACCTGGAATAAGTTACGCGAAGATCAACACAACACCAAATCGCCTGGTCACAGCGCTGCGCTTTGTAAACTTCAGGGAACCCAGTACCTCTGCGCCAGTTCTTCGATGATCGGATCTCCCTCTTGCGCCAATTCGAGGGCTTCGAGGTCGTCCGACACCGACAACAATCGGGAATCGTCACCTTCTGCATCGTGAATCGGGCGTCGGCCATCCTCGGAGAGTTGGCGCAACAACTTCTCGCGCACGCGGGCCTTCAACGAATCAGCCATACCGCCAGCATGTGCCTCAGACCAGACGATGTCGAGTACTTACTCGTCATCCTTCTTGCCGAAGACCCTTCTGGCTGTCGGGATCAAGACGATCAGTGCACCGAGAAGCACGATCAGTGAGAAAACCTGCATTGCCATTTCGACCTCACTCACATTCAGGCCGGCGCTAGCCAGCTACCCCAAGGGGTGTTCCGCACAACCGTAAAGGCAACAAGCGTTCCGAGCACCGCGATTGTCATTGCCGGCGCAAGCACGATCATCCGATCGGTCAACCCGTTCCATCTGCGCACAACCCACCGCCCCCACGCGACAACCAGTATCGCGATGAACGGAACGATCAACACATTGCTCGACAACGACGCACCGATATCGAGATGCGTCAGATCATTGACTGCTCGAAGGCCACCACACGCCGGGCACCACAGACCTGTCACCGCATACATGGGACAGACCCCGTAGCTTCCGGAATTGTGCGGATCTCGGACGTGCAAAAGCACAAAAGCCGAGACCCCCACTGCAGCGACGCCGGCCGGAGCGCTCAGCGCCCGCCAGCCCCGCACTGCGGAGGTCTCGGTCTTCATACGATCCACTGTAGAAGCTGGTGGCCACCGACTGCTGCGGCCACGCGAACCCGTTCTATCTCGCTCGAATAACGACTGAGCGAACAATCATGTCGTGCCAGCACTGGCTCTTCGAATCCCAGAGCGGCCACAAGTAGTTGAGGAAGCACGCTCCGCCGAGGATCGCTTCCAATATCCATCGCAGGAGAGCCATGGGTGGTCCCAGCGGAACACCGTCGGACTCTCGAACCACGGAGATGCCCAGCCACTTCTTCCCCAATGACTGGCCGGTATTGCCCTGACGGAAGACGTAGTTCCAGACCTCGATCAGGAGGGTCAGAACAATCCCGATCCCGATGACCAAGAGGCCGACCGAATTTGCACCTTCCGTAGTGACGGTTCCGTCGTCATACGTGGTGACCTCCGCTCCCGAGAACGCGATCACCGCGCCGATGATCGCGACGATCACGCCAGGTAGCGGCACGATGAGGTAATCGAGCAAATACGCGCCGACACGCGAAATCCAGGAGGCGTACGGGTAGGCAGGTTGCGGAGGCCCATATCCCTGCGACGACACGGGAGGCATCTGCCCGTACTGAGGTGGCTGTCCGTACTGCGGTTGCTGCCCGTACTGCGGTGGCTGGTTCGGCTGCTCGCCAGATCCCCAGTTCTGCTCCGACATGGCGATTCTCCCCTGCTCAGGCGCGTGTACGCAGGATCAGGATAAACGGGGCATCGAGTATTTACCGGCAAACGACAAGAGCCCCGCACCAGAATTTCCTGATACGGGGCTCTTGGCCGAGCTGCCTGAGAGAATCGAACTCTCGACCTTTTCATTACGAGTGAAATGCTCTACCGACTGAGCTAAGGCAGCGTGCCTTTCGGCGATGGCGAGTCTAACTGGTCAACCCCCGGAACGCGAAAACGGGGGTCGGAAGGCTTCGCCGATACTCGCAACCATCGCGTCGAGAGCCCACTGCAACTTGACGTTGAAATCGACGGCTTCGCGGCATGCCAGCACTGCTTCGATGCACTTCAGTAGACCTTCCGGTGACGTCCGCGATGCCAGATCGGATGCCCGCTCGGCCATATCAGGATGAGTGGACGTGGACGACGACCCCAACGCGTACGACAAGGCGTCGCGGTACATGCCGGCAAGATCGATCAGCGTCCGGTCGAGAAGATCACGCTTGGCCCGCGTATCCCTCGATTTCTGCCGCGCTTCGAGTTCCTTGATCAATCCGGCAGACCCTCGGAGCGTGCCGGCTGTGCCCTTACCGGTTCCGCCGCCGCCGAGCGAGACCTTCAGTTCTTCGAGTTCACGTTCCTTGACGTCGGTGAAGAGTGTCTTGGTTTCGGACTCGATCGACTTCACCAGGTTTTCGGCTGCTTTGTACGCCGTCGATGCGGACGCGGCATCAAAGGCAAGCCGGAGCGACCGCGCACGTTCGTCCCGCGCGACATCGTCGGTAGCCAAGCGTCGCGCTCGGCCGACGTGACCACCGCTGATCGATGCGGCAAATCTCGCCTGGTCGGGAGCCAATCCGTCACGCCCGATCAACACCTGGGCAATCGACTCGACAGACGGCGTCACGAGAGCCAAGTGCCGGCATCGCGAACGGAGTGTGACCGACATGTCCTCTGGGTCCGTGGTGGGAGCGCAGAGCAGGATCACCGTGCGGTCCGGCGGCTCCTCGACAACTTTCAGAAGCGCATTGGCCGCGCCCTCGGTCAATCGATCCGCGTCCTCGACGACGATGACCTGCCAACGACCGGTCGTTGGCCTGCGCGACGCGATATTGACGATCTCGCGCATGCCTTTGACGCTGATGCTCAATCCGTCGGGAATGATCCGTCGTACGTCACCATGGGTTCCCGCCATCGTGGTTGTGCACGCATGGCACTGCCCGCATCCCGGTTCGCCGTCGGACGTGCACTGCAGGGCTGCGGCAAAGCACAGCGCTGCCACGGACCGCCCGGATCCGGGAGGCCCCGTGAAGAGCCACGCATGGGTCATATCGGATCCGCTGGAGTCGCCTCTGGCGGACAGCGCGGCGGCTCGCAAACTCTGCTCGACGTCGTGCTGACCTACCAGCCGACCGAACACACCACGTTCGGTCACATCACTACTCATGCAAAAACCTTAACCGTCGGCACCGACGAGTCCGGCTCAGTCCTTCTTCGCCGGAGCCTTCTTGGCAGCCGCTTTCTTGGCCGGGGCCTTCTTGGCGGCGGTCTTCTTCGCAGCGGCCTTCTTCGCCGGGGCTTTCTTCGCAGCGGCCTTCTTCTTCACCGGTCCGCGGGCACGACGGTCAGCAAGCAACTCCGACGCACGAGCATCCGAGATGGATTCGACGGCATCGTCCTTGCGCAGGCTGGCGTTGGTCTCACCGTCGGTGACGTACGGACCGAAACGACCGTCCTTGATCACCATCGGCTTCTCACTGACCGGGTCGACACCCAGCTCACGCAGCGGCGGAGTAGCCGACGCCTGACGTCCACGTCGCTTGGGCTCTGCGTAGATCTTGAGCGCGTCGTCGAGGGTGACCGTGAACATCTGCTCTTCGTCGGCCAGGGAACGCGAGTCGGTGCCCTTCTTCAGATACGGACCGTATCGGCCGTTCTGAGCGGTGATCTCTTCCTTGCTCTCGGGATCGACACCCACGACGCGCGGAAGGGACAGCAACCGAAGTGCATCCTCCAAGGTGACCGTCGCCAAGTCCATGGACTTGAGCAGCGATCCGGTGCGCGGCTTGGGGCCCGCAACCTTCTTGGCAGCCTTCTTCGCGGGAGCCTTCTTGGCTGCGGCCTTCTTCACCGCAGTCTTGGTGGTTCCCGCGCTGACCTCTTCCGGTTCCGGAACCGGCACGATGTCCGGCTCCGGCTCGGCCGGCGGTTCGGGGAGAATCTCGGTCACGTAAGGACCGAAGCGGCCCTCCTTCGCGACAATCTCGTTTCCGGTCAGAGGATCGACGCCCAGCTTGCGACCTTCTTGAGGCGTCGCGAACAGCTTCTCGGCGTACTCGGGGGTGAGCTCGTCCGGCGGCAGGTCATCGGGAAGATTGGCCCGCTGCGAGATCAGATCGCCTTCGGGATCGTCCGGATTCTGAACCATGCGCTCGAGGTACGGACCGAATCGGCCGACACGTACGTGAACCTCACGACCCTCGGCGTCGTCGAACAGCCGGATGGAGTTGACCTCGCGGGCGTCGATCTCCTCGAGATTGACGCCGACCATCTTCTTGAGGCCGCCTTCGCGGGCGACCGAACCTTCGGCACCGTGCTCGCCACCGAAGTAGAAGCTGCTCAGCCAGTTACCGCGCTGCTCACGTCCACCGGCAATAGCGTCGAGGTCGTCTTCCATGCCTGCGGTGAAATCGAAGTCGACCAACCGGCCGAAGTGCGCCTCGAGCAGACCGACCACGGCGAAGGCAACCCACGCCGGAACCAGTGCGCTGCCCCGCTTGTAGACGTATCCGCGGTCGAGGATGGTCTTGATGATCGACGAATACGTCGACGGTCGGCCGATACCGAGCTCTTCCAGAGTCTTGATCAGGCTGGCTTCGGTGTACCGCGCCGGCGGGTTGGTGCTGTGACCGTCGGGATCGAGCTTGGTTGCCGTGACTTCCTGGCCCTTGACCAGTATCGGAAGCCTGGATTCGGCATCGTCGGACTGACCGCCTGCCTCTTCGTCGACGCTCTCGACGTAAGCCTTGAGGAAGCCCGCAAATACGATGGTGCGACCGGACGCGGAGAACGTGCAGTCCTCACCCGTGCCGGCCGTGCCGGAAATGCGAAGCGTCAGCGTGTTGCCCCGAGCGTCGGCCATCTGCGAAGCCACGGTGCGCTGCCAGATGAGTTCGTACAACTTGAACTCGTCGGCGTCGAGCTTGGAGTGCAACTGCCCCGGCGTCTGGAACACATCGCCGGCCGGACGGATTGCCTCGTGCGCTTCCTGCGCGTTCTTGACCTTGCGGGTGTACTGACGCGGCGTCGGATGGACGTACTCCGGGCCGTACAACTCGGTGGCCTGCGCACGAGCAGCAGCGATCGCCGACTCGGACAGCGTCGTCGAGTCGGTACGCATGTAGGTGATGTAGCCGTTTTCGTACAGACGCTGCGCGATACGCATGGCCCGCTCGGACGTGAAGCGAAGCTTGCGACCAGCCTCCTGCTGCAGCGTCGACGTCATGAACGGCGGGTACGGCTTGCGGGTGTACGGCTTGTCTTCTGCAGACGAAACCGTGAGGTCGACGCCGTGCAAAGCCTCGGCCAGTCGACGCGCGTACGCCTCGTCCAGCACAGTTACGGCACTGCCCCTGAGCTTTCCGTCCGGTCCGAAATCGCGACCGGAAGCAACGCGGGAACCGTCGACCGAGACAAGACGCGCACCGAAACTGCGTGGGCTGGCGTCGGCGCCGGCATCAAGCGTGGCGGAGATGTCCCAGTACGAAGCCGACTTGAACGCCATGCGCTCACGCTCACGCTGAACGATGACACGGGTAGCAACCGACTGGACGCGGCCCGCCGAGAGCCTCGGCATGACCTTCTTCCAGAGCACCGGGCTGACCTCGTAACCATAGAGACGGTCGAGGATACGGCGGGTTTCCTGAGCGTCGACGAGGTCGATGTCGAGCTCGCGGGTGTCTTCGGCAGCAGCACGAATTGCCGGTTCGGTGATCTCGTGGAAGACCATTCGACGAACCGGAATCTTGGGCTTCAGGGTCTCGAGGAGATGCCATGCAATGGCCTCACCCTCGCGGTCGGGGTCAGTTGCGAGGAAGAGTTCGTCAGCGTCCTTCAAGAGTGACTTGAGTTCGGCGACCTTGCCCTTCTTCTCCGGGCTGACGACGTAGAGCGGTTCGAAGTCGTGATCGACGTTGACGCCGAGACGGGCCCACGGCTCGCCCTTGTACTTGGCCGGAACATCCGCTGCGCCGCGCGGCAGGTCGCGAATGTGACCGACCGATGCCTCGACTACGTAGTCCTTACCGAGGTAAGGAGCGATTTTGCGCGCCTTGGTCGGTGACTCGACGATCACGAGGCGACGAGGGTTACCGGACGCTCCCTGACCGCTGCCGTTGTCCGCTTTAGCCACCTGCTGCCCGAACCTTCCTTTGGACGATCACTGCCGTCGGCAGTTCTTCAGAACTAGACGTGTGGAGCAAGTTATACCCCGTGTCTCTCTTTACAGAGTGACATACCCGCACGACATTCGTGCAGATCAGTACAGTATGGACACGGTCAGATTTGTGGCCAGGCCGCTTCGACGTCCACGTGACGGGGTGCCTCGCCCAGGTATTCGACGAGCTTGGTCAGTCGCTTCTTGCCGGCGATACGAAGCCCTGGACCGGGCGTCCGGTTGCCCAGCTGAGTAGGTGCGATACCCACTCGCATCAAGGCTTGCGCCAACGGCGCGTGAGTCTGAGTCGCGTGCGGATCGAGGCCGAAAACGAAGCGTTCGCCGTCCTCTTCCATCCTGCCGGACGAGACTGCCCAGACCCGGAGCTGGCGGGGATTCGGAACCCATCCAGCCGGGACGGACTTCACGGCACCTTTGGTCCACTGCACGGACAGGGGCAGCAGGGCCGGCGTCGCCTGAGTTCGGACGAGCGGGCTTCCTTCATCACTACGCGTCACTTCTGCGCCGAGTCCGCATTGTGCGATCAGCTCGGCGATGGCCTGGGCCCGCCAGTCTCGATCTACGACGATCGAGATCCGAGCACGATCTTCGTTTGTCACCACCTGACCGTGTCCGGCCAGCATGCCGGCCAGGTCTGTCACGGCAGGGGGAATCGACTCGGCGGAGAAAAAGGACAGTTGGCTCACAGAGTGCAACGTAGGGCACGAGGACCGTTGCGACATAAATAATGGGACCTATTACGAAAAGGTCTGTCCCCCATTGCGGCGAGGCAACGAGGGACAGACCGTGTCCAGCTCGGAAGATTCAGACCGCGCGAACGCCTGTCGCCTGGGGCCCCTTGTTGCCCTGCCCTACCTCGAACTCCACACGCTGGTTCTCCTCGAGGGTACGGAAACCGTTGCCCTGGATCTCGGAGTAATGAACGAAGACGTCTGCGGAACCGTCTTCGGGAGCGATGAAGCCGAAGCCCTTTTCAGCGTTGAACCACTTCACAGTGCCCTGTGCCATGCTTTTCCTTCTCTTTCTAACACCGGATTCGATGAACTGCGCTTATTCAATCCATCGGGCCCGTTCCGGCCGCAGTACCAGCTGATTTCCCCCCAGGCTTGCATCCTCGCAGGAAAGGGCAAGAGCACCACGTCCGCAACAAAAGATCCTGCGAGCGTGCACTTTCTCAAGCCTACGAACACAGAAGCTGCGACCGGTTGTCAGTCAACCATGTTCTGCGCGTGCACAACAGTCGAAATACGTTAAGAATTTGCTACCGAATATCACCGGCTTCGACCCGCCGCAGTCGGCCGCCACCCCGTGCCGCCACTTCCGCCAGCCGATGCGTATCATCAAAACTGCAGGTAACGGCAGTTTCGAACTGTCGGGACACCCGAACGCCGATCCCGGAGAGTCACGTGAACGCAGCCTCCCGCATTCCTGATCCCGACGCGGCGCCGAGCGAAACCTACGGACAGATGCTCCTCGGTCGCGTCGTCGCCGGCGTGAGCGGGAACGAAGATCCACTGACGTTCACCGCTCAACTACCTGCTCGCAGCGCCCGGTTCGCCGAATGGCCGGAGTGGTTGCACCCCAGCGTGGTCCGTTCCCTGAACGAGCACAGTGTGACCGCTCCTTGGATCCACCAGCGCACTACCGCAGACCTTGCACACAGCGGAAACCATGTTGTGGTCGCCACCGGCACCGCCTCGGGAAAGTCACTGGCATACCAACTCCCCGTCCTGACCGCGATGGCTTCGGACCCTCTTGCCACCGCGCTCTACCTCTCCCCCACCAAAGCTCTCGGCAGCGACCAACTACGGGCAGTGCTGTCCCTCACCGACTTCGACGCCGAACTACGGGGAACCAATCCGAGCGCGTACGACGGGGACACGTCACAGGAGCTGCGCACATGGGCGCGTGAAAACTCCCGTTGGCTGTTCACGAACCCCGACATGCTGCACATCTCTCTGCTCCGCACCCATCAACGCTGGGCGCACTTCTTCCGCAATCTGAAATACGTGATCGTCGACGAATGCCACTCCTACCGTGGTGTCTTCGGATCGAATGTCGCCCTCATCATTCGCCGACTCCGACGCATCGCGGCCCGATACGGCGCCGACCCCACGTTCATCCTGGCCAGCGCCACCACCGCAGACCCCGGAACAGCGGCTTCGCGGCTGATCGGGGCGCACTGCACCGAGGTCACCGACGACGGATCACCCCACGGGCCACGAACCGTCGCACTCTGGGAACCGCCACTTGTGCCGGCACTCACCGGCGAGAACGGCAGTCCAGTCCGTCGCCCCGCCGGCGCCGAGGCCGCCCGGATCATGGCGGATCTGATGATCGAAGGCGCTCGCACCCTCACCTTCGTACGCTCACGCCGCGGCGCGGAACTGACCGCCATGACCACCAAACGGCTACTCGCAGAAGTCGACACCGATCTGGCCGAACGAGTCGCCTCGTACCGCGCGGGATACCTCGCCGAAGACCGCCGCGAACTGGAAGCAGCACTTGCGGACGGCACTCTGCTTGGTGCGGCAACGACCAACGCGCTCGAACTGGGCGTGGACATCGCAGGGCTCGATGCCGTTGTCGTAGCGGGTTTCCCGGGGACCGTTGCCTCGTTCTGGCAACAGGCCGGACGCTCCGGTCGACGCGGCGAGGGGTCGCTGGTGGTCCTGATCGCCCGAGACGATCCCCTCGACACCTACCTTGTTCACCATCCTTCGGCCATCCTCGAGAAACCCGTCGAGGCAACCGTGACGGACCCCGGAAATCCCTACATCCTGGGACCACAATTGCTCTGCGCAGCAATGGAACTCCCGCTCTCCGACGCCGAGGTCGACTCGTTCGGAGCCATCGACGTCCTCACCAAGCTCGCCGAAGAAGGCAAGATCCGGCGACGCGCCCACGGTTGGTTCATCACCGCAGATTCCAACCCGCACGGCTCACTGGACATCCGCGGCGGCATCGGCACCCAAGTAGCAATTGTCGACGGCGAATCCGGGCGGATGCTGGGAACCGTCGACACCGGACGGGCACCCGCCACCGTCCACCCCGGTGCGGTCCACATTCACCAGGGCGATGCGTACGTGGTGGACGAACTCGACCTCGAAGTCGGTCTGGCACTGGTCCATGCGGAAAATCCGGACTGGACCACCTCGGCGCGCGAAACCACCGAGATCATCATCACCGAACAACTCGAACACAAGAATTACGGCGACATCACCGTCGCACTCGTGCGCGTCGAAGTGACCCATCAGGTTGTGGGGTACCTCCGACGCCTCAACTCCGGCGAAGTCCTCGATTCCATCGAATTGGATATGCCCGCACATACGCTGGAGACCAGGGCCGTGATGTACACGGTCACACCGGAACTACTCGAATCCGTCGGCGTCTCACCCGAGCGGTTCCCCGGGGCGCTGCATGCGGCAGAGCATGCAGCGATCGGACTCTTGCCATTGGTCGCCATCTGCGACCGAGGCGACATCGGCGGAGTGTCGACGGCAATCCACGCCGACACCGGTCTGCCCACCGTGTTCGTCTACGACGGCCACGCCGGTGGCGCGGGATTTGCCGATCGGGGGCACAGTGAACTCTCACGCTGGCTTTCCGCAACCCGCGACGCAATTACGTCGTGCGAGTGCGCCAACGGTTGCCCCTCGTGCGTCTACTCCCCCAAGTGCGGCAACGGAAACGATCCACTCGACAAGGACGGCGCCGTGAAGATTCTGACGGCCGTCATCGACACCATCAGCTGACTAGTCGACAGGGCCCGCGCGCGCCGACGCCTCCGCATCGCCGATACCGAAGCGGGACAACAATACCGGCGCCCGCACTTGAACAATGACATCCCAGTCCTCGACAGTGCACTCCGCGAGTACTGTTCGCATCCGCGTCGCAACGTCGATTGCCGCGGCGCAGCCTGCCTCCGCGCCGCGCTCGAGCGCTCCGGCCCCCGCCAAGGCCGAGAGATCCGCAGACGACTGGGCGGTGTGACGAGCGGTGACCGCCGAACCCACGTGCAGCAGCCCACCCGTCACCGCGACGATCCCGGCCAGCGCAATACACGAAAACACTGTTGCGATACCGTCGTCCGCCTGCAGAGTCATCAGTCCGCTCCTGGTTCCACGGCTGCGACTGCTTCTGCGGTGATGTCCAACATCGGCAGCAAAACACTGTCGGCGCTCACCACCGCCACGGCAAATCCGTCCACGATCTGCACGGAAATCCGGGCGTCGGATGGTGCGATTCGGCGCGACGTGGTGACCGCGTTGTCCCCATCACCGCGGGCAGTCAATCTCGCCGCCTCACGAGCAGCATCCACACACCGAACCTGCATCGTCACCGCCAGAACCGCGCCGACGCACAGCACCACCACAGTGATCATCGAGGCGAGCGCAATTGCTGCCTCGACCGTGACTGCACCGTCATCAGCCTCGCGGATGCTACTCGTGGACAACATCACACAGCCGTCTTGAGCGCTTTGTCGATAATCCCGGTGAGCGCCGTGACAATGGAATCCCCGGTGACCACCGAATAGAGAACCGCTCCGAATGCCGCGGCCGCAATGGTCCCGATTGCATATTCTGCCGTGGACATTCCGTCGTCCTCGGCGACGAGCAACGTCAACCTCGCTGACAACTTTCCCATCATTCCGAACATCGTTTTCCCCTCCTGTAAGACCACGACAGTTGTTCTGCCGCGGAAGAATCGTGGTTCTTCTCAGATAAGCCCGTCGCCGAGTACCGACGACGCCAATCCGATCACCACCGGCACTATCCCCAGCGCGAGAAACGCAGGCAGGAAACAGAGTCCGAGCGGACCACTGATCAGCACGCCCGCGCGTTCGGCGGACGCGGCAGCAACATCCTCCGCGTCATCTCGACGGCGTTCTGCAAGTTCCGCCATCGAGACGGACAGCGACGTCCCCGACCGTGACGACCGGCGCGCCAGTCGGGCAAGTGATTCGGTGTCGGGATCCAACGCAGCTTCGCCCCAGGCCACATCCGGATCGGCGCCAAGGGTGAGCAGATCCGATACACGCTGCAAAGCGCCGTCCATCGGCGCCGGCGCAGTAGCGGCAACAGCCCCCACTGCTTCGGCAACCGGTAAACCGCCACGAAGGCATGCAGCTAGAAGGTCGAAACTTGCTGCGACTGCCAGAGGATCGCCGACCGGTGGCTCGTCCGGCAGAACTGTATACACGGCACTTCTGTCGAGCATTGTTGCCATGCGTGGCAGTGACATTCGGGTGTCCGGAACTATCCATAACGACAGCGCGATCGTCACTACTCCCAGCCAGATCACGAGGTAACCTTCGACGTGATCTTGTCGGTCCACAGGAGGCCGAGAGCTACCAACCCCGTTCCGACTACCAGCATCACTCCGCCGGCGCCACCCCCGAACAGCACCTGCAACGGCGCCGCCCCCATCAGCTCACCCAATCCGATGCCGAGGACCGGCAACCCCGCCAGTACCGTCGCGGTAGCTCGCGCGCCGGCCAGTCCGGCCTCGGTGCGCTGACGGAAACGGTTGCGACCCAACATATCCGTCCGCACAGCTCCTAGAAGTTCGGCCAGCGCCAGACCGTATCGTTCAGCGACAGACCACGCTGACGCAACACGCACCAACTCCCTGTCGACGAGCGAACCACCGGATCGGAATGCATCGGCTGCACTGCCACCCAACCGAGCTCGCGCCGAACCGCGACGGAATACTTCCCCCACAGCGCCCGAGCACTCCTCACCGGCAACGGAACACGCGGACGCCGGGTGCGCACCGATCCGCAACTCTGCAATCAGGACCTCCAATCCGGCAAGTAGCAACGCCAGTTCCGAGTCCCTTGCCAACGATGCCTTCGTCCGCCGAGCACGAAAGAGCGCAGTTCCCACTGCAATCGCGGCGGCGACCAATGCAGAGATACCTCCGAACAACGCACCCAGTACCAGTGGCAGTGCAGCGACAATCAGCGTCCACGGCACGGTGAATGATGCCTTCCCCCGCGAATCTGCGAATTCGAGGAGCCTGGAACGCGAATTCACCGTCGGAGCAACCATCACCGACAGCGCGCACAGCAGCAACGTGGCGCTCATGCCGGCAGCCCGTCCCGATCACTGCGCCCATCCCGATCACGGAGGCGCAGCATTCTTTCGAGTTGATCGCGCCCCGGACCCGCAGCCGGCCATGCCTGGTTGATGTGTACGAATCCGTCTGCGCCGCGGTTGATGACCCCGATCTGCTCGAGTCGCCGAGAACCGTCGGCGGAGCGATGCACGTGTAGAACCACCTGGACTGCGGCTGCAAGTTGACTGTGCAACGCATGTCGATCCATTCCTCCCAACGCGGCCAAGGCCTCCAACCGCGCCGGCACTTCCTCGGGCGAATTCGCGTGGATGGTGCCTGCCCCGCCGTCATGGCCCGTATTCAGGGCCGTCAGAAGGTCGATGACCTCGGCTCCCCGCACTTCGCCCACGACAATGCGGTCGGGTCGCATGCGCAACGCCTGTCGCACGAGATCACGTACCGCTACCTCGCCGACGCCCTCCACGTTCGGCGCGCGTGCGACCAGACGAACCACATGCGGATGTGGCGGAGCCAGCTCGGCCGCATCCTCGACGCAGATGATCCGTTCCCTGGGGTCGACCGCACCGAGCACAGCCGACAGCAATGTCGTTTTCCCCGCACCGGTGCCACCGATCACAAGAAAAGCCAAACGGCACATGATGATTCGATCAAGCAGCGCACGCGCCTCCGGTTCGATCGCCCCGCGAGCGCACAATGCGTCAAGACCTTGCGTTGCAGGTCTGAGCACCCGTAGCGACAAGCAGGTTCCCCCCTGTGCGACCGGCGCGAGAACAGCGTGCAACCTGACACCGAAATGCCCGTCGCCGACTCCGCGTAACCGGCCGTCGACCCACGGCTGTGCGTCGTCGAGTCGTCTTCCGGACGACAAGGCCAAACGCGCAGCAAGGCGTCGCACCGCTGCCTCGTCCGCAAATTTCACGCTCGTTCGTTCCAGTCCCACCCCACGATCGACCCACACCTGGTCCGGAGCAGTCACCAGGACATCCGCGACTCCTGGTTCATGCAACAAAGACTCGAGCGGCCCGGCGCCGGTCAGCTCGGTCTGGAGAATTCGCACGACCTCGAGCAGATCTGTATCACCGAGCACTCCGGCGGACTCAGCCCGAACGGCGTCGGCGACCGTCGCCGCTGTCGGCTCAGCGGCCGTCGACGCCGCCAACCGATCACGGACCCGATCGAGCAGTTCCGCCGTGACCAGACCACTCATGCTGCAACACTCCAGGAACGTGATCCCGCCGCGAGTCCGTCCAGCACCGCGTCCGCTCCGAGGGTCAGCGCGCACTTGCGTCGTAATTCCAGCCCGCCGCGTTCGAGCATCGACCCGAGCGAGCGGTGTCCCCGGACAACTGCGATCAACGGCAACCCGAGCATGGTCGCAACATCGGCCCCGCGGAGACCACCCGGAGCCGGTCCGCGCACCAACAACCCGATATTCGAATTATGTTGCGCCGCCCACATTCCCACCTTCTCCGCAGCGACGCAGGCTGCCACCGTCGCGGGAACAACCATCACGACGGCATCCGAACCCTCCAATACGGCCTCACCCTCCAGTCCTCGACAACCGGAAACATCGCACACGACAAGACCGCCGGATCGTCGGCCGGCGTCGAGCACCGCCCCGAGCGCAGTGACCGAAGGACCACCGATCTCCCCGCGGCTGCACGAGAGCACCCGCAGGTGCTGCCCGCGAGCGGGCAGAGCATCACGAAGCGCATCCGCCGACAAACGCCCACCCTCAACCGTCAACGCCGCCCATCGCAACCCTGGAACATTTTCGACACCGAGCACGACGTCCGCGCCGCAACCAAGTGCGTCGACGTCGACAAGCATCGTCGGGATGCGACGGGCGGCGGACGCCAAGGCGATCGCCGCGGCGCTTACCGAGGCACCAGCTCCGCCACACGCGCCGACAACGGCGACAACTGTGCCCTCGCCACGGCTCACCAAGTGCTCGGCTAACACTGCAACCAGCGCATTCTCGTCCGCCGGCAGTGTGAATATCGCCTGGGCGCCGATCGAGGTCGCGTATTTCCACTCGTCGAGCGTCGGTTCGGACTCACCGACAAGGAAGACGCGTGAACGCCTCGGGTTGCGGCTCGAGCACGCCTTCGCGTGTGCAATGTCCAGCACCACCGCGGATGCCCTGTTCCATTGTTGGCGCGACACCGGTTGTGGCCCCTCGTCCGCCGACTGATCAACGGCAGCCACGACGCGCCGCACGCTGGCAAGAACCAGCGGATCTTCGACCAACACAAGGACATCCGCGTCGACATGCCCTGATTCCCCTGAAGCATTCGAGTTCATGAGCACGAGCCTGAGCGTTGTCGCCGGTAAAGAACAGATACCCGAATCGAGCTGTGGACAACTCGGGTTCTGTGGATAACTCTCAGTTGACGAAGCCGAGTTGATGTACCCGAGAAAGTGGACAACCCCCGCCTGGGGGGAGGCGGGGGTTGTCTTGTCTGTTCAGCCCCGGGGGGTTGGGCTGAACACAGTCCGAGCAAGTCGAACTGCCGTAATCCTACACTGCAAATGTCCGGGAAATGCAAGCCTGAACAGCAGCGATTCGTAAGTGTCGCCGTTCATTTCCCGGTTGTGGTGACGCAACCGAACCGACTGTCGGACTATCCTCGGTAGCTGTGACCGACAAGCTTGGGAATGGACTGACAACCGGGCGGACTGCCGCTTTCTTCGACCTCGACAAAACCGTCATAGCCAAATCCAGCACGTTGGCTTTCAGCAGGCCGTTCTTCGCGCAAGGATTGATCAACCGGCGCTCGGTTCTCAAGAGCAGCTACGCGCAGTTCCTGTTCCTGCTCTCGGGCGCCGATCACGATCAGATGGAGCGCTTGCGCGCACACATCACCGCGATGTGTGCCGGCTGGGATGTGGAACAGGTCAAGTCGATCGTCGCGGAGACTCTGCACGACATCGTCGACCCCCTCGTCTACGCCGAGGCCGCCGACTTGATTGCCGACCACAAGGTGCGCGGCCACGATGTCATCGTGGTGTCCGCGTCGGGCGAGGAGATCGTCGCTCCGATCGCCCGCGCACTGGGAGCAACACACTCGGTCGCGACGTCGATGAAGGAAGAGGACGGGCACTACACGGGCGAGGTCGACTTCTACTGCTACGGCCCCGGCAAAGTGGAAGCCATGGAAAAACTCGCAGCCGAGTACGGATACGACCTCTCCGCGAGTTACGCCTATTCCGACTCGATCACCGACTTGCCGATGCTCGAGGCCGTCGGGCATCCGAGTGCCGTCAACCCCGACCGCGCGCTTCGCAAGGCAGCAGCCGGAAATGGTTGGCCCATACTGACTTTCTCGAATCCGGTCTCGCTTCGCGCTCGGCTGTCAGCACAGTCGGGCACCGCTGTGGCGACTACTGCAGCGCTCGGAATCGGAGCTGTGACAGCCGGTGTTGTGACGTTTGCACTACTTCGCCGAAAACGGTGAAACTTCAAGCACACAAACAAAAATTGACACTTGCTGTGAGCCGCAACACAGGGTACAAAGGAGTTACGGAAGAACGGAAGGCCAGGAACGGCTCAGAAGAGAAGGACCGTTTCCCCAACCCGGATTCCCAGCACGGGCACTAGGGCACCCACGCGGAGCACAAGCCACTATAAGGGCAGAAGTGTTGTGGGCCTGCGAGATTCGTTCAATTTGAGCGAGGACTCCGCACAAGTTGCGGGGACGACCTCAAAATGGCGATCCCTCGCCGAGGCCATCCACACAACCCACCGAGCACGCTTGGTAACGAGTAGTCCGTGCTAACGGGCGGCGAAGTCGATAATCGGCAGCGCCGCCCGTTTTGTGTGTGGAACGAGCCCGATGTGGAACCAGCCCGATGTGGGTTAGCTCGGACTCGCGGCGTCGGCAATCGACGTTGCCTCGCGAGCACCAGCTTCAAGCGCGCCGCAACACAGAATTACCCAACTCCCGACGCCTTCCGGACGACCGGAAGCAAATCCCGCGGCTCCATCGGCGTACGCCTGCGGCCTACGCAGCCAACTGACCTCAGGGACGCCGAGGTTGTGGGGATCCAAACCGGACGAGACTGCGACGAGTCGGGACGCGGCGCGCGCCACAATGCCGTCGGCGGTACCGAACGGACTCAGTGCCAACAATTCGCCGTGCACGACTGCCGCAAGAACCGGAGCCGGCGCCGACGTTCCACCCGTCACCAGTTGGGCGAGAGCGTCGAGACGCTCGCCGACGCCCGGATCCATGCGAGGTCGTCCCAGTTCGTCAGGATCCTCGACCAGATCTGCCGCCGCCAGTAGGTGCAACCTGGCCAAAGCCTGCAGCGGCGCCCGTTTCCACGTGGACTCCATCAGTGGCAGACCGTCACCGTCCAGCGCCTGCGCAACCCGCAGGGCGCCGGCAAGAATCGGATCACCGGCCATCCCCTCTGCCGGCAGCTCCGTCGACCCTCCCGCCAAAGACGCCGATGCCCGAGCGGCGCGGACTGCAGCTTCGGCAGCCGTCGTCGGCCATCCGCGTCGGTTGGTTTTGTGCCGATGCACCTCACCGAGTGCGTCGCGCGCGTGATCAGCGGCGGCGCGTACGCCTGGAAGATCGACGAGGGGCTGCAAGGGGTCCGTCACGATCAACGACGGTACCCTTGCAGCCCCTCTGTGGACTTGCCTACCTACCTGTTGCGTCAGCTTCCCAGCTTGATGGACCCACCGGGAATCGCGTCGAGCAACTTGCGTGTGTAGTCCTGCTGCGGATTGCCGAACACGTCGTCGATCGGCGCCGATTCGACGATCGAGCCGCGCGACATCACCAACACGTTGTCCGCGATCTGACGAACCACGGCCAGGTCGTGCGTGATGAAGAGGTACGTCAACCCGAACTCTGCCTGCAGGTCGTTGAGCAGGGTCAGAATCTGATCCTGTACGAGCACGTCGAGAGCGGACACCGCCTCGTCGCAGATCACGACCTCCGGCTGCAAGGCCAACGCTCGCGCAATTGCGACGCGCTGACGCTGTCCACCGGACAGCTCGTTCGGGAACCGTCGCATCACCGACTGGGGCAGACCGACCTTGTCGAGAAGTTCGCGGACGCGAGCCTCACGCTCGGCTTTGGTCCCGACCTTGTGGGTACGCAGCGGCTCTTCGATCGTGCGGTAGATCGAGTACATCGGGTCGAGCGTGCCGTAAGGGTTCTGGAAGATCGGCTGCACTCGGCGACGGAACGCAAAAGTTTCCTTCGCACCGAGTTCGGACACGTCCTGACCGTCGAAGACCACGTTGCCTGCAGTGGGCTCGAGCAAACCGAGAACCATCTGCGCGACCGTCGACTTACCGGAACCCGATTCGCCGACGATCGCCGTGGTGGTTCCGCGGCGGACCTTGAAGGACACGTCGTTCACAGCTGTGAAGTCGGTGGTCTTGCGGAAACCCTTGCGCAGCTTGAACACCTTGGTCAGATGATCGACAACAAGAACGTCGTCGGTCGCCTTGCCGAAGGACTCTGCCGTACTTTCCTCGGCCTTGACCGCTTCGGCGACCTCTTCCGCCTGTTCCCGAATCTCGGCGCGGGCCACCGACGAACTGAGTCGCTTCGACGCCAACGACGGCGCAGCAGCGACCAGCTTCTGCGTGTACGGATGTTGCGGACGCTTCAGAATCTCCAGTGCCGGACCGGATTCGACGATACGCCCCTTGCTCATCACGATCAGGTGCTCGGCGCGCTCGGCGGCCAAGCCCAGATCGTGGGTGATGAGCAGAACAGCGGTGCCGAGTTCCGTTGTCAGACCATCGAGGTGGTCGAGAATCTGACGCTGAACCGTGACGTCGAGCGCCGACGTCGGCTCGTCCGCGATCAGGAGCTTCGGACGAGCGGACAACCCGATCGCGATGAGTGCGCGCTGCCGCATACCGCCCGAGAACTCGTGGGGGTACTGCCCCAACCGGCTCTCGGCGTCAGCGAGACCTGCCTCCTCGAGCAGTTCGGCGGCCCGAACCTTGGCTGCCTTGCCCTTGGCGATCCCGTTGGCGGCCAGTGCTTCCTCGATCTGGAAGCCCACTTTCCACACCGGGTTCAGATTCGACATCGGGTCCTGCGGAACCAAACCGATCTGGCTGCCCCGGATGTGGACGAAGTCCTTCTCCGAGACCTTCGAGATGTCCTTGCCGTCGAAGATGATCTCGCCTGCCGTCACCTTGCCGGTGCCGGGAAGCAGATTGATGATCGAGTGCGCGGTAGTGGACTTACCCGAACCCGATTCGCCGACGATGGCGACCGTCTGACCCGGATAGACAGTCAGGCTGACGCCTCGAACTGCCGGAACCGGACCGGAATTGGACTGGAACGACACCTCGAGATCACGAATCTCGAGCAGCGGAGTTTCCTCCGAGGTGAGAGTTTCCTTGGTGGTCATCGTGCTCACCGCTTCCGCGACTTGGGATCGAGGGCGTCGCGCAGCGCGTCACCCATCATGATGAATCCGAGGACGGTGATCGCCAAAGCCGTTGCCGGGTAGAACAGAATGGTCGATCCCTGACGCAGCGTCACCTGAGCGTTGCTGATGTCACCGCCCCACGAAACCTCGGTGGACGGGAGCCCGATACCGAGGAAGGACAGCGTCGCCTCGGCAACGATGTACGTGCCGAGCGAGATGGTGGCCACCACGATGATGGGAGCCAACGAGTTCGGGATGACGTGGCGAATCAGGGTCTTGAGCTTCGAGACACCCAACGCTTCCGAAGCCATGACGTAATCGTTGTTCTTCGCCGAAATCACCGCACCACGAGCAATTCTTGCCATCTGCGGCCAGCCGAAGAGCGCCAGGACGCCGACGACGGTCCAGATGGTGCGATCGGTGAACAGCTGCATCAGAACGATGGCAGCGAGGATCAGCGGGATACCGAAGAAGATGTCGGCGACACGGGAGAGAATCGAATCGGTCCAGCCCCCGTAGAACCCGGACAGTGCACCGAAGATCACTCCGATCACCAGCACCGACGCCGTGACGCCGACGCCCACGAGTACGGATGCGCGAGCACCGTAGATGGTGCGCGAGTAGACGTCACAGCCCTGACGATCGAAACCGAACCAGTGCCCTGAGGTCGGCCCCTGCATGCTGTAGGTCAGATCGCAGAACCGCGGATCGGTGCTCGTGAACAAGCTCGGAAACGCTGCGATGACGATGACCGCGAGGATGATGATCGTCGAGATGATGAACAGGGGACGCTTGCGCAGATCGCGCCACGCGTCGGTCCACATGCTCGTCGGCGCCTGATCGAGCGTGACGGCGTCCGTCTCCCCCGGTGCCGCAACTTCGGGCGGTGCCACGAAATGACTTTGCCGGACTGCACGTCCGGTCTTCACGGTCTCAGACATAGCGGATCCTCGGATCGAGCGCGGCGTACAAGAGGTCGACGAGCAGATTCGCGATCAGGTAGATCACGATCAGGATGGTGACAAACGAAACCACCGTCGGCGCTTCACCTCTGGTCACCGCCTGGTAGATCGTGCCGCCGACGCCGTTGATGTTGAAGATGCCCTCGGTGACGATGGCGCCGCCCATCAACGTCGCGAGGTCGGCACCCAGGAAGGTGACCACGGGGATCAGCGAGTTGCGCAACACGTGCACGCGAACCACTCGTCCGCGGGAAAGTCCCTTGGCGGTGGCTGTTCGCACGTAGTCGGCACTCAGGTTCTCCGCCACGGACGTTCGGGTAAGTCGCAGTACGTAGGCAAACGAGACCGAACCCAGAACCAGGGCGGGGAGCAGGAGGTTCTTGAAGCTGGTGTTGCCACCGACCGTCGGCGGGACGATGCCCCATTTGACGCCGATGAAGAACTGAGCCAGGAAGCCGATCACGAAGATCGGGATGGCGATGAGAACGAGGCTGAACAGCAGGACGGTGCTGTCGAAGAATCCGCCCTTACGCAGGCCGGCGATGAGGCCGAAGCCGACACCGAAGACCGTCTCGACGATCAGTGCCATGAAGGCAAGTTTCATCGTGATCGGAAATGCCTGTGCCAGAACTTCACTGACAGGCCGTCCGGAGAACGACGTGCCGAAGTCCAGCGTGAAGATGCCCTTCAAGTACAGCAGGTACTGCTGATAGAAGGGGAGATCGAGGTGGTAGCGCTCCCGAAGCTGCTGTGCAACAGCCGGACTGAGCGCCTTGTCGCCCGCCAACGCGGCAATCGGATCACCGGGAAGCAAGAAGACCATGGCGTAGATCAGAAGAGTGGCCCCGAGAAAAACCGGGATCATTTGAAGCACTCGGCGACCGATGTACCAGAGCATCGGATCACCTCCTTGTCGATGATCGTGTCCGTCAGCGGACAATCCGACGTGAACACGAGTTCGGGGCGGCAGGCAGAGCGCCTGCCACCCCGAACTCACGTTTCAGATGCGAATCGTTCTACGCGTCAGTTCTTTTCGATGTCTTCGTAGACCGGAATACCATTCCAGCTGATGGTGACGTTGGAGACGTTCTCCGACCATCCACTGGCTGCGTTGCGGTACCACGTCGGAACTGCAGGCAGGTCCTTGAGCAGGACTTCCTGAGCCTGGTCGAGCAGTTCCTGAGCCTTCGCCTGATCGGTCTGGCCGGCCGATTCGCGCAGGAGGCGGTCGAACTCGGGGTTGGAGTAGTCACCGTCGTTGGAGCTGCCACCGGTCTGGTAGTTCTGCGCCAGGAAGCCGTACTGCTGCGGGTAGTCACCCTGCCAGCCGGCACGGAATGCACTCTGGATGGTGCGGTTGGTGGCTTCGGTACGGATCTGAGCAAAGGTGGGGTACTGCTTGCCCTTTGCGTCGATGCCGAGGGTGTTGCGGATGCTGTTCGACGTGGCGTCGACCCATTCCTGGTGTCCACCATCGGAGTTGTACGCGATCTCGAAGCTGCCCGACCACGGAGCAATTGCATCGGCCTTCGCCCAAGCAGCCTTGGCTGCCTCGGGATCGAACTTCACGTTGCCGTTTCCGGTCAGCGAGTCGTTCCAACCCTCGATTGCGGGACTGGTGAAGTCGAGCGCAGGCGTCCTGGTCTTGTTGTAGATCTGCTGCGTGATCTGATCGCGGTTGATCGCCATCGAGATCGCCTGACGGCGGAGCATGCCCTCTTCGCCGCTGAAGTGCGGCAGGCGCCCCGGGATCGTGACCAATTCGATGGTTGCCGACGGCTGGTTGACCGTGCGTCCGGGCAGGTCCGACTCGAAGGTCGTGACCGCGCTCGGCGGAACCTGGTCGAGAACATCGACATTGTTGGCCAGGAGATCGGTGTACGCCGTGTCGAGGCTGTTGTACATGATGAAGTCGACGCCGGCGTTCTTCGGCTTGCGGTTGCCGTTGTAATCCGGGTTCACGACCGTGTCGATACGGACGTTGTGCTGCCACGCACCCGTTCCGTCGAGCTTGTACGGACCGTTACCGATCGGATTCTCACCGAACGCGGTCATGTCCTGGTAAGCGACCTCAGGCAGCGGGTAGTACGCCGAGTGGCCGAGGCGGTCGGGGAACGCCGATTCGGGCTGCTTGAGTTCGATCGTGAAGGTGGAGTCGTCCACTACCTTCAGACCCGACATCGTCTGCGCCGTCGGGACCTCGGCTGCAACTTCGTCGAAGCCCTTGATCGGATCGAAGAACGAAGCCTGAATCTGAGCATTGGTGGAGAGAGCGCCGTAGTTCCACGCGTCGACGAACGACTTCGCGGTGACCGGGGTGCCGTCGGTGAAGGTCCAGCCCTCCTTGAGCTTGACGGTGAAGTTCTGACCATCCGTACTGTCGATGGACTCGGCCACCTCGTTCTCCGTGCCACCAGCGGCGGTGTACGAAACGAGGCCGGCAAATACGGCGTCGACGACGCGGCCGCCCATGTTCTCGCCCGTGTTCGTAGGGATCAACGGGTTCTGGGGCTCGCCCGCCCAGGCGTTGACGACCCCGCTGGACGATCCGCCCGACGAATCGTCGGACGAACATGCCGTGATCAGCACTGCCGTCATTCCGAGTGCGACCGCACCGGTCGCTATGCGTGAGATACGCAAAGGAGTTCCTTCCACATCTAATAGACCCCGAGCATGCTCGTGGCCTGCCGACAGCCGTAACTGCCGGCGTCGTGTCGCCTACAACTGAAGATGAACGTAACTTCGAGTTGCGGTCGAATAATGGTTTGACAATAGACACATCAACCTCGAAGTGCGCACCGCACCCATTGTTGAAAATTTGGGGGTAATTCAATTCGGACACATTCATTCGTCGTCGGAAGCGACCACCCGTCGCATCGATTCGACCGATCGTCGCAGGACAACGAGTTGCAACGTGATGCAACGGTGCGTTTGCGCGAGCTTGTGACTACCCTCACACGGAGTCAGAAAAGTGTCGATCAATGTGGAAAGAAGGCCGTCAGCCATGACAAGCGCAGCCGAAACGGACGTCCCCCAGGCATATCCGCCGAGCGCAGAGTTCGCTGCGGCCGCCAACGCGGGACCGGAACTGCAGGCTGCCGCAGATACCGACCGCCTTGCTTTTTGGGCGAATCAGGCTGAGCGCCTTCACTGGCACCAGAAATGGACCGACGTCCTCGACTGGACCGACGCCCCCGTCGCGAAATGGTTCGTCGGCGGACAGTTGAATGTCGCCTACAACTGCGTCGACCGCCACGTCCTCGCCGGCAACGGCGACCGCGTTGCCATTCACTTCGAAGGCGAACCCGGCGACAGTCGCGACCTGACCTACAACGACCTCCTCGCCGAAGTGAGCCGCGCGGCAAACACTTTCACCGACCTCGGACTCGTCGCCGGTGACCGTGTCGCGATCTACATGCCGATGATCCCCGAAGCGATCGTCACCATGCTCGCCTGCGCCCGCCTCGGCCTGACCCATTCGGTCGTCTTCGCCGGATTCTCCGCCACCGCGCTGCGCTCACGCATCGACGACGCGCAAGCCAAACTTGTTGTCACCGTGGACGGTCAGTGGCGCCGCGGCGCCGCAGCACCCATCAAAACAGCGGTCGACGAATCCGTCGCCGGCGCCGACTCCGTCCAGAACGTGTTGGTAGTCAACCGAACCGGCATCGATGTCGAGTGGACCGACGGCCGCGACCTGTGGTGGCACGAGACCGTCGCCCAGGCTTCACCCGAGCACGAGGCACAGCCGTTCGACGCCGAACATCCCCTGTTCATCCTCTACACCTCCGGCACCACCGGAAAACCCAAGGGCATCATCCACACCTCCGGCGGCTACCTCACCCAAGCCTCCTACACCCACCACAACGTCTTCGATCACAAGCCAGGCAAGGACGTGTACTGGTGCACCGCCGACATCGGCTGGGTCACCGGACACTCCTACATCGTCTACGGCCCCCTCTCCAACGGTGTCACCCAGGTCGTCTACGAAGGCACCCCCAACTCCCCGAACGAGCACCGCCACTTCGACATCATCGAGAAGTACGGCGTCTCCATCTACTACACCGCACCCACCCTCGTGCGCACGTTCATGAAGTGGGGGCGCGAGATCCCCGACGCCCACGACCTGTCCTCGATCCGTTTGCTCGGATCTGTGGGCGAGCCGATCAACCCCGAAGCGTGGCGCTGGTTCCGCGACGTCATCGGCGGCAACAAGGCTCCCATCGTCGACACCTGGTGGCAGACCGAGACCGGCGCGATCATGATCTCTCCGCTGCCCGGTATCACCGCCACCAAGCCCGGATCCGCGATGGCGCCGCTACCCGGCATTTCCGCGAAGATCGTCGACGACGACGCCAAGCCCCTCGGCCCCGGCGGCAACGGATACCTCGTCCTCGACGAGCCGTGGCCGGCGATGCTCCGCGGCATCTGGGGCGACATGGACCGCTACCGCGACACCTACTGGTCCCGCTACGCCGAAGAAGGCTGGTACTTCGCCGGTGACGGCGCCAAATACGACGACGACGGCGCCCTCTGGGTCCTCGGCCGCGTCGACGACGTCATGAACGTCTCCGGCCACCGCATCTCCACCTCCGAAGTGGAATCGGCACTGGTCAACCATCACGGCGTCGCCGAAGCCGCCGTCGTCGGCGCCGCCGACGAGACCACCGGACAGGGCATCGTCGCGTTCGTCATCCTGCGCGAAGGCGTCGAGAACACCGGTGAGGTTCTGATCGCCGAGCTCAAGGCGCAGGTCTCCACCGACATCAGCCCCATCGCCAAGCCCCGTCAGATCACCATCGTGCCGGAACTGCCAAAAACCCGATCCGGCAAGATCATGCGCCGCCTCCTACGCGACGTAGCCGAAGGCCGCGACCTCGGCGACACCTCAACCCTGGTCGACCCCAAGGTATTCGACGCAATACGCGGCAAGTAGGGCCTGCGGCCCCTGTACGCCTTTCTGGTAGTCCCCGCTACCGGAAAGGCGCACAGCAGGGCTACGCCCCTACATCATCGAGCGATTCGTCCTTCGTCTCACGCATGACGAGCAATGCAACAAACGTCAGAGCCGACGCGACGAGTAGGTAGATCCCGACCCAGCCGACGCCGTAGTGGTCGACCAGGTAGACCGCGATGAACGGCGCTACTGCCGCACCGAGGATGCTTGCGGTGTTGTAGGCGATACCGGAACCCGTGTACCGGACGTTGGTCGGGAACAGTTCCGGGAGAACAGCACTCATCGGTCCGAAGGTCAGGCCCATGAGGATCATGCCCACAACGAGGAAGGCCAGCATGCGGCCGTCACTCATACCGTCGGTGTGCAGGAAGAGTCCGAATGTGAGGCCGAACAGCATCATTGTCGCGGTGATGACGAGCAGCGTGATCCGTCGACCGTAGCGGTCGGCCAGCCACCCGGACACCGGGACCGCAGCTGCGAAGAACACAACCGCAATGAGCTGCAGGACAAGGAAATCGGTGTACTTGAAGCCCGCTCCCGTACCGCCGTCCGCAGCGGTTTTGCCGATTCCGTAGCTCAGGACCCACGTGGTCATGAGGTAGAACAGCGTGTAGGTGGCGAGCATGACGAATGTGCCGATGATCAGCTGACGCCAGCTTGTCTTGAATACCTCGGCGAGGGGTGTCTTGACCTTCTCGCCGCGCTCGACGGCGCGCGCGAACACCGGCGTTTCTTCGAGCCGCAGACGCACGTACAGACCGATCATCACCATGATTGCACTGAGCAGGAACGGAATTCGCCAGCCCCACGAGAGGAATGCTCCGTCGAGGTCCGGGTTGGCGCTGTCGTGGTCCATCATCAACGAGATGGTCAGGAACAGTCCGTTGGCAAGGAAGAAGCCGATGGGTGCGCCCAACTGTGGCCACATGGCCGCCCAGGCACGTTTGCCTTCCTTTGCGGTTTCGGTGGCGAGCAGCGCTGCTCCGGACCATTCACCGCCGAGGCCGAGGCCCTGACAGAAACGCATCAGCGCGAGTAGCGCAGGGGCGAGCAACCCGACTTGTGAATAGGTCGGCAACAGGCCGATGAGGAAGGTTGCGACGCCCATCGTCAGGAGCGAGCCGACGAGGGTCGCTTTACGTCCGACCCGGTCGCCGAAGTGACCGAACAGAATCGAGCCGAGTGGACGCGCCACGAATGCCAGACCGAATGTCGCCAGCGACGCGAGGAGCGCGGTGGTGTCGTTGCCTTTGGGGAAGAACAGAAGCGGGAAGACCGACACCGCTGCCGTTGCGTAGATGTAGAAATCGTAGAACTCGATCGACGTACCGATCATGCTCGCGACAACGATTCGACGGCGAGGTACGCCGCCGACAGTTTCGCCGCCCGCCGGCGTCGGCGGGTTCTTACTCAGTGACGTGCTCACTCGTGATGCTCCTGCAGCTGTACGAACATTGCGCTATACGAACATTGCCCAATTGGTGGGATGAATCTCAGTCAGTAGGAATTGAACACCCTGCGCGTTTTCTCGCGCAAATTCGGGTTCTGGGCCGAATCCGCGATAAAATTCCGTAAAGGTGAGCCGGGAAGTCTGGTCGGCACGTGATTCGTCGCGTCCACATGTCTGCAAACCGAACAAAGGCGTTGCTCCCGCGTGATCTCCACAATGCGTTCCGAACTGTCCCGATACCTACGCACCGAAACCGTTGGCGGCTCTATCCTGCTGATCGCCGCTGCCATTGCTCTGATCTGGGTGAACTCACCACTCGGCGACAGCTACATCGCGCTGCGCGACTTCCAGATCGGACCGTCTGCGCTGCACCTGAACCTCAGTCTCGGCACGTGGGCGCAGGACGGTCTGCTGGCCATTTTCTTCTTCGTGGCCGGCCTCGAGCTCAAGCGCGAACTGGTTGTCGGAGAGCTCTCCGATCGCAAAGCTGCAGCGCTTCCGATCATCGCGGCATGTGGCGGAGTTCTCGTTCCCGCGCTCATCGCGGCGTCGATCGGCTTCGGCACTCCGGGGATGGACAAGGGTTGGGCGATCCCCGTTGCCACCGACATCGCGTTTGCCCTCGGCATCCTCGCCCTGACCGGTTCCCGGATACCGGCCAGCGCCCGCGTGTTCCTACTCAGTCTTGCGGTAGTCGACGACCTCCTGGCCATCATCTTGATCGCGGTGCTCTTTACCGCGTCGATCGCGATGTTGTGGCTGCTCACCGCCGCTGCGGCGCTTGCGGTGTACGCCTACGCCCAACACAAACGCATCACGACGCCGTTCCTCTACGTGCCACTTGCCCTGCTCACCTGGTACTCGATGCACGAGGCCGGTATCCACGCCACTCTCGCCGGCGTCGCGCTCGGCCTGCTCACCCGAGTTGTCCGCGACAAGGACGAGGAATACGCCCCCGGCACCCGACTCGAACATCGCATCCAGCCGTACTCCGCCGGCTTCTGCGTTCCGGTGTTCGCACTGTTCGCGTCCGGCGTTCCCATCAACGCCGAGGTACTCGGCGACATCTTCACCGACCCCGTCGGGCAATCCGTCTTTGTCGGCCTCCTCGTCGGAAAAACTGTGGGAATCTTCGGAATTTCCCTGCTCGCGATCAAATTGGGCATAGCCACGAAGCCCAAGACACTCGAACGCAGAGACATGTTTGCCCTCTCAGTGCTCGGCGGCATCGGGTTCACCGTTAGCCTGCTTGTAGCAGACCTCGCACTGGACGGGGTCGGCGATGGCAGCGAGGCCGAAATAGCGAAGGCCGCAGTTCTCGTGACATCGTTGATAGCGTCGCTGATCGGATCAGCGCTGCTGTGGCGACGTGGACGGGTTCATGCGGCGCGAGCTGAAGCCAATGCCATAGCCACAGACGCGAGAGAACTACCTGGAGAGGTCGACAAGTGAGCGTGACCAACGGAGAGAGCCAACGCTTCACCGGAGATGGGGTGCCGAACACGGTGTCGTCCATTCCTCTCACCGACGTAGACGCCCGAACACCGGCTGAAGCCTCGATCGGCGCACTGGTCAGGGATGCGACGGCTCAGGTTTCGACACTGGTGCGGGCCGAAGTCGAGCTTGCCAAGGCCGAAGTCACCGGTGAGGTCAAGAAGGGGCTGCAGGGCAGCGTCTTCTTCATTCTGGCCTTCACTGTTCTGCTGTTCAGTTCTTTCTTCTTCTTCTTTTTCCTGGCGGAATTGCTCAGCGTGTGGCTCGAGCGTTGGGCCGCTTTCCTGATCGTGTTCCTGATCATGGTGCTGACCACCGCGGTACTCGCACTTCTCGGTTATCTGCGGGTTCGCAAGTTGCGGGCCCCCGAGAAGACGATCGAATCGCTCAGGGCCGCAAAGAGCGTCATTCCCGGCAGCCACGACGACACAAAGCCGTCGGTCGACTTCAACGCGCGCAGGTAACGAAGCAGCTGTGTCAGCCCCAGATCCATCCACCGTCAGATTCGACGGCCCCTGGATTCACCGGGACATTCATGCCAACGGCATCCGGTTTCACGTCGTCGAGGTCGGCGACGCTGATCCGGATGCCCCGTTGGTGGTTCTCCTGCACGGTTTTGCCGACATCTGGTGGTCATGGCGCCACCAGTTGACGGCTCTGTCCACGCAGGGTTTCCGAGTGGTTGCCATTGATCTACGCGGCTACGGTGACTCCGACAAACCGCCCCGCGGATACGACGGTTGGACGCTGGCCGGCGACGTGGCCGGACTGATCCGGGCGATGGGATACGGCAAGGCCACGCTGATCGGTCACGCCGACGGCGGCCTGGTGTGCTGGGCAACCGCGATCCTGCATCCGCGACTGGTGCGGTCGATCGCTCTGGTGTCGTCGCCGCATCCGCACGCACTCAAACAATCAGTCCTCCGCGACCGCTACCAGCGCAAGGCACTCTTTCCGGCGTTCCTGGCGAACCAGCTTCCGTTCCGCCCGGAACGGCGTCTGACTGCCGACAACGGCGCCGAGGTGGAGCGTCTGGTGCGCTCCCGCTCGGGTCCTGCGTGGCCCGAGCAGGCCGAGTTCGGTGACGTTGTCTCCAAGTTACGTTCAGCGATCCGCATTCCGGGGGTCGCTCATTCGACGCTGGAGTACCAGCGGTGGGCGTTCCGAAGTCAGCTTCGCACCGAGGGGCGCCGGTTCATGCGTCTGATGGATCAGACACTGCACATTCCGATCCTGCAGATACACGGCGAACTCGACCCGTACATTCTCACGCGGACAATACGACGCGGTCGGCGTTGGGCGCCCGGCGAACAGTTGCACCCCGTCTCCGGAGTCGGTCATTACGCCCATTGGGAAGCCCCACAGCGCGTCAACGACGCGCTCCGGGACTTCCTGGCAGCCGACTAGCTACTCAGAGGATGCAGACGCCGGTGGAGACCGGCGTCGACGCGCTTTCCGCCATGGCGAGTTGGCGCGACACCTCATTGGCAGTGAGGACGAACCCGGTGTCGGTGTCGTCGATGGCGGCACCGAACACGACACCGAGCACTTCACCCTGATCGTTGACCATGGGCCCACCGGAATTGCCCTGTCGAATCGATCCACGAACGGTGTACACCTCACGCTGTGTGGTGCCGGCTTTGTAGATGTCAGGACCGTTGAGGTTCAGGATTTCGCGAACACGAGCCGCGCTGGCCGTGTACGGACCTCCACCCGGATATCCGAGCACCAGTGCGTTGTCCCCCGTTTGAGCGGGCTGAGCGGCAAACGGCAGAACCGGCGCCTCGAGTCCGGGCACCGCGAGGATCGCGATGTCGACGGCCGAGTCGAAGAGCACAACCTGGGCGGGTAGTGCACCTTGCATCGTGTCGACGGTGATGCTCTCGGTACCCGCCACGACGTGTGCGTTGGTCATGACACGCTCAGGCGCGACGATGAACCCGGAACCTTCGAGCGCGCGCTGGCAACTCGGCGCGACGCCGTTGATGCGCAGAACGCTCGGACGCAACTGCGCGGCCAGCGGGCTCGCCAGAACACTCGCGTCCGGCGCTTCCACTTCGGTGATGGGTGTGCGGCCGAACGGACCGATGACATCGGGCAATCCCGAGGTGTCGAGCAGCGCCGAGAATTCCGTCGGAATCTGCCGCAACCATTGCGGCGCGAGGTCGTCGACACCGGCCAACACGTTCGACCCTCGGACTGCTGCTGCGACGTTGGGCTGAGACGACGACGTCAGCGGAATTGCCAAAAGCCACGCGGCAACCACCACGGCAACTGCTTGAAGCCCTGCACCGATCACGCTGTCCACTGATCTTGCGGCCGGAGAATGCATACCGCTGCGCGCGGCTCGGCCCAGAACCATGCCGGCAACTTCGCCGATGATCACCAACACGACGATCAGTGAGATGCCGGCGAGGATGCGCAGCTTGCCCTCGGTCACATGCACCAGAACATGCGGTGCCAGCAGAATTCCGGCGACAGCACCCAGAATCACACCGACAAAAGCCAACGCCGACGCTACCGCGCCCTGACGCCATCCCGATGTCGCGGCGATGAGAGCCACCACCACGATCGCAAGATCGACCCACCGCGAACCTGTCATCGGGGAACCGCCGAATCTTCGATGTCTTCGCCCAGTTCTGCGAGCGCTGTGTCCAGATCACGCACGTCGTGATGATCCCAGGGGATTTCCCAACCGGACACCTCGAAGAGTCCGGCCAGTATTCCGGCAGTGAAGCCCCACACGAGCATGCCGTCGGCCAAAAACGCCGGACCTTGGTACCCGGCCTGGTGACGCACCTGGAAGCGGTTGTCGGGGTCGAGCAGAGTGCGCAGCGGAACCCGCGCGACACGGCCGACCTCGCCGGAATCCTGGATGCCCACCGAGACCGGGTCTTCCCAATAAGCGATCACCGGGGTCACGTCGAATCCGGACGGCGGAATGAATATTTCGGGCAACGTCGCCAGCGGGAGCACACCGCGCGGGTCGAGACCTGTTTCTTCCTGCGCCTCGCGCAGCGCTGTGCCGATCGGACCGTCGTCACCGTCGTCGGCGGCACCGCCGGGGAAAGCGACCTGTCCACTGTGCTGGCGCATAGTCGACGCGCGTTGTGTCAGTAGTACGTCAGCGTCGTCCGGCATCCCACCGAGGCACATGGGATCAGCCTCTCGGGATCCTCCGAAGAGGACGAGCACCGCGGCGGGCCTGGTGGTCGTCCCGCGCGGCGGCCGACGGTCGAGCACGGGGTTGAGTCGATGTGGATCAGTGGGTTGGGTGCTGGCTACAGCACGTAACCATTCGGGAACGGATGAGCTCATACGACAACTCCCAAATACTGCGCCGTGGCGGCAGCTATCTCATCCGCACTGCGGAACGGTTGAGGCAACACCTTCGCGACGGTTCCGTCGGGACGAATGAGCACAGAGACCGGCAGCACAGGTGGCGCGCCGACGGCAATCTGCACCTTGCTCGAACCGTCCTGAACTCCGGGTAGTCGAACGGAATAGTCGATCAGTCGGGTCAAAGCGTTTTCCTGGTTCGGATCGGAATGCACGGTCAGCACAGTGATACTGTCCCCCGCGCGATCCGCAAATTCCTGCAAATGCGGCAGTTCTTCGGCGCATGGCGCGCACCAGTACGCCCACAAATTCAGCAGCGCGGGCTTACCTCCCAGCGCGGCAGCAAGATCGACCGAGCTTCCGTCTGCAACACAGTCGAGCGCGATCCCAGCGAGTGCGGCGCCGGCCGGAGCTTCGGCGGTAGGCGTCGGGCACGCTGTCAGTCCGGCTTGCCCACGAAGCTGATCGAGCGATTCGGACGACGGGGTGAACGTCGGCGGCCGATAGGCGGACGTCGAGGAACCGCCAGCCGAAACCGGGGTGTCATCTCCCCCGCGCGGCCAGATCGCAACAGCGAGCGCAACAACAACCGCAAGCACAACAAGGGACCACCGAGCAGCATTGGACATCTGGGTCACAACCCGGCCAGAGCAAGCAGATGCTCCGTCTCCGGGCCCTTCACCAGCGCAGCAGCTTCAATTTTGTCGGTAGGACCAAGCCCGTAGGACGGGCAGTCCTTGGCCAGAACGCACACTCCGCACGCCGGCTTACGCGCGTGACAGACGCGTCGTCCGTGGAAGATCACACGATGTGACAGCAGGGTCCATTCCTTACGTTCGATCAAAGCCCCGACAGCATGTTCGACCTTGACGGCATCTTCTTCCTCCGTCCACTTCCACCGACGCACCAAACGCCCGAAGTGGGTGTCGACGGTGATTCCCGGGACGTCGAACGCATTTCCCAGAACCACGTTGGCTGTCTTGCGACCGACTCCCGGCAACGTCACGAGGTCTGCAAGTTTGTTCGGCACTTCGCCGTCGTAACGCTCGAGCAGCGCCTGACCCAATCCGATCAGCGAGTTGGCCTTGTTCCGGTAGAAGCCCGTTGACCGGATGTACTCCTCGAGCTCGGTCCGGTCGGCTTCGGCGTAGGCCTTGGCGTCGGGATAACGGGCGAACAACGTCGGGGTGACCATATTGACGCGGACGTCAGTGCACTGCGCCGACAGGATTGTCGCCACCGTCAACTCGAGGGGCGTCGTGAAGTCGAGTTCGCAGTACACATGTGGGAAGGCAACGGCTAGTTTCCGGTTCATCCGACGCGCGCGACGGACCAGCGCGAGATGGGATTCCTCGTCGCGAGCGCCGGCAGACCGGCGGGTCGCTGAGCGCTCGGTCGGGGTGGTCTGCACTCAGACAACTGTACGGATACTCCCCGACATGACATTTGGTCGTGTCGATTCCGAGATGTTGGCCGTGTTTACTCTCCTCTATGCAAGGACTCGCCGTGATTCTCTTCCCAGTGCTGTTGATGCTTTTTGCGCTGGCCATGGAACGGGTCGAACGGAGACTGCGTCGACTCTCGGTTCGGGAGAACGAGGTGGCGGAGTTCCTCGACCAGGCTGGTCCCGACGACGTCGCGTCGCTGGCGACCGATGGGTTCCCTCATGCGTTTGCCCGCTTCCACCTGCGCCGGAAGGGTCGACCGGCCATCGCTCCGCGGCAATCGGGCGCAGAAGAACTGCCCACTCGCTAAGGCGATCGAAGAGGCATACAAGGTAGTCAATTTTATTCGCCATCAGGATAATTTCGACGCTTTCGTGGCATCAATCACTCGTGCCGAGCGCGTGGGACGTAGACTTCGATGCCGTACCTGTTGTATTCAACACGGACTGTGTCTGACGCAGCGTCTCGCTCGCACGAGTGAAGGCCTGCGTCTGGGCGGTTCGTGAGTACAAACCAAGCACAACCGGGTACAAAGTTAGATAGCGCAAAAAATGACACCACAAACGAACAAATCCCAACAAGGAGCGCACGTGGACGACGTCCTGGCAAGAGCCGGCATCTTCCAAGGAGTCGAGCCCTCAGCGGTAGCGGCGCTGACCAAGCAGCTGCAACCCGTCGACTTCCCCCGTGGACATGTCATCTTCAACGAGGGTGAACCCGGTGACCGCCTGTACATCATCGTGTCCGGCAAGGTGAAGATCGGTCGACGCTCACCTGACGGTCGCGAGAACCTGCTGACGATCATGGGTCCGTCCGACATGTTCGGCGAACTGTCCATCTTCGACCCGGGTCCCCGCACCTCGACGGCCACCACCGTCACCGAGGTTCGTGCCGTGAGCATGGACCGCGACGCTCTCAAGGCTTGGATCCAGCAGCGCCCCGAAATCGCCGAGCAGCTGCTCCGCGTTCTCGCACGTCGCCTGCGTCGTACCAACAACACGCTCGCCGACCTGATCTTCACGGACGTTCCCGGCCGTGTCGCCAAGGCACTGCTGCAGCTCGCACAGCGCTTCGGCACCCAGGAAGGTGGCGCGCTGCGCGTCACTCACGACCTCACCCAGGAAGAGATCGCCCAGCTGGTCGGCGCTTCCCGTGAGACCGTCAACAAGGCTCTGGCCGACTTCGCTCATCGCGGATGGCTGCGCCTCGAAGGCAAGAGCGTCCTGATCTCGGATTCCGAGCGTCTCGCGCGTCGCGCACGCTAGTTCTACCGTCTCGACTCTTTCGGCCGCTCCCACATCGGTGGGGGCGGCCGAAGTCGTTTCCGACGCTCGGCGCGACGGGTATAGCGCGCAACCACATAGGCATTTGTGTCACGTGCGAGCGCTGGCATGCTCGATGGAACAGCCACGACTCCAAGGGGATGCATGTCCGAGATAATCGCTTCCGCTGCTGCGGGGAAGTTCCGCGGCATCCGACGCGACGGTTCGTTGTATTTCGGCGCGATCCGCTACGCAACCGCGGCCAGATTCCAACGGCCCGAACCTGCCGCATCTCATACCGGCATTCTCGACGCCACCATGCCAGGCACCGTGTTTCCTCAACCACCGTCGCGACTCGAGCGTGTCATGGGAGCGCCGCACCCCGAGCCTGAGCAGAGTGAGGACAGTTTCACCGTCACCGTCACGACGCCCTCGTTGTCCGGTAGCCGGCCCGTCATGGTGTGGCTGCACGGCGGTGGATACTCCAGCGGCGGAGGTTCACTGGCGTGGTACGACGGCGGCGCGTTGTCGGCCGAAGGCGATGTCGTGGTCGTATCGGTCAACTATCGCGTAGGCGTACTCGGCTATCTCCTCCTCGAGGGCGTCAGCGAGGGCAACCTCGGCGTCCACGATCAGATCGCGGCCCTCGAGTGGGTACGCGAGAACATCGCGGGATTCGGTGGTGATCCCAATTCGGTCACCGTGTTCGGCCAGTCCGCCGGCGCTCATTCCATCGTGAACCTGTTGAACAGTAATAACTCTCGGCCTTTGTTCCACCGGGCAATTCTGCAAAGCACCCCGCGGCTGGACCTCAACTTCACCAAGACCGCTGCGATCGAGAACGGCGAGACCTTTGCCCGACTGCTCGACGGCGATCCGAATACCGCTCCCCTCCCCCTAATCCTGGACGCCTTCCGCGCCACAGCCGTCGAGTTCGGCAGACGGTCTGAAAATGTTGTTCAGCCACCCTTTGCCCCGATATCCGACGTTGCACCACTTACCGCAAGCACCGACAGTGGCGTGACAGAGGTAGTCATCGGATATACCCACGACGAGGGATCCGCCTTCGTTCGCGGGCTCCCCGGCGGCTCCATGGCCGACGAAACCACGTTGACGCAGAACATGTTTGCCGAGACGGTCGCAGAACTGGCCGATACCTTCACTCAGGCGGGTACCTCGGTCTACACCTACCGATTCGACTGGACACCTCCCGAGAACATCTTCGGTGCTACGCATTGCATCGAACTTCCGTTCATCCTCGGCACCGAAAAGTCTTGGCACGGTTCACCCATGCTGGGCATAGCCGACTGGACCACCGTCGACGAAATGGGTAGACGCATCCGCACGCTCTGGACTTCGTTTGCACATAACGGAAGTCCGGACAACGAGAACACCTGGAAGAAGTTCTCGCCCGACGAACCGATCGGAATCACCTTTACCTGAGCAACTTCGGGCGGTATTCCCCGCTAGGATTGCAGATATGGACATGCCCAAGCTCCTCGACGGGCGACTCAAACTTCGCCACCTGCTTCTGGTCGACGCCCTGAGCCGTCAGGGCAGCGTGGTCGGCGCCGCTGCCGCACTGCACATCACACAACCTGTGGCAACCCGCAGCCTCCACGACATCGAGTCCATCCTCGGCGTCTCCCTGTTCGATCGCGGACCACGCGGCATCACCCCGACAATATTCGGCGATGCCTTCACCACCCACGCTCGGGCGGTCATCGCTCAGCTCACCGAAGCGGGTCGACACGTCGTCGAATTGGCCGACGCACACCGCGGAACCGTCATCGTGGGAACACATCTCGCCGGTTCCAACGTCTTGCTGCCCGGCGCCATTGCGCGGCTGAAGGTTCAGCATCCGCTACTGACCGTGATCGTCCGCGAAGGCACTCCGGAGCAGTTACTCACCGACTTGGAGGCCGGTCGTATCGACCTCATCGTCGGCCGACTCACAGCACCGACAGACGACCGCGCCGTCAGACGCAATCTCTACGCCGAGTCAGTTGAACTTGTTACCCGCGTGGATCATCCACTGACCAACCGTGACGAGGTGCAGCTCGATGAACTCCGCGAGTTCCCCTGGATCCTGCCCGGCGTCGAAACGGTGCTCCGACGCGAACTCGAGGAGTTCTTCGCCAGGAACGGTCTCCCCTTACCCGAGAACCGGGTAGAGGCAACGTCTTTCCTCACGGTGCGACAGCTCTTGCTGGAAACCGACATGATCGCTGTCCTTCCGAGTCTGATTCATCGCGACGACACCCGCTTGACCACACTCCCGATCACCCTGGATCCCATCGGTCACAGCGTCGGTCTCACGTCGTCGGCGACGAGGACGTCCAGTCCGTCGGCACAGGCACTTATCGCGTCGTTGCGCAGTTTCGCGGAAGAACTCATGAACCAGTAAACGTTCGAAAGCCCGCTCCCGGAGCGGGAGCGGGCTTTCGAATATCGTTACACGTCAGGCGTTTTCTGCCACCCGCTGCTCTTCGTGCTGCAATCCCCGCGATGAGTCGGGCACCACCTTGAACAGCGCTATCGCGCCAACCAGACTGATCGAGCAGATCGACGCCAGGTACCACGTCACGCCCACAGATGATCCCGTGGCGTCCAGCAGAGCCGTCGCAATCATCGGAGCCAATCCGCCGCCCAGAATTGCACCACTCTGCAGAATCAACGACGAACCCGAGTATCGAACCTTGGCCGGGAACGTGTCGGCAATGATGCTTCCCTGGACACAATGAGTCACCGGAATGATCAGTCCCATTCCCAGGAACGCCACAACTGCAACGACCTTGTTCTCGGTGTTCAGCAGCGGGAAGAACGCGATGCACCACAACAGGATTGCGGCGGATCCTCCGATGAACATGTGCCGTCGACCGTACTTGTCGGCCACCTTGGTCCAGATCGGGATGGAAAGGAACCACAGGACCGCTGCCGCGGTGACACTGAGCACCAGGAATTGTTTGTCGTAGCCCAGATGTTGAGTTCCGTACGACAGAGTGAACACCATGAAGGCATATGCCACGGCGGAGTTCGCCAAACACGCGGCCAGCGTCAGTGACAACCGGGGGAACCCGACCTTGAGCGACTCACGCAGCGGGAACCGGACTATCTCGCCCTTCTCCATGATCCCGGCAAACGAGGGCGATTCGGTAACCCGCAACCGGATCACCAGACCGATCGCCACCAGAACGAAGCTGAGCAGGAACGGTATGCGCCAACCCCACGATTGGAAAGCCGAGTCCGACATCAATGCACTGGTGGTCAGGAAGATGCCATTGGCCAGAACAAGTCCGGCTGGGGTGCCCATCTGTGGGAAACCCGCATACAGGTTCTTCTGCCCGGCTGGTGCGTGCTCCATCGACATCAGCGTGGCACCGGCGCCCTCACCGCCGAGGCCGATGCCCTGGACAACTCTCATCGCCACCAGAAGTACCGGCGCCCAGAAACCGATGGAATCGTAATTCGGAATGAGTCCGATCAGTGTGGACCCGACTCCCATCATCACCAGAGACACCACAAGCGTCGCCTTGCGACCGATCCGGTCACCGAAGTGCCCGAACACCAAGCCGCCGACGGGCCTGGCGATGAACCCGACCGCAAAGGTGCTGAAGGCTGCGAGGGTGCCGGCGGTCGGACTCAGACTCGGGAAGAACTGCTTGTTGAAGATCAGCGCTGCGGCTGTTCCGTAAAGAAAGAAGTCGTACCATTCGAGGGTTGTGCCGGCGAGGGTTGCCATGGCAACCCGGCTGCGGGCAGCTTTCTCCGGCAACGGCTTTCCGTCACTGGTTACGCTTGTGGTCATCGCGGATACCTATCGATTGGATGAGTGGCAGTACGGTACGGTGAAATCTGTTTTTGCCGAGCATGTTTCAAAGGTTGTCTGAATTATGCTCATTAGAGACATGACTCACAAATGCCGAAATCACCGTGCGGCATACCGGAAATGGTATAGCTGAAGGATCAGCCGATCCCCAAGAAGCGTTCCGCATTTCCCCGCGAGATCAGTTGGCGTGCAGTCTCGTCCAAGAACTCACTCTTGCGCACCACCTCACCTACCGGTCGCTCGCCGAGGGGATACGGGTAATCGCTTCCCACCATCACCCGGTCAACGCCCACTGTGTCCACCAGTAGTCGCAGTGCACGTTCGTCGAAGACGACAGAATCCACGTAGAACCGGCCCAGATAGTGCGACGGCGGGAATTCCGATGTACCGATAATGTCGTTGCGGCCGTACCAGGCGTTTTCCATCCGGCCGAGCCAGAACGCGAAAGATCCGCCGCCGTGGGCAAATCCGATCTTGAGTCGGTCGTCGATCTTGTCGAACACGCCGCCGAGAATCAGCGCGAGTATCGACAGATGCGTTTCTGCGGGCATTGCGGTGAGCCACTGCGCCATCCACCGATCCAGGCGCGGTGAGGACGCCATGTCCCACGGGTGCACGAAGACCGGAACATCCAGTGACGCGCAGTGCTGCAGGAATGTCACGACTCCTTCGCTGTCGAGATCGAGGTCGCCGACGTGATTGCCGATCTCGACGCCTCGGTGCCCGTTGGCGATGCATCGTTCGAGTTCGCGGCACGCAGCATCGGTGTCCTGCAACGGAACCTGACAGAACGGGATAAGTCGATCTTTTGCCGGTTCGACGATCTCGAGCGCCAGGTCGTTGAAGATCCGAGAGATACGACTGGCCTGCTCGCCTGTTCGGCCGTAGTTGAAGAATGCCGGTGTCGGCGAGACGACCTGGGTGTGGATACCGTCGGCATCCATGTCACGCAGGCGCACCTCGGCGTCCCAGGCGTCGGATTGGATCCGTCGGAACTCCTTGGTGCCCATCATGATCATGGCTTCGGTTTCCGACTCCACTTTCAGCCACGGCGCGTCCGGGCCGGCATCAGCCGTGAGATCGGGCCACCCGTTGGGCACGTAGTGGGTGTGGATGTCGATCATGTTGCTCATCGCTCAGCCCTTGCCGGGATGGAGCGTGCCGCACTTGTCACACGTGCGGGCGTCTTCACTCTCGTAGAACGTGACGAAGACGGGCGGAAGGTCGGCCACGATGTCGCGTACCTGAAGTTCGACTTCGTAGATCTTGTGATTGCACTCCAGGCAGTACCACTGGAAGTGCTCCAATGTTCCTTCCTGCCTCACTCTTTCGATCACCAGACCGATCGATCCTGCGGTGGGGCGCTGCGGCGAATGGGGCAGGTTTCCCGGCAGCAACCAGCTCTCGCCCTCGCGGATGTCGACCCGCACCGGTCCGTCTTCGGTCATGACGTTGACGTGGATGTCGCCCTCGACCTGGTAGAACCACTCCTCGTACGGGTCGAGGTGGTAGTCGGTCCGCTGGTTGGGCCCACCGACAACCTGCACGATGAAGTCGTCTCCGAGTGCCATCGTCTGGTTGTTGACCGGTGGCTGCAGCAGGTGGCGGTTGTCGTCGATCCATTTCTTGAAGTCGATGACGGGAGGAATGGTGGTCATGATGCGTTCTCCGTGTTCTCGATTGACAGCCGTCGGGCGGCGGGGTTCTCGATTGACAGCCGTCGGGAGGCAGGCACGTAGGCCACACCGGAAATCTCGATGAGCAAGTGCGGGTGGGGCAATTGGTGAACTGCCACTGTGGTTCTCGTCGGACCGTTTTCATCGAATAGTTCGGCGTAGACCTCGTTGTATCCGCCGAAGTCGTTCATCGACACCAGGTATGACGTGACCTGAACCAGATCACGCAGTTCACCACCCACCTCGGCGAGGATCGCCGCGATGTTCTCGATGACGGCACGTGTCTGCGCGCGAATGTCGAGCGCCGTGGTGCCCATCTCGTCGACCTCGACGCCCACAAACGTATTGTCGGGCCGACGTGAACTGGTACCGGAGACGTAGACGAAGTCACCTACCACCTTGACGTGCGGGAACTTTCCGCGCGGCTTTGCCATCTTCTCGATGACCTGCGCCCCACTCATCGCCGTACACCATTCACCGAGACGGTACCCAGTCCGTCGATGCTGCACTGTGCGACTCCCTCGTCGAGTCGCACGGCAGCAGTCGCTGCGCCGGCCAGAATCACGTAGCCGGCCCGGAGCGGAATGTGCCGACGGCGGGCGATATCCACCAGGGCATGCAACGCGTGCACGGGATCTCCGAGGATTGCTGCCGTGGAACCGGTTACCGTTTCGCTTCCTACCTTCATGCGCACCACCAAGTTCGCGGCACTGCGCATCGACTGCCACGGGCCGATGACATATCCGGCGGCACTGGTGTTGTCGGCGACAACGTCGGTGTAGGTGAAGCGGAAGTCGCGGTAGCGCGAATCGATGATCTCCATCGCCGGAGCAACCGCGTCGACGCAGGATTCGATGTCCACGCTCGGGTCGTCGAGATCGACGTCCTTCGACAGTCGGTACGCAACTTCGGGTTCGATCTTGGGGTGGATGAACGTCGATAGTTCCAGGTCACCGCCGTCCGTCACCGCCATCGCGTCGGTCAACTGCCCGACGATCACTTCGGAGACACCCATCTGCGCCATCTTCGCTTGGCTGGTGAAGCCGAGCTTGATGCCCACCACCGATTCGCCACGGGCAGTGCGTCGTTCGATGAGTTCGTTCTGAATCCGGTAGGCGTCGTCGATGTCGATAGTGTGATCGTCGGCGAGGCTCGGAGTGTCGGTACGGCTCTGCGCAGCGTCGTCGAGCCGACGCGCGAGCGCGGATACGGTGTCTTCTGGGGCTGTCATCACGCCTCGCTCATTTCTCTGGAACTTCCTGCGGTTTCGATGTTCACAGTTGCACACACACATTTGTCGGTTCGGTGTAGAAGTGCAGCGAGGACTCGCCACCCTCACGTCCGATGCCGGACAGGCCCATGCCGCCGAAGGGGGATCGCAGTTCACGGGTGAACCACGTGTTGACCCAGGAGATTCCGACGTTCATCTTCTGCGCGACGCGGTGTCCGCGGCGCAGGTCGTTGGTCCACACGGAGGCCGCCAAGCCGTACTCGGTGTCGTTTGCCAAGGCGATCGCTTCTGCCTCGGTATCGAACGGGATGAGTGCTGCGACGGGTCCGAAGATCTCCTCGCGCACGACGCGATTCTTGTTGGTCAAGCCAGTCCACAGGGTGGGTTCGATCCACGATCCACCGGACAGATCCTGCCCGAGATCCGGAATTCCGCCACCGGTAAGCACTTTCGCGCCCTCCTGCTCGGCGATCTCGAAGTAGTCGAGAACCTTCTTCCGGTGCGCCTGCGAGATGAGCGGGCCTGTCGTCGTCGCAGTGAGCGTCGGGTCACCCAGACGCAATCCTGCGGCCCGCTCGACCAGCCCACCGGCGATGTCGTCGAAAATGCTGCGGTGCACGTACACCCGTTCGGTGCACAGGCAGACCTGGCCGGTGTTGGTGAACACCGACTTGGTCAGACCCGTCAACGCTTCGTCGATGTCGACGTCGTCGAACACGATCGCGGCGTTCTTGCCGCCGAGCTCGAACGAGACCGGACGCACCCGTGGTGCAACGGTTTTCATCACGTGCGAGCCGGTTGCCGAAGATCCGGTGAAGGTGACACCGTCGATACCGGGGTGGGTGGTGAGGAACTCGCCCGCAGAATTCGCACCGAATCCGTGCACGACGTTGTAGACGCCGGCAGGCAGGCCGACTTCTTCGAGCACCTCGGCCAGCAACGACGCCGTCGCCGGCGTCTCTTCGGAAGGCTTGACCACCACGGAGTTTCCGCACGCCAGCGCGGGCGCCACCTTCCAGGTCAGGAGAAGCAGTGGCAGGTTCCACGGCACAATGACCGCAACCACACCGAGCGGCTTGCGGATCGCGTAGTTCAGCGCCTGCTTGCCGCCGGCCAGATCCGTGACAAACGATTCCTGCCCCGCTGCGGCGACGATGTCGGCAAACGTACGGAAGTTCGTGAGGGCACGAGCAACGTCGAGTTCGCGCGCCTGCGTGATCGGCTTGCCCGTATCCGCCATCTCCGCGGCGACAAATTCCTCGAACCGCTCCTCGATCCGATCCGCGGCCCGTCGCAGCAGCGCGGTGCGCTCCCGGACCGGTGTATCCGCCCAACCGTTGTCCAGAGCACGTCTGGCGGAGGTCACAGCCCGATCGACCAGGGCCCGGTCGGCCTCGTGGACCTTGGCAAGAACACGGCCGGTTGCGGGGTCCACCTGGTCGAAGCTCGACGACGCGTCGGGTTCGACGTAGGAGCCATCCACGTAGTTGCGGATCCATCCGTCGCATTGTGAGGTCATGGACTAACTATTGGCCCCGAACCCATATCAAACAAATGCAAAAACTGCCGCCAGCTATACCTCAATTGGCATAACAGGCACATCCCCGTCGCTTCGCTCGCCCCGGCGGCAGTTCCGCAACACAGTTCAACGACGCAGATACGCCAACTGCACGTTGACCGATTTTTCTGCCACCGGCCAGAGTTTCGGATCGACATCCGAATAGACGTGCTCGACCACGTCGCGTACCGACGCGGAATCGCCGAGCGAGACCAATGCCGTTCGCACCTGATCGAGCCGTTCTTCGCGATGCGCGAGGTAGTGCTTCGAAATCTCCTGCAGGTCAGGCAATTCCGGGCCATGCCCAGGAAGAACGGTTCGCCCGTCACCGAGTTCGATGAGCGCACGCAGCGATGCGAGGTAGTCCCCCAGATCGCCGTCCGAATCATCGAGAACCGTTGTGCCACGGCCGAGTATCGTGTCACCCGTCAGCACACTGCCCTCGTTCTCGATGACGATCGAGACCGAGTCCGCGGTATGACCGGGAGTTGCCACGATACGCAGGCGCAGCCCGGCAACCTCGATGAGTTCACCGTCGACGAGCGTCGTACCGCTGCCGCGCAGAAACTCGGGAGAAACGGAACGCACTGGCGCCGAGGTCAATTCGTGAAAACGGCTCACTCCGCCGGTGTGATCGAAGTGCCGATGCGTGATCAGGACCAACGCCACCGCGCCGACTCCGGCCACTCGCTGCAGATGTTCTTCGTCGTTGTCACCGGGATCGACGACTACATACTGGTCACTGCCCGGCGCCCGCAGAATCCAGGTGTTGGTGCCGTCGAGCGTCATCATGCCCGGGTTGTTCTCGAGCATGACCGACGCGATGTCGGTGACGCGGCGAAGCTGCGCGTATGCGGGATGAACCGTTGTCATCAGCGAACTTCTACGATCAGTTCCACCTCGACAGCGGAGCCGAGGGGAAGTTCTGCAACACCGACAGCGGAGCGAGCGTGAATGCCTGCGTCGCCGAAGACCTCGACGAGGAATTCGGACGCGCCGTTGATCACGCCGGGCTGACCGGTGAAGCCTTGCGCGGAGGCGACAAATCCGACGACCTTGACCACACGAACCAGGTTGTCGATGCCAACCAGAGCGTTGATCGCGGCAAGAGCGTTGAGCGCGCAGACACGCGCGGCGGCCTTTGCGTCAGCATCCGACGCGTCCGCGCCTAGCTTGCCCGTCAGCGACAGCTTTCCGTCGACAAAAGGCAACTGGCCCGAGGTGTAGACGTGATCGCCACTACGAACCGCAGGGACATAGGCAGCGACCGGCGCCGCAACCGCGGGCAGTTCGATGCCGAGTTCCGCGAGACGCGCTGACCAGGTCTGTGTTGTTTCGGTCATGCGCCTGCAACCTTCGGACGCTTGAGGTATGCGACGTGCTGTTCGCCCGACGCGCTCGGAAGAACCGTCACCAGCTCCCAACCGTCGACGCCCCAATTATCGAGGATGGCCTTCGGGTTGTGGACCAGCAACGGAGTAACGGTGTATTCCCAGGAAGTCAATTCACTCATGCGGTGAGCCTATCCCGCGCACATCTTCGGCCCCAGACTTATAGGCTCGCGGTGTGGTTGCATCCCAAGATGAGCTGAGCAAGAGCTGGCCGGAGTCCGCATCGAAGGCCCGCCTGCATTTTGTGTCGGGAAAAGGCGGGACCGGTAAGTCGACGGTAGCCGCCGCCTTGGCGCTGGCGTTAGCCGAAGGCGGCCGACGCGTTCTGCTGGTGGAAGTGGAGGGCCGCCAGGGAATTGCGCAGCTCTTCGACGTGCCACCGCTGCCCCCGCAGGAAACGAAAGTCGCAGCTGCCGAGGGTGGCGGTGAGGTGATGGCGTTGGCCGTCGATATCGAGACGGCTTTCCTCGAGTACTTGGAGATGTTCTACAACCTGGGCTTCGCGGGCCGCGCGATGCGCAAGTTCGGCGCCATCGAGTTCGCCACGACCATTGCACCTGGCCTGCGTGACGTACTGCTCACCGGCAAGATCAAGGAGTGCGTCATCCGCACCGATCGGACCGGGAAGCGCGTATACGACGCTGTTGTCGTCGACGCCCCGCCGACGGGCCGGATCGGCAGTTTCCTCGACGTCACGAAGGCTATGGCCGATCTCGCCAAAGGTGGGCCGGTGCATTCGCAGAGTGAGGGCGTCGTGCGACTGCTGCACTCGCCGGAAACAGTGGTGCATCTGGTGGCGCTACTCGAGGCTCTGCCCGTGCAGGAAACCGCGGATGCCGCCTTGGAATTGGCGCGCGACGAGCTCAATCTCGGCGCGATCATCGTCAACCGCACCAGCCCGAAGTTCCTGCCGGAGGGCACTCTGGCGGGTGCTGCGGCCGGAGAGATCGATGCCGCGTCCATTCGATCCACGCTCACGGATGTCGGCCTCGAACTGTCGGACGACGACTTCGCCGGATTGCTGACGGAAACCATCGAGCACGCGTCTGTTCTCGAAGCGCAGGAATCCAGTGCGGAGAAACTGCAGGAGATCGACGGCGCCCGACTGCACTTGCCTACTCTGGCCGACGGCGTCGATCTGGGTGGCCTCTACGAACTGGCCGAATACCTCATGGAACAGGGTGTCCGATGACCGAAACCACCGAAAACGCGGTCCCTGACAATGTCATGGTCGGCAGTTCCAGAACCGGACGCCGCAGTGCTCCGGTGCTCGACATCTCGGCGATCATCAACGATCCGACCGCACGAATTGTGGTGTGCTGCGGCGCGGGTGGCGTCGGCAAGACCACCACTGCGGCGTCGTTGGCGTTGCGGGCGGCCGAGCAGGGCCGACGCGTCGTCGTTCTCACGATCGATCCGGCGAGACGGCTGGCTCAGGCTCTGGGCGTCGCGGAACTCGACAACACACCGCAACCAGTGAAACTCGGTCCGGAAGCAACGGGCGAGTTGCACGCGATGATGCTCAACATGCGTCGCACGTTCGACGAGATGGTACTCGAGCACTCCAGCCCCGAGAAGGCTCAGCAGATCCTCGCGAACCCCTTCTATCAAACCGTTGCCACATCGTTCTCCGGCACTCAGGAATACATGGCGATGGAGAAGCTGGGACAGCTCGCGTCGAACGACAAGTGGGACCTGGTGATCGTGGATACGCCGCCGTCCCGGAACGCACTCGATTTCCTGGACGCTCCGCAGCGACTGGGAACCTTCCTCGACGGCCGGATGATCCGGTTGCTCTCAGCTCCGGGGCGGGGTTTGACCAAGCTTGTTGCCGGCGCCATGGGATTGGCACTCAAGGGTGTGTCGACGATCGTCGGAAGTGCGATGCTCGCTGACGCGTCGGCGTTTGTTCAGTCGCTCGATTCGATGTTCGGCGGCTTCCGTGAGCGCGCAACCAAGACGTACGAACTCCTGCGTCAGCCAGGCACCCATTTTCTGGTGATCGCTGCTGCGGAACCTGACGCGTTGCGGGAAGCGGCGTTTTTCGTGGACCGCCTGGCCGGAGATTCGATGCCGCTAGCCGGGTTGGTGTTGAACCGAACACATCCGACTCTGACCGCACTGCCGGCTGATCACGCGGCAACGGCCGCGGACAAACTCGCAGCCAAGGAGACCCCGACCGACGCCGAGGCACTAACGGAGGCGGTGCTTCGCATTCATGCTCACCGCGCAGCAATCGCCAAACGTGAGGTGGCGCTGCTGAGCCGGTTTACCGCAGCTCATCCGAGGGTGCCGCTGATCGGCGTTCCGTCACTGCCGTTCGAGGTATCAGACCTCGAGGCACTGCGCGCTGTGGGCGATCAGCTCACTCGGAAGGGCTAGATCAGGAAAGGCTAGACCAGAAAAAGCTAGGTCAGACAGCAGTTGACTGCTGGTGGCGTCGATCCTCGAAGAATTCGGACCACGAGTCGACGTCGGGGTGCTGCTTGAGGAGAGCGCGTCGCTGGCGTTCGGTCATCCCGCCCCACACTCCGAATTCGACGCGGTTGTCGAGAGCGTCGGCGCCGCACTGCATCAGGACCGGGCAGTGTCGGCAGATTGTTGCTGCCTTACGTTGCGCGGCACCTCGAACGAAAAGCTGATCCGGATCTACTTCGCGGCAGCGTGCCTGTGTTACCCAGGCGATGCGAGCCTCTGCTTGTTCGACATCCAAACGGCTACTCGGGGTGGCTGTGTACATTCTCTGGTCCCCTCTACAAAGTATGTCCGTCGCCTCGAGGGCGAGCAGCACAACATCTCTGCTTCCGTCGCGGGATATCACGACGAAAGCTGAGACACATTCGTGATCGAGTGTTATGTCAATCACACCGTTCACACAATTTAGGTAAAGAAACGCCCAGACGCAAGACGGGCGTCCACCTTTTTTGGTACGGCAGTACAAACCGGGTGTTCAGGACGTTTTATTCGGCACGAATTCTTCGCGTGCCACGTCCATGGGGTGCGCACACGTACTCTGTAGATCGTGTCGATTGCAAAAACAGTGGCGAAGCTCGCCGGAAGCTCTGCCTTGGCCGGTGTCCTCGTTGCCGGAGTGATGTTTCCGCTGGCAGGCGGACTCGGATTCGCATCCAATCGAGCCGCGGACACGGTCGACAACGTTTCAGCTGAGTTGGTCGACGGCACGGTCCCCGCGGTATCGACGATGGTCGATTCGGCGGGCAATCCCATCGCCTGGCTGTACGAGCAGCGCCGGTTCGAAGTCCCGAGCGACCAGATCTCGAACAACATGAAGTTGGCGATCGTCTCCATCGAGGACCGTCGATTCCCCGATCACAAGGGAGTGGACTGGCAGGGAACGCTGCGCGCCTTCCTGACCAACACCACCTCCGGTGAGGTCCAGCAGGGTGCGTCGACGCTCGATCAGCAGTACGTGAAGAACTACCAACTGTTGGTCGTCGCAAAAACCGATGCTGAGCGCCGCGCCGCGATCGAGACCACTCCGGCTCGCAAGATCCGCGAAATCCGGATGGCGCTCACCCTGGACAAGGAACTCACGAAGGACGAGATCCTCACCCGCTACCTGAACCTGGTGCCGTTCGGTAACGGTTCCTTCGGAATCCAGGATGCCGCTCAGACGTACTTCGGCATCGACGCCAAGGACTTGAGCGTTCCGCAGTCCGCGATGCTCGCCGGCATGGTTCAGTCGAGTTCGGCCTTGAACCCGTACACCAACGTCGAAGGTGTCACCGAGCGCCGCAACACCGTGCTCGACACCATGATCACCAACATTTCCGACCGGGCCAACGAGTTCCGGGCGGCCAAAGACGAACCGTTGGGTGTTCTACCCACCCCAAATACGCTCCCGCGCGGATGCATCGCGGCCGGTGACCGCGGATTCTTCTGCGACTACGCACTCAAATACCTCTCGGACGCCGGGATCAGTCGCGAGCAGATCAATGAGGGCGGCTACCTCATCAAAACCACGCTCGACCCGGCGGTGCAGGCATCCACCAAGGCTGGTCTCAACGCAAACGCCAAGGCGGACCTTGACGGCATCGCCAACGTCATGAGCGTGATTCGGCCCGGCCAGGACTCGCACAAGGTCGTGGCGATGGCCAGCAGCCGCACGTACGGTCTCGACGCCGACGCCAGCGAAACCGTCCTGGCTCAGCCGTATTCACTGTCAGGTGACGGTGCCGGCTCGGTGTTCAAGGTCTTCACCACCGCCGCCGCCATGGAGAAGGGCCTCGGCATCGACGCGATGCTCGATGTTCCCCGCCGCTTCGACGCCAAGGGCTTCGGTAGTGGCGGCGCGGCGGGATGTCCGGTGTCCACGTACTGCGTCGAGAACGTCGGTAACTATCCGGCGACGATGTCGGTGACGGATGCTCTCGCGCAGTCGCCCAACACCGCGTTCGTGAAGCTCATCGCAGCAACCGGTGTGACGCCGACAGTCGATATGGCCGTGCGTCTCGGCCTGCGTTCGTACGCCGAGCCCAATACGTCGGGCTTCGACGATCGCAGCATGGCCGACTTCCAGAAGGAACAGAATCTCGGCTCGTTCACGCTCGGCCCGACCTGGATCAATCCGCTCGAACTGTCGAACGTCGCGGCAACATTGGCGTCGCACGGCAAGTGGTGCCCGCCCAGTCCGATCGATTCCGTCGTCGACCGCAACGGCAAGCCGGTGACGGTCACGGAACAGGGCTGCGAGCAGGTAGTCGAGCCCGGATTGGCCGATACCCTCGCCAATGCGCTCAGCCGCGACGACGTGGGTGCAGGTACATCTGCGGGTGCCGCAGGCAGCGCTGGATGGTCTCTGCCGATGTCCGGTAAGACCGGTACCACGGAGACCCACAAGTCTTCGGCGTTCCTCGGCTTCACGAACAATCTGGCCGCGGCCGTCTACATCTTCGGCGACTCCCCGACTCCGGGTGAGATCTGCTCGACTCCGCTTCGCCCGTGCTACAGCGGAAACCTGTACGGCGGTACCGAACCGGCTCGGAGCTGGTTCGCCGCGATGATGCCGGTTGCCAACAATTTCGGTCCGACGGCGCTTCCGCCGATCGATCAGAAGTATGCACGTGGCTCGCAGAACGGACAGGTTCCCGAGGTTGTCGGATTGAGCCAGTCCGCTGCCACGTCCCGCCTGCAGGAGTCGGGATTCACCGTCAACGCGGTGACGTCCGCATCGGGCGCGCGTGCCGGAACTGTCACCGGCGCGTCTCCGTCGGGCTCGGCGATACCGGGTTCCACCATCACGATCTACATCAGTGACGGGTCGGTACGCGCACCGGTAGCACCGGCGGCACCGGACGGCTCACCTGCTCCGGCCTCACCGGCACCCGATTCGCCGGCACCCGGAGCGCCACAACCGCGCTAACACCCGCACGAAAGAACGGCCGCACCCTCACACGAGGTTGCGGCCGTTCTCTTTTGTCGGTGGAGCTGACAAGCGCTGTCGGTGACGCCTACAGGCGAGACTTCACGGCAGCGGAGATACGCGCGCCATCAGCCTTACCCTTGGCCAAAGCACTGGCGGCCTTGATGACCTGACCCATCTGACGCATACCCGGACGCTCGCCGAGCTCCTCGGCTACCTGCGCCATCGCCGTGTCGACGACGTCGACAAGTTCTGCGTCGGTCAACGGCGTCGGCAGGTACTCGTCGATGATCTGCGCTTCGGCGCGCTCTTTCGCGGCAAGTTCACCACGGCCGTTCTCGGTGTAGATTTCGGCGGATTCCCCGCGCTTCTTCGATTCCTTGGCAAGAACCTTGATGATTTCTTCGTCGGTGAGGACTCGCGCTTCCTTACCGGCAACCTCTTCGGTCTGAACTGCTGCGATGAGCATCCGGAGGGTGCCGGTGCGAAGCGGATCCTTGGCCTTCATGGATGCGACCATGTCGGAACGGAGTTTGTCTTTGAGCGTTGCTGTCGTGTCGGACATGGGGGAAACGCTACGCGCACGCCCCGCCTCCCGTCCCCTTAGTTATATCCTTGACTGGTGTCTGACCAGTTCCGCACCAACCTGACCCGCACCGCACTTGGTGCCGCGGGCGTCGCTGCACTCGGAATCGGGTACGCATCCGGCATCGAACGCAATGCTTTTACGTTGCGCGAGGTGACGATGCCCGTACTCGAGCCGGGGTCGTCGTCGTTGCGGGTTCTCCACCTCAGCGATCTGCATATGATGCCTAACCAGCGATTGAAGCAGAACTGGTTGCGTGAGCTCGAAAGCCTCGACCCGGATCTCGTGGTGAACACCGGCGACAACCTGTCGCACCAGCGCAGTGTCCCCGCAGTTGTCCAGGCACTGGGCGACCTGCTCGCACGCCCCGGTCTATTCGTGTTCGGCAGCAACGACTACTTCGCTCCGAAGCCGAAGAACCCGTTGAGCTACCTCTTCGACAAGAAGAAGCGCATCACGGGCGATCCGCTGCCGTGGGGAGACCTGCGGGCTGCATTTACCGAACGTGGTTGGCTCGACGTGACGCATGTACGACGCGAACTCGAGGTGTCTGGCATCAAGATCGCGACGGCAGGCGTCGACGATCCGCATCTCAAGCGCGATCGTTACGACACCATCGCGGGCCCGCCCAATCCCCTGGCTCAGCTCAAGCTCGGTTTGACGCACTCCCCCGAACCCCGGGTGTTGGATCGGTTCGCCGAGGACGGCTACGACCTTGTTCTCGCCGGCCATACACACGGCGGGCAGCTGTGCCTGCCGTTCTACGGCGCGCTTGTCACCAACTGCGAGTTGGACCGCTCCCGCGTGAAGGGCCCGTCCAAGTGGGGTGCTCACACACAGCTTCACGTGTCTGCCGGCATCGGAACCTCGCCGTGGGCTCCGGTACGTTTCTGCTGCCGCCCCGAGGCAACCCTGTTGACGTTGGTGCCGTCTACCGGCCGCGAACCGGAGCACTCCACCGAGCGCGGTTCCGCTCACTCAGCTGCGCCGGTTTTACGCAACTGACCTGCGGATTTAATGCCTGCCGACTTCGTGCTGTAAGCTAACCGAGGTTCGACACGGGGTGTGGCGCAGCTTGGTAGCGCGCTTCGTTCGGGACGAAGAGGTCGTGGGTTCAAATCCCGCCACCCCGACAGTGAAGAACTTGAAGAAGGCACTTTTTCCTCGCGGAGAAGGTGCCTTCTTTTGTTGTACCGTGCTCTCCAGGAGGTGGTTACCCATGGGCAAGAACGAGGACTTCGCGCACAACGACATCGCCAGTCGCAGTCGACGTGAGAAGGCGGTGGGTCTGGCCAAGTTCGCATGGAATCGTGGGATCACCGCCGCCGAACTACTCGACATGCCCGACGATCGACTGCGCAAACTCGCGCGTGCCGCCGACGCGAATCCCCCGAGCACCCGGGAGACCTGGACCATCGCAGCCGGTCTCATCGACGAGAAGGATCAGTGGGCAGCGGCGCATCCTGATCGCGCTGAGGCGCAGCGCACGCACGCCGACGAGAAGATCATGTGGGTGAAGAAGCCTATCGAGCCGTGGCTTTAGTACTTCGTTCCTCGAGGCACGCCAGGACGCGGGCCGCGTTCTTCTCCAGGACAGCCGCGTAGATATCGATGTCACCGCTGTCCGGGGTTCCGCTGAGTACCGAGATCGCAAGCACGTCACCCACCGAGTAGATCCCGTGATTGAACGGGCTCCGCGGCGACACGTACGGAAATGACGTGGTCGAAACGATTCTTGAATCGCCGAGAGTCATGACGGCCGGTCCACGATTGACGCTGCTCGCTACAGTTCCCAGTTTCGGATCCGATGACAATTCAGGTTTGACCGCAATAGCCGGAAGTTCGTATTGCAGCGCACGTACGGCCCGGTATGCGTCAGGATATTCCGCTTTGCCGTGGTTGTTGTTTGTGGTGATCGCGGCAAGTCGTTCCGCAATATCTTGTTTATCCATCGCCAGATCGACGTGATAGCAACCCATGTGATTTTGTCCGCGCACCTCTGCCCCTACGGGGGCGCCGGACATCACCTGCATCGAGCGTGGACTCTTGTCACCAAAATGTTCTTCCAGTGATAACGAGATGATCGTCTGGGCGATAGCCGTCACTGTCACGCCTGGCCACATTTTCTTGGCTTCTCGAATCGCCACCAGATCGAGCATGATGGCGGCAGCCGACCGCTTGCCCGTAAAGGTCACGGCACCACCGCCGGAATCCGGTGCGTCGTATTTCCGGGTTTCCGGCAGAGCACGAAATGCGCGGACATACCGGCGCGGAGTTCCGAGGAGTCCTTTGACGGACGACCACCACGGGTTCGGCGCCGTGAGTTCCGGAATGAAGTCGGGTAAATGCTTCGACGAGAACAGGTCGTGAACAATCGCGTTGTACACATGCCCGTCACCTAATGCATGCGAGCCCTTGAGGATCACCACCGTTGCTTCACCCTGCACCCCTGGGGCATCACGAACACCTCGAACAACGTGCAACCGCCACAGACATTCGTAGGGATCGACGATCCGTGCGGCAATGTCGGCGAAGTATTCGAAAACACCTTTCCACGAGGATATTTCGACATTGTCTTCGACATGCTTGGTGATATCGAAGGGTGCGGAGTCGATCCAATAGGGAAACCCGAACCCGCCGGGAACTGTGGTCACGGTCCACCGCAATTGTGGGATCCTCGACGCGCGTGCACCGAGGAACTCGAGTAGTTCCTTCTTGTCGAGCGGAGTCGAGTCACCCGAATCGAACAGGAAAATCGTCAGGACATCAGTGGAGCGGGTTTCCATATTTGCGGGAATCAATTCGAAATCCACTGAGGTCAGTTGTTTGGCAGGCACGACAAATCTCCGATCCAGCCTAATCGAGACAAAGCGGGCATGAAAAGGGTAAACAACCACTACCCGCTTCGCGAAATGTTCGCCCGATCGTTTACACCCCGGCGACGACGCATAGGCCGCGTTTCCGCACCCAACCTGTGCAGCGTCGCTTCCAGAACTCCCCATCGTTCGCGACTTGATTCCGGCAGAGAACGAACGATCTTGGCAACTTCGCGCAAGGAATCTGCAAGTGCGATCTCTTCACCATCGAGCAACCCGCTGTAGTTCACATCCAAGAGATACGGCGTGTCGACGGTTGTCAGAATTGCAAGGTTGTCGAGAAATATCTCGAGATCGCGAGCGGCAGCAGAGTCGTTATCTGCTTCCGACGCCGCGACATAGTCGAAGTCATTCTTCCATAATTCAGTTCGCAGATTGTCTTGGCGCAGAGTTATCACTGTTCCGATCTTTCTCTGTCGACCGTTATGTTCGTCGAGAGCGAGCACCTCGTGAGCAAGCCTGAGCACGTTGTCATCGGTCATTGAAGCCCCGACAACAACCAGGTGACCAGTAGCCATGAGGGACTGAACAATTGATCCCAGCGGGCGCCGCTCTGCGTCGTATCTGACGAAATCTCGTCTGCTCAGCACGATACTGTCCGGGTCTCCGCTGTCGCCATGCATCTTGAGTATCCAGGGGCGGCTTGCGGTTGCTTCCTCCCTTGGGAGCACCGCTATCGAACCTCGGCCGTGAGCAGATTCGAAAGCTTTCTCGTAGAGCGAGTCGTAGTTGGTGGTGACCACTTTGGTCACGCCCAGTGAAGCAAGTAGGCAATGAGACAGCGTCGGCTTGGCGCCACCCCCGGTCAACTCGACAACGCTGGCGCCCAATCCTTGAGGATGCAATGCCTTGGACAGCAGTTGTGCGCGATCCAAAACTCCGAGACCGGAGAACAATTCGGCATCGATAGACGGAAGCGCTTCGCTTCGAATCCGGTCAAGGAGACTGTCCCACGAAGGCAATCCGGCCGGAATACTGACTCCCGCACCCAACAACAACGAGACGTCACCGGCACGCAGTCGATCTGCTAGCTGCTGGACCTGCGGAGGTACTCCGGCGCTACACAGATGCCCACGCCGAACAGATTGGTAGGCAGCATAATCGGCGGCATTGGCAACGACAAATGCTATATCGAAGTCGTATTTGTCGGCGCACACTGCTGCGGCGTCGATCAGTGCCTTGATTACGTGGCCGCGTACTCCACCCTGGCCACCCAAGCCCACTCCGAACGTCGGCAACGCAACGAGCGGTTTGACTCGGCTACCGCCCGGCTGAATTCCAGTTCTGGCGATCACGTCAAGGACTTCGTAGACGCCCTCCACCAACCAGTCCACCGAAATCCGCGACGCGACATTCAACAGCCAAGCTGGACGCCCCTCCTTCGGAAAGGACCGAACCCGACCAGCGCCGGCCGGTGCGAAGTCCAACTGTGCAGTGAGTCCAAGCACAGGCCACCAGTGCTCGCGTGGTAGGAAACTACCGCTCGTCGAGACGACAGCTGCGTCCCAGTCAACCGATTCGAGCCGTCCGCGAACAACAAACACATGCCCTGCACCTGCATCGTTCCCAGCCACACACGACTCCCAGCGATCTCCAGCACAGGTGTCCGCAAACCGCTGCGCTTACACCCCAGCGACGGTTTCCTTGGCCCAACGGTAATCCGCTTTTCCGCTCGGTGAGCGGAGGATCGCCGGTACAAGAACGATCGAACGGGGAATCTTGTACCCCGCCACATGAATCCGGCAGTGCTCGGACAGGGCATCTGGTTCCACATCTTCGAACCCAGGCCTGATCTGGACAACCGCAGCCACTTTCTCCCCGAACCGCGCGTCGGGTGCACCCGCCACGAGGGCGTCGAAAACCGCTGGGTGAGTCTTGAGCGCCTGTTCCACCTCTTCGGGATACACCTTCTCTCCGCCCGAGTTGATGCACATGGAACCGCGTCCGAGCAGCACGATCGTGCCGTCCACTTCCATCGTTCCCATATCGCCCAGGACTGCCATCCGTACACCGTCGACAACGGGGAACGTCGCGGCTGATTTCTCCGGATCGTCGAAGTAGGCCAGTGGCACATGCCCCGCTCGTGCGATGTAGCCGACGGTATCCGAGCCCGGTTCGATCCGACGGAATTCCTCGTCGACCAGAATCATGTTGGGGTTGGAGCGAATTCGCTTCGTTCCGTCCTCGCCGAATTCGACGACGCCGTCGTTACCGGATTCGGAGGCACCGAACGCATCTTTGATCACCAACCCGGGAATTCGAAACTTCAACTCTTCCTTGAGGTTCGGCGAGAACAGCGCGCCGCCGGATCCGATCAGTTTCAACGAGGAGATGTCGTACTTACCGTCGGCCGCGGCGATCGCATCGGCGATCGGACGGGCGATCGCGTCGCCGACAACAGTGATGCCGGTGATCTTCTCGGCCTCGACGAGCCTGAGCACGTCGAGGGGGTCGAAGCTCCGGGTCAGGACTCGCGGCGCTCCCATCAGAAAGGCAGTGAGCAGCGAGTAGATGGCAGCGCCATGCATGAGCGGTGGAATGAGCAGCAGCACAGTGGGATTGGTATTCGCAATCGCAGCGTCGACCACTTCTTCGAGACTACGACGCGGCGGCCCGCTGAGGTTGGCTCCGGACAGAGCAGCGAAGAAGAAGTCTTCGTGGCGCCAGACAACGCCTTTGGGCATACCCGTAGTTCCGCCGGTGTAGATGATGAAATGGTCATCGTCTGAGCGAGTCTCGAAATCCCGGACGTCGGACGCTGCGGCCAGTGCAGTTTCGTACTCGTCGCCGACGATGAGAACGTGGTCGATCTCGGGGCACTGCGGTACAACGCCCAATGCAATCTCCGCGAATTCATCCTCGACCAGTAATGCCACCATCTTCGAGTTGGTATAGACGTACGCAAGTTCGACGTCGGTGTAGCGGAAGTTGACGTTGATCGGAACGGCCCTGATCTTCATGCAGGCCAGTAGCGCTTCCACATATTCAACGCAGTTCCTCATGTGGATTCCGACGTGCTGCCCCGGTTTGACGCCGACGGACTGAAGGTGGTGCGCCAATCGGTTGGACCGTAGTTCGAGTTCCCGATAAGTGAGACGCCTTTCCTCGAGAATCAGCGGTGTTCGATCGGGAATCGCATCGGCAACGGCCTCGAACAGATCGGCAACGTTCAGGGTCATCGGGTTCCTCACGTGTCTTCGCTCACAATTGGCAGGTCTTTCGCGAAGCTAACACTTTTACCGAGTCGCCGAATGCAAAATGCGGAGTAGGTTCCGTTAGTCGGGATCAGCAATGTTCGCCCCGAGACCAGCTAAAAGTGCCCAATACCACAAGCGTAGCCTTGCCTAATGCTCACTCGTACTTCATTCCGGACCCGCACATCGGTCCGGATCGCCATGGTTGCGCTGGCGACAGTATTTGCAGCAACAGCCTGTGGAACTTCCGACGCCGGAAGTAACGCCAACGGAAACACCGACGTCGCGACCGGCGGCAAGCTGTTCAGCACCGCCGACACGGAAACCGCGAAGCTCGGTAGTGACTCCGCTCCCGGCGAGTTCCCGCGCACCGTCACACATGCACTGGGCGAGGTCACACTCGAGACCAAGCCGACCCGAGTCGTCGTCCTGGACAGCGGAGAGTTGGACGAAGTCCTCTCACTCGGCATCACCCCGGTCGGTATCGCCAGCCCGGAAAGCGCAGCCGGCCAGCCGTCGTACCTCGCCGACAAGTTGGTGGGCGTCCCCGATGTCGGCACCACCAACAATCTCAACCTCGAAGCCATCACTGCCCTGAAGCCCGATCTGATTCTGGGCAGCAAACTGCGCCAGGACAAGCTGTACCCGCAGCTGTCCGCGATCGCGCCGACGGTCTTCAGCATCCGTCCCGGATTCCCGTGGAAGGAGAACTTCCTCCTTGCCGGTGACGCACTGGGTGAAGAGACGAAAGCCGAGCAGATCCTCAACGACTACCAGGCCCATGCCGACGAGGTCCGCGCGTCGATCGACGGTTCCCCGACCATCTCGCTGGTCCGCTTCATGTCCGGCAAGCTGCGTCTGTACGGAAACCTGTCCTTCATCGGCGTCATCCTGAAGGACGTCGGACTCCCCCGTCCGGCAATCCAGGACATCGACGAACTGGCCGTCGAGGTTAGCCCGGAAACGATCACCCAAGCCGAGGGCGATCAGATCTTCTACTCCAGCTACGGAAGTCCCGCTGACACCGGTCAAACCACCGTCACCGCCGGCCCCTTGTGGGCAACGATGGACGCCGTCAAGGACGGTCGCGCCAGCGAAGTCAGCGACGAAACCTGGTTCCTGGGTCTCGGCCCGACAGGCGCCAACTTGGTTCTCGAGGACCTGCAGGCCAAGCTCGGAAAGTAGTTACGACAGAAGACGGCGAGGGGAATTGCTATTTCCCTCGCCGTTTTTTTTGATTCGGCCGATGGCTACAGTGTTCTCGTGCCTCTTCTCGGTCCAGAAGATCGCTTGCCCGGATGCCCAAAGCGCATTCTCGTAGCGGGAACATCCGGTTCCGTAAAAACGACCTTGGCCTCCCGAATTGGAACGCTTCTCGGCATCGAACACGTCGAGATCGACGGTCTCTATCACGGCCCGAACTGGACACCGCGAGAGCAATTCCTGTTCGACGTCACAACATTCAGTTCGGCGCCGCGGTGGGTGACGGAATGGCAGTACCGGTCCGTTCGCGATCTACTCGCCGATGAAGCGGATCTTCTTGTGTGGCTGGACCTGTCGCGCTGCACCGTGATGCGCCAGGTTATCGTTCGGACGGTACAGAGGCGGCTGGGGCGAAAAGTCTTGTGGAACGGCAATATCGAGCCACCACTACACACGTTCTTCTCCGACCGAGATCACATCGTTCGCTGGGCCTGGAACACGCACCGTACGAGTGCACTCCGGATCGCGGCACTGCGAGATCGGCGACCGGACCTCACGATTGTCTGCCTACGGACCCATGCCGACATCGAACGGTGGATCGCGGGACCGCTGCAAACTAGGGCGTGAACCGGTCGACTCTCCGGAGTCGAGCGGCATTTTTGTTCAGCGATTGTCTTGCTCGAGGTGTTCGTTCATCGTCGAGTGCAGGTCGACGAGAAATTCCTCGAATCGACTGAGCAGTTCAGGCGGGTATTTCTCCATCATGGCGTCGAGTCGTACGGCGAGTGGTCCGAAGAACTCGTCAGCCAGGTCCTGCACATGCGCACTGCTGTGCAGCGTGACCACTCGACGGTCTGCATTCTCGCGGGTCCGGACGATATGTCCCGCCTTTTCCAGGCGGTTGAGCAACGCGGTAGTGGCGCCCGACGTCAGTGAGATCCGCTCTCCAAGACGTGCGGGTGAGAGCGGCGCACCTTTCTCCTCAGCCGCGGTGATTTCCATCAGAGCAGTTGCGTCGGTGGAATGCAGACCAAGCCACGACGCGAATCGATGGCTGAATTCGGTGAACGTCGCACCGTACGCGCGGAATTCATCCATCAGCCGCTCCCGCTCCACGGAGATGTCGCGCGGTGCTTCCACCTCGGTGATCCCACCTTTCCTGTGCCAGACGGCGGCCGGTCGAGCCCAGCGCGCACATTGACAACTTACCGTCCCAAATATACCTTCATCGTGAAGTTACTTCACAATGGAGGTTTATTCATGAACATCTCACCCACCACCCGCAAGTGGTTGGGCCTGATCGCCATTGCACTCGGCGTGGCACTGATCGTCGTCGACACCACCATCGTCAACGTCATAGTCCCCTCGATCATCGAAGATCTCGGAATCAATTCCGTTCAGGCTCAATGGATCCAAGAGTCCTATGCAATCGTGTTCGCGGCACTCCTGCTTCTGGTCGGCAGAGTTGCCGACCTGGTCGGCGCCCGTCGCGTCTTCATCGCCGGTGTCGTCGTGTTCGGCGCAACGAGCCTGCTGGCCGGACTGGCACCGAACGGCGGCCTGCTCATCCTGGCGCGATTCCTGCAGGGCGCCGGCGCGGCCATGATCCTGCCCACCTCACTGTCGCTTCTGAACGCGATGTTCACCGGCAAAGCCCGCGGCCAGGCATTCGCAGTGTGGGGTTCCACCATCGGTGCAGCTTCCGCCCTCGGCCCATTGCTCGGCGGCTGGCTTGCCGAACACGCTTCGTGGCGTTGGGCATTCGGGATCAACATTCCGCTTGCTGCGCTCATTCTCGTCGGCGCAGTGCTGTTCATCGCTCCCTCGCCGCGCACCACTGGGCGCATCGACGCCACCGGAGCGGCACTGTCCATCGCCGGCCTGGGCATGCTGGCCTTCGGCCTCGTCGAGGGACGTACGTACGGGTGGCTGACCACGAAGCAGCCCTGCGAACTGTTCGGCCTGTCATGGTCCAGCGGACCGTCCCCGGTTCTGATCGCGCTGGTTCTCGCCGTCATCTCGCTCGGCGCATTCGCCTACCGGCAAACCATGCTCACCCGTAGTGACGATCCGTCGCGGGCACTGATGGACGTGCGGTTGTTCTCCATCTCGTCGTTCCGCAACGGCAACATCGCGACGCTGATCATCGGACTCGGTGAGTTCGGAATCGTTGCGGTGCTTCCACTCTGGCTTCAGTTCACGCTTGGATACAGCGCACTCCAAGCCGGACTCGCCCTGGTCCCCATTGCCATCGGCAGCTTTGTCGCCAGTGGCGCCAGTTTCGGACTGGCATCGAAGGTCTCGCCGTTGGGCTTGGTCCGTATCGGTCTGGCTCTCGAAGCGCTCGGCCTCGCTGGTCTCGGATTCATCGCTGCGACAGACAGCCCCTGGTGGACCATTGCCGCAGTGCTGTTCTTCTACGGCATCGGCGTCGGATTCGCGACGGCGCAGGTAACCAACGTCGTGCTCGAGGAAATTCCCGAACAGAGCGCCGGTCAAGGCTCCGGCATTCAGAGTGCGTTCCGCCAACTCGGATCCGCACTGGGTATCGCCATCCTCACCACGGTCTTCTTCAGCACTCTCAATTCCACTCTGAACAACGACCTCACCGAATCCGGTGTCGACCAAGCTCAGGCCGATCAGTTGACGCGGGCGGTCACCGACAGCGCCGGCGCGGCCATCGACTCGCTGGCCGGCTCGCCGAGCACTGCCTTCGTTGCCGACGCAGCCCAATCCGCAATGACACATGGCATCACACTCGGCGGATACCTTGCGGCCGGATTTGTTGTAGTTGGCCTGATCGCCACGGCACTCATCCCGAACAAGCCGTTCTCGTCACCCGAGCAGGAAACGAAGGCAGCAGCGGACGTCGGCTGACGCAGAAAAACTTGCACGGTGAGACTCAGGCAGACGGCATGAACCGGTCGATGAAGGTGTTGCTGAAGACTCGGTGCGGATCGTATTTGTCGAAGGTCGCGAGGGCGGCGTCCCAATTTCCGTCACCGCCCGCCCGGAAGGTGGCAGGGATTGTGCGCGTGAGGAATTCGTCGTCCTGATAGGCGGCGTCGTTGGTGAATGCCCAACCCTTCGACCATTCGGGCCGGAAGGTGGCGTAATCACCGGAGTAGTTCGCGACCATCCACCGTTCCATATCCCGAAGGAACGCCGGCAAACCCGGAGTTCCGGGAATGGACACCACATTCATCCAGATGGCGGTGTCCCAGTCGTCGCGATCCGACCGCGGCCGCACCGCCGATAGATCCGGCACGCCGGCACTGTCCACCAGGACTTCGCCGTTGTCGTCGACGCCGCACAGGCGCACTTCGAAGGGCATGTTCACGGGATACTGCCCCATCGATGCGAGGTGCGTCATCCGCTCGTTCAACCACGTTGTCATCTCGTGGATGACACGGGCGATGTTGGAACGCTTCGTGATGACCGCACCGCCGCCCGCGACAACTCGCACCGTGGTGTGTCGCAGATAGAACAGCACGTCCTTGGACCAGCCCCACAGGTCGTCGGTGTCCGTGAGCACCAATCCGGCTGCAACGGCGCCGAACTGGGAAGCGCCGAACAGCGGCGTAGCCGCTTGCAATCCCTTGGCCACCATCCCGAGTGGGGTGGTGACTGCTTCGGGGAGTGCATCGGAGAAGAAGTAGTTGTACGGGCCGTGCACTTCCCTCGACTCGGGCGGTTTGACCGGCGTCGGTGTCCAGATTTTCAGCCACGGCGTGGACGTGAAGGGGAACCAGATAGCTTCGACGCGTCCGGACGCTTCGACAAAGCTCTCGTAGGTGCGACCCGGCGATCCTGGCGGTGCAAAGAGTTCCTGCCACGGGATATCGGTGAAACTCTGGCAGCGCAGCCGGTAGTTCTCGCCGGCTTGCAGGGTGACGGAGGTGACGAATGTGCGCCCGAGATGGGTCAGAAATGCCGTGCTCTCGACATCGGAGCGGGCGAATTCGCGAAGCGTGTAGCTCCCCGAACTGCTGTCCCACACCACGACGGTCATGGCCGTGATCAGGTTGCTCAGTGATCCGAACGACTGTCCGGGGGTAATGGTTTCTCCCGCTGCAGGATAGGTTGCGCCGTGGGCTCCGATTGCGAGCGCGCCGGCAATGGACAGATCCCCGATGGCCGGAGAGTTGGCCCAACCCAAGCCATGGTCCTGCAGCGCCGTGAGGATCGACTCGATGCTGGCACCGGCACCGGCGGTTACGACGGATTGCTCTCCGTCGCTGTGCACCTCGACGGAATTCAGGTGAACCATTGTGTCCACCAACAGCACTCGATCCACTGGTGCACCCGGGACCACTGTCAGCGGGCTCCACCCGTGCATCGTGCCGCGAGCGCGGACGGTGTACCCGTTGCGGTGCGCCCAGTTGGCAAGGGTCACCACGTCATCGGAGCTGCGAGCCGTTGCCGTCCACACGTGATCGAGAACGATCTCCTTGGACCAGTTGGCGTAGGCCTGCTGGGAAAGCGGGATACCGGCCGGGAAGTCGGGCGGCGGAGCGAGGGTGGATTGTGGGCCCCATGGCACCGCTCCGGCCGGCGACCAGGTCAGGCCTGCGAGCGCAGCGGCGCCGACACCGGCCGCCAGGAATCCCCGCCTGCTGACGGATCCGGCGTTGGATGGTCGATCCACTGCGCTTTGATCTGCTGAACCGCTGCGTTCCACGGACTACTCGTCTCTGCCGAATCGGACTTACGTTAGAGATGAACCTAGAACAAGTTCCATTACGATGCCAGTGGTTCCGTAATAAAAAGTTACGGAGTCGGTGAGAACACCGCATAGATGGCTTCGGACGCACCGTCGAACGCACCGACGATCAGCCAGACAGTGAGGAGCGTGAGCGCCGGGCCGATCAACACCTTTTCGAGGTTGCCACCCGCGCGGATCGACAGGAACGACGGAAGTCGCTGTTCCCACCACCGTTTGCCACCCAACGGAATGAGCGGCGCAAGAAACGGCACGCCTTCCTTGGTGATGGCATCACCCAGACAATGCGTCGCACATCCGAGCGCAACTGCGACGCCCAATCCGGTGGACCCAGCCTCGCTCGGATACTGCTGCCACGTCACCGCAGACAGGACCAGCGCCAACGCGGAGACGACCAGCCAGCCCTTGTCCTTCGCAAAGTCCCCCGCGAGACCGCGAATCGCCAACCCCAGACAGAAGAACAACGTGATGATGATTGCGGGCTTTCCGAACTGGACAACCAGCGCGGAAACGCCGGCGCCCAACCCGGCCGCAAACAACGCCGTGTGGGTGAGTGTCCGGTGACCACCACGCCGCTTACCGTCCTTCTTGCCTTTGGTGATCCGATAGAAGGCAACCGATATCGCATCAACACCCTGTGCCAGCGCCTTGCTCAGTGGCCCGAACGACCGGGAAACCGTCGACTGGCTCGTGTCGAGATCCGGAAGCAAGGCAGCACCCGCACATACCCCGGCAAACGTCAGGGTTTCGGCAGTGGAGGTAGGCCCACCCCAGTCGAGGGGCAAGAGTTCGGCAACCACCAGACCCACAGCAGCACCGGACATCGCGTGGGTGGGGCCCATGACCATGAAACACAACACCTTTCGAAACGCGCCCTGTGTCTAGTCCATCGGACTCGACCCAAGACACCACACACATGACGCCGATGGCGACGGCCTCGGCATGTTCGCCGAGACCGCCACGAACGTAGCAAGTGCTACCGACAGACTTCACCGTCGTCGTTCTCGAGTTCAGTACGGTCGTACCGTTCCCGGTCAAAACGGTTCATGCGTAGCTCCTTTCGCGTGTCACCCCGCTGAGCTATTTCGCGTGTCACCCCGCGGCGACAGCGCAAGACAGAGCAACCCCTTCAACCAGCGGAGCGACCCCGGCCACGTCGAGTACTTCTGCCGGAACACCCTCGATCGCCGGGGCCCACTCGACGGTCGGCAGCGCCGGCATTCCCTCACGTGCAATGAAGGTCGCAGCTTCGCTCGGTACTTCAATCGTGAGCGCCGCTGTACCGGCCTCCTCCGCGCGCACAACCTTGCCCTCGTCGATGAGCTTCTGCAGCTCCTCGTCGGAAATCGGCGTCGCGGCACCGCACGCTGCTTCCGGTTCCACACCGGGCTCGGACGGAGCAGTCGCGATGGATCGCACGGCCACCGGCGATCCGTCGGCAATGGGGTTGGAAGCCCAGGCGATTCCCGGAGTCACGGCCAGCCCGAGTACCGCCATGGACGCCACCACCACACCGGTCCGCCTGGCCCGCTTGCCGTTCACTGTCAATCGCGTCATCGTTGCTCTCCTTGATCGAACGTTCTCGAATTCTCGGCGCGGTCGCATCCGAGAAACCCGAGGCTATGAAGCCAACCCTGCAGATCTGTTGTCGGTTTCTTAGGAGTTGATGAGAAAGCGGTGGCCCTCGCTCGGCGCGAGGCCGTCGACCGAAATCCGGTGGCACTATGGCTGGGGTGAGTACACGCGAGCGCATCCTGATCGTTGACGACGACGCAAAGGTACTGAATTCGCTCGAACGTGGACTGCGACTGTCCGGCTTCGACACGGCAACAGCGGTAGACGGCCGTTCTGCCTTGGCCTCGGTGAGCAAGCAGTGCCCGTCTGCCCTCGTTCTCGATGTCAACATGCCCGGTCTTGACGGTGTCGGGGTGGTGACAGCCTTGCGGGCGATCGGCAACGACGTTCCGATTTGTGTACTCAGCGCCCGAAGTTCGGTGGGGGATCGCATTGCCGGGTTGGAGGCGGGCGCCGACGACTACCTCACCAAGCCTTTCGAGTTGGCGGAGCTTGTTGCCAGACTGCGCGCCTTGCTACGACGAACGACGCGAAGCGCCCCGACTCTCGATCACCCGATCACGGTGGGACCTCTGACTGTGGATCTCCGCGGTCATCGCGCCCATATCGGCGGCCGGCGAATCGAACTCACCAAACGAGAATTCGACCTGTTGTCCGTCCTCGCCGAGCATGCCGGCGTGGTGCTGAACCGCGCACAACTCCTGCGACTCGTCTGGGGCTACGATTTTGCCGCCGACACCAATGTCGTCGATGTGTTTGTCACCTACCTACGCAAGAAACTCGAGATCGACGGTGCACCTCGGGTAATCCACACAGTCCGCGGGGTCGGCTTCGTCTTGAGGGCCGAACGGTGAAGCGGCCGCTGTCACTGCAGACCCGAGTAGCCATCGCGTCGGGTCTGGCCGCCGGCATCGTCATTGCCGCGATCGGAATTGCGTTTGCGGTCTTCCTGCGCGTGGGCGGCTCCGAACAACTGGAACGCACTCTCGATTCGGTCACTCTCGGCATTGCGTCGAGTTCTCCGGCTGCAATTCTGTTCGAGTCACCCACCGCAACAACACAACCGCTCGTAGTCGACCCCGGCTTCAATGCCACGGGCATCAGCGCGTTGGCTACTACCGACGTCCGCAGTCGAGATGTGCTCCTCCCGGGCGACAGCGGAGCTGCACTCGCCGTCACCATCCCCGAAGATCCACTCGCGCAGGCAATCCGCGAGCAGCAGTTCCAGGTGGCGGCTGCGGCAGTGGTCGCGATTCTCGCCGCGGCCGGGCTCGGTTGGTTCCTCACCGGCCGAGCTGTCCGCCCCCTGCAGCAATTAACCGAGACCACCAGTTCGATCGGCAGCAACCTCGACGTCGAAGGACTCTCCCTCCGGGCACCGTCAGTCCGTGGGACGCGCGAAGCCGAGGAACTGTCCGAAGCAATCCACAGCATGCTCAGCCGGATCGAAAGCGATCGAAGCCGCACCGAGGAAGCGCTGGAGTCGGCACGCGATTTCGCTCGCGTCTCCGCTCACGAGCTGCGTACCCCGCTGACGTCGATGCGCACCGATCTGGAAGTTCTCGCGACGCTGGACCTCACGGAAAGTCAACGCCGCGAACTGGCCGGCGAGTTGTTGGAGGCGCAGCGCCAGATCGAGCGCACCCTCACCGATCTGGAAACACTCGCCCTGGGTGACGTGGCCGATCCGAAGGACTGCGCCGACGTCGATCTCGTGGAGGTAGCCGATCGCGCCGTCGCAGATGTCGCTCGACTGCACCCCCAGGTCGCCGTCCGTTTGAAAGCGCCGGACGAGCTTTCGGTCCAGGCATTTCCCGCAGGCATTCGTCTGGTGCTGACCAACGCCGTCACCAACTCCGTCCGGCACGGCCACGCCGACGCGGTCGAAATCACCGTCCGAGCCGGGGTGAGCACGGGATCCGCCACGATCGTCGTCGACGACAACGGTGCCGTAATAGCCCCGACCGAGAGAGAAGCGATGTTCGAGCGCTTTGTTCGCGGAACCGGCGCAGGCGAGTCCGGGAGCGGCCTCGGACTTGCCCTTGTCGCTCAACAGGCTCAATTGCACGGTGGCAGCGCACGACTCGACGCAAGCCCTCTCGGCGGAACCCGATTGACCTTCTCCATCAACCCAATTCGACGTGCAGGGCCTCCAACAGCGGTTTTGCAGCCTCGTCGAAAAAGCGGTCTTGCGTATCGCCACCGATCTGCACCAGCGCCACATCGGTGAAGCCCGCATCCTTGTAGGCTTTGACCGCTTCGACGATCGCGTCGAGATCTGGACCACACGGGATGTTTTCTGCCACATCTTCTTTGCGGACGAACTGCGACGCGGCAGCAAACCCGGCCGGGGTCGGCAGCTCGGAGTTGACGGGCCAGCCGAGACCGAACCATCGGAACTGCTGATGGGCCCTGGCGATGGCGACGTCTCGATCGTCATCCCAGGAAATCGGAATCTGACCGATTGCCGTGCGCGCCGGAGGAAGTCCGAACGCGCGACCATGAACATGCTTCCATTGATGAACGAGCCGCGAATCAGGTTCCACACCGATCAGATCGTCCGCCATCGGCCCGAATCGCTCGACGGACTTGTCACCGGACATCGCAATCGCGAGTGGGACAGGAATTTCGGGCAAGTCCCAGATACGTGCCGACTGAACGTCGAAGTACTCACCCTTCCAGGTCACCAGATCTCCGGAATGCAGCGCCCGAATGATGGCAACCGCTTCCTCCAGCATGTCCATCCTGGCATCGATCGACGGCCATCCGTCACCGACCACATGCTCGTTGAGACACTCGCCGGTCCCTAATCCGAGCGTAAACCGCCCATCCGCGAGTATCTGCACCGTCGCGGCCTTCTGAGCGATCACCACGGGGTGATAGCGAATACTCGGACACGTCACATACGTCATCAGATCAACCGATCCGGTGGCGTGCGCAATCGCTCCGAGAACGGACCAGGCGTACGGGGCGTGCCCCTGTTCGGTCAGCCACGGCGAGTAGTGATCACTCATCACCTCGAAGTCGAACCCGGCCTGCTCGGCCCGAACCGCATGTCGGACCAGGTCCTTTGGCCCAGCCTGCTCCGTCATCAACGTGTAGCCGATACGCATCATGGCCGATCATCTCCTCAACCCGAGTGCCGAAAGGGCTGCGCAGTGCCGAATTGGCCGCACTGACAGTCCTACGACTCGACTGCCCGCCGAAGCCTCAGTCGAAACAGTCTCGGCTGGCGCGGATCATGGAATGTACGTGAAAAGTGAAGGAGAATCGTCGTGGATTTTGTCGTCGAATTCATTCTTGCAACGCTGTTCTACTGGTGGGGGCTACTCTGAAACGAGAAAATGCGGGCCGCTGCAAGGAGTTGGATTCCCTTGCAGCGGCCCGCATTCTTACGTACGAGGTTGCCTCTTACTGACCGGCGCGCACGCCTTCTTCGACGCGCTTGCCCAGATCGGCGTCCACGTTCTTCCAGTACTCGAAGACGCGCAGCAGAACTGCTTCGCTTACTCCGGCACTTGCGTGACCGACGATGTTGCTCACGAGGCGCTCACGCGCTGCGTCGTCGAGGACCTCACGGACCAAGGTTCCGGCCTGAGTGAAGTCGCCGTCCTCAGCGTGCTCGATGTATCCGGCGCGAACTGCTTCACCGTCGAACGACCACAGGCCTTCGTCACCGGCAACCGACGGATCGGCGTGCGGTCCGCCATATGAGTTCGGCGCGTACACCGGCGTCGACGGCGAGTTGAAGCTGTAACGCATGGCGCCCTCCTTGGAGTAGGAGTTCACCTCGTTCTTCGGTGCGTTGACCGGCAGATCGGCGTAGTTGGTGCCGATGCGGTAACGATGGGCGTCGGCGTAGGAGAACACACGGCCGAGGAGCATCTTGTCCGGGCTGAAACCGATGCCCGGCACGACGTTCGACGGCTCGAACGACGCCTGCTCGATCTGCGCGAAGAAGTTCTCCGGGTTGCGATTGAGAGTCCACTTGCCGACCTCGATGAGGGGGTAGTCCTTCTGGGACCACACCTTCGTGAGGTCGAACGGGTTGAAGCGGTAGCCCTCGGCCTCGTCGACCGGCATGATCTGAACGTTCATGGTCCAGCTCGGGAAGTTGCCGGCTTCGATTGCGTTGTACAGATCCGCGCGGTGGTAGTCGGGATCGCTGCCGGCGAGGCTGTCGGCCTCTGCCTGCGTCAGGAACTCGATGCCCTGATCGGTCTTGAAGTGGTACTTCACCCAGAACCGCTCACCGGCGGCGTTGACCCACTGGTACGTGTGCGAGCCGAAGCCGTCCATGTTGCGCCACGTCTTCGGAATTCCGCGGTCACCCATCAGCCACGTCACCTGGTGCGCGGATTCGGGACGCAAAGTCCAGAAATCCCACTGCATGTCGTGATCGCGCAGACCCGAACCCGGCAGACGCTTCTGCGAACGGATGAAGTCGGGGAACTTGATTGCGTCCTTGATGAAGAACACGGGAGTGTTGTTGCCGACGAGGTCGTAGTTGCCCTCTTCGGTGTAGAACTTCATGGCAAAACCGCGCGGGTCGCGCCATGTGTCCGGAGAACCCTGCTCACCGGCAACGGTCGAGAAACGCACCAGCGACTCGGTCTTCTTCCCGGGCTGCAGGAACTTGGCCTTGGTGTACTTGCTGACGTCGTTCGTGATGACAAGTTCACCAAAAGCGCCGCCGCCCTTGGCATGAACGACGCGCTCCGGGACGCGCTCACGGTTGAACTGGGCCAGCTTCTCGATCAGGTAGTGGTCGTGAAGCAGGACCGGTCCCTGAGTACCTGCAGTCAACGACTCGTCGTCGCTGGCTACGGGAATACCGAAGTTGTTCGTGGTGGGCTTGGTCATGGCGAAGCCTCCTAAAAGTCAAATGGGCTGTGCGGCAATATGGGCCGTACTGCTAGCGGGCTGCATCGTGATTCTGTGAAACCGCGTCGGAAACAATGCCCGACTCGGCAGAACTCTTCAGGCAATCGTTGCAACGGCCCCAGAACACGACCTCGGCTTCATCGATCTCGAAGCCGTGACGGTCGGACGGTTCAAGGCAGGGAGCTTGGCCGACAACACAATCGACGTCGACGACCTTGCCGCAGCTACGACAGACGAGGTGGTGATGGTTGTCCCCGGTTCTCGTCTCGAATCGTGCGGGTGAACCCGCAGGCTCGATGCGTCGTAGCAACCCTGCGCTTACGCATGCCTTCAGCACGTCGTAAACGGCCTGGGTGGATACGGATCCCAACTGTTGCCGCACCTGCGCTGCAACAGAATCTGCGTCCGAATGCGGTTGGGCTGTAACCGCATTCAGAACTGCAAGACGAGGCGCAGTGACTCGCAACCCGGCCGCACGCAGTTGCGCCCGGAGGTCGAGATCCTGCCCGTCATCTTGCATGGTTCCAGTATGCGCCTTTTCTGGAATTAGTCAAGAAAAGGGTTCCCTAACCAAATAAGTGACGCGGCTCATAGCCTTGGCCAGGGAACAAAACAGCTCGGGCGTCCGTTGATCACTCCGTCGGCGCCCGAACAAGCCCCGGGCCCCACCCCATTGTCGCTGCGAGCGACCTACCGCCGAGAGGCGCCTGTGGGGCGTCGACGCCGAAGGCCGTACAGCGTTTTGCTGTACGGCCTTCACCTTTTTCTCGGTCTAGACGCGCTTGGCGGGGCCCGTCCTCATCCTTCCGTCCGTGATGACGATTCCGTGGTGCGAGCCTGCTACCAGCCAGTTCGGCAAGGTCGATCCCTCGGATTCGACGTCGACGCGCGCGTAACGGAATCTGCCCGTGAGCCGCGCCGACGCGAGAGCCAACCGACCACCCTCGGTGGGTTGCGCAAAGCCCAGAGCTCCCATGATGGGCAGGCGCGGCCCCTTTGCCCGCGCAGTGCTGTTCACCTGCCAACCGTGCCCCTGCGCAGCCACACGGCCCAGGACATCCCCGTCGAACTGCGCGAGAACCTTCGGTAGTTCCCAATGGGTGCGGCCACCGTGCACCGAAGATTCCGAATCCACCGCGATGAAGGGCACCGCCATCCGAGGCATCGGCCCGATCCGCCTACCCGGCGCCCGCAGGACCGGACTCGCCAAGATTTCTCGATACGGCCCCACCGGAGAGTCCAGATAATCGACCATCATCGCCAAGGTCATCGGGATAGTTCTGCCCTCCGGCCCGAGTTCACGTGCCGCCGACGTGCTCCGATGCCACCACAACGTGGCCCGCACCCGCGCCGGCCACGGCGGCGGATCACTCGCCGGCCAGTCCGTGCGTTCGCTTGCAGATTCAGGGACGCTCCACATCGGGCACCTTCTCGGTTGGAAAAATCAGGGGAAGTCTCAGGGCGCCCGAAGCATGCTCGGGCACTACCGGATTGGACGGCGGCGTCGGGACGAGCCGAACGTACGGATCACCTACAGCCGGCCGGGCGTCATCTCCGCCGGCGTTCGGCCACAGCGCGCACGCCCGCTCAGCTTGAGCGGTGATGGTCAGCGAGGGGTTCACACCGAGATTGGCACTCACCACCGAGCCGTCCATCACGTGTAACCCGTTGTGCCCGTAGGCGCGCAGATAAGGATCTACCACGCCAGTCGACGGCGAATCACCTATCGCGCATCCACCGAGGAAGTGTGCCGTCATCGGAATATTCACGATTTCGGCGATGGAACCACCTGGATCACCGTCGATCTTCTGCGCAACTTTACGAATAGCAGTGTGACCTTGTGGAATCCACGTCGGTGGCGGATCACCGGGGCCGGGGCGACTGGTCAGAGAACGCCCGAACCTTCTTGTGTTCTTCGACAGTTCGAGCGAATTGTCGTCCGTCTGCATGACCAGCGCGATGACAGTCCGCTCGGACCAGTTCCGCACAGATAAAGACCGGGCAAATGCGCTCGGGTGACGTGCGGCAACTGCCAGCGTCTTCAGGACTCGCGGCACCTTGCCGCCGCCGTCGCTGAGAACAGTCTGCAGGAGACCTATTGCATTGCTGCCCTTGCCGTATCGCACGGGTTCGATGTGCGTGTGATCGTCCGGATGGAACGACGACGTGATCGCAACGCCCTGCGTGAAATCGCGTCGACGGGACTTCGATGTTGCCGCAAGCACCGCTTCGGAATTGGTGCGAACCACAGTGCCCAGTGCATTCGACAGATGCGGCAGCGCTCCGGATTCCTTCATCCCGAGCAACAATCGCGCTGTCCCGTAGGTACCAGCAGCCACTACCACCTGGTCGGCGGTGAAAATCTGTTCGCGCTTTCGAATACCGTCGGTCCGGCGCGCGAGAAGTTGATACCCACCGCCCTTGCGTGGCCGAAGTTCCCGCACAGTGGTCAGCGGATGAACTCGCGCCCCGGCATGTTCGGCCAAGTGCAGATAATTCTTGACCAATGTGTTCTTCGCACCGACACGGCACCCCGTCATGCAGCCACCGCATTCGGTACACCCGGTTCTCTCCGGTCCTTTGCCTCCGAAGAACGGATCGGGCACCGACACTCCGGCGTCCCCGAAGAAGACGCCAACAGGGGTAGACGTGAATGTCTCGCCCACACCCATTTCTTCCGCGACTTCCTTCATTACGGCGTCGGCGGGCGTGAACGAAGGGTTGGTTCGCACCCCGAGCATTCGTTTCGCCTGGTCGTAGTACGGCGCCAACTCGTCATGCCAGTCGGTGATGTGCGCCCATTGACGATCCTCGAAGAACCGCTTGGGCGGCTGATACAAGGTGTTGGCGTAGTTGAGTGATCCGCCACCAACTCCGGAACCCGCCATGACCAGCACATCCGGGAGCAGGTGAATACGTTGAACCCCGTAGCACCCGATCCACGGTGCCCACAAGTACTTTCGCAGACGCCAGCTGGTTTCGGGGAGCTCGTCGTCGGCGAATCTGCGACCAGACTCGAGCACTCCGACGCGATAGCCCTTCTCCGTCAGACGAAGAGCGGCAACGCTACCGCCGAACCCCGACCCGATGACTACGACGTCGTAGTGCGTTGCCGTCATGCCTCGACGCTTTCGATCTTCCGGGCCGAGTAGTTCTCCCGATCGAAATTCCCCAGCAGAGAACGGAATGTGAAAGTGAACGTCGGCCACTGCACCGAGTTACGTCCCTCCGCATCGATGTACCAACTCGAGCAGCCGCCCTTGTTCCACACCGTGCGCTTCAATTCGTGCTGAATTCCCTTGTTGTACTGCACCTGTACCGACTCATTGACGTCGAGGGTGTCGAGCCCCTCCCGCTTCATGGTGTTCAACGCGTCGTTGACGTACTCGGCCTGAGACTCGAGCATGTACACGATCGAGCTGTGGCCGAGGTTGGTGTTGGGACCGTACATCAGGAACAGATTCGGGAAGCCGCTGACCGTCGTTCCCTTGTACGCGCTGGGGCTACCGTTCCACTGTTCGGCCAGCGTTGCACCGCTCCTCCCCGTTATCAGGTGTGCGACAGGTGGTTCCGTCGGCGTGAATCCCGTCGCAAAAATGATGGTGTCGACTTTGTGCTCGATTCCGTGCCCGTCGACCACTCCGTCTTCGGTGACCGAGACGAGCCCACTGTCGACTAGGCTCACGTCCGCTCGATCGAGGGTTCGCAACCAGTCGTTGGACAGGAGCATTCGTTTGCAGCCGATCGTGAAATCTGGGGTTAGCTTCCGGCGCAATTCGGGGTCCTTCACCTGCCGCCGCAGATGCGCCTTTGCCACCATCTCGAAGGCCGGCAACACCCAGGTGGCATGCGACATCGCCGCACCCAAGGCTTCCCGAAAGCCGTAGACAGTCCCTCGAACAGCCTTCTGCGCCGCGGGAACCTTGGCGTACAGAGCCTTCTGAACTGAGGGAAGTGATCTGTCCGCCCGCGGAATCACCCAGGCGGGAGTTCGCTGGAACACTGTGACATGAGTTGCCTCCTCCACAATTTCGGGAACGAATTGCACCGCCGACGCACCGGTACCGATCACCGCGATGCGCTCGCCTCGCAAGTCGTGCTCGTGGTTCCACGTCGCCGAATGGAAAGTGGTTCCGGAGAACCGGTCGAGACCGGGAAAGTCGGGAACCTTGGGCGTGGACAATGCTCCGGTAGCAGCGACCAGAGCCTTGGCCGTCAGCAACCCCTGGGAAGTCTGTATGTGCCACAGCGACATTCCCTCGTCCCAGACCGCGGCTTCGAGTTCGCAGTTCAGAACCACTCGATCTCCGACGCCGGTATCAGCGGCTACCTTCTTCAGGTAGGCATAGATCTCGGGCTGACGAGCAAAGGTGTGGCTCCAGTCAGCGCTCGGCGCAAAGGAATACGAGTACAGCGCCGTCGGCACGTCACACGCACAACCGGGGTAGGTGTTGTCTCGCCACGTGCCACCGACATCGGCGGCGCGCTCGATCAACACGACATCCGCTGCCGGGTCGTCGCGAAGCACTCTGGCCGCCAAGCCCATACCGGCGAACCCGGCGCCGACTATCAGCGTTTCTACATGTTCGGGAAGTTTCACTTGTTCTCCACTCGGGATTGCCAGGCCGGTAGCAGCCGCGCGCGCAGCGCTTCGTCGGCTTCCGGGGTACGGAACAGGGCGGACACCGCAAGCCCTCGGACAAGTTCGACAGTCAATTCGACTGCCTCGGAATCGAAGCGATCACCGAAGACTTCGGCGCTACCGAACTCGAGTGCCTCACTCACCTTGCGCTCGAGTGGCACAGTTGCCGCATGCAGTGCGGGGTCGGTACGCGCCGCCACCCACAGTTCGAGGGCTGCGTAGAAAAGTGGACCGGAAAACGCGTCGGCCAGTACCTCCAGTCCGCAGCCACTGTCCACCTCCGCGGAAAGGATTTCAGCCAGTCGTTTGTCCACCAGATATTCGACGGCGGCGACGACCAGAGATTCCTTGGTCGGGAAATGATGGAGCTGAGTACCGCGGGATACACCCGCTCGCCGAGCGATCTCCTGGGTGCTTGTCCGCGCGTAACCCAGTTCGACCAGCGATTCAATGGCTGCGTCCAGTAGTCGCCCACGCATCGTGGCTGTACGTTCTGCCTGCGTACGGCTTACTTTCACATCGGAAGTGGTCTCGGTCACATGATGACTGTAGATCGAAAACATAAAACAGTCCAGGCTGACTTCAAATAAACTTTCTCAATCAGTACCATACGGTATAGTATGGTTAATCTCGCGACTCTGCTATCAGGCGGTGACATGACAGCAAGCGATCGAACCCCTACGGCATTCCCCTATTGGGAAGGCATACAAAAACCCGGAATTGCTCGCGCACGCACAATCGTCAAAAAGCTGACCGGTGCCGACATCTTCCCCACTACCGAACAGGCACAACAGTTCTGTAATGATCTCTTCACTGGAGATCCCGTCGCCGAACGATTTGTCGACGAGGTCTATCGCGGCGAGACCGGGGCGAAAACCGGCCGCGCCATGCTCGAAACCGCCCTTACCCATGGCATCGACGCCATGCCGGACGCTCCGGAATCCATGCGCGCACTGTTCGAGGAATTCGAAACGGTACCGGACTGGGTTGATCCGGCACTGGTCGAGCAGGGCGCTGCAATCTGGCGGCGCTGGGGCACAATGCTGTTCAGTTTCGCAGGAGCGGAGACACTGGAAATCTACACCGAATCCGCAATTGCCACGCCGCTCTCCCTCGCCGGCGGGTATGCGGGCGACAACGCATTGCGCCGGTTCCTCGAAACCTGCCGATTCTGGATCGACGTATCCCAACCGGGCGCACTGCTCCAACCTGGATCCGCAGGTCGCGCAACAGCTCTCAAGGTTCGCGTGATGCACGTGTCCGTGCGGTCGCGAGTAGCCGATCACCCGGAATGGGATACCTCGAAGTGGGGGCTTCCTATCAGTCAGAGCTACATGCTCCTGACTTTGATCGCCGGCAGCGTCACCCCTGGCCTCGCACTGTGGACACTCGGCTACCACACGACGCCGTCCGAGATCCGGGCTCTGATCCACTTCCAGAAGTACATGGGACACCTTTTGGGGGTGCGCACCACGTGGTACCCGGAAACTGCCACGGATTCCCTACGCGCACTGGCCATGACGATCGTGTCGCGGTCCTACGACTCCGGCAAGCACGGCAGTGAGTTGATCGAGAGTTACCCGAAGGCTTTTGCGCCACGCGACGGCCATAGCGGACTCACCCGGCTACGAGAGGCGTACAACTTTCGCATCAATTCGGTGTACGCCGCGATGTTCATGGCCCCTGGTACACGGCGCAAGTACCGGATGCCCGGTGTCATTCCCTGGCTACTCATACCCGTCCTGAGATTGCCACTCATCACCGCGATGGAATTGATCAGGCGCTGCGTCCCCGGAACCGGCGCGATCGTGGAAAAGGTGATGGTCAAGCACCGCGAGAACTGGTACCAGGCTCAAATGAAGGGCCGCGAGGCCACATTCGATGCAAGTGGCGCACTACGACGATAGGAGTCGCTCGATGACGACAATGAATATCGTGGAAGCGTGGAACGGACCGGGACGCAAAGACGGTGAGATCACTCGAACGCACCCGAGCGACAACGGCGCGCATCCATCAGACAACAAGTTTGCTTTCGAACACTGGTACTTCGACGCTCACCTCGACAGTGGGCACATCGTGGTTGCGATGCTACAACTGCGCGAACTCGTCAATCGCAAACCCGGAATCGAAATCCATATCTATTCCCCGGACGGTACGCGCCGGGAAGTCGTCAAGCCGTATTCCTCCGCCGACGTCAGTGCATCAACGGACAAGTGCGATGTTCGGATAGGCCCGAACAGCGCTGTAGCCGAATTCGATTCGGGAGACCTGCCGGTACACAGAGTGCATCTCGAAGAAGAAGACATTGTGTTCGATCTCGAATTTCGCAACGACGTACCGAGTTGGATGCCCGGACGCGGACAGACCACGTACGGGGACACCGAGTTCTTCGCCTGGGTTGTCGGCGCACCGCGCGCCTCGGTGACGGGCACCGTCACTATCGGCGGCGCCACACTCGATGCCCGTGGTCGCGGCTATCACGACCACAACTGGGGCGTCGGGGACATGAAGCGGATCATCGATCGCTGGTACTGGGGGCGGTTGTATGTCGACGACTTCTCACTGGTCTACGCCACCGTGCACACCCAGAAGAAATACGGCGAGCACTGGTCGCTGCCGCTGATGCTGGCCCGCGGTAGCAGTGTCGTTCTGAGCAACGGTGAACTGGAAATGACCGAAGGGCCGACTGTCTTCCACGACGTCGCGAATCGCTCGTTTCCGTCGACGCTGCGTCTCCACATTCCGGGGTCGGTGGATCTCACGCTGACGGTGCGCGAGGTAGTTCATGCGCACGACTTCCTGGCTGACGTTCCGGTAGCCCGAACCCGACTGGTCAAGCCCGTACTGAATCGACTTCTCGGCCGCCCCGGATATTTTCGTTTCCGTTCCGACTTCGTTCTGAAGGTGACGATCGACGGGGAAATGATCGAACGGACAGGATCAACTCTGCACGAGATGGTTGCGCTCAAATGAGCGATCAGGCATTCGAGTGTGGACGTTGCGCCATCAGCTTTCCTGCGTCAGCAACGTGAAGATTTTTCGGAGCTCGGCGCTGGTGGGCGTCGGGAGACTGCCTCGGCCGTGCACGAATCCGATTCCGGCATACACCAGAGCACCTGCCCGCAGGCGTGCACCTTCGGCGTCAAAATTCAACTCCAACAGTGCTTCCTGGATGATATCGAAGATTCGTTGATCGAGCTGACGCACAGCCTCGGCGACTTTCTCGTCACTTCGTGCCCATTCTCGCACCGCGATCTCGACGGACCAATTACGCTCGTCGATCAGTAGTTGGGCCATCATCTCGAATCGCTGCTCCACCGGAATTGATTCGACAGACGCGAGCCCTCGCACAGCGTCGTTCTGTGTGCCGCACCAATAGTCGGCCATCGCTTCCATCAGCGCGCCGAGATCGTCGAAATGCCAGTAGAAGCTGCCTTTGGTGACTCCGAGTTCGTCGCACAACGTGGAAATCTTGACCCCGGAAACCCCCTCTCGCACGAGAAGATCAAAGGCCGCGTCGAGCCAACTCTCGACGCTCAGACGGTTGGCCCGCGCCATCAGCGCAGGCCGTTCTCGCGGGCGCGTTCAGTTCTCACTCTCACTCCTCGATCATAGATGCCTACGGCTGGTCCATCGCATCACTGCGTGACACCACGTCCACCTTTGCAGCGCCAGTTCGTTGCCTGACCTACGTCGCGGGTGTTTCGAATTCTTCTGCACCGAGCTGTATTTCACCGAGTTGTGGACATAGCCGACTTCCATACCATACGGTGCGGTATGGAAGACTGAATCTCGGAGGAGGTGCAATCGGTGAGCCAAAGGTTCACGAGGCGTGCTTTGTTTCGTGCGATCGGCCTCGCTGGAACCAGCGCGGCTTTGGTGTCGGCTACGCATACTCCGACCCGGAGCGAACTGCGCAGTCCACTGATCTTTCACTCACCTCCCATGACGCCCTTCGTCGATGAACTCCCCCGGCCGCGTGTTATTTCCGGAACAGGAACCACTCTCTCACTCGACGCCGCTGTACACCGCCACCAATTCCACCGGGATTTCGATGCTGTGCCGTCGCTGGGGTTCGGCGGTGACCACTACCTGGGCCCCACCATCGAATGCCATGTCGGAGAGGCACTCACACTGAACTTCACCAACCGGCTCGAACGCCATCCACTGGCAGACGACATGGACACCAGCATCCACGGAGTCACCGAAGATCACCGGCTGGCTCCCCCGTCGTCGCTGCACCTTCACGGCGGTGTCACACCACCCGGCAGCGATGGGCATCCGCTTCTAGCCATAGCTCCCGGACGCAGCATCACTCACCATTTTCCGAACGAACAGCACGCGGGCCATTTGTGGTACCACGATCACGCCATGGGCATCACCCGCTTGAATGTCTACGCCGGGTTGGCCGGTCAGTATTTCCTGCGTGACGAATTCGACACCGGCCGAGAGGGAAACCCACTGGGACTACCCGCCGAAGAGTACGAGATGCCCCTGATTCTCCAGGAGAAGATCTTCACGGCCGACGGGCATCAATCCGTGCGTTCCACCCCGATCGTCCCGCAGGGTTCCTGGGAGGGCGGTGCCGTCGGAGACGTCGGTGTGGTCAACGGCAAGGTATGGCCGCGGATGAATGTGGCACGCGGTTTGTACCGTTTCCGCATCATCAATGCCGGGTCGTACAGCGTGTGGAACCTGCACTTCAGCAACGGGATGCACTTCGCGGTCATCGGCAACGAACATGGCCTACTCGACGCTCCGGTACGCACGACAAGCTTTCGGCTTTCACCCGGCGAACGCATCGACGTGCTCGTGGATTTCACCGGCTTCCGCGAAGGTGATGCCGTCGAATTGATCAACGACGAGCAACCACCCTTCCAGGCTGCAATGCTCGGCGAGGTAGCGATGCCGGTGTTCTGCCGTTTTGTCGCCGATTCCCGTCGTGGGTTCATCGGCACTGTGCCGAACTCGCTTCGCGGCGGCGCACGGCAACCGTCGGCGCTTCCGCCGCTCGAGGTTCCCACGGTGATCCGAACGGTGACCGTCTCTCAGCCGTACGCACTCCGCCTGCCTCCGGCCATCATGTCTCTCAACAATCTGCGCTTCGACAGCACCGACATCGAAATGCCCCGGCAGGGCACCGTAGAACAATGGGACATCGTCAACATCACGCCCGATCCACATCCCATCCACCTTCACCTTGTGATGTTCCGCATTCTCGGACGCGCACCCTTGAAGACCCTCGAATATCAAGCGGCACATCCTCAACCGCCTATCGGTTACAAGTGGACGCCTGCTGCCGACGAATTTCTCGGGGGCCCCATGATCGGGCCGGCGCCGTGGGAGTCCGGATGGAAGGACACCGTGCGGATCGACGGCGGCACCGTCACCCGAATCATCGTAAGGTTCCCCACCGCCGAGGAACTCGGATTCGATCCGGACGCATTATTCAGCCCGGACGACCCAGCTCACCCTGGCCATCACACTGCGGCACAACAGATCCAGGGCTATGTGTGGCACTGCCATATTCTCGACCACGAGGACCACGACATGATGCTGAAATATCGTACGGTCCGATGACCTCGACGCTCCCGCTACCTGATCCGGTCACCCGCTCGCAGGAGGTTGCTGGGAACGGCATGACCCACAATCTCTTCCGCGACACCTGCCGCGCGGATGGACGCGTCCAGATCGATCCCCGTCGCAATGCCCATGTCGCCCAGCATGTAGACCAGTTCTTCGGTGGCGATGTTTCCACTGGCGCCGGGAGCAAACGGGCAACCACCCAGCCCACCCGTGGAGGCATCGAGGTTCCGAACTCCGTGCTGCACCGCTGTCAGCGCGCAGGCAAGACCACTGCCGCGTGTGTTGTGGAAATGAACACCTAAATTGAAGTCGCCGACATGGGTGTCAACCGCATCGATCAACTGCGCGACGCGTCCCGGAGTTGCCGTGCCGATAGTATCCGCGATCGAGAACTGATCGGCGCCGAATTCCCTGGCCTGCTCCGCAATCCGCAACACTCGATCAGGATGGGTAGGTCCGTCGAACGGGCAGTCCCACGCCGTCGAAACGATGACTTCGACTCGACCTCCGGCGTCGTGAACAATCTTGACCACCTCCCCGATCCGCTCGGTAGCCTGCTCGGTGGTGGATCGAGTATTGGCTTCACTGTGACCGTTCGAGGCCGAGACGACATATTCGACGGTTCCCATACCGGCCGCTACCGCCCGTTTTGCGCCGCCGATTCCGGCCACCAACGCGGAGAACTCGACACCTGGCCACCGGTGCAGTTCTGCTGCCAGCGCTTCTGCGTCGGCTAGAGCCGGCACGGCGCGCGGTGACACGAATGACGTGGCCTCGATGCGCGGAACACCGGTTGCAACAAGAGCTTCTACGAGTCGAAGTTTCTCCGACAATGGCACCGGGGCCTCGATCTGGAGCCCGTCGCGCGGACCCACTTCACGAATGCTGACTTCGGTAACCGTCATGTCAGATCACTCCCTTCTCGAGCAACGTTGCCTGCTCGTCGTCCGAAAGCCCGAGGAGTCCACCCCAGACGGAGGCGTTGTCCTGACCCGGCGACGACGCTCCCGCATTCCGCACAGAACCTGGTGTCTCACTGAAGGTCGGCACAACGCCCAAGCCCAGGACGTCCTCACCGATCCGGTCGTCGTAGTGACCGACCAGCATTCCGCGCTCGATCAACTGTGGATCCTTGACCACGTCTTCGACGGTATTGATCGGTCCGGCAACAACTCCCACCTCTGTGAGACGCTCCACCAGACTGTCGGGGTCCTGCAGCGCGACCCAAGCGCCGATCAACTCGTCGAGCTCGTCCTGATGTTTGCCGCGCGCAACATGATTGGAGAATCGGTCGTCCTGCGCCAGTTCCGGTCGACCCATTATCGTGCACAGCCGCACGAAGAGCGTGTCCTGATTGGCCGCGATGACCACCCAGTTCCCCACGGAGGTCTGATAGATGTTGGAAGGCGCGATTCCTTCGAGCCTGGTTCCCGAGGGTTGACGGATGATGCCGCCGCGATCGTAGTCGGGAATCGTCGATTCCTGCACTGCCAGACACGATTCTGTGAGTGCAACGTCCACAACCTGGCCGCGGCCGGTTCGCTCACGGGACAGAAGCGCCGCCAGCACACCTTGTACTGCGAACATCCCGCCGAGCGAATCCCCGAGCGAGAGTGCGATACGCGGCGGTGCCTGGCCGGGATAACCGTTCAGGTGCCGGAAACCGCTGACAGCTTCGGCCACCGAGGCATACCCAGCGCTCTTGGCCTTCGGCCCGGTCTGCCCATACCCGGATACTCTGGCCAGCACCAGTTTCGGATTGCGCTCGCTGAGCACGTCGAACCCCAGACCCCACTTCTCGAGAGTGCCCGGGCGGAAGTTCTCGACCACGACATCCGCGTGTTCGACCAGATCCAGAAACAGTTCCCGACCTTTCTCGACCCGCAGATCCAGCGTGACACAGCGCTTGTTGCGGGCGTGGACCGTCCAGAAGAATCGGTGACCGTCCTGCTCCGCCTGTCCCCAGGTGCGAAGCGGGTCTGGGCGATCCGGCGACTCGATCTTGATCACGTCGGCACCCATGTCGCCGAGCAGTTTCCCGGCGAAGGGTCCGGCAATCAACGTGCCGAGCTCGATTACCCGGTATCCGTCCAGGGGCCCGGTGGGCGCACCTTCCGACACAGCAGCCTCCTCGTGGGAACGTCTCTCCCTACGAAAGGTTACGTCACCAGCCGATACCTCAACATCATGTCGTGATCCTCGTGATCCAGCATGTGGCAGTGCCAGACGTACCCTTGCAGATCGCCTGATCCACCACCGTGTCCACTGTGTTCCATCGCAGGTTCCTTCATCGCAGGATCTACCACCGCAGCTCGGGGGAACGTGGCGTCGGGATCGAAGCCCAGTTCGTCGGCCGTCGGGAAGCGCACGATGATGCGCGTGATGGAGTTGGCATCCACGATGACGGTATCCTTGGCGCCCGTCTCCCACACTTCCGGCGCCCGCATCGGCGAGGTCACGAAATCGTCCGCCGACGGCGTCCAGCGCGTCCCGAGATCCGGCAACGGGTACGCAGCCGTGTACGCAGGTGTGTTGATGCTCTGCCTACCCAAGACCCGGAAAGTCACCAGGTGTAGGTGAATCGGATGCGGCTCTGTTGTGACGTTGATCAGATTCCACTGCTCGACGGTTCCCTGACGCGGCAATTCGATATCAGAGTCGGTATACCGCAAGTTGTTGAGCGACATGGTGATCGACGGATAGCTCGACGGCCGGGACAGTTGCATGATCGTCAGATTGCGGACTACGTCGGGCACATCCGGGGGTGGGGCAGCGGAACTCAATTGCTGCGGCACCGACCCGGTGAAACCCTTCGCGCTACTCACGTCGAACCGCGCGAACAGGGGCATCACCTGCGTACCTCGTTGCGCCACAGCCAAAGGCACCGGTTCATCGTTGCGCAGTTCCACACTGGTACCCGGTTCGAGCAAGCCGAAGTCGACCAGGAGATCAACCCGCTCGCCCGGGCTCAGACGCACATGATCCGTCGGCGCTGACGCTGCGAGCAATCCGGATTCGGAGCCGATCACCCAGAATCGCATACGATTTCCGAAGTACAGATTCCACACCGAGTACGACGCGGCATTGAGGACACGCAGGCGGTACAACCCCCGCGCCACTTCGATTCTGGGCCACACAACGCCGTTCACCACGCCAACGTCTCCGGGCGTCGCTGGATCCCAGGCACCCTGTGGTGTTGTCCACGTCGACCTGACGCTTTGCCGTCCGTCGGAGGTGAATACCTTGTCCTGCAATATCAGTGGCAGTTCGAACTCCCCCGACGGTAAGCCGAGCGGATTGCCGGCCGTACCGGTGTCGTAGTTGTCGCGAAGCAGATACATACCGGCCAAGCCCGCGTAGACGTTCAGCCGAGTCATCCCCATGGCGTGGTCGTGATACCAGTGATTACCGCTACCGCTGGGATTCCCGTTACCGGGGGCATTGCCGAACTCGTGCACCAATCCTTCGCCCGGACGCTGAATCAACTCGGGATTCCCGTCGTACTGCGGCGCGGTGACACCGCCATGCAGGTGCAGCGACGTGGGAACCTGTGTCCGATCGTTGTCGCTGAGACCGTGCAGACGCGAATCCACATCAGCGGCAAGAGGATGCGTGGTGATGTCGTTGGCGTACCGCAGCGTTAACGACTGCTCGACATGAGCCTCGATCGTCGGCCCGAGGTAGTCCATCCCGCCGTACCCCAGCGAAGGCGAAGGCGCCAGGTCAGGATGGAACCGGTGCATCGACGACGCGGCACGAAGCTCCAGGTCGCTACCGGCCAATTTCGGCGGAAATACCAGCGCCTCACGAAAGGGTTCCAACCGTGGCGAAGGCAATTGGAGCGGCCGCAGCGGGTCGATGTCAGGCAAAGCTGCGTGCGCAGATTCCCGAGCTGAAGCGGACCCCACCGACAGCGCGCCAAGTCCTGCCATCAATCCCAAGCCCTGCAGCACCGCGCGTCGACGGATCTTGTGCGGCTTGCCCACCACAGGTTCATCCACTACAGGCCCCTATCGCTGACGGCATCCGGACCGGATTACCCCTGCGGCTTCGAGGTCAAACACCGACTGCCTTCCGCCGAGGACTCGAAATCCTGATCGACGAGACCGAGTCGAGAGTTCGAGAAAACCCTTGAACTCGAAACTGTGTTCGATTAGGATGGAGTTATGCGGATCGGGGGATCCGAATCGGGGGAATTCAATGAGAATCGATACGTCAGATGTGGTTTCCGGTTCTGCCGTGGGATTACGGTCCAGGCTGTGGCAAGCGCCGGTAGCTGACCTTCGTTCGGCCGCAATCGAGGCGAGCGCGGAGATTTTGCGACTCGAAGCGATCCGCGTGGCCGTGGTCGACGAACTCTCGCTGCGCCCGGACGACCATGTGCTCTGCTACCGCGGCGTCGGCCGATGGCTGGCAGCAAATACGATGCTGCAGATCCCTGCCGGAAACAAGATCGCCGCCCTTGGCGTCGCACTGCGGGCGTTTCCCGCAGTCGCACAACGCTTCGACGCCGGAGATTGCTCGTTTGATCATGCGGCACTGATTATTTCGTTCTGCGAGTCCCCACCAAAAGGAATGCCGGCCGAGGCACTTCCCCAGTGCATCGACGTTCTCCTGGCTGCGGCATCAGGAGTCGACGCGACAACAACCAAGCTGCGGTACGTCATCGCCACGTTGGAGCGAATGTTCGAGTCCGACAACATTCCACCGGCCGAAGATATCGACCGGAACGAGCTCCGGATCGCGTCGACGTTGAACGGTCGGGTTGTCGTTCGAGGCGATTTCGACGCCGTCACCGGCGAAATGCTTCTCTCTGCCCTGTCGAATCTGACCATGCCCACCCCAGCACCGGACGGAACTCCTGATGCCCGTTCGGCAGCCAAGCGAACAGCCGACGGATTCACCGAACTGATCCGCCGCTATCTCGATTGCGCAAAAACCGGTATCGACGGCGGCCAGCGGCCGCATCTGAACGTGCACATCAATGCCCGAGATCTCGCCGAACATCGCGACTGCGCGGCGCAGGAAGCCGTTGCAGAGGAAGAAGCTTCACTCGATCCGGACCTCTCCGATCTCGACGTGGGCCACATGCCGTGGATGGGACCACTGTCGGTCTCGCAGACCAGACTGCTCGGCTGCGACTGCTTCCTGTCGACAGTCCTACTCGACGACCACGGAGCGCCACTCGATGCGAGACCCGGAAAACGATTGGTCACAGCCGAACAACGGGTCGCATTGATCGCCCGGGACAAAGGCTGCGCCTTCCCAGGGTGTGAGTGCGTGCCGGCGTGGACCGACGCCCACCATATCCGTCACTGGTCGAACGGCGGGCCGACGGTGATGAACAACCTTGTCCTGCTGTGTCGTTCACATCATCGGCTCATGCACCGCAAAACCGGATTTGTTGGCAAATGGGAGATTCGGATGGGCGCCGACAACAAACCCTGGTTCATTCCGCCGCCGGCGATCGACCCGCAGCAACACCCCAGACCGGCAAACAACACCTATCGAACCTGAGAAAACGTCTCAGGCACAACAGAACACGGCCGAGCACCGCATCGAAGGAGACCTCGATGCGGTGCCAAAAGCCGTGGGTTCAGTCAGACTGCCTGCGGAACTTTGGTGATGCGCGGGAATCGCTCCCGAATTTCCGCCGGCGTGACCACCCTCGGGTCGAGAGGTTGCTCGTCACGCAGATGACGCTCCAGCACCTTGCCGGTCATCGGCGCAATGACTTTCAGAGCAGCGGTCATATTCTTCGGCGAACTACCCACACGCACCGCAGTTCGCACTGCCGGTGCAATTGCCTTGTCCAGCAACGCCGGTTGATCAAATCCACCCATGGTTCGCATCCAGCCAGGCAATGTTGCGATTGTTGCCGGCGCGACCAATCGACTGAAAGTCGCGAACTTCGTTTTCCCCTGCGCCCTGGGCGTTCTCAGCAGATAGTGCATCGCTCGGTTGGCACGTTCGGAGGTACACAATCTGGGCCTGACTTCTGCAAAGTACTCACGTACCTCTTCGCGGGAGCGTGGAACGTCGGATGCCTTGCATGTCTGCAACTGCGCGGCAACTACACATTCCTCCCAGTACCGCTGCTCTTCGACGGCAGAAAGTGTACCCGGACCGTACATTTCGTAGCACTTGAGCACCGAATGCCAACCGGTCACATGGATCCAGAGTTGCGAGGCCGGATTGTTTGCACTGTAACGAGTTCCGGTGATCGGTTCGATGCCCGTGGCCTGAGCATGAACCGTCATGAGATGGTCGGACAAGGCCATCACCGTCCGCCCATCGGCGGTCGCGACGGTCAGGAAGTATGCCAGTGTTCGGTCGAGTCGCCCCGCTGGATCACTGTAGATACCACTCATATCTGCCACCGCCGCGGCAAGGAAGGGGTCGAAGTGCTCGAGCACCACCGACCGCTGGAAGCCGATCAATGCTGTCGGCGCGGCCCAGATCTTCCAACTGGGTGATCCTGGGCCGAAGAAGCCGTAATCCTCACGCGGTCGATCCATAGCCAGTCCAGACATTCGAGGTCCCCTTCATCTCTGCCGCCCCACCAACCACCATTGAATACAACGCCACCGTAACAATTGCGGACGCCGAATACAACGGTTGCGTATTATTCACGAAGAAGTGGCAGGCAGATTAGGGTGGGAGCGGAGGTGAGGCACACGATGACCAGGTCACAGGCAGACACAACGGACACACCGCGACGCAAATACGCCCCTCGCATGGCGCCGGAGCAACGACGCGAACAGCTCCTCGACGCAGCATTCGAGATCACCGGCCGCGTTGGCCTGCACAACCTCAGCATGGAATCCGTCGCTGCCGAAGCCGGCGTCGGCAAGCCTGTCCTCTACACGATTTTCGACACCAGGACCGATCTCGTCGCCGCACTCCTACGCCGCGAGCACGAGCGAGCCATCACTCAGGTGCTCGAAACCATGCCGACAGATCTGAGCGAGCTCGGCCCAGCGGCGTCATACACCGGGACCGTTGGCGCCTTCGTCGACGCCGTACTCGAGAACCCGACGCGCTGGCGCCTGATTCTGACGTCTGTCGAGAACGCCCCCAGCGAGTATCACGGCTTGCTGAAGCTCTCTCGCGGAGCTGTCTTCGCCCGCGCCGAAGAACTGGCGCGCGCCGGGATTGCCCTCGAACCGAAGCTCGAAGGCCTTGATCCGGTTCTCCTCGCACACACCATGATGTCGTTTGCCGAAATGCTCGGACGACTGGCCGTCAGCGACCCCGAAGCCTATACCCGAGAACGACTTTCCGCTTTTGCGGTTGCTCTCGCCCAGTCGGTCGGGCGTTAGCAGACCACTGAAACCTGTCGGTCGGATCTGCTTCAATACACGCATGACATCACCATCGATCGAACCGCTGCAGCTCTTCGAAACATCTCCCGGAAACTGGTCACTGATGCTCACCGACCAGCACTTCGGCAAGGTGGCAGCGGTATTCGAGCAGGTAGAGGGCTTCGAAGGTTCCGGCTACGACTGGGCGTCGGTGGCCCATGCCGTGGTGGGTCGGGATGCACAGCATCTTGAGGGCCGCTTCGGCACCGATCCCGAAGCGGGCATGTTTGTTGCGTACGGCGGCGACCACGAAGCTCTTGGTGAACTCGGTGTGCTTCTCGCCAAGGCGTATTCGGATGCCGAGTACCTCGGCGGACTCGTCGCTATTTCCGAACTCGACTAGAACTCCCTATCGAAACGACATCGGCCCCACACCTAGGTGCGGGGCCGATACCGAACGAAAGATCTAGCCGACCAGCAGCTCGGCAATCTGAATCGTGTTGAGCGCGGCACCCTTACGCAGGTTGTCGCCCGAGACGAAGAGCGCGAGTCCGCGGCCTTCGGGGACACCCTCGTCCTGACGGATGCGACCGACCAGCGACGCGTTGCCACCGGCGGCGGCGAGCGGCGTCGGAACCTCGACCAGCTCGACGCCCGGAGCGTCGGCCAGCAGTTCCTTGGCGCGAGCAACCGAGAGCGGGTTGGCGAATTCCGCGTTGATCGCGAGCGAGTGCCCGGTCACGACGGGTACGCGCACGCAGGTGCCCGAAACCAACAGATCGGGAAGCCCGAGGATCTTGCGGCTCTCGTTGCGGAGCTTCTGATCCTCGTCGGTCTCGCCGCTGCCGTCATCGACCAGCGAACCTGCCAGCGGCAGGACGTTGAACGCGATGGGGGCGACGTAGTTGTTCGGGGCCGGGAACTCGACAGCGCTGCCGTCGTGAACCAGCTTCTCGGCGTCACCGACAACGGCGCGCACCTGGCCGAGGAGTTCCTCGACGCCGGCGATGCCGCTACCGGACACAGCCTGGTAGCTGGAGACGATCAATCGCTGCAGACCGGCTTCGTCGTGCAGAACCTTCAGCACCGGCATCGCTGCCATTGTGGTGCAGTTGGGGTTCGCGATGATGCCCTTGACCAGGTTCTTCGCGTCCTGCGGGTTGACTTCGCTGACCACGAGGGGAACCTCGGGATCCTTGCGCCATGCGGAAGAGTTGTCGACAACCGTCGCACCGGCCGCGGCAAAGCGCGGAGCCTGCGCACGGGACAGCGTCGCACCGGCGGAGAAGAGGGCGATGTCGATGCCTTTCAGATCCTCGTCGGACGTTGCTGCGGCATCCTCGACAACGATCTCTTCGCCGCGGAACGTCAGCTTCTTACCGGCGGAGCGTGCCGATGCAAAGAACCGCACCTTGTCCGCGGGGAAGTTACGTTCTTCGAGCAGAGTGCGCATGACGATGCCGACCTGACCGGTCGCACCGACAACAGCGATTGTTGTCATGAGAAATTACCGTCCTGTTCCTGCGTGTACTACAGCTTCTTCGTCGCCGCCGAGACCGAAAGCGGCGTGGATAACGCGCACGGCGTCGTCGAGTTCGGTGTCCTTGACCAGCACGGAGATGCGGATCTCGGAGGTCGAGATGAGGTCGATGTTGATGTCGGCCTTGGCCAGTGCCTCACAGAACGTGGCCGTGACGCCCGGGTGGCTCCGCATTCCGGCACCGACCAGGGAAACCTTGCCGATGTGGTCGTCGAACAAGATCTGTGTGAAGCCGATGTCTTCCTGACGCTTGGTCAGGATCTCGACGGCGCGGGGGCCGTCGGCGGTCGGCAGCGTGAAGGTGATGTCCGTCTTGTTGGTCTCCACCTTGGAGATGTTCTGCAGCACCATGTCGATGTTGATCTCGGCATCGGAGACAGCGCGGAACACCTTGGCAGCATGTCCCGGTGTGTCCGGCAATCCGACAACGGTGATCTTGGCTTCGCCGCGATCGTGCGCGACTCCGGTGATCAGGGCCTCTTCCACAGGAATGTCCTCCATCGATCCGGACACGATTGTTCCGGGCTTGGTGGTGTATGACGAACGGACGTGCACGGGCACGTTGTAACGACGGGCGTACTCGACGCACCGGAGCATGAGCACCTTGGCACCACACGCTGCGAGTTCGAGCATTTCCTCGAAGGAAACCGTCTCGAGACGGTGAGCGTCGGGGACGATGCGCGGGTCGGCGGAGAAAACGCCGTCGACGTCGGTGTAGATCTCGCACACGTCGGCGTTGAGCGCAGCTGCCAACGCAACGGCGGTGGTGTCCGATCCACCGCGTCCGAGCGTCGTGATGTCTTTACTGTCCTGGCTGACGCCTTGGAATCCGGCGACCAGAACGATCGAGCCTTCGTCGAGCGCCGTGCGAACACGGCCGGGCGTGACGTCGATGATCTTGGCGTTTCCGTGGCTGCCGGTCGTGATGACTCCGGCTTGTGAGCCCGAGAACGAACGAGCCTCAGCGCCGAGAGAATGAATTGCCATCGCAACCAAGGAGTTGGAGATGCGCTCACCCGAGGTCAGCAGCATGTCCATTTCACGGGCCGGCGGGGAAGGGCACACCTGCTGAGCCAGGTCGAGCAGCTCATCGGTGGTATCGCCCATCGCAGACACCACGACGACGACATCATTGCCGGCCTTCTTGGTCTCGACGATCCGTTCAGCGACTCGTCGGATGCGCTCGGCGGTTGCCACCGAGGATCCGCCGTACTTCTGGACGACGAGAGCCACGCGTTTCTACCTCCAGGTCGAAATTGTTTACAGATACCAGAGGTCGAGCTTACCGACGTGGTCCTGGGACTTCCCGACGCGTACTGACCTCGGCCCTTACCTCGGGTTCGGATTCACGCCGGATCAGTTGCGAGATTACGTTTCGCATTGACGTCGCGGAACGTGAACCACCGGCAACGTAACCGACCACGGCGACGGCAACTCCGCAGGCGAGAAGGATGCGGATGCTGCTGACCAGTGAACTCGCGACGGTGTCGAACACTGCAACAGCCGCATCCGGGGACACGATGTCTTGATTGTGTAAATAATCCCGACGCACGACGGTCAGCGCCAGGCCGCGGTGCTCAACGCACCGGTCACGATCAGGACACAGCAGAGTATCCATCGCGACGCTCGGGTCACAGGCGATTGCCGCGAGTGGGCTTGATCTTGGCCGTGATGCGGTGGATACGGAGGTCGTCGGGAGGTATCCGGAAGGTCTCGTGCACGTTGACCGTCATCAGATTCTTGCCGAACAACCCTGCGTCGAGGAGGTACTCGGCTACGACATTGTCGCCGTCGACGCTCCATTCCACATCTCGGATCGCACGCACCAGACGAAACTGTGGACCGCCGGACAGGCTGCGCCGCAAGTGATTTCCCGAGAACCCGGTTTTGATCCCCGCCTCGTGTCGCACGGCATCCGGAGCCAGCGGCACTGAATTACCGTCGTGTGAGAGAAGCGCATCGAGGTATGCGCGCGCCACAGCAATTCGAGGATCATCCATGCGATCAGTCGATCATTTCGGAGCACGAAACAACAGCACCGTTCAACGACAATTTCGGCATGTCGCCGAGACCCCACCTCATTCGCCGACATTCCAGGAGTAGAGTGCAGTGCATGCAGCGCGCACTCCTTCTTGGTTGCCGCGACGGGGTCTGATCCAGACTGGCCTCCCGTCGCGGGGTTTTGTGTGCGCCGGTCGACCAAGCCTTCCGGACTTTCGGTCTTGACCAACAGGTCATCAGGCCGGGTCCACAATCGTTGGAGATCACCCCATGTCCCCCGCTGACGCATTCACCACCGGCACTCGCATCATCACGCCTCCCACCAAGCCGGCACCGGCCGACCAGCCTGCGTGGAACACGCAGAAGAACTCGTCGATGCCCACGTTCCGTTACCGGCCATTCTCCGAAGAAGTCGAAACGGTCACGCTGCCGGACCGCACTTGGCCGGACAAAGTCATCGACCGCGCCCCGCAGTGGTGCGCGGTGGACCTGCGTGACGGCAACCAGGCCCTGATCGACCCGATGAGCCCGGCGCGTAAGCGTCGTATGTTCGATCTGCTGGTCCGGATGGGTTACAAGGAGATCGAGGTCGGCTTCCCGTCGGCAAGCCAGACGGACTTCGACTTCGTCCGCGAAATCATCGAAGACGGCGCAATCCCGTCCGATGTCACCATCCAGGTGCTGACGCAGTCGCGTCCCGAGCTGATCAAGCGCACGTTCGAGGCGTGTGAAGGCGCTGAGAACGCGATCGTGCACTTCTACAACTCCACCTCGATCCTGCAGCGTCGTGTCGTCTTCCGCGCCGACAAGGCCACGATCAAGAAGATCGCCACCGACGCCGCCGAACTGGTGCTCGCCGAGTCGAAGAAGTACCCGGACACCAACTGGCGCTGGGAGTACTCCCCCGAGTCCTACACAGGCACCGAGCTGGAGTACGCCAAGGAAGTATGTGACGCCGTCACCGAAACCCTGGGTGCCACGCCGGCAAACCCGGTGATCCTGAACCTGCCCGCGACGGTCGAGATGGCCACGCCCAACGTGTACGCCGACTCCATCGAGTGGATGCACCGCAACCTGGCTCGCCGCGACTCGGTCATCCTGTCGCTGCACCCCCACAACGACCGTGGCACCGGCGTCGCTGCAGCCGAGCTGGGCTACCAGGCCGGCGCCGACCGCATCGAAGGCTGCCTGTTCGGCAACGGCGAGCGCACCGGCAACGTCTGCCTGGTCACCCTCGCCCTGAACATGTTCACGCGTGGCGTCGACCCGCAGATCGACTTCTCCAACATCGACGAGATCCGTCGTACGGTCGAGTACTGCAACCAACTGCCCGTCCACGAGCGCCATCCGTACGGCGGCGACCTGGTCTACACCGCGTTCTCCGGCAGTCACCAGGACGCCATCAACAAGGGCCTCGACGCCATGAAGATCGACGCCGACGGCCAGAACGCCGACGTCGACGACATCGTGTGGCAGGTTCCGTACCTGCCCATCGACCCCAAGGACGTCGGCCGCAGCTACGAGGCCGTCATCCGCGTGAACTCGCAGTCCGGCAAGGGTGGCGTCGCGTACATCATGAAGGCCGATCACGGTCTGGTGCTGCCGCGTCGTCTGCAGATCGAGTTCTCGCAGTCCGTCCAGAAGATCACCGACGGCGAGGGCGGCGAGGTTTCGCCGAAGGAAATGTGGGACGTCTTCCACGAGGAGTACCTGGCTCCCGTCCGCCCGCTCGAGCGCATGAAGCAGAAGGTCACCGCGTCCGAGGAGGACGGTGGCACTGATGCGATCACCGCGATCGTAAAGGTGAACGGCAAGGAGCAGGAGATCTCGGGTACCGGTAACGGCCCGCTCGCGGCCTTTGTCGACGCTCTGGGAAGCATCAACTTCGACGTTCGCGTTCTCGATTACTCCGAGCACGCCATGTCCGCTGGTGACGACGCTCAGGCTGCCGCATACGTCGAGTGCGCCGTGACCGGCCCCGACGGTCAGAGCACCGTCGTCTGGGGCGTCGGTATCGCTACCTCGATTACAACGGCGTCGCTGCGAGCAGTGGTTTCGGCAGTTAACCGCGCTAGCTAGGACAACTGTCGAGTGTGGCTCCTATCCATTCGGATAGGAGCCACACTTGTCTGAACTTCACATCGATTTTCGATGAACGACGTACGTCCTGAATCGGATATTAAAGAATTCATTACCGTTATTTCATCCTTTGAGGATGATGCGGATGTGGTCACCGCGTGAGATAGTTCATCTCAGACAATTCCGACCTGCGAAATGGGGCTCGACATGGATTCCTTCTGGGATTTCCTCTGGGTGATACTCGTCAGTTTTGCGTTCGTCGCATACCTGATTCTGCTGTTCTCAATCATTACGGACCTGTTCCGCGACCACAAGACTTCAGGCTGGAAGAAGGCTATCTGGGTATTCTTCCTCTTCGTCATTCCCTGGCTCACGGCGCTCATCTACCTGATCGTCAAGAGCGACGGTATGGCTCAGCGCTCCATGGAGGCAGCGCACCAGGTCAAGCAGGCACAGGACAGCTACATTCGTGAGGTAGCGGGTAAGTCTCCCGCCGAGGCAATCGCAGACGCGAAGGCACTTCTCGACGCCGGCACCATTACCGAAGACGAATTCGCCTCCCTGAAGGCCAAGGCTCTGGCAGCCTGATTCATCTTCAGTTCAATTGCAGGTTGCACCATCAAAGCGGGAGCGGCACTAATCGTGTCGCTCCCGTTTTGTTTATTCTCCGACGGCCCGTGCAACGTCGCGGAACGCCGCGAGCACCACTGCGATCGCGGGACTTCGATCGGCGCGCAATCGCGTGGCCAATTCATAGACCCGGGCAGCACGCACACCGGCGATCGGTTTCCTCGACACTGCAGGATGTGTGATCGCGTGCCGCGGCATCAACGCCACTCCGTGTCCGGCGGCGACCAGCTCCTCGATAACCCGGAAATCGTTTATCCGATGTCCGACGCGAGGTTGCACACCGGTAACAGCCGCAACTGACATCAGTACGTCGTCGACCGGAAATCCTCCGCGCACACTGATCCAGTTCTCGTCCACCAACTGATCCAACCGAACCGAATCCTGCTTTGCCAGAGGATGATCCGGCCGCAGCACCAAGTCGATGGGCTCACGCATCAGAGGCTGCACGCTCACCCGCGGAAACGACGTCTCCGCAGCGCGTTCGTCGCGATGGGTGAGGATCACGTCGTGATCGGCCAGAAGCCGCGGCACCGCAGACGCCGGCTGATCCACGTCGCACGCATCGATGTCGACGCCGGACCCTTCGAGTGCCGTCAACACCCTGGGCAGCAGCAGCGCCGCCCCGGACGGAAAGAACGCCACCCGCACCTTGCCTCGCGGCGAACCCCGGTACGACGCCATCTCCGCGTCCGCACGTTCGAGAGCGGCCACCACGTCGTCGGCGCGCAGCACCAACGCACGGCCGGCGTCGGTGAGCCTGAGTTTGCGCCCGTCCGGTTCCAGGAGCGGCACACCGGCCTCGCGGGCGAGGATCTTGAGCTGCTGCGAGACTGCGGACGGAGTCATGGAGAGGGCGTCGGCGGTGCTTCCGACCGTTCCTCTGTCCGCCAGCTCACGCAGCACTCTCAACCGGGTTGCATCCATGTAGAAAAACTACATTAATGGTCCATCTTTATTCGCTTGTCCTGATGCTTTACACAGCTCACGATTAAAGACATGACTCCTCGCGACCGCCTTCTCGGATTGACCGTCGCGATCATGTGGGGATTGAACTTCCTGGCGATCCGGGTGGGACTCGACCACTTCCCGCCGTACTTCTTCGCCGCGCTGCGCTTTTTACTCATCGCGATTCCCGTGATGATCTTCGTGCCGCGCCCTCAGGTTCCGGCGCGATGGCTGTTGCTCTACGGCTTCGGTTTCGGTTTCGGCCAATTCGTCTTCCTGTACTGGGCGATGCACACGGGTATGCCAACCGGTCTCGCCTCGTTGGTCCTGCAGTCGTCCGCTCCCTTCACTGTTCTACTGGGCGCAGTTCTGTTGCGGGAGAAGCTCAGCGCGTGGCAGGTGTCCGGCATCGGTGTTGCCGTGGCGGGTATGGCCCTGATCGGATGGGATCGCTCGCACCAGGCCGCGTTGTTACCAGTGATCCTGACCCTGCTGGCCGGCTTGTCCTGGGCTTTCGGCAACCTCGGTAGCCGCCTCGCGGCCGCGGGTACCACCGGGGACCCAGCGCCCATGCGCCTGATGTTGTGGATGTGCGTCATTCCTCCGCTGCCGATGCTTGCCCTGTCCGCTGCCGTCGAAGGTCCGAGCACGGGCTGGGAGGCCCTCGGAACCTCGTTCAGTGCCGACGGGTGGCCGGCGCTGATCGGACTCGCGTACATCGTGTTGATCGGCACCATCGCCGGGTCGGGCATCTGGACCATCCTGATGGGACGCTATCCCGCAGGCACGGTCGCACCACTCTCGCTGCTCGTCCCGGTAGTGGGAATCGGCGCATCCTGGCTGTTCCTGCACGAAAATCCCAGCGCATTGTCACTGGTGGGAGCCGTAGTCGTGATCGCCGGGGCAAGCGCCGCCCAGATCCGACGCACCCCCAAGGCCGCTGTTCCGTCGAACACACCCGTACGACAAGCACCTGCACGACTCGAAGTCTGACGGCGCGCTGTGCCAAACTCGGGCCGTGGGAACTGGACTATCGATCACGACACGCGGAAAGCTCGCCCTGCGCGCTGCCGCCACAGCCTCCTGGGCATCGCAGAAAGCCGGCCGCGGCAAGGGCTCCATGATCGGTGGGCTCATCGCCCTCAAGATCGACCCGACGCTGATGACCCAACTCGGACGCGGGAAGCGAACCGTTGTCGTCACCGGCACCAACGGCAAGTCGACAACAACGCGCATGACGGCAGCGGCACTCGCGACGCTTGGTGACGTAGCAACACAGGCCGACGGCGCCAACATGGACGCCGGAATCGTCGCGGCACTGGCAAACCGGATGAACGCGCCGGTCGCGGCACTCGAAGTCGACGAACTTCACGTTCCCCATGTCGCCGACGCCGTGAACCCCGAAGTGATCGTGCTCCTGAATCTGAGCCGCGATCAGCTGGACCGCGTCGGCGAGATCAACATGATCGAACGCAAACTGCGGGCATGCGTCAATGCGCACCCGAATGCGGTCATCGTCGCCAACTGTGACGACGTGCTGGTCACCTCCGTGGCATACGACGCCCCCAACGTCGTGTGGGTTGCGGCCGGCGGCGGCTGGGCAAGCGATTCCGTCAGCTGCCCGCGCACCGGCGAACCCATCGTGTGGGAGGGAAAGCACTGGCGCAGTACCGGTTCGGACTTCGCGCGGCCCGAGCCGGCGTGGTGGCTCGACGACGACAATCTCTACGGCCCTGATGGCTTGAAGATTCCGATGACGCTGACGCTTCCCGGAAAAGCCAACCGCGGCAACGCAGCTCAGGCCGTCGCTGCTGCAGTGGCCTTGGGCGCGGATCCGGTCGGCGCAGTTGCCGCCGCGTCGACGGTCCAGGAAGTTGCCGGGCGATACAGCACCGTCCAGGTGGGCTCCCATTCCGTCCACATGCTCCTCGCGAAGAATCCCGCCGGCTGGCAGGAAGCACTGTCGATGATCGACCCTTCCGTCGACGGCTTGGTCATCGCCGTGAACGGGCAGGTCCCCGACGGCGAGGATCTCTCCTGGCTGTGGGACGTGAAGTTCGAACACTTCGAAGGCGTCAAGGTAGTCGCGGCGGGTGAGCGCGGAACCGACCTCGCGGTGCGCCTCACCTACGCCGGCGTCGAGCACACCTTGGAGCCGGATCCCTTGCGCGCCATCGCGTCCTGCCCGCCCGGTCGCGTCGAAGTTCTTGCCAACTACACGGCATTCCGCGATCTGAACACCGCAATCGCCAAGGAGACTCGCGATGTCTGATTCGACAGTGCGCATCGGGCTTGTCCTCCCCGACGTCATGGGCACCTACGGCGACGGCGGTAACGCCCTGATCCTGCGTCAGCGCCTGCGCATGCGCGGCTACGACGCCGAGATCGTCGACATCACGCTCAACGACCCGGTGCCGGATTCACTCGACGTCTACGCCCTCGGCGGTGCTGAGGATTCTGCGCAGCGCCTCGCTACCCGGCATCTCGCGAAATACCCCGGACTGCAGCGCGCGGCCGAACGCGGCGCACCCGTCCTCGCTATCTGCGCTGCCATCCAGGTTCTGGGAAACTGGTACGAAACCTCGAGCGGCGAGCGCGTCGACGGCGTGTCGATGCTCGACGTCACGACCGCACCGCAGGAAAAGCGCTCGATCGGTGAAGTCATCACGAAGCCCTTGATCAAGGGGCTCACCGCACCGCTGTCTGGTTTCGAAAACCATCGTGGCGGAACCACTCTCGGCGCCGACGCGTCCGGCTTCGCACGCGTCACGCACGGTGTCGGCAACGGTGTCGGCGACGGCCTGGAGGGCGTCACCCAGGGTTCCGTCATCGGCACGTACATGCACGGACCGGTTCTGGCCCGCAATCCCGAGTTGGCGGACCTGTTACTGATGCGCGCTCTGGGCGTGGACTCACTCGAGCCCCTGCACCTGCCCGAGGTCGATCAGCTTCGCAAGGAACGACTCTCGGTTCGCTGATCTGTAGAGCTGGAGCGCTTCTGCATCCCGGCACTTCTGCTTACCGCACCAGGGCGCCTGGAAACGTAAAGTCGACACGGACCGCCCGACCACGAACAGGACGCCAATGAGTACCCTGCAAACTCTGGATCGTGGGCTGCGTGCGCTCGACATCATTGCCCAGTTCCCGACCGGGATTTCGGTTGCGGACCTTGCTCGTGAGCTCGACGTGCACCGAGCCATCTGCTATCGCATCGTTTCGACACTCGAAGCACATTCGCTGATCGCTCGCATCGAGGATGGACGCATTCGTCTTGGTGTCGGAGCCGCGGTTCTCGGTTCTTGCTTCGAGCCACAGCTCAACCGGGACGGGCAGTCCCTACTCCACTCACTGGCAAACACCACGCGTGCAACCGCCTTCATATCCGTTGCGCAAGGCCAGGATTGCGTTGTACTGATGGTCGCCGAACCCGAAGACACACTCATCCGAGTGGGATACAGAACCGGCACGCGACACCCCCTCGACAAGGGTGCTGCCGGTATCGCGATATTGGCCATGCGGCCCGACGCTGCGTCTGATTCCGAAGAGATCAAACGGGCACGCAAGGACGGATACAGCCTGACTGTGGGGCAACTCGAGCACGGCGCCATCGGCATTGCCTCCGGGATTGCACTGCCGGAGAACCTCGGATCGGCTACGAACCTCGAACGCAGCGTCGGCGTCGTGGCGATCGACGGTCTCGACACTGAACTCGCTGCCCAAGCCGTGATGACCACAGCGCGAGAACTCGAACGCCTCATCTCTGCCTGATCGTTCCGTCGGGGAAATCTTCGCCCGACTGTGTTTTTCAGCCATCTTGACCTTTGAATGTGACCTCACTTACCCTGTGCGAAGTGCGCTCAAAGCACACTATGTGCGCTATTAGTAACTTCACAGTTCAGGACGGTTTATAGAGATGTCAGAAGTCATGAACGGATGCCCGATCGATCATGCGGCTCTTAACTCGGGATGTCCGGTATCCGGAAAGGCAGCCAGCTTCAATCCCTTCGGCGGCGACTACCAGGTGGACCCCGCTGCGTCGCTGCGCTGGTCCCGTGACGAGGAGCCCGTGTTCTTCAGTCCCGAAATCGGCTACTGGGTCGTCACTCGTTATTCGGACGTCAAGGCCGTCTTCCGCGACAACATCCTGTTCTCGCCGTCCATCGCACTGGAGAAGATCACCCCTGTCTCGGAGGAAGCCACCGCCACCCTCGCCAAATACGACTACGCGATGTCGCGCACCCTGGTGAACGAAGACGAGCCGGCGCACATGCCGCGTCGCCGCGCATTGATGGATCCGTTCACGCCGGCGGAACTCGTGCACCACGAGCCGATGGTTCGGCGCCTCGTCCGCGAGTACGTCGACCGCTTCGTGAACTCAGGCAAGGTCGACCTCGTCGACGAAATGCTGTGGGAGGTCCCGCTCACCGTGGCGCTGCACTTCCTCGGCGTGCCGGAGGAGGACATGGACGACCTACGCAAGTACTCCATCGCGCACACCGTCAACACCTGGGGCCGACCCGCACCCGAGGAACAGGTCGCGGTCGCCGAAGCCGTAGGCAAGTTCTGGCAGTACGCAGGCACGGTGCTCGAAAAGATGCGCAAGGATCCCTCCGGCCACGGCTGGATGCCCTACGGACTCCGCGTTCAGAAGGAACAACCGGAGGTCGTCACCGACTCCTATCTGCACTCGATGATGATGGCGGGAATCGTTGCCGCTCATGAGACCACCGCCAACGCATCAGCAAACGCATTCCGCTTGTTGCTCGAAAACCGGAGCGTGTGGCAGGAGATCTGCGAGGATCCCAGTCTGATCCCGAACGCCGTCGAGGAGTGCCTGCGGCATTCTGGCTCAGTTGCCGCGTGGCGCCGACTGGCCACTGCCGACACCCGAATCGGCGACATCGACATCCCGAAGGGCTCCAAGCTCCTGATCGTCACATCGTCCGCGAACCGCGACGACCGCCATTTCGAGAGCGGGGACGAGTTCGATATTCGCCGCGAGAACTCCAGCGATCACCTCACTTTCGGCTACGGCAGCCATCAGTGCATGGGCAAGAATCTGGCTCGCATGGAGATGCAGATCTTCCTCGAGGAGATCACCACACGACTCCCACACCTGGAACTCGTCCCCGATCAGGAGTTCACCTACCTACCGAACACCTCATTCAGAGGTCCGGATCATGTTTGGGTGCAGTGGAATCCGGACGCAAACCCTGAACTCCGCGATGCTTCGATTCTCCTGCGACGACAGCCCGTGAAGGTCGGCGAGCCGTCCAAGACCAATATCTCGCGCATGGTGCGAGTGGAGGCGATCACTCCCGCCGCCGACGGCGTGGTCACGGTGACCCTTTCCGATCCTTCCGGCAAAGCACTTCCGAAGTGGACGCCGGGCGCGCACATCGACATCGATCTCGGCGATCTGACGCGGCAGTACTCGCTGTGCGGCAACCCTCACGATCTGTCCCGCTACGAGATCGCCGTGCGCGAAGAGTCCGAGAGCCGGGGCGGCTCGCGCTACGTGCATCACACTCTCGAAGCCGGAAACACCCTCAAGATGCGTGGGCCCCGCAACCATTTCAAGCTCGATCCGGCTGCCGAGCGCTACGTCTTTGTGGCAGGCGGCATCGGTATCACGCCGATCGTGACAATGGCCGATCACGCCAAGGCCGCCGGCAAGGACTACGAGATCCATTACTGCGGACGCGATGTCGCCACGATGGCGATGCTCGACAGGCTGAATGCCGATCACAGCGACCACCTTGTCGTGCATTCCAGCGCCTTGGGCAACCGTCTCGACATCGCGACAGTGTTCTCCACTGCGACGGCACACACTCAGATCTACTCCTGTGGTCCTGAACGACTGCTCTCCGCGCTCGAGGAGGCTACTGCGCACTGGCCGGAAGACTCGCTGCACGTCGAGCATTTCACCTCGACGCTCGCGACACTCGACCCGTCCAACGAGCACGCGTTCGAGGTCGAACTCCGCGACTCAGGTCTGACAATCCAGGTCGCTGCCGATCAGACCGTCCTCGACGCGTTGCGTGCCTCCAATATCGACATCCCCAGCGATTGCGAGGAAGGCCTGTGCGGATCGTGCGAGGCCCCCGTACTCGACGGCGCGGTGGATCACCGAGACATGGTGCTCACGAAAACCGAACGCGCTCAGAATAAATCGATGATGACCTGCTGCTCGCGCGCCTGCGGACAGAAGATCACACTCGCGCTCTGACCCAGATTTCCCCGTTTCTTCCCGACCCGAAAGGATCCTCATGGGATCACAGACAACCCAGGTCTCCGACCTGGAAGAACCTCCCGTCAGCGACGCCGTTCCCCGCAGTAGTTTCAAGCGCGTACTGACCGGCAGCATGGCTGGTGCCGTTCTCGAGTGGTATGACTTCGCGATCTACGGCATCCTCGCCGCAACCGTACTGGGGCCGCTTTTCTTCCCGGGCGACAGCGGCGTTGCGAAGCTGCTGCTCGCACTCGCCACCCAGGGCCTGGGCTTCGTCGCCCGGCCGCTCGGCGGCATCGTATTCGGGCACCTTGGCGACAAGTACGGCCGCAAGCCGATGCTGGTGACCACCTTCATTCTGCTGGGTACGGCGACTGCCGCGATCGGATTGCTACCCACCTACGAACAGGTGGGCATCTGGGCCACTGTCGGGTTGGTGGTACTGCGCATGATCCAGGGCTTCGCGCTCGGCGGCGAGTTCGGTGCCGCAGTGCTGCTGGTCAGTGAGTACGGCGAACCCAAGCGTCGCGGTTTCTGGGCCTCGTGGCCGCAGGCCGGTGCTCCGATGGGTACGGTTCTGGCCACTGTCGTGGTCTCGATTCTCGTATTCGCAGTCCCGGACGAGGCGTTCGACCAGTGGGGTTGGCGCATCGCCTTCCTGTTCGCGATCCCGCTGCTCGCCATCGGCTTCTGGGTGCGCCGCGGCGTCGAGGAATCGCCTGTGTTCAAGGCCGCACAGGAGCAAGCCGCACAGGCTCCGCAGGAAGAACGCTCGAGCATTGTCGAAGCCTTGTCGCGACCGAGTGTGGTGCTCATCGGTCTCGGTATGCGAATCGGTGAAAACATCGCTTTCTACATCTATACGATCTTCGTTATCGCTTACGCCACCACATATTTCGACTTTGCGCGCGGCGATGTCATCATGGCCGTTACCTTCGCCTCGGTGTTCCAGTTCGTTGGCATGATCGGTGGCGGAGCGTGGTCCGACCGTGTTGGCCGCCGCATCGCAATGCTCGTGCCCGCTGTCGTCCTCATGATCTGGGCGCCGGTCTTCTTCTGGCTCGTGCAGCTCGAGAGTCTTCCGATGCTGTGGCTCGGTGTGTGCGTCGGCGCACTGTTCCACGGCATGCTCGCCGGCCCGGAAGCAGCCTGGATCACCGAGTTGTTCCCGACCCGCTACCGTTATGCCGGCTCCTCGCTGGTGTTCCAAGGTTCGTCGATCCTCGCCGGTGCGCCCGCCCCGTTCATCGCCATCTGGCTCATCGAGAACCACGGCGTCGGCATGGTCGTGGGTTACCTGGTGATCACGATGTCGATCACTGTGATCGCCCTGTTGGCAAGCCGCGAGACCAAGGGAGTCGACCTCGACAAGGTCGAGTAGTCACTGCAGCCCCGAGGACGTCGAGAACGGCAACGAGGTTATTGGGCGGACCTTCTCCGACTCCCGTGTGGTGTCTGTAGAGACTCGGTTTGCAACGCATCGTCGGAAATCTGGATCTGCGCCTGGGATCTGGATTTTCGACGATGCGAGACTGAACCGACGGCCTTACTCTGGTCGTCATTTCGAGAACACGCCTCGCGATCAGTGCGCGGCAGAGTCCTTCGTTCCCTCGGTGAGAACCAACTCCACTGCCAGCAGTGCCGCGCAGGCCAGACCGGCCACCAATTCCGGGACGGCGGTGAAAGTACCGCCCAGGATCACCGCAATAGCGACGCCGAATGGCACGAGGGTTCGCGTAGACGAATCGTGCAATCGGATGTGAATGAACCACAGTGCTGCCAGGATGACGGCCACCGGCACCGTGACGGCCGCACCGGTCACCAACGCGCTGCCTTCGGCGTGGCCGGTCCAGTAGTCGACGCGGGAAGCCAGGCCGGCACCGATGGCAGCGGCGGAGGCAAAGATGAAGTAGTGCCCGAAACCCCAGACGAAGGGCGAGACGTTGTCGCCGCCGAGAGCGTCGCCGGCGTTTCGCTGGAAGTACAGCCACCACAGGCTGAAGACGATCAGGATTCCGCCGACCACGACGTACGCCACTTTGGCCGCCGGATGTTCACCGGACACCGCGTCTTGAATCGCGACGGTGGTGGACAGAATCGTTTCGCCGAGAACGATGATGAAGAACAGTGAGTACCGCTCGGCGATGTGGTGTGGATGCCAGGGCGTCATTCCCGGCTTCTCCGACCACACCGGCACAGCAAATTCGCACAGCACCAGGAACAGGAACGTCGGAACGTAGATCGCGGCCGGTACAAAGTAGAAGCCGATCCACCCGAGTTGAACGAGCACGATGCCGAGGGCGTATCTACGGGCGGTGAGTGCGTGTTCGGGATCGTTCCTCGACACTCGAACCCATTGAATCACCAGGGCTATTCGCATGATGACGTAGCCGAGAATGATCAGCAGCGGATCGTTGTCGAAGAAGCGCGGAATCCCGGCTGCCAGTACCAGCGCGCCCAGAATCTGGAAGATCGTCAGAAGTCGTGCAATGCCGTCGTCGTTGTCGTAGGCGGAGGCAAACCACGTGAAGTTGAGCCACGTCCACCAGATTGCGAAGAACGCCATCGCGAAGTGCCCGACACCTGTGGCCGCGTGCCCTTCACTGATCGCGTGGTGAAGGCCCGTGGCTGCCTGGGCAACTGCCACGACAAAGCACAGGTCCGTCAGCAGTTCGAGTGGTGTGGCTACTCGATGTGCCTCATGCGGATCACGGGGAACCAACGGCCGGATGAATGAATTGATACGACTCACGGTTCGCAGAGTAGCGCTCCGATAGCGGATGCGCTGGACCCACTCAGCGAGATTGTCCACTACAGCCGGGTTTGTCGTGATACGTGTAGAGGGAACAACTCCTGTCTGCGGTAGTCCTGCGGCAGTGACAATCAGCCTGCGGGCTCAGTCGCGTAACGAGGTAGTTCTCCATGTCCATTGCACTTTCCGAAGACCAGCGCGCTCTTGCGCAGTCGGTTCGCAGTTACATCTCGCGAGCGGACCCACTCGCCGAGGCTCGCGAGAGTCTCGACAATCCGACGCACGAATTGCCGTCGGGGTGGTCGACTTTCGCCGAGCTTGGCTGGTTGGGCGTCCACCTGCCGGAGGAATACGGTGGCGCCGGGTTCGGCTTGCCTGAATTGTCCGTGGTGGTAGAAGAATTGGGATCCGCGGTGACTCCCGGGCCGCTGCTTCCGACGGTGTGGGCATCGGCGGTGATTGCCGCGGCAGGAGCTACCGAACAACAGGCCGAACTCCTTCCGGGCCTGATCGACGGAACCGCCGTCGCAGCAGTCGGAATCGCCGCGACGGCCACCCTATCGGGCGTCAGTGTCGAGATTGCCGAACCTGTCGAGGTTCTGTGCGCCGCGATGGCCGACATTCTTCTGGTCGCGATCGGTGAGGACGTTGTTGTACTACGGCGCGAACAGGTACAGATCACCGGAGCTCCGACGCTCGATCCGACGCGCCCGCTCTCTGCGGTGACCACAAACGGTAGCGTCGACGCCGTTGCGGTTCTGCCCGGCGCGAGTGCCAACGCAGTGTCGATCGGACGCACCCTGGCGGCTGCCGAAGCCGCGGGCGTGATCACCGCGGCCACGAACCTGGCTGTCGAATATGCCAAGGCCCGCTTTGCTTTCGGCCGCGCAATCGGCTCCTTCCAGTCGGTAAAGCACATCCTTGCCAACATGCTCGTGGACCGCGAAATGTCGACCGCTGCAGCGTGGGATGCGGCCCAGGCAGCCTCCGACAACAAGGATCAGAGCGCCCTCGCCGCAGCTGTTGCCGTGGTGACCGCCCTCCCCGCCGCCATGCGGGTAGCGCAGAAGTGCATCCAGGTGCACGGCGGAATCGGCTACACGTGGGAGCACGACGCCCACCTGTATCTGCGTCGTGCGGGCGCATTGAACGCCTCCTTCTCCCCCGTTGTCGCGCGAGCCGATATCGCCGACGCCACCGCCGCCGGGATCCGACGCGAATCGAGCATCGAACTGCCCGCCGAGGCCGACGAGTACCGCACGCAGGCTCGGGCTTTCGTCAAAGAAGCCGTCGCGGCACCTGCTGATCAGCTTCGACGCCTACTCGTCGACTCGGGTTATGCCGTTCCCCATTGGCCGAAGCCGTGGGGCCGCGGCGCGGGCGCCGTTGAGCAGTTGGTTCTGGAAGAGGAACTGTCGGCACTCGAGTTGCCGCAGTACGGAATCGGCGAATGGGTCCTCCTTACCGTTGTCGGACACGGCACGGCGGAACAACACGAACGCTTTGTCGACGCCAGCCTCATGGGCACCGTGAAATGGTGCCAGCTGTTCAGCGAACCCGGCGCCGGTTCCGACGCAGCAGGCATCACTACCAGGGCTCGGCACGTCGACGGCGGCTGGATTGTCAACGGCCAGAAGACCTGGACCAGCGGCGGTGTGACCTCCACGCACGGCATGGCAACTGTTCGCACCGACCCGGAGGCGCGAAAGCACAAGGGCATCACCATGATGCTGATCGACATGTCTGCGCCCGGCGTGCAGGTGCGTCCGATCAAGCAGATCACCGGTGATTCTCATTTCTCCGAGGTATTCCTCGACGACGTGTTTGTTCCCGATGCCGATGTGCTCGGTGAAGTCAACGGCGGCTGGGGAGTTGCGCGGTCCGCACTCGGAAACGAGCGTGTCACCATAGGCCGGGAACGACTCGGTCTTGGCGTCACCTACAGCATCCACGATCTGTTCACCGTGGTGCGCGAACAGAACTCGGGCATGGATGACACGGTGGCCGACCTGGTTGCCGAGGATCTGGCGCTGCGGGCATTGACCACCCGAATCGCGGAACTCGCGGTGCTCGGCGCAGGACCGGGCCCCGAGGGCGCGGTCCTGAAACTCGTCGGCAGCGAACACGGTCAGCGACTCGCCGACGCCGGACTGCTGCTCTCCGGCTTCCTGCCCGCAGGCAGCGAACTGAAAATGCCTGTCCATCACAGTTTTCTGGAAGTGCGCTTCCAGACCATCGCCGGTGGTACGTCGGAAATCCTCCGCAACCAGATCGGCGAACTCATTCTCGGACTACCCAGGGAGCCAGCTCTTGCCTAACTCAGTTGATACCTCGCTCACCGGTCGCACCGCTGTCGTCACCGGCGCCGGAGCCGGCTTGGGCCGCACCGAAGCACTCGCATTGGCCTCTCGCGGTGCCAGTGTCGTGGTCAACGACATCGGTTCTGCTGCAGACGATGTCGTGCGCGAAATCGAAGCTCTCGGATCCCGTGCTATTGCGGTGACCGGCGACGTCAGCGACTGGTCGCTGGGAGATCGCCTGGTGGAAGCCGCGGTCGATACCTTCGGCAGCTTGGACATCGTGGTCAACAACGCCGGAATCACCCGCGACGCGATGCTCTTCAACATGACCGAGAAGCAGTGGGACGACGTCATCGCGATTCACCTCAAAGGCCATGCGGCGCTCTCCCGCTCGGCTGCGGTGCATTGGCGCGCCGCGGGCAAGGCTGCTGGTGGCCCGGTGTACGGACGCGTCATCAACACGGCGTCCGAAGCGTTTCTGCTCGGCGGTGCTGGTCAAGCCAATTACGCTGCCGCCAAAGCGGGCATCGTTGCACTGACGCTGTCCACCTCACGTGGACTGGCGAAGTACGGCGTCACCGCCAACGCGATCTGCCCACGTGCCCGCACCGAGATGACGGCCGGCGTCTTTGCCGACGGCGAACCGGATACGGGACTCGACATCATGGCACCCGAACGTGTTGCCACCTTCGTCTCTTTCCTGGCAACTCCGGCAGCACAGACGATCAACGGCCAGGTGTTTGTCGTCTACGGCGACATGGTGGCGTTGATGGCCCCGCCCACGGTGCAACAGAAGTTTGTTGCCGCGGACGGGGTCTTCACAGTAGAAGAGTTCGCAGATCAGCTGGTGCCCTATGTCGCCGAACTACCTGCGGGACAAACCTACACCGCGAGCAGCATCATCGAACTGGATACAACTGGCACCTAACCACTGTGCGCCTTTGTTAACCGCCCGCGGTTAACAAAGGCGCACAGCACGCTAGCTCGGCAACATCGCCAATCGGCCATGTGCGCGAAATTCCGCTTCTATGGCGTCTCGGCCACCGTCGTCGAGTAAGACGTACTCACGCGTTCGTCCCACCCTGGTGTACACGGAATCGTCTGTGGCCCAAGCTGCGCGCCGTAGCGGCGTCTTGTTGACCTTGTTGCTTCCGGTCAAGGGCAACCGATCGATGACCCGAACGAATCGTGGCCACCACTTTGCGCCCATGTCCGGCTGCTCGTCGAGGAAATCACCGAAGCTCTTGGGGTCGAAGCTCACGCCGTCTTCCATCTCGACCACAACCATGACCTGGTCACCGGTCCGCGGGTCCGGAACGGCGAAAATCGGGGCGGCAGCCACTCCCGGAACCCGTTGCAAGACACGCTCAACCGGCGCGGCAGAGAAGTTCTCGCTGTCCACGCGCAACCAGTCGGAAGACCGTCCGGCAAAGTAGAAGTAGCCGTCGCTGTCGCGGTAGGCCAGGTCGCCGGACCAGAAATCGGCGCCCTTGACTCGATCCGCCATCGCCCCGGGGTTCTTGTAGTACCCCTCGAACGTGTGAGCCAGGCCGATTGCCACCATCTCACCGATCGCCTCGGCGTTGACCAGACGACCGTCGCTGTCGAATTCCGCAGGCGGGCATTCGATACCTGTCGCTTCGTCGAGAACCCGGATGTCGAGACCGTTCTGCGGAATACCCAGAGAGTCCCGGGGCGTCTGCGGTGTGCGCCCGATCCGGAACACCCCTTCGCTGAGCCCGTAGCCCTCCATCACGGTGCATCCGTACCGCTCGGAGAATCGTCGGACGTCGGTTTCCGACGCCTCGGTGCCGAAGGCCAACTCCAGGGTGCTCTGCGCATCCCGGGGATCTTCGGGGCTGCTCAACGTGTACGACAGTGCCCGGCCGACATAGTTGACGTACGTGACGCCGTAGCGGTGGATATCCGGACCGAACTTGCTGGCCGAGAACTTCCTTGTCATGGCAACCGTCGCGCCGACGCACATCGCCGGCGCCAGGTTCAACATCACCGCGTTGCCGTGGAAGAGCGGCATGCACAGGTAGGTCACGGAATCGCGGCGCAGCGATACCCGATCGACCATGGCAGCTGTCAAGCGTGCCAGCCGTCCCTGTCCGACGATCACGGCCTTCGGTGCACCCGTCGAACCGGAACTGAAGAGCAGCAACGCTTTTTCTTCCGGTGTCGGCACAGTCTCGGGTAATGCTGCTCCGCGGAACGGCGCCAGGAAGTCGGCGTACTCGGGGCTGTCGATGTTCAGGATGCGCTCGGGTGGCAGACCGTGGCCCGTGCCGTCGACGAGATGCGCCAAGGCGTTCTCGGTGATGACGACGTCCACGTCTCCGTGGCTGATGTCATGTGCCAGCTCCGCGCCACTGCGACTGGCGTTGATACCGACAACGGCCGCGCCGGCCAAAGGTCCGGCGCCCAGCCAGAATACGAAGTCCGGAACATTCTCGAGCAGGATGCCCACGTGGATCTGACGGTCGCCTGGTTGCGGCACCAACGACGTCAATGCCGCTGCACGATCGGCACTTTCCTGCACCACCTCACGCCACGACCACGAAGTGTCCTCGTATCGAAGTCCAACTTTGTCGTCCTCGGCGCGGCTTCGAATGATTTCTGCGTACGTATCCACGTCGCTCCTTACTTCAGTAGTTCAGCCGGCACCGGGGCGGGCGGGTTGAAGGTGAGATAGTCCCCGGGGAAGCCGTCCTCGTCGAGGTCGTCGGGCTGCCAGCCGGCGAGCAGACCACTGCCGTCGAGCGCATGTACGGAACGACCGAACTCTTTGAGCAGGGGCAGACTGTATGCGACACGGCCGGTTACCTCGGACGGTTCAGCAGTGCAGAGCAGGAGTGCCGCTTCGGCCATCGTGTCCTCGGGTTCGGACGGCCATCCCGGAACCGCTGCGGCAGCGTGCTCGGTTGCGACGCCACGGTTGGGCGCAAGCGAATTCACCGCAATGTTGTCGCTGTACAGCTCCATCGCGGATCCGGTGCTGATCCGGTCCATCATCGCCTTCGTTCCGCCGTACAGAACTGATCCGGCCAGCGGATGCGGCGCAAAAGGCGGCCCGACGCGTGGCCCGGCCTGCCGGGACGAGATGTTGACGATCCACCCCGCGCCGTTCGCGCGCATGCTCGGGATGACCGCCTTCATCAGGTCCCAGGTGTTCCACACGTTCGTTTCGACGGAGTCGTAGAACCACTCTCGCGGCATGTCCGCAAACATTGTCTCGTAGCGCCGCGACGCAGCCACGTTGTTGACGAGGATGCTCACCGGTCGTCCGAAGCTGTCCTCGATCCGCGCGATCAGTGCGGCGCGATCGAGTTCAGGAGTCCCCAGATCGACGGCAAAGCTTTTCGCGGTTCCTCCTGCCGCATTGATCAATCCGACGGTTTCCTCGAGCGAGCCTTGCAGGCTTCCGTCGCCGGCACGCAATGTGCGCGAGACCGCCGCGACCGGTATCCCCTCTGCTGCAATGCGTCTCGCAATCGCCCGGCCGATTCCCCGGCTGGCTCCCGTGACGACCGCGAGGCCTGTGAATCTGGTGCTGTCATTCGTCATGCGTTACACCTTCCATTTCCCCGACCACCGTGTCGGGCTGGGTTCCTTGACGCGTCCGCTACCGCAGAACTTGCGGCAGAGGACCAAGTTGTACAAGCTGACGGCCGCGGTTCCGGCCGGTCAGTACGTTTTCCAATGCCTGCGGGGCATTCTCCAACCCGTCTACGACGTCCTCGCGATAACGCAACCGCCTTGCGTCGAGTTGTTCGATTGCCCACTCGCGGTAGCGCGGATAGTGCTCGTAATGGTCGTACACCACAAAGCCTTGAATTTTCAGTCGCTTGCGAAGAACCGGGCGCAGTGGTGGCCCGAAGTCGGCTTCGGCGCCGTTGTACTCACTTGCCATGCCGCACACCACAACCTGACCGAAGTCGTTGAGCTGCTCGAACACCGCGGCCAGCGTCTCACCGCCGACATTGTCGAAATACAGGTCGACGCCATCCGGGCAGGTCCTCGCCAGTCCCGCAGCGATCGTCTCGTCGGTCCGATCGATGCAGTCTGCAAAACCGAGTTCGTTCACGACGTAGGCGACCTTGTCACCACTTGCGATGCCGACGACGCGGGCGCCGGCCAGCGCAGCCAATTGTCCGGCCACCATCCCGACGGCGCCGCCCGCAGCCGAGATCACCACCGTCATACCGGCTTCGAGCGTCGACGCGAAGTGCAGTCCGCAGTACGCCACAAATCCCGGCCTACCGAGTACTCCCAGTTCCGCTTCCAGTCGAAATCCCGGACGTGGCTCCAACAAGTCCAGGTGCTCGCCTCGGACCGTGTGAAAGACCTGCCACGTATTTCCGCCACGAACCAGGTCCCCTGGCACAAAATCCGGGTGCCGCGACGTGACAACCTCACCAACCAACGCACCGTCGAGGCCTGCCTGTGGTGGGCTCACCCCTGCCAGCACTATGTCGCCGATCCCGGCCACCGCTCCGAGCGGTCCCGGGCGTCCGTCAGCGGACGGTAGCCGCCGCCTGGCGCTGGGATCGATCGCCAGATAGCAAGCCCGGAACAACACCTCACCGTCTTGCGGCTGCTGAATGGAAGCCATCTCGACCGAAAAGTCTTCCGCCTGTGGAAGACCCTGGGGTGCGCGCAGCACGCGCACCGCCAGGTTCTCCCCCGTGGTCATACAGGTGCGCCGATCGAAGCACCCTTCTCCAGAACATTGCCCAGTTCCATGCCGATCGCGCCTGCGCTGCCGAGCGAGAAGGCGATCTGACGCCCCCACAGGAAGTAGCGATGGATCGGGTAGTCGACATCAGCGCCGATACCGCCGTGCAGATGCTGGGTTGCGTGAACAACTCGGAGTCCACCGCGCGATGCCCACCACTTGGCCACCAGTGCAGCAGCTTCCGCTTCACTCTCCACTCCGGTGTCCATCAGCCAGGCCGCGCGTTGCGCGGTCAGTCGGATGCTCTCGGTATCGAGATACGCGTCGGCGGCCCGGACGGATACAGCCTGGTTGGTGGAGATGGGTCGACCGAACTGGATACGCTCCGAGGTGTACTTTGCTGCCATGGCCAGCGCTTCTTCGCACACACCAACAGCCAAGGCTGCCAGAGCAACCCGAGCTCGACGCAGCGTCCACTCGTAGATGGCCGCGCCGTCGCCAGGCAGAACGTCAACGGCGCTGACGGTGGCCCCGTCGAACTGCACAGTGCTGTTACTTTCACGGTTTGTCACGCTCAACGTGGTGCGCGAAAGACGATCGGTGCGCACGATCATCACGCTGGTTCCGCCGTCGGGCATCGCCACCGGAACAACCACAGCGTCGGCAACGTCAGCAGCGGACACCGAATCGACGATTCCGCGCAGCGTCCATCCGTCACCCGTTGCCTCTGCCCGCACCCGCAGGTTGGCACCGTGTCCGATGTCGAACGCGCCGGTGACAATCACGGAACCGTCGAGCAGTCCTGGAAGCCACGACGCTTTCTGCTCCGCGCTGCCAAACTCTGCAATCGGCAGCGCCGCCGTTGCGACGACCGACCACAGCGGTACCTGCGCAACGCGTCGACCCTGCTGCTCGAGAACTGCAGCGAGCCCAAGCATTCCGAGCCCCGCACCGCCCACCTCTTCGGGCAGGGCGATTCCCAGAACGTCGGAATCGGCCAGCACCTTCCACAGGTCGGCGTCGAAACCGCCTGCGCTCTCCACCGTACGTAGTCGGTCGACTCCGGACTTCGCAGCAAAGATCGATTCACTCAGATCCCGCACCGCGGACAGATTGTCGTCGAATTCGAATTCCATGTCAGCTCTTTTCGTTCGGTGTTGCAGCCGGGCGACGACGCGCAGCAAGCGTCATACCCAGGCACTTGGCCGCGACAATTTCACGCATGACTTCGTTGGTGCCACCGCCGAAGGTATTGTTCTGAGCGCGTCGGCCGAGGTTCTCGACGCGGCCTTCGAGCACTGCACCCGGAGTTCCCGGACGCAGCAATCCCTTGGCTCCCAGCACTTCCTGCAGCATTCCGTACGTAGTCACGACGGCTTCGGTGCCGAAGATCTTGGCGGCAGCAGAATCACCACCGCCCAAGGTGTTTGCGGCAACGTCGGCAACGAGTCGCAAGTTCATCAAATCGGCTGCACTGAGCAGCGCGTAGACCTCTGCCAGCTTTTCCCGGACCCATGGGATGTCGTAGACGTGGCCGTCACCGGCCGGTTCCGTCTTCGCCCACTCGACCACCTCGGCAAAAAGCTCGTTGGCGATACCACCGCGGGCGGCCAAGGCAACCCGCTCGTGGTTGAGCTGGTTGGTGATGAGCTTCCAACCCTGATTGAGTTCACCGACAACGTTGGTGAGCGGTACCCGCACATCTTCGTAATAGGTTGCCGAGGTGCTGATTCCACCAACGGTGTGGATTTCCGTAACGGAGAATCCGGGAGCGCTTGTCGGTACCAGTACCACCGAAATGCCCTGATGTGTCGGGGCATCCGGATCGGTGCGCACGGCCAGCCACACCCAGTCGGCAAAGACGCCGGCGCTGGTGAAGATCTTGTTGCCGTTGATGACAAGCTCGTCACCCTCGATGCGAGCTCGCGTTTCGAGAGCAGCGAGGTCGGTACCGGCGTTGGGCTCGGTGTAGCCGATGGCAAAGATCAACTCGCCGGCCAGGATCGGGCGCAGGAAGAAGTCCTTCTGCGCCTGGGTTCCATGCTTGATCAACGCGGGGCCAACCGTGTTCAACGTGACAAGCGACAGCGGTGCATTGGCGCGAATCACCTCGTCGTAGAACACGTACAGAGCTTCGGGGTTCTCCCCGCGGCCACCGAATTCTTCCGGCCACCCCAAGCCCAACCAGCCGTCCTTGCCCATCTGGCGCAGGATGCGATCGAAGACGGGTCCGCCTTCGGTCTGATCGACCAACGCGCGGCGATCCTCGTCGTTGATGATTTCGGCGAAGTACGCGCGCAATTCCTTGCGCAGAGTCTTCGACTCCTCTGACAAATCCAGGTACATGGGTAAGACTCCTCGAGAATATGGCTAGGAGCGCGGCAGGCCGAGAACGCGCTGCGCGATGACATTGAGTTGAATTTCGACGGTTCCGCCGCCGAAGAGAATCGATGGCAAACCGATGTGATCGATGCCGTAGTTGGCACGGGGATCGACCACTGCCGCACGTGGTCCCAGCAAACGGAGCAGATCTCGCGAACCCTCACGTTGGGCCAGTGCGTTGTATACCTTGGAGACGCTGATCTCGGCGCCGGGTTCTTGACCGGCCAGTCGGGCCGAAACGCCGCGCAGGTTCATGGCGGAGAGTGCCAGTTCGCGAGAAATACTGCGCCCCAGACCTTCCACTGCATCCTCGCGCGAGCAGTCGTGACTGCCGTCGGCGATAACCTGACGGAACTGCTCACTCGAACCGTGATGCAGACGCGAACCCATGCTCAGACGTTCGTTGGACAGTGTGGTCGCTGCAAGCTTCCAGCCCTGTCCCGGTTCGGCAACCAGGCACTCGTCCGGGACGAACACGTCGTCCAGGAACACCTCGTTGAACTCCGACTTGCCGGTGGACTGCTTGAGCGGCCGGACGTCGATGCCCGCCGACGTCATGTCGACCAAGAAGTACGACAGCCCACGATGTTTCGGAGCATCCGCGTCGGTGCGGGCGAGGCAGACGCCCCAGTCCGCTTCGTGCGCACCCGAGTTCCAGACCTTCTGCCCCGAGATGACCCAGCCGCCGTCCACCTTGCGCGCCTTGGTGCTCAATCCGGCCAGGTCGGAGCCTGCTCCCGGCTCGCTGAAGAGTTGGCACCAGATGATGTCTGCGCGCAGAGTCGGGTCGACGAACCTGTCCTGCTGCTCGGCATTGCCGTGTTCGAGAATCGTCGGCAGCACCCATTCGCCGATCACTGTGGACGGTTGCGCCCATCCACGCGTGGCGAACTCGTGAGCGATCACTGCCTGTTCCTGGGGACCTGCCCCCAAACCGTAGGGTTCGCGGTAATGCGGGGCAACAAGTTTGGCCTCGGCAAAACGAGCACGCCTGGCGCTTCCCTTGGCCGGAGCCCAACTCGCGTCGGTGGTTCCGTCGTCTGGCAGCAGTTCCACGTCGGCAAACACCCGACGTACTTCAGCCCGCAAGTCCGGCAACATGTCGGGATCGACAAACGAGAAGTCACGAACCGCGTCAGCAGAGCGCTCACCCAGTGTGTGTGCCCACCTCTCCTCCGCACCGACAACAGCCGCGATGCTGAGCGCGCGACGCCAGTACAGATGCGCGTCGTGCTCCCAGGTGAAGCCGACGCCGCCGAGCAACGTGACACATTCGAGTGCGTTCTCGATCCCGATCGGCAACGCCGCAAGAGCAGCCTGAGCGGAAACGAGCGTCTGCTGGTCCACGTCGTGTTCTTCCGACCGGGCTGCGTCCCAGGCTGCTGCACAGGCAATTTCGGAACGCACGAGCATCATGGCCGCTTTGTGCTGCACGGCCTGGAAGCTGCCTACCGGGCTGCCGAACTGAACCCGAGTCTTGACGTACTCGACTGCTGTGCGCAGCGCCCAACCCGCAAGCCCGCTGGCCTCGGCGGCGTACACGGTATTGACGATCAACTCGACGCGGTGCGGCGATAATCCGTCGACAATCTCCGCGGCCGACACCTGATGCTCGGTCAGAGTCAACGTGCCGATGGAGCGTGTCAGGTCGATTCCGTCCTCGACCTCCACTACCGCGGTGGCTGCCGGCGTAAGCCGGAACCACAGCGCACCTTCGCTGCTACGAGCCTGTACCAGAACGACATCCGCGCCGGGCAGGCCAAGGGCGGGGTCGGCAGTACCACTGACAGTCCACCCGGCGGCCGAGCGCTCCGCAACCAGAGAACCGCTGCAGACCGCACCGGTGGCACCATTTCCCAACTCGCCCAGCATGGTTGCCGCCGCGCTACCGGAACCGGCCGCAAGGACTCCACCGGTGATGACAGTCGGAACATACGATCCGGGGTAGAGCGTCATTCCCAACTGCTCGACGACCACTGCAAGTTCTGCAAGACCGGCACCGTCACCGCCGTATTCCTCCGGCAGATGCACCGCATGCAGACCCTGGCTGACCAACGCCTTCCAGGAATCCGGTTGCTCGCCGGCTGCGTAGCGCGTGAAATTGGCTCGGGTATCGGCAACTGCGCTGTTGCGGGCCGCAAACGCGGCTACCGCTTCGGCGAGATCACGGTGGTCTTCGAGCAGGGACAGTGCCATGGTGGGTTCCTCAATCTTCGGTTTCTACTTCGGCGTCAGATACGTTCGAGAATCAGACAGGTGGTTGCGGCCGACGCGCAGATCGCGATGAGGGCGATGGACTTGTCGCGTCGTTCCAATTCGTCGATCGCATTGGCCAACAGACGAATACCGGTTGCCCCGGCCGGGTGACCGAGCGCAATGGCGCCACCGTTGACGTTCAGCAGGTCGTGGTCGACGCCGTGTGCTTGCGCAAAGGACATGGGCACCGAGGCAAACGCTTCGTTGACCTCGAAAAGATCAATGTCGGCGATCGTCAGGCCCGTGCGTTCCAACACAATGGACGCGGCGTCCACGGGACCGTCGAGCATGAACTCGGTGTCGCCGCCGATGACGCATTGCGCCAGTATCCGGGCCCGCGGCCGCACGCCCAGTGCCGAAGCGCGAGTTGCCGACATCAGCAGAGCAGCACTCGCACCGTCCGAGACCTGCGAAGACGTTCCAGCGGTGTGCAACCCACCCTCTTGAACGGTGCGCAGCTTGGCGAGACCTTCCAGGCTCGACTCGCGCAGTCCCTGATCACGGTGAACCGGAGTGTCCGACCCTGGAACCACCACGTCGATGATGTGCGAGTCGAATCGGCCGGCGTCCCACGCTGCAGCGGCCCGCTGTTGCGAGCGCAGCCCGAAGGCGTCGAGATCCTCGCGGCTGAAACCACGTTTGACGGCAATACGATCTGCTGCGGTGTACTGATCGACGGTATCGAGTGACCACGACTCGGGCCGCGGCGTTCCGAGACCGGTGCCCACCTTGTAGGTGAGCGGAGCCCGCGACATCAGTTCCACCCCGCAGGCCACGCCCACGTCGACGGCTCCGATGGCAATCTGGCCCGCCAGCAACTGCACCGACTGCTGCGCGGTTCCGCACTGAGCGTCGATCGTGGTGCAGCCCGCCTTCAGCGGAAGCCCGGCATGCATCCAGGATGTCCGCACGATATTGCCGAACTGTTCACCGAGCGGCGTGACGCAGCCACCGATGACCTGATCGACGGCCTTCGGATCCACTCCCACCCGATCCAGCACACCGGACTGCGCATAACCCAACAGTTCCGCCGCGTGAACACCGGACAGCCATCCCTCACGCTTGCCGAACGGTGTTCGTGCAGCGTCCACGATGACGGGCTTCATGCCAACTCCTCGGTTCGTAATGCTGTCAAGTCCGGTAGTGCTGTTGTGTCCGGTAATGCAGTTCCGTCCAGACCGCGCACGGTCAAGGCCCACTCGTCGATCAGGTCCAAGCTGACGCACGAACGCGCGGTGAACTCGGTGTCGCAATCACACAGCGCCGTGACCGCTTCCACCATTTGTTCCATAGATTCGACCTGATCCGGCCGAATAGTCTCACCGACCAGGACTCTTGCGCCCTCACTGAGCACCGCTGCCCGCGGTTCGATCGTGTTGACGCGCACGCCCTCGCCGTAGAGTTCGACACCCATGCCGTTGCTGATGCGGTTCAGCGCGGACTTGGAGGCGCCGTACACGGTCATCGCGGTTCCCGGTTCGATCAAGGTGAACGGCGGACCTTGCCACTGTTTCGTGGTTCCACTGGACACATTGACGATCCAGCCGTATCCGTTTGCCACCATGCCGGGTATCACGGCTTGCATCAGGTCGAGTGGCGCGTGGACGTTTGCCTCGAAGACCACACGCCGCCGACGGAGCGGGTACTCGGACAGCGGCGCGTATATCGCTGCTGCCGCGTTGTTCACCAAAATGTCGATAGTCCCGCCGAGCTTCTCGATTGCCTGAGCCACGACGGTGTCGCGCTGCTGCTCGTCGGTCAGATCCGCGACCACTATCTCGACCTTGGTTCCGTACTTCGCAATTCGAGCGGCAGTCTCCTCGAGACTGCCAGGCAGGGTCGCGTGGGCACCGAGCGTCCGCGCCACGAGGGCGACGTCGGCACCCTCCGCTGCCAGTCTTTCTGCGACGCCCGCACCGATTCCGCGACTGGAACCGGTGACAAGCGCCCGGCGGCCGTCAAAGCGCCTCGTCATGCTATTTGAACTTCGAGGCGAAGCGATTGATGCTCTCGGCAATCCGGGCAACTTCGTCGTCACGCAGGCCGTGACTCATGCCGAGCGTCATTCCTCGGGCAAAGACCGCGTCGGCTTCCGGCAATCCTTCGGCCGGCTGACGGAACTCGATATTGTTCATCATCGGGTGACGAGTGACGTTGCCGCTCCACACAGTTCGGGTGTCGATGCCGTCGGCCTCGATGGCTTCCTGCAGGTCGCTACGCGTGAATGGTGCGTTCTCGTTGATCATCACGGGGTAGCACAGCCACGCCGTATCGAGACCGTCGAGTTCTACCGGCGTCGTGAAGAATTCGGGGTGAGCACCGTACGCCGCCGTGAAAGCAGCAAACGTGGCCTTACGCGTCTTGTAGTTCTCTTCCAGCTTGTCGAGCTGCACGACGCCATAGGCTGCGCCGAGCTCGGAGGGCTCGAAGTTCCACGACATGAGCTCGAAGATGAAGTCGTTGTCGTAGTCGACGCCGTCGAGTGTTTCACGGAAGACTCGGCCGGACTTGTTGCTGCCGAACAGGTTCGGCTCGCTACGACGGCCCCAGCGGCGAAGCAGCAGAGCCTTGTCGCGGCTGGCTTCGTCGTCGACACACACCATTCCGCCGGTTCCCGCGCACGTGATGATGTGTGCCATGGAGAAGCTGGTGACAACGATGTCCGCCCGGGAGCCGGTCGGAGTGCCGCGGAGCGTGGCTCCGATCGCGTCACACGAATCTTCGATCACCTTGAGCCCGTGGCGATCTGCGATATCGCGAATGACGTCCCAGTCCGGGCAGTTGCCGGCCAGGTTCGGCATCAGGATGGCACCGGTCTTCTCGGTGACCATGGCCTCGATCTTGGTGACGTCGACGTTGAACGTGTTGGGTTCAACGTCCACGAACACCGGCACCAGGCCGGCACGCACGATCGGTGCGATGTCGGTGGAAAACGTCAACGGCGATGTGATGACCTCGCTACCGGCGGGGAGTCCGAGCAGCTCGACTGCCAAGTACAAACCCGAGGATCCCGAGTTGCACATGACGCCGAACTTCTTGCCCGCCAAGGCCGCGATGCGTTCTTCCATCTCGAAGACGTTCTTGCCGATGCGCAGCCCCTGGTGCCCGCTGCGCAGTACGTCGACAACCGCCTGTATTTCTTCCTCGCCGTGGGTGGCCCTGGCGTAGGTGATCCGCTCGCTCATCTTTGTTCCTGCTTTCTCGAATATGTGCGGCAGATTCAGCGATCTGCCGAGAGGACGAGCGCACTGTGTGGGACGGGAGAACCGCCGGTCACGAGCACGTTGTCCAGAGTTTTGGTGGGTTGGTTGGTGGAGGTGCCGCGAATCAGGCGAACGCCTTCGGCAATTCCGTTGACGCCGTGGATGTATCCCTCACCGAGTTGACCGCCGTGTGTGTTGATCGGCAGGCGGCCGTCCAGTTCCAGATTGCCGTCGGCAATGAAGTCCTTGGCCTCGCCGCGTCCACAGAAGCCGTACTCCTCGAGCTGCAGCAGCACCATCGGGGTGAAGGCGTCGTAGAGAATCGCGGCGTCGATGTCGTCGGGGCCGATACCGGCCTGGTTCCACAACTGACGAGCGACCAGTTCGACCTCCGGCATGCTGTCGATGTCGTCACGGTAGTAGCTGCTCATCGAAATCTGTTGTGGACCAACACCTTGTGCTGCTCCGGTGATGATGGCCGGCTTGTGCGGCAGATCCCGTGCGCGCTCCGCGCTCACGATGACCAACGCCTGCCCGCCGTCGCTCTCCTGGCAGCAGTCCAGCAGACGGATCGGATCGGCGATCATGCGCGAGTTCTGATGATCCTCGATCGTGATCGGCCGCTCGTAGAACCAGGCTTTGGGGTTGTTGGCAGCGTGCTTGCGTGAGAGGACCGAGATCTGCCCGAAATCCGCACTGGTTGCACCGTACTTGTGCATGTAGAGCTTGGCCAGGAACGCTTCCTGCTGAGCGGGAGTGAGTAATCCGTACGGGTTGATCCAGTTCCGGTATTCCTGGTCGGTGGTCTGGTTGTACGCAAAGGCGGGCGGACCGGCCCCGAAGCGATGCCCGGAACGCTCGTTCATGGCGCGGTAGACGACCACGACGTCGGCAACACCGCTCGAAACGGCCAGTGCGGCCTGCTGAACGGGCGCACACGCGCCGCCACCGCCGTGCGGGATCCGACTGAAGAAGCTCAGTTCCGGGATACCGAGGGCGCGCGCGACGGCGATCTCGGGGTTGTTCTCCATGGTGAACAGCGAAAATCCGTTCACCTCTTCTGCCTCGATCTGAGCGTCGTCGAGCGCGGCGATCACCGATTCGCACGCCAACTGCCATTCGCTGCGCCCGGAATTCTTGGAGAACTCCGTCGCTCCGATGCCGGCGATTGCCGCTGCTCCGGAAAATCCTCGACTCATGCCGACACTCCTTCTACCGGTGCCACGGTCACCTTGGCACTGACGTGTGTTCCTCGTTCGTTGCGTCCGACCACGGCGATCGTGACGGCCGGGCCGACCTTCTCCACTACCTCGCCGGTGAAGGTCATCGTGTCACCGGGAAAGTTCGGAACTCCCAGCCGCAGTGAAGTTTTGACGATCCGAGAATTCGGTCCGGACCAATCGGTGATGTACCGGTCGATGAACCCGTTCGTGGAGTTGATGCTCATGAAAATGTCCGGGGTGCCACGTTCCTGGGCCTTGCCAGGATCGTGGTGCACGTCCTCGAAATCCTGCGACGAGATGGCCGCCGCGACGATGAGCGTCCGGTCCAGCGGCAGTTCTAGTGTGGGAAGGTTCGAGCCCACATCACACTGGGGAAAGGTCATCTCTCAGGCCTCCCCGCGGCGCCGAAGCTGCGGCAGGATCTCACCGTGAGCGTGCTCGGAGAAGCCGACTTCGAGTTCCATGCCGAATGCCAAGTCGTCGTGGTCGATTCCGGCGATGTCGGCAACCAGACGGGTCCCTTCTTCCAGGTCGACCAAGCCGACGGCAAGCGGGTACTCGAAGGCGGGATCCTTGGGGTGGTGAATCACCGTGAAACTGTGCAGTGTGCAGCGACGCGTGGATTCGACTGTGTCCCAACTGAACGAACGGCACGACGGGCAGGCGGGCGCAGGTGGGTGGCGAAGCGTCTTGCAGTCGGCACAACGCTGAATCTCGAGACGGCCTTCCTTGGCTGCCTCGAAGAAGAAGTCGTTGTCTCCGGTGACGGTCAGCCCCGGCACCGAGGTCCGGGGAACAGGTACTGCGTTTGTCGATGTTTCGGCCGCGCTCATGCGGGCACCTCCTGCGTGTCGGGGTTGAACCTCAAGATCCGAAATCGCTCTTCCACCAAGGTCTTGCCGTTGCCGTCTACGTAGTTCTTGAACAACGTGATGAAACAGCCGTGCCCGAGGCCGGTCTGCTTGAAAGGCGATATGGACTCGATCGTGAAGTGAGCGGTGACGTGGTCGCCCGGATTCAGTTCCGCGAAGTACTCCTGCTCCACATTGGTGGCGACAACCGAGGTGTAGCCGGCTTCGTCGAGCAGTGCGAGTAGGCGTGAGTAGGAAAAGTCCTCGGTGACGCCGTCGGCGCGGAGCTGCTGAACCTCGCGATAGCGCCGGTACCCGGACATCACCCAGGTCGAGATCATCGCGGGCGGGCAGACGACGTCGCGCCTACCGGTCGCCCTGGCCGCGTCGGCGTCCACGTAGACCGGGTTGTTGTCCTCGTGTGCTTCCACCCAGTTGCGAATCATCGCCTCGTTGACGGCGTAACGCGCAACTCGTGGCGGTTCGGCCTCCGTCCCGATGAATTGCGGGAACTGTGCCTCCAAGCTCTGCACTGAAACCTCCAGTAGGGTTAGAGTTGATCAAGCGCTTGATCCTGAAGTTAGCATAGGAGCCGGAAAGTTGAAATACGGCGCCGGATCACACCTGATCGGGTACGAACTCAGGCCGTCAGGCAGGATTGCTCGAAAGAGAACACCTGCCCGAAACGGGACAGATCAGCAGCGGAGAGCATGTGGCAGCCACACCCGATCGTCGAGACACAATCCTGGAAAGCTCGGCCGAACTGTTCGCGAAGAAGGGCGTCGCATCCACGACGGTCCGCGACATCGGCGAATCAGCAGGCGTGTTCTCCGGCAGCCTGTACCACTACTTCAAATCCAAAAACGCGATTGTCGCCGAACTGCTCCGGGTCTTCATGGCGGATATTCAGGAACGGTTCAACCAGGTCGAGCGCTCGGCCGACGGGCCGGAGGCGGTGTTGCGGGGCCTCATCCGGGAGACCTTGATCGTGATCGAACTTCACCCGCACCCCACCGCGATCTACCAGAACGAACGGACATACCTTCGCGACAACGATCTGCTGCAGTCCGTCGACGGCCCCTCTCGCGAGGTTCGCGAGCATTGGCTCAAGGCCATTGCGGAAGGCGTCGAACAGGGGATCTTTCGCAAGGACATCGCCCCCGAGATCTTCTATCGGTCGGTGCGCGACACCTTGTGGTCGACAAACCATTGGCCGGACCGCCAGAAGTACACCACCGAGGAGTTTGCCGATCTGATGATCACGCTCTTCCTCTCCGGTTTCCGAATCCCGCCTAAATCCTGAGTTCCGGCAGCTCGATATCGATCGAGGTGCGGCCTTGCGGGAGCAGGAACGACACTCCGAAGACAACCACCGCGCACGCAGCGCACACCAGATAGGCGACGGCAAAACCTGCCCACGACGTCGAATGCTCACTACCGGCGACAACATAAGCGGCCAGGATAGTTGCCACCGTCGCACTGCAGAGAGTGCTGCCGGAGGTACGCAACAACGAGTTGACCCCGTTTGCCGCCGCAAGGCGCTGACGCGGCACCGCTACGAGAATAAGCAGCGAGAGGGTGCTGTAGACGATCGCGGTTCCGATAGCCGTAATGAACAACGCGACAACCACTCCCCACAGGGGTTTACCCGCAACAGCGTGAATTCCGTAGCCACCGGCAAGAAATGCAGCGCCGGTCAACATCGCTGTACGCGAACCGAATCGGTCGGTGATGCGCACGGCGACCGGCGAGAACAGAACCATCGCGATGCTGGCGGGAATCTGGCACAGCGCCGCGGCGATGATGGTCAACCCGTATCCGGCCCCAGGACCCTGTGCGCCTTGCAATAACTGCGTGGTGATCAGCGTGTTGCCGAAGAACGCAAAGCCGACCAGAAGCGCGGCGATATGCGGGATCAGCACCGCACGCTTGACCAGGGCGCGAACGTCCACCAGAGGATTGACATTGCGTCGTTGCTGAAACACCCAGAGCGTGAAGAGAAGCGCCGACGACAACAGCATCGAGATCACCGAACCGCTCGCCCATCCCCAACTGCTGCCCTGTGTCATCGGGACAAGCAGCAAGACGAGCGCGGCGCTCAGGCCCACCGCACCGACCCCGTCGAAGCGGCCGGACGGACTGACTTCCGACTCACGGATGAACAACGCGGCGGCAAGAGTCACCGACAACCCGATTGCCGTGGTGATCCAGAACAGCACATGCCAGTTCGAGTACTGAGCGATCATCGCCGAGAACGGAATACCAAGGGCGGTACCAACTCCGAGCGTCGAACTCATCATGGCGACGGCGCCGTTCACCTTGTTCCGGGGCAGTTCGTCGCGCAGCAGGGAAATTCCGATGGGGATGACAGCGGCGCCTGCACCTTGGAGAGCGCGCGCGAAGATGAGCACGGAGATATTCGAGGACACCGCGCACAGCATCGATCCGAGCGTCATCAAGAAGAACGCGACCAACAACATTTTCTTCTTGCCGAACATGTCGGCCAGACGCCCGAAGATGGGCGTGACGACGGCGCCGACCAGAAGTGTCACCGTCACAAGCCAAGACACCGCGGTGCGACTGGCGCCGGTGAAGTGCGGAAGTTCGGGAAGCAGCGGAACTATGACGGTTTGCAAGACGGCCTGAAAAACAGCGCCTGCGGAAACGATGGGGAACAGGAAACGGGAGCGCGCTACAACCGGTGGGACTGCTGGTGCACGGTCCAGCGTCGTCAACCTACCGCCACCTGTTCTCTAATAGTAAATATCCGTTCACCTACAGTAGGTGAACGGATATTTACCCCGCAAGTACAGTGACTACGATCACCCGTCGAGAAGTTTCTGCACCAACGGCGCATAAATCGCGACAACCTCGGCCTGAGTGCCCGTCGCGTGACCGGCCAACATCCGTCGACGCATGACGGCCACTCCGGCCACCATCGACATCGCCAATTCGGCGCGTAGTCGCGCGTCCGGCCCCGACAACCGAGCGGCCAGCGCGTCGATCATCTGCGTCGAATAGTTCTCACGCAGTTTGCGGTTGCTTTCCTCACTCACCCCACTCATGAAGAGCAGGCTCACCGACAACGGCTTGTACGGTTCCTGCGGTTTGGTGAACAGCGACACCATCCGCTCACCGAGAGAATCGTTCGGAGCGTCGAAAACGGTATTCGCCGCCGCCCGGAAGTCGACCAACTCGTCGTACAACTGCTCTTTCGAACCGAAGTACTTGATGATGAGCGGTGCGCTGACCCCGACGTCTTCCGCGATGTCCTTGAGCGTGATTTCTCGATAGGGCCGCGTAGCGAAGGCCTTGCCGGCAGATTCCATGATCTGCGCGCGCGTCTCCTCCGAACTACGACGCCCCGACCGTGTACTCGTCATCAGGCGTTCCTGGACAATTCGCGGCGTCCGGACAATGCCCTGCCCAAGGTCAGCTCATCCGCGAATTCGAGATCGCCACCCATCGGCAGACCGGAAGCCAAGCGCGAGACCGTCAAACCCGGAATGTCGCGCATCATCCGAACCAGATACGTCGCCGTTGCCTCCCCCTCGGTGTTGGGATCGGTCGCGATGATCACCTCGGACACGTCCACGCCATCCTCTTGGTTTGCGATGCGGGCCAACAACTCCCGAATGCGGAGCTGATCCGGCCCGACGCCGGACAACGGATTGAGTGCTCCACCGAGAACGTGATAGCGCCCCTTGAACTCCCTCGTCCGCTCCACCGCCTGAACGTCTTTCGGTTCTTCTACGACGCAGATCACCGTTCGGTCGCGACGAGAATCCGCGCAGATCCTGCACTTCTCCTGATCGGACACAGTTCCGCACACCGTGCAGAACTGAACGCCGTCGCGGATGCGCTGCAGTGCATTCTTCAACCTGTCGATCTCCGGCGGTTCAACCGACAGAAGATGAAAGGCGATGCGCTGGGCGCTCTTGGGACCGACCCCGGGAAGTTTCCCGAGTTCGTCGATCAGATCCTGAACGGGACCTTCGTACACGCGGGCTCGTCTCTAGAAACCGGGGAGACCGGGAAGGCCTCCGCCGAGTCCGCCGGCCAAGGGGCCGAGCTTCTCTGCTGCAACATCCTGAGCCTTGCGCGATGCGTCTTCGATGGCGCCGATCACAAGATCCTGCAGGGTTTCGACATCGTCAGGGTCGACGACCTTGGGATCGATCTGCAGACCGACCACCTCACCGGTGCCCTTGACCGTGGCAATAACCAGTCCGCCACCGGCCTGGCCGGTCACCTCCGCCTGAGCCATTTCCTGCTGCGCAGCCATCAACTGCTGCTGCATCTGCTGAGCCTGAGCCAGCAATGCGGACATATCGGGTGCTCCACCTGGTTGCACGTGCGGTCCTTTCTCCAGAGTTATCCCCACCAGCGTAGTCGGTGCGCGCTACCGTGAGCGGGTGCGCCGAAACCCGTCAGAGATCACAAAACTGCCTAATCGTCGTAGCCTCACGCTTGGTGTGGCTCTCGCAGCTACCTTGATCACCGCTGGATGCACTATCCCGACGGGCACAGCCGAGAGCGCCGCTGCGGTCACACCGGCGGCTGCGCCCGCTACCGAACCACTTATCGGCAAAGTCGTCTTCCTCGATCCCGGACACAACGGCGCGAACGACGACACCATCGACACCCAGGTCCCCACCGGCCGCGGCGGCACCAAGAACTGCCAGACCACCGGTACCAACACCGACGCCGGATTTGCCGAACACACCTTCAACTGGGAAGTCACAAGCCTGGTCAAGAGTGAACTCGAAGCCGAAGGCGCCACCGTCCTCCTGAGTCGGCCAGACGACACGAGCGTCGGATCATGCGTCGACGCCCGAGCCGAGGCAGCCAATGCGTCCGGCGCCGACATCGTCGTCAGCATTCACGCCGACGGCGCCGACGCCAGTGCAGAAGGCTTTCACGTCTGCTACTCCGCGCCGCCCCTCAACCCCGTTCAGGCCGGACCTTCCGTGACACTGGCCGAAACCATGCGCGACTCCTTGATCGGCGCCGGACTCACACCGTCGACGTACATCGGCGAGAACGGCCTGTCGCCACGCGCAGACCTCACCGGACTCAATCTGGCGCAGCGGCCGTCGATTCTCGTGGAACTGGGCAACATGCGTAACGCCGACGAAGCCGCCCGGATGAGCAGCCCCGCAGGCCAAGCCGAATACGCCTCGGCGATCTCGGATGGCGTGCAGGCGTTTCTGACAAGCCAGTAGTCAGCTTTCTGTGGACAACCTTCCTGTGGATAACCACGGCTTATCCACAGGCTGATTTCGCAAGCGCCACAGCGGCGCCGCGCCAGCTACCGTTCCGGCATGGGCACGTTCCTTCAAGCAGATCTTGATGCACTACAGCAACTTTCGACGGATCTCCAAGCTCGAGCCGACGAGGTTGCCGGAGTCGACGCCATCGCACCGGTCGCCGACGCCTATCTGTTCATGGCCGGGCGAATCTCGGCATTGGCAGACGCCACCGCCCACACCGCGCGCCTGCTCGGAGCGGCAGACCGTGACTTCGCTGCCGCGCTTCACAGGATCTGAATTTCGATGCGTCCGACTATCTCCGACGTTCACGCCTTCTCACCTGAGCCACTGCGAACCGCGAGTTCCCAACTGATCGAGGCAGATCGGCGGGTCGAAGACATACTCGACGCGGCCCGACGCACGGTAGAGCGCGAATTCGACGTCTGGAAAGGCGAAGCGGCAACAGCGGCCGCCGCCGAACTCTCGGCCACACTTCGCGTGTCCGGTCGAATCTCCATTGCCGTACGAAATGTGGCGGACTGTTATGCCGGAGCGGCAAATACGCTCGGTCATGCGTACCGCGCAGTCAACATGATCGTCGACGACGCGACTCTCACGCACGGTCTGACCGTCACCGACAACGGCGAGGTCTTTCCGCCGGCACCTGCAACACCGGGGAGTCTTGCAGACATTCTGCAAGGAGACCACTATGCCGAGGCTGCAGCAACTTTTGGCATCAGGCTCTCCGAGGCCCTCGACGCCGTGAAGCAGGCCGACCACACTGCCGCCGAGGCTTTGGCAACGGCATTCGGCCAACTCGCAGAGCTTCTGGGTCCTCCGGTCGCGGTTGTCAGTGACCCCATAGGCCTTCCCGGCAACCCCGCCGCACTGAGCAACTACTGGAACACCCTCTCCCCCAGTGAAAAAGACGCACTGGCGCTGCGCTATCCGGCAATCGGGAATCGAGACGGACTCCCCGCGCTTGACCGCGACTACTACAACCGGCGCTACTTGGAATCGATGCGCGAATCTTCGGCAAGTACCTACGCCGCCGTCGCCGCAGAGCTGCGGCCGGACATGTTCCTCCTGTCGGTGAGCCCCGACGGACACACCGCCATCGCACTCGGAAATCCCGATACCGCAGACAATGTCGCAACCCTGGTTCCCGGAACGGGGACCACCGTCGCCGGAATCGGCGGAGACCTTCAGAGAACCAGGGCGATGTACGACGCGGCCCGCGTGGCGTCGCCCGGATCCGTCAACTCGGTCATTCTCTGGTCCGGATACGATTCTCCACCAACCATTCCCGGTGCGGGGCTCGACCGCTACGCCGACGCTGCCGCACCCGCGCTGGACGCATTCCAAGACGGCTTACGCGCGTCCCACGACGGTCCTGCCTCGCACAACGTGGTCATCGGGCATTCCTACGGCAGCACCGTCATCGGCGCCGCCACCACCGACGGAGGCTCACTGAACGTCGACGATCTGGTCTTCGTCGCGAGCCCAGGTGTCGACGCGGAGCGCGTCGACGAATTGCGACTCGATACGACGGCGGAAGCCGATATGGGTGAACACGTCTACGCAACAACAGCATTCTGGGACCCCGTGCAGCTGATACCGAGAGCGCTCGGGATACACGGTTTCGATCCGGCCGACCCCACGTTCGGCGCCCAGGTATTCACGAGCGCACCAGGCTCACCGGGATTGGCAGTGCACAGCGACTACTGGAATGCAGAAAATCCGGCCCTGAAAACTCTGGGCCGGATCATCAGCGGGAAGTGAGCAGGAACTACCCGAGTTCACGCTTGAGGTTGTCAAGCACCGTAGCCTGAATGCGCTGCAAGCCCTTGGGCGCAAACGTCCGCTCGAAGAATCCGCCGATACCCGTAGCGCCCTGCCACTGCGTCAGCGTTGTCACGGTGGTACCCGTTCCGTTGGGGGCCACGGTCCACGTGGTCACCATGCTGGAATTGGCATCCTTCTCCGTGATGACGTTGCCCTCGACCGTGACCGTCGCCTTGACGTTGCGCGAACGCTTTTCCGTCGCCTTGAGGGTCCACTCCGCAACTGTTCCGTTGCCCTGGCCACCACTGAGCACCTTGTAGTCGAGGTACTGCTCCGACAGAATGCGCGGGCGCACCGTCTCGTAATCGGAGAGTGCCGCGAGCACCTGCTCCGGTGTATGTGGAACGACCGTCGAACTCATTGCGTTGACCTGACCCATTACCCGTACTACTCCTCAGTTGACTACCTGCATGCTGCACAGACCCTTGTTTCCATACTGCCTGTTCCTGCCCGGTATCTCGACTATCGACCAGATCATGTGAGCTGGTTCACTATCGGTGCCGCGAATCCGCGACCGTTTGCAACAACTCGATCAAATTCCCGCAAATCGACCCCTACCGATGGCCCCCAGCAACCGCTAGGGATAGCGTCGAGGTTGTGACTCTCTCGTTCAATGGGGTAGTTCCGAAGTTTTCCAGGATCCGGGCAGGTAAGCGTCCGGGTTCCGACGGCGCGCGCGAAACCGGTTTTGCGCGGCACCGGGAAGGCGTTGCGCGACTTCTCGCGTCGTATCACGCGATACCCCCCGATGGTTCGGTCCGACTGGCCAAGAAGACCTCCAACCTGTTCCGGGCCCGTGCCAAGTCGTCGATTCCCGGCCTCGACGTCAGCGGGCTCACCGGTGTGATCGCCGTCGACCCGGTGGCGCGGACGGCAGACGTCGCCGGCATGTGCACGTACGAGGACCTTGTCGACGCAACGCTTGCGTACGGGCTGGCGCCACTTGTCGTGCCCCAACTCAAGACCATCACGCTCGGTGGCGCCGTCACCGGGCTGGGAATCGAATCCACGTCCTTCCGAAACGGATTGCCGCACGAATCCGTTCTGGAGATCGACATCCTCACCGGAAACGGCGAGATCATCACCGCCACGCCGGACGGTGAACACGCCGAACTGTTCTTCGGTTTCCCCAATTCCTACGGCACCCTCGGTTATTCCACGCGGCTCAAGATCACCCTCGAACCGGTGAAAAAGTATGTAGCCCTGCGCCATCTGCGTTTCGATTCATTGAAAGCACTCGAAACCACGATGGACCGCATCGTCACCGACCGGGAGTACGACGGCGTCGCGGTCGACTACCTCGACGGTGTCGTCTTTACCGATGCCGAGAGCTACCTCACGCTCGGAGTTCAGACCGACGACGATGGGCCGGTCAGCGACTACACGGGACAGAACATCTTCTACCGTTCGATCCAGCATCCGTCGCTGGTGCATCCCAAAACCGATCGCCTCACCATCCGGGACTACCTGTGGCGCTGGGACACCGACTGGTTCTGGTGCTCGCGGGCCTTCGGAGCCCAGAACCCCAAGATCCGGCGCTTGTGGCCCAAGCAGTACCTCCGCAGCAGCTTCTACTGGAAACTGATCGCCCTCGACCACAAGTACGACATCGGCGATCGCCTCGAAAAGCGCAAGGGAAAGCCCCCACGTGAACGCGTCGTCCAGGACGTCGAGGTGCCCATCGAACGAACCGCGGATTTTGTCTCGTGGTTCCTCGAGGAAATCCCGATCGAACCGCTGTGGCTGTGCCCGTTGCGTCTTCGCGAGCCCAGTCCCGCCGGAGCCTCCGCAGCGCGGCCGTGGCCGTTGTACCCTCTCGAACCCAAGCGCACCTACGTCAACATCGGCTTCTGGTCTTCGGTGCCGATCGTTCCCGGTGAGCGCGAGGGAGCAGCAAACAGATTGATCGAGGACAAGGTCGGCGACTTCGACGGACACAAGTCCCTCTACTCGGACTCCTATTACTCGAAGGAAGACTTCGAGGCGCAGTACTACGGCGGCGACCGCTACCTGCACCTCAAGGATCGCTACGACCCCAATTCGCGTTTATTGGACCTATTTTCTAAGGCGGTGCAACGGAAATGACCACGTTCAAGGATTCCAAGAACCAAGAAAAGCTCTCCATCGCAGAGATTCTCGAGACGCTTTCCGACGGCATGCTGCCGCTTCGATTCACCGCCTACGACGGTAGTGTCGCCGGACCTGAGGATGCCGACTACGGCCTCCACCTCAAGTCGACCCGCGGAACCACCTATCTTGCAACAGCTCCCGGCGATCTCGGCATGGCACGCGCCTACGTCTCCGGCGACCTCGAAGCCGAGGGTGTTCATCCCGGCGACCCGTACGAGATCCTTCGCGTCATGGGCGACGAACTACACCTCAAGCGCCCCTCCGCACTGACGCTTGCCAGCATCACCCGCTCCCTCGGCTGGGATTTGTTGCGTCCCATCGCGCCGCCGCCGCAGGAACACCTTCCCCGCTGGCGCCGCGTCGCAGAAGGACTGCGGCACTCCAAATCTCGTGACGCCGAAGTCATCCATCACCACTACGACGTCTCCAACACTTTCTACGAGTACGTCCTCGGCCCCTCGATGACCTACACCTGCGCGACCTACGAGAACGCCGAACAGACTCTCGAGCAGGCACAGGAGAACAAGTACCGCTTGGTGTTCGAGAAGCTCGGACTCCAAGCAGGCGACCGCCTCCTCGACATCGGCTGCGGTTGGGGTTCGATGGTCCGCTACGCAGCCCGCCGCGGCGTCAAGGTGATCGGCGTGACCCTCTCCCGCGAACAAGCCGACTGGGCACAGAAAGCCATCGAGGACGAGGGGCTCGCCGACCTCGCCCAGGTTCGTTTCTCCGACTATCGCGACGTTGCCGAATCCGGTTTCGACGCAATCTCTTCCATCGGACTGACCGAACACATCGGCGTCGGGAATTACCCGGCGTACTTCGAATTCCTCAAGGGCAAACTTCGCGAAGGTGGGCGTCTGCTCAACCACTGCATCACCCGACCGGACAATCGCAGCAGTGCCAAGGCCGGCGGGTTCATCGACCGGTACGTCTTCCCAGACGGTGAGCTCACCGGTTCCGGCCGCATCATCTCCGAGATCCAGAACGTGGGACTCGAAGTGCGGCACGAGGAGAACATCCGCGAGCACTACGCCCTGACCCTTGCGGCGTGGTGCCAGAATCTGGTCGACAACTGGGAGGTCTGCGTCGCGGAGGTCGGTGAAGGTACCGCTCGCGTGTGGGGCCTCTACATGGCCGGCTCACGCCTGGGCTTCGAGCGCAATGTCGTTCAGCTGCACCAGGTTCTGGCTGTCAAACTCGGCGCCAAGGGCGAGGCACATGTGCCGTTGCGCCCGTGGTGGAAGGGGTAGGGGTAGGGGCCTTCGGCTCCTGTGCGCCTTTTTGGTAGTGCCCGCTACCAAAAAGGCGCACAGGTGGCGCAGTCACTCGGCCGGGATCTTGCCCAACCACCTCGACGCAACACCGCTTCGACCTCGCGAGCAACCTCGCACGGTGTTTTCGCGACTTCGTCGAAGCCGTAGACCAACCGCGGCCTGCCGGCGAGTTCTGCCGCGTTGTCGCGTCGACGGTCCCGGAAGGCCACTTCGGCCATCGAGTGCGCCCACCGCCCGTCCAGGCGGACTGTCAGCGGCACGCCGTGCTCGGTGTAGTCACAATCCTCGTACAACGTTCGCCCGTCAACGCGAACAGGCGATTGTCGCCGCGCCGACGGCAAACAATGAGCCTGCTCGACATCAACCGCATAGTGATATTCCAGCGTCGACTGCACACCATCGGCCAGCAGACGTATCGCAGCGGTGAGTGCACCTTTGTACCGATGAGGGGTTCGTTCGTCGATTCGACGACGGATGTCGTTCAACGGAATTCGGGCATTGGTGACGGTCGTGATCAGCGAAACATAGGCGCCACGCGCGGTGGTCTCTGCTGTGGCCAGATCCAGCGCCGTGTCGGCTTTCGACGTGCGCGGGACGACGGTTCCCACTCCGATGTGGATGTGCGCGCGGGACCGGTGAACCACCACGCCAGGGTGGACGACACCACCCACTCTGATGACCGCGCCGGAGGTTCGCCCGGGAACACTACGGATCGTCGCTGACTGACAACGAGCAGATTTCCCGTACGGCACGGTGAGGTGGATCGGCTTCGTTTCGTCGACCCGCAGCATGCCCCATTCCTGTGCTGCGGTGTCATGGCTGAGAATCGTATGGTGGCCGCCGTACAACCAGGCCGCGTGCACCATCATCTCTCGGGTCAGGGGGCCTGCGGATACCGCATAAACGCCATGCAGCACTCGTTGCCACTCACCACGATCCAGGAAATTCCGCACAGCACCTCGGTTGTACCCGAAATCGGAGAGCTGCCCCTGCCGTATCAAACCCGATTGCGCGTCGAGCAGCCTGAGAAATTCGCTTCCACCACGATAGGTATTCATGGTGGCAAGCGTTCAACGGCCCGCCGACAGAACTGGCCGAAAACAGGCCGTTGAAATTGATCTGTGGATAACTTCTTTAGTTGGGGATAAACCCCTGTGCGCCTTTCTGGTAGCGACAACTACCAAAAAGGCGCACGGGGGCTACGCCCCTACTTCAGCGACGCCGGCGGCGTGAACCGCTCACCGTACTTGGCTGCCAATTCCTCGGCGCGAGCGACAAATCCGGCCTTGCCGCCCTCGTAACCGGTGACGAACTGGCTGACGCCACCCGTCCAGGCCGGGTAGCCGATACCCATGATGGAGCCGATGTTGGCGTCGGCCGTCGTCATGAGGACACCTTCGTCGAAGCACTTGACGGTCTCGATGGCTTCGATGAACAGCATGCGGTCGATGAGATCCTGAAGCGGCGCTTCCGTCGATCCCGACTTGAAGGCATCACGCAGACCCGGCCACAGGCCGGTGCGCTTGCCGTCTGCGTACTCGTAGAATCCGCCGCCGCCGAGACGACCGGTGCGACCACCGTCGACGAGGGTGTTGATGACGTCGCCTGCCGGATCTGCGGGCAATTCCTTGCCTTCGGCCTTGGCAGCATCCGCGCTTTCCTTGCGGATCTTCTGCATCAGAGTGAGGTTGAGCTCATCCGAAAGCTGCAGCGGCGCAGCCGGGTACCCTGCCTGCATACCGGCCTGCTCGATGGTAGCCGGTTCGATACCCTCGGCCAGCATGCCGATGGCTTCGTTGATGAAGGTGCCGATGACGCGCGAGGTGAAGAAGCCGCGCGAGTCGTTGACCACGATCGGCGTCTTACGGATGGCCTGGACGTAGTCGAATACGCGAGCCAATGCCTCGTCGGACGTCTTCTCACCGCGGATGATCTCCACCAGCGGCATCTTGTCGACAGGCGAGAAGAAGTGGATACCGATGAAATCTTCCTGGCGCTTCACACCGGTCGCCAGACCCGTGATGGGAAGCGTCGAGGTGTTGGAACCCAGTAGTGCGTTGGGCGCAACGATGTCCTCGATCTCCTGGAACACCTTGTGCTTGAGTTCCTGGCTCTCGAAAACTGCCTCGATGACGAAGTCGACGCCCGCAAAATCGGCCGGGTCAGCCGTCGGGGTGATCTTGGCAAGAAGTGCGTCGGACTTCTCCTGCGTGGTCTTGCCACGCGAAAGTGCCTTGGCTTCAATACCTTCGGAGTAAGCCTTGCCCTTGTTGGCAGCCTCGATGGTGACGTCCTTGAGGACCACCTCGAAGCCCGCCTTCGCGGACACGTAGGCAATGCCTGCACCCATCATGCCTGCACCGAGAACGCCGACCTTGGTGATCGGGGTCTTCCCGATACCGGCGGGACGTGAGCCGCCGCCGTTGATGGCCTGCAGGTCGAAGAAGAACGCCTGGATCATGTTCTTCGCAACACGACCCGTCACGAGGGACGTGAAGTAACGAGCCTCGATGAGCATTGCGTTGTCGATGTCGACCTGCGAGCCCTCGACCGCTGCGGCCATGATGGCACGCGGAGCGGGCATGGGAGCACCCTTGAGCTGCTTACGCAGGTTCGCCGGGAACGCCGGAAGGTTGGCGGCAAAGGCCGGGGTGGACGGAGTTCCACCGGGGATCTTGTAGCCCTTCTTGTCCCAAGGCTGAACGCCGCCTTCGGGATTGGCCTTGATCCATGCCTTCGCGGCCGGAACCAGTTCCTCGACGGAACCGACAACCTCGTCGACGATGCCAACTTCCTTGGCCTCTACCGGTCCGCGCTGCTGACCCTGCAGGAGCAGGTTCAGGAGGGCGTTCTGCAGGCCGAGCAGACGGACGGTGCGCACGATGCCGCCGCCGCCGGGGAGCAGTCCGAGAGTGACCTCGGGCAGACCGATCTTGACGCCCTTGACGTCAGCGGCAATGCGGTAGTGCGTCGCGAGGGCAATTTCGAGGCCGCCGCCGAGCGCTGCACCGTTGATCGCGGAGACTACGGGCTTGCCGAGGGTCTCGAGTCGACGCAACGCGGCCTTGATCGTTCCGACCTCGGCGAAGATGTCGGGAGCCTGCTCGGGCCCGACCTTGATCATGTTCTTGAGGTCACCGCCCGCGAAGAACGTCTTCTTGGCCGAAGTGAGGACAACTCCGGTGATGGAGTCCTTCTCCTCGTACAAGCGGTCGACAGTGGCCTGCATCGACGCCTTGTACAGGTCGTTCATGGTGTTGGCGCCCTGGTTGGGGTCGTCCATGGTGAGCAGGACGATGCCGTCGGAGTCCTGCTCCCAGTTGATCATGTTGTTCTCGGTCACGCTGATTCGTCTCCTGTAGTCCGGTCGCGTCAGACGCGCTCGATGATGGTGGCAACGCCCATACCGCCGCCGATGCACAGCGTGACGAGAGCACGCTTGCCACCGCGACGCTCGAGTTCGTCGACCATCGTGCCGAGAATCATTGCGCCAGTGGCGCCGAGCGGGTGTCCCATGGCGATTGCGCCACCGTTGACGTTGAGCTTCTCGTCCGGAATGTTGAGGTCCTTCTGGAACTTCAGGACGACGGAGGCAAAAGCCTCGTTGATCTCGAACAGGTCGATGTCGTCAACCGTCAGGCCGGCCGCAGCCAGAACCTTCTTGGTTGCCGGCGTCGGGCCGGTGAGCATGATCGTGGAATCGGCACCGCTGGTCGCCGTCGCGACGACGCGGGCACGCGGGGTCAAATTCATTGCCTGACCGGCACTCTCGGAGCCCACGAGCACCAGTGCGGCGCCGTCGACGATTCCCGAGCTGTTACCACCGTGGTGAACGTGGTTGATCTTCTCGACCCAGTGGTACTTCTGCAGCGCTACCGCGTCGAAGCCGCCGACCTCACCGACGACACTGAACGCGGGTGCAAGTCCGGCAAGGTTTGCCGCCGTGGTGCCCGGACGCATGTGCTCGTCGTTGTCGAGAACGGTGATGCCGTTGATGTCCTTGACCGGGACAACGGACTTGGCAAAGTATCCGCCGGTCCAAGCCTTCGCGGCCAGATCCTGCGAGCGGACGGCGTACGCGTCGACATCGTCACGCGAAAAACCCTCGATGGTGGCGATGAGGTCTGCGCCGACGCCCTGCGGAACGAAGTAGTTGTCGTAGTTGGTGGCCGGGTCCAGTGCCCACGGTCCGCCGTCCGAGCCCATCGGGACCCTCGACATGGACTCGACGCCACCGGCGATCACGAGCTCGTCCCAACCGGAGCGAACCTTCTGGGCTGCCATGTTCACGGCTTCCAAACCGGACGCACAGAAGCGGTTGATCTGCACGCCACCGACGGTGTCAGGAAGCTTCGCGTCGTTGACAGCGATGCGCGCCATGTCGGCACCCTGATCGCCCACCGGCCCGACGATCCCGAGGATGAGATCGGAGATCCGGTCTTCGTCGAGATCGGGGAAGCGCACGCGCAGTTCCTGGATCAGACCCGTGACCAGCGAAATCGGCTTGACCGAGTGCAAAGACCCTGTCTTCTTGCCGCGGCCTCGCGGGGTACGGATGGCTTCATAAATGAATGCCTCTGTGGTCACTGTGAGGTGTTCCTTCCGTCTAATTCGTCGAACCGGCCTGCAGTCAGACCTCCGGTCCACCCACTGTAGAACGTGTTCCAAATTATTGGGAAGGACCAAAGCGATCGTGCTTGATGACCGAGAGGATCAGACGGGCCGCACCTACTCGAGCTTGCGTGCTCCCAGGACGTCCTTGAGCAGTTCCTTTGCCACTTCCTCCGGGTCGCGACGGGTTGTCGGATCGGCAGGTTGCGCAGCCTCCGCGAACATCTGCTTTTCTTCTTCCGGCGTTGCCGCGGCAGGTGTCGCTTCGTAGTCGACCTCGGGGGCCGGTCCAGGGTCGTCCGGGTAATCCGGAGCCTCGGGCGGCGGAATGTCGTCGGAACCGCGATCTGCGCCCTGCGGCCGCGATGTCGACGCAGGAGTCTTGGCCGCCCGCTCCTGACTTGGCCGCGAGAACCGTGGCGCTGCCGCCGGGCGCGCCGGAGCCTCGGCCGCCTTGGCTGCCGGACCCGAACCGGCCGGGACAACCGGTGCACCCTCCTGGTATTCCACTTGCCAAGTGCCACCGAACATTTCGGAAAGCACTTCACAGATGACCGCCGCATTGTGCGGCGAGGTGACACGTGCACCGAGCACCGGAGTGACATGCGCAATCACCAACACATGGCCACGCACATCGTGAACCGTCGCGGCCGACAGCATGGCCGGTAGGACCTTGTTTCGCTCACCCACCTTGTTGCGCAACGTATTCCACGACTCGCGGAGCGTTTCGACGGTCGGGCCTGCCGAAGCTGGGGCCGCGACCGGTACCTCTTCCTCAACCGGAGTGGGCTCGGGTTCCGGTTCGGCAACCGGCGCGGGCTCGACAACGGGCTCAGGCGCAGGTTCGGGTGCAGCCTCAACTACCGGAGCAGGTTCGGGCTCAACAATCGACTCAGGCGCAGGTACAACCTCAACCACCGGCGCAGGCGCGGGTTCCGGCGCGGCCTCGACTACAGGCGCGGGCGGCACAACCTCCGGCTCTGCTTTGCGCTGCGACGGACGCTGGAACTTGGACTCCACTGGGGGCTCTGGGGACGGCGTCGGCGCAGCATGCACTGGCGGCGGAGCCGTACTCGAAGCAGCAACAGCGGACCCTACCGGCGCGAAACCTGCTGCCGGGATACCTCTTTCGACCTTTTCCAACCGCTGAAGCAGAGCCGATTCGGAATCCGACGCCGATGGCAGCAGCATCCTCGCGCACATCACTTCGAGCAACAGACGAGGGGCGGTGGCGCCGCGCATCTCACCCAGCCCGGCGTGGACGGTCTCGGCAAAACGCGTCAGGGTGGCCGGTCCGACGTTCTGAATCTGTTCACGCATGGTGACCAGTTCGGCTTCGGGTGCGTCGACCAATCCTGTTTCGGCAGCGTCGGGAACTGCTTGCATCAGGATGAGATCGCGGAGGCGTTCGAGAAGATCGAGTGCAAATCTACGGGGATCGTGCCCGGCGTCCATGACACGTTCGACGGTTCCGAACAGCGCGGCACCGTTACCGGCGGACAGTGCGTCCACGGCCTCGTCGATGAGGGCCACGTCGGTAACGCCGAGAAGTGAGAGAGCCCGCGGGTAGGTGACGCCTTCGTCGCCGGCTCCGGCCAGGAGCTGATCGAGAACGCTGAGAGAGTCACGCGGCGATCCGCCACCGGCCTTGATGACCAATGGGTACACCGCCGGCTCGACAGCGACGTTCTCTTGCGCACACACGTTCTCGAGGAGCCCGCGCATCGTGGACGGCGCGAGAAGCCGGAACGGATAGTGGTGCGTACGCGACCGAATGGTCGGAAGGACCTTTTCAGGTTCCGTGGTCGCGAAGACGAAGATGAGATGCTCGGGCGGCTCTTCCACGATCTTGAGGAGCGCGTTGAATCCCGCCGCCGTGACCATGTGGGCCTCGTCGATGATGAAGATGCGGTAGTTCGACTCGGCCGGCGCGTAGAAGGCTTTGTCGCGAAGCTCACGGGTGTCGTCGACACCACCGTGACTCGCGGCGTCGAGTTCGGTGACATCGACGTTGCCGGAACCGCCAGGACCGAGCGCGATGCAGGAGTTACACACTCCACACGGCGTCGACGTCGGGCCTTCCTTGCAATTCAGTGAGCGCGCCAGAATACGAGCTGACGACGTCTTTCCGCAGCCACGAGGGCCGGAGAACAGATAGGCATGGTTGATACGCCCTGCGTCGAGGGCGGTGCTCAGTGGTGCGGTGACATGTTCCTGCCCCACCACCTCGGCGAAGGACGCCGGTCGATACTTCCGGTACAGGGCCACGCGCAAAGACTACCGGCGAGGTACGACAGCTCGCCCGGTGCGGGTGCAACGCCCAGACGGATACGAAACATGTTCGCAACATGGTCGCAGCGCAGTGGAAACCACACGCACCCATCGTGGATGCCGAGCATGTGGACAGGTCCGCATGTGGGAGGAGAAAACTGTGCCCGCCACCATCGACGCCGGAGCAACCGCCTGGTTGCTCATCAGCACCGCACTCGTTCTACTGATGACTCCAGGCCTTGCCCTGTTCTACGGCGGCATGGTCCGCTCGACCGGCGTACTGAACATGATCATGATGAGCTTCGTCTCCATCGCGCTTGTCACCGTGGCCTGGCTGTTCGTGGGTTACAGCCTCGTATTCGGTGACGATCACGGCGGCATCATCGGCGGACTCGAACACCTCGGGATGGCAGGTATCGACCCGTCGACCGTGCACGGGAACGTTCCGGAAGTGCTGTTCGCGACCTTCCAACTGACGTTCGCCATCCTGACCGCAGCACTGATCAGTGGCGCCATCGCAGACCGGGCAAAGTTTTCCGCCTGGATGATCTTCGTCCCGATCTGGTCCCTCCTCGTCTACGCACCGGTCGCTCACTGGGTGTGGAATCCGGACGGTTGGCTGGCTCGAATGGGAGCCCTCGACTACGCGGGCGGCTTGGTCGTCGAGATCGTCTCCGGCGCGTCGGGCCTCGCTCTGGCTCTGGTCCTCGGTCAGCGCATGGGATTCAAAGCCGAGTCGATGCGTCCGCACAACCTTCCCTTCGTCCTGCTCGGCGTCGGCCTGCTGTGGTTCGGGTGGTTCGGTTTCAACGCCGGTTCCGCTCTTGCCGCCGACGGTATGGCCGCGCAGATCTTCCTCAACACCCTCGTCGCCGGTTGCACCGGTCTGTTGGGCTGGCTGTTCGTCGAGCAGAACCGCGACGGCCATCCCACGACCTTCGGCGCCGCGTCCGGCGTCGTTGCCGGCCTTGTGGCAATCACGCCGTCCTGCGGAACCGTCAATATGTTCGGGGCCGTGATCATCGGACTGATCGCCGGCATCGTCTGCTCCTATGCCGTTGGCTGGAAGCACAAGCTCGGCTACGACGACTCCCTCGACGTGGTCGGCGTGCACCTCGTCGGCGGCATCATCGGATCCCTGTTGATCGGACTCCTCGCGACGGCCGTCATGACCGGCGGCCCTGAAGGACTCTTCTACGGTGGCGGTCTTGCACAGCTCGGCAAGCAGTTTGTCGGTGTTGTCGTCGTCGCGCTCTATGCCTTCGGTGTCACCTACGGCCTCGGCAAGCTGATCGATCGAACCTTCGGCTTCCGCATCTCACGCGAAGACGAGGCCCGCGGAATCGACGTCGCACTGCACGCCGAGTCCGCCTACGAGCACGGCGTCCTCGGACACGGTCCGATCGGCGGCCAGAACCCCAGTCCGTTCCTTCAGCGTCAGCGAGAGGAACGTGGGGAACGAGAACGCGACCGGGACTGAAGGCAGGGGTCAGCGGGGATCACCGCCTGCACAAGGCTCGTAGACCGAACTCGCGAAATCCGGGACGCTAGGCGCCGGCGAACCAGCGAGGGGCTCCTGCTCTTCCCATGACTCCTTGGTGATGGTCATCGGCAGGTAGGCCTCCTTCAACGCTTCCCAGGCCGCAGTTCCCGCCTCAGGAGCCACGCCGGTCAGCTCTGCCATCCACTTCCCCATCACGGCGGCGTTTTGCGGATTTTGCGAGAAATCGTAGGTGTCCCACATCGCCTTGCAGTAGTTCATGACGTCATTCGGACGCTCTGCGATCGTGCCGCAGGACGCGGTGGGATAACCGTGATTGAGACCCGACAGCGCATTGCCGGGCTTACCGATGATGTCCGTGACACGCACGAACTCGGATTCGGAGAGCTGCGACGCCATGGTGGGACCGTAGTAGAGGACGTCGACCTGTTTGGCCTTGAACGCCGCGATTGCGGTGGCAGGCGCTCCGACTCCGACAAAAGTTATGTCCTTGGCCGGATCCATACCCGCCTCTTGTGCCATCTGGCTGATCCACAATTCCATTCCCGCACCACGGGCTGTCACGCCGATCGTTTTGCCTTTGATGCTTGCCATCGTGGTGTCGGGATCGGCTGGGTCACCGGCAATCTCGGTTCCCGGTTGCGCGATCACATCCATCGTGTTGCCCACCAGGGAGCCAAGAGCTTTCACGCATGCGCCCTTCTCGATCGCCGGCCACAGCATCGCCGGCACCATCGAACCGACCGTGAGGTCGTTGGAGATCACCGCGGCGGCAACAGCATTGGTCAAGGCAGGTGGATTCAATTCGACGTTGACTCCACGCTTGTCGAAGAACCCCTCGTTCTCGGCGACGACGGTAAGCAGATCGGTGGGCACCCCCTGGGTGACTCCGATCCTCATGACGGAACCCTCTGCCGAAGCGGCATCACTCCCGCATGCTCCCAAAGTGAATGCGGCAACTGTCGTAGCGGCGATGAACATCGTCTTCGATGTCCGGAAACTTTGCGTGTTCAACTGATGTCCTCGAATACTCAAGTGGGTGACGGAATGTGGAGCCTGGACTAGATGACGACGCCGCCGTTGGCGCTGATCACCTGGCCGACGAGATAGTGATTTTCACCGGCTAGGTAGAGCGCCAGGGACGCATATTCCTCAGGCTTTCCGAGCCGTCCGACCGGGATCATTTGATAGAGATTCTGCTTTTCCTCGTCGGTGGCATGTTCGAGGTAGGCCGCGAACGGCGGAGTGAGCACACCTCCGCACGCGATTGCGTTCACAAAGATGTTGGCGCCCGCTACATCCAGGGCGACAGTCTTGGTCAGGTTCGCTACGGCGGCCTTGCTCGCGGAGTAACCAGGACTGTGCATACTTGCGGTGGATATACCGGCGACAGAGGAAATGTTGACGATCCGGCCGTACTGCTGAGGTTCCATGTACTTCAGTGCCTCGCGGGTGCAGTAGAACAGGCCGTGCACGTTGACATCCCACCACCGGAGCCAGTCGTCATCATCGAGGCTGCTGGTAATTCCGACTGCGCGCCGAGGAACAGGTGTCGTGACGTACTTGTAGTGCTTGTTACGTCGAATCTCGTCGGCCGGCGAGGTCGGCACAATTGCCGCATTGTTCACGAGAATGTGGACGGTACCGAATCTCTCTGCTGCAGCCGTGAACATCTCGGCCACTTCACTTTTCGACGAGACATCACAACGGACCGGAAGACTCTCGCGCCCCAAGCCCTCGATCTCGGCTGATACCTCTGCGAGTTTGTCGCCCTGAACATCACACAGGACAAGGTTCGCGCCTTCCTCAGCCATCGCGAGTGCGATAGCCCGGCCAAGACCTTGTCCGGCGCCCGTGACAACCGCAACCCGGTTGAGAAGTTTCATGCACAATCCCTTTCTCGAAGAAATACGTGTGCCGACAAAACGGTGTGGACAACAGGGTTTTCGGGCACCGAGCATGTCGCGGGGCAACGCTCGGCCCAATCGATGTGACGACCATCACGCTACAGTCGGCCCCGGCGACCACATTGACAGATTGGGTCGATATCCTTGACAACATGGGACAACACGTCGAGAGTTCGGGCCGTCGATGCTGAGGCTACGTAGTGCTGTCTTGAACGGATATGTCGAAGTGGCACAGTCGGTTGGACTGAATCCTCACCCCCTGATGCGGGTTGCCGGGATCGACCCCGCCTCGTTTGCCGCGACGCAGGGATGGATCGCAGCGAAGTCCGTGAGCGAGTTGCTCGAACTCTCCGCATCACAATCGGGCCGTGACGATTTCGGCCTCAGAATGTCCCTTGATCGCGGTGTGTCGAACCTCGGTCCGGTGGGCCTGATCGCACGCGAGGAGCCCGACGTACGGAGCGCACTCGGAATCGTATTGCGCCACATGAAATTACACAACGAAGCAATCCGTCTCGATTTGACAGAATCTCGCGGCCTGGCCACGATTCGAGTGACGCCGATGGACGGGATGATCCTGGGACAGCAATCGGTGGATCTGGTTGTCGCGTCGACCCTACGAGTCCTGTGCGATTTCCTGCCCGACGAATGGCTACCGATATCCACCTGTTTCACACACGCTGCGCCCGCCGACGACGAGATGCACATTCGCATCTTCGGCCCGTCCATCCACTTCGATCACGAGATCGACGGAATCATCATTGCAACAAGCGATTTGGATGCACCAAATCGACTGTCCAACCCCGTACTTCGTCCGTTCGCCCAAGAGTATCTCGGACTACTCGCACCGCCGGAGAACCCGTCCCTGGCCGGACAGGTCCGAGACCTGATCGCCACACTGCTACCGACAGAGCATTGCTCGGTGACGCGTATCGCGCGCAGTCTGGGGATGGACAGGCGGACATTGCATCGGCGATTAGCGCAGTCGGGTGAGACGTACTCGTCGATTCTGGATGCGGTGCGACGCGATCACGCCACCTTGTCGATCGAGCGCGGGGATCGCTCCCTCACCGAAATCTCGGTGGAACTCGGATTTTCCGAGTTGAGCGCGTTCTCGAGGTGGTTCCGCCAACAGTTCGGATGCAGTCCGAAGGCCTGGCCGCAACAGTAAGTCCGGGCCGTTCACCGACTGCTTCGATGATGTCCGAGGTAGGCAATAGTGGACCGACTGGCGGTACAGCCGTCAGCCAACTGGAGTAATCGGTGTCGACCGAACCTTCTCGATGAACTCGCGGGTTTCCTCGGCATCGCGCGGACGGTAGAGGCGCATGCCGTAATAGAACTTCTGCCCCTCCGTCGCGCGGATGACGTTCGGCTTGTTCGCTACGCGGTCGTCGCCGAACCAGATGCTGATGGTGCCGTCGTCGTTGCGAACCAGTTCGCTGTCGGACAGGCCAGGTCGGTCGACGTCGAGCCAGCCCATCCCGTCGTACTTGATCACCGAGAAGTATCCGTTGCGCTCGTAGTCCAGCGGCGGAACAGCAAAGGTCCACACATCCACACCGGTGGATGTGGCCACCGCCTGGAAGTATTGGGCATCCTCGGGCGGCAGACCACCCCAGCCCAGGCGGGCGCCCAACAGGTGCTGGTAAGAATCCGTACTGACGGGGGTACCGAAGCCCTTGGAGAAGTCCGCCTCGGCGGCATGAGTTTCCAGCTCGGCGCCGACCGACTTGCGGGTGTCCTCGTCGAACTCCCGGCCTCGGTACGGATTGGACGTCGCGGCGGTGATCCGGCGTGCATCCTGCAACTCGTGGGCGCGGGCGAGCCCGCCCCCGGTCGCGGTGCGGCCCGCCACATACACATGAGTGCCGGTGGACAGGTCGGCGTTGCGCACTGTCAAAATCTCACCGGGGTAGATGACACCGACGACGTAATGGTTCTCGTCGATGATCTCGGCCACCTGGTATTCGCTGGACGGCGCGAGCGAGAAGGTGGCTTCCTCGGTCACGTCGACGACGGCGAAGGAGTAGATCAGGTCCACGTTCGACCGGATCACGACCTGGGTTTCGACGTTCACCGGCACCCTGGAGTGAAAGTACCTGTTGACGGGGGCCTTGGTGAGCTGCTCCCGGAAGTAGTGCGCGGTTTCAGCCTCGACGAAGTTGTCTCGGGTTACGATCTCGGCCACGGGGCGTCCCTTCTCGAATCAACAGATCAACGACGACGCTAATCGCCCGTGGAACCGCTGCCTTCGCCCGCCGCGGGTGAATTCACTGGCTGCGATATCTGCCCGCCCTGCATCATCGGCCGAGTTAGATCGAGCCCGCATCCCTGGAGAACCCTTTCGCGTCAGGGCGTGACCGACGCCTTCGCTGTGGACGGTTCAGCGCACTCTGGCGATCCCTCGCCCATCCGATCGCGACGATGTGCATGATCGACCGCCACACCTCTGCCCTGTCACGTGTGTTCGCGACAGGGCCTTCTCACTGGCGGGGTCAACTAATCAATCACGGCTGCCTTACGGGCCAACCGCCGCGCGTGCTCGCTGCGCGAGAATCAGTGCGAGTTCAGCGTTGCGCGCAACTCCCCCAACATGTCACGGAACTCCTTGCTGCTTTCCAGGCCGGCCTCATCTCGAGGTCGATCCATCTCGATTTTCATATCCACCACAACCTCACCGGCGCGCATGGCAACTACCCGATCCGCGATGAGCAATGCCTCGTTCAGATCGTGTGTCACGAAAACCACGGTCTGCCGTTCCTGGCTCCACACATCAAGGAATTCGTCGCGAACCACGTCGCGGGTCTGCGCATCCAGCGCCGAGAACGGCTCATCCATGAGGATCAATGCCGGCTTCATCACCCACGTCCGGGCGAGAGCCGCACGCTGACGCATGCCCTGCGACAGTTGCCACGGGTACCGGTCCGCTGCAGCCTCGAGTCCGACTCTGCGCAGCATCTCCATCGACCGCTCACGCCGCTCGGCCTTTCCGACATGAGCAAGCTCCATACCGAGCTCCACATTCTGCCTGGCCGTACGCCACGGATACAGCGCGTCACGGGCGAACATGTATCCCATCTCCGAACGCGCCTGCGCCGGACTGGTGCCCAGCACCGAGACGGAGCCGGTGGTCGGATGAATCAATCCCCCCATCAGATTCAGCGCTGTTGTCTTTCCGCAGCCACTGTGTCCTACCAGTACCAACAGCTCACCCCGCTTACCCGTGAGCGAGAGATCTCGAACTCCGGAGAAGGTGCTCGCGCCAGCTGGCGTGTAATCCAATGTTGCAGAACGAATCTCGAACGCGGGGTCTTCGACTGCAACGGCGTTGTCGGTTCCCACAGCTTTCACTCCTGTATACGTCATCATGCGTCCTGCGGGGGTTGCCAACGAAGAATCGACTTCTCGATACGCCCGGCGGCAGCGTTGAACACTGCGGCGATCACTGCAAGAACGATCAGCGCGGCGTACACCGTCCCGAGGTCGAACGCAGCCGAGGATGCCGAGATCTGCTGCCCCAAGCCACTTGTCGAGGCGATGAGTTCCGCGCCGACTACGCCGAGGAGCGAGTAGATCAGGCCTAGCCGAAGACCGGCGAAGATGGACGGCACGGCCACCGGCAAGAGCACCTTGTAGAAGCGCTGCCACTTACTCGCTCCCATGACCACGGACAGCCGAAGCAATTCCGAGTCGGCACTCGAAACACCGGCCCTGGTATTGATGGTGATGATGAAGACAACCAGCGTGAATGCCAGGACGATTTTCGAGGTCGAACCGATACCGAAGTAGATGACGAACACCGGGGCAAGAGCAATGCGCGGCATCGCATTGATCGCGTCCAGGAACGGAGAAACCACGGCCTCGACGCTCGGCGCCAGCGCGAGCCCGATGCCCGCGGCAATACCGATCACCGCGCTCAGAATCAATGCGATAAAGGCCGCAGACACCGTCGACCACAGGTCAGGCCAGAAAGTGCCTTTCTCCTGCCAAGCTAGAAAGGCCTCCCACACGAGCTTCGGGTTCGACACCACCAGCTTGTTCTCACCGGCGTAGTTGTAGCTGATCTGCCAGGCAGCCAGTATCGCGATCAGCAGCGCTATCTGCACCGCGAGTAATGATCCGCCGGAAAGTTTGGCCTTGGCGCCGGTCGCGCCGACAACAACTTTCTTACCCTTCGGCTTCTTTTCCTCTGGTGGGACAGGTTGAAGTACCGGGTCGACGCGCGTCGTCGCGACGGCAGCGGGAGGGGTCATCGCGGATCACCACCCGTGCACGGCTCGTAGACCGAGCTGGCGAAATCCGGCGCAACGGGAGCCGGCGAACCAGCCAACTCGGCTTGCGCTTCCCACGATTCCTGCGTGATGGTCATCGGCAGATACGTCGATTTCAGTGCGTCCCAGGCTGCCGGCCCCCCGGCAGGCGAGACACCGATCAGCTCGGACATCCATTTGCCCATCGCCGCAGCGTTTTTGGGATCCTGCGCAAAATCGTAGGTGTCCCACATCGCCTTGCAGTAGTTCAACAAGTCGTTCGGGCGTTGCTCGATCGTGTTGCAGGACGCCGAGGGATACCCCTGAACAAGCGAGGAAAGCGCATTCCCAGGCTTGCCGATAATGTCCGTCACGCGCACTACTTCGGATTCGGGCAACTGCTCGGCCATAGTGGGGCCGTAGTAGAGAACGTCAACCTGCTTGGCCTTGAACGCCTGGATTGCTGTGGCCGGCGCTCCGACTCCCACGAACGTGACGTCCTTGGCCGGGTCCAGACCGGCATCGTTGAGCAGCTGCGTAATCCACAGTTCCATGCCGGATCCACGGGAAGTGACACCGATGGTCTTTCCTTTGATGCTCGCCATAGTGGTGTTGGGATCGGTGGGGTCACCGGCGATCTCGGTGCCCGGCTGCGCAATCACATCCATCGTGTTTCCCAGCGTGGAGCCCAAAGCCTTTGCACAAGCGCCCTTGTCGATTGCCGGCCACAAGGTCCCGGGCACCATGGTCCCGACAGTGATGTCGTTCGAAATGACGGCGGCGGAGAGGGCGGTGGTCAAGGAGGGAGGCATCAGTTCGACGTTGACCCCACGCTTGTCGAAGAAGCCCTCGTTTTCAGCAACAACGGTGAGCAGATCGCCTGGCACTCCCTGAGTGATTCCGATCTTCATGACAGAGCCGTCGGCAGAGGCAGAATCACTGCCGCAGGCACCCAAACTGAATGCGGTCGCTGTAGTGGCGGCGATGACCGCCGCCTTCCGTGCCCAAGAACGTTGTGAACTCATCTGACTTTTCTCATACCCTTAGTGTCTTGTGAAGGTAGTCGCTACGAACCGGGATGCGAGCCAACACAATTGGTGTGCGCAAAATGCGCCGGCGGCTGTACTGAGCGTGTCCGGGGCACGGCAGTACTGGCGCGCCCCGGACAAAACATGCAGGTTGACGAAAAATCAGGCGTGGTGGGTGAAACCCAACTGACCCGGCCGACGATTCGGCGCATAACCCAACTTCGCCAACGTCTCATCGGTATCGGCATACCTCTGACCGATCCGGTAAATATCGCGAGCTTCCTTACCCGTAGCCACCTCACGGCCCAACTCACCCGCAATACGCACCAACTGCTCGATCTGCTGCACCGACGTCATCTTCTCGCCCTTACGGCCCCAAATCGTGTCCTCGTTACCGCACCGCGCATGCAACCCCATCGCGATCGCCATCGTGTTCACCGGCAACACACTGCGCATCAACGTCTCGAGCGTCAGACACGCACCATCAGGAACCCGCGAAACGAAATTCATCATGTTGTACGGATTCGGACCGTCGAACCCACCACCGATCGCCACCCACGTCAAATTCACCGGACCCGTGTAGATCCCCCGACGGATCAACCGCTCCACCGTCTCGAGCTGCGGAATACTCGAGAGCTGGAAATGCGGCTGAATACCCGCCTCCTGCAACCGACGCAAATGCTCCGCCACCCACTCCGGACCCGCCGGAACCGTCATCTCCCGATACGTATTCGCCAACTCCGGACGCTCCATCGACGTCCCCGCAATATCATCCGGGGTCATCAACTCCATGATGTTCATCTGCGACGTATTGATCGCAATCGTCACCTGATCCGGAGCCGGATCCAACGTCGCCAACATATGCCGCACATCATCGGAAAGCCACTTCGCATCCGCACCTTCACCTTCCGGCGCAAACGAAATCGACCCACCCACCTGCAAAATCATCTCCGGCACAGCCTCACGCAAACGGCCCAACAACTCGTTGAACTTCGAAAGCCGCTTCGAACCCTTACCGTCAAGCTCACGAACATGAATATGCAACACCGTCGCACCCGCGTTGTAGCAATCCACCGCAGTCTGAACATGCTCGTCCATCGTCAACGGCAGATCCTCCGCAAAATCGTCCGGCTCCCACTCCGGACCATACGGCGCAACCGTAATCACAAGCTTCTCCTGAACCTCCGGGAACAAGGCGTCATCGTGAAAATGCATAACAAAACTCCAATCAGATGAGAGCTGAGAAAGAAGGGGCGCAGTCCGAGACGACGTCAGTGTCAGCTCGCACCCGAAGGTCGTTGCATCACAACATGTATCGTCCCGTTCCACTCGAATGCCTGTGATTTGCCGCGCACTCGACCTTCCTGGTGATGGAGATCACGATAGCCGTGTCGAAGCAATCAAACTTGACGCATTGAGACAGGATTCTTGACCCTTGGGGCAGCCAAGGCCCGCATGACCCACTGAGATTACGAGTCCCGAAACGTCAATAGGCTTGTCTCATTATGTCAAATATCGATGGACCGATCCGGCTATCGTGACCCCGATACAAGAGTGTCGAGCGCCTCGTAGATCGCGCCGTCACAACGTAAATCGGGTTCCGCCCCCGGCGATCAACCACAGTGGCAGACCCGCGCCGGCGCTACGCCCCGAACATCACCAAACAACCCCGGAGACGGCAATGACCAACCCTTCCGCGAACGCCCCCTCAGTACCCACCGTCGTGATCGTGCCCGGCCTACGCGACCACGTCGACGAACACTGGCAGACTTTGCTGGAAAACAAGCTGGACCGGGTACGTAGCGTGCCTCCCCTCTCGGAGAACAAACTCAGCCTGGCTGCCCGGATCGCAGCCCTCGACGCGGTGATCAGCGACATCGACGGACCGATCGTGCTTGTTGCCCACAGCGCCGGTGTCATGATCACAGTCCACTGGGCTCTACAGGCGAATCGCCCGATCGTGGGCGCGCTGCTGGCAACTCCCGCGGACCTGGAACGCCAACTACCCGAGGGTTATCCGATGCTGGAGGATCTCAACAGCAACGGATGGTTGCCCATTCCCCGTCGCCAACTGCCGTTCCCGAGCATCGTCGCAGTGAGTTCGAACGACCCGCTGGCCGATCGGCTCAGGGTGGCCAACATGGCCGAGGTCTGGGGCAGCCGTCTGGTCGACCTCGGCGACGTCGGGCACCTGAATCCTGCCTCCGGGTACGGGGAATGGTCGCAGGCCGAGGAATTCATCGACGAGCTGACCCAGGTTCGCGAAGACGTGGTCTCGTAAACGCTGACCTGAGCTTCTACCTACACTTCGAAGGACACGCAGCGATGCTCAATTTATCTGCATTACTGGAAGATTCGGCTCGGCGATACCCGGATCGAGATGCCGTCGTGCTCGGCAACGAACGCCAGTCATACGCGGAACTGAACCGCCATGCCAACAAGATCGCAAGCCTGATCGTGGCCCGAGGCGTGCAACCCGGCGACAAGGTTGCGCTCTCCTGCCCGAACATCCCCGAGTTCCTCGCGGTGTACTACGGGATCCTCAAGGCTGGTGCAGTGGTGGTACCGCTCAACATCTTGCTGAAGGGCCGGGAGATTGCGTACCACCTCAACGACTCCGATGCGAAAGCCTACTTCTGTTTCGAAGGTGGCCCCGACCTGCCGATCGGCGAGTACGGCCTCGACGGCTTCCAGGGTGCTCCCGCGTGCAGTCACATGTTCCTGATCACTGCCGATCCGCAGGGGCCGTCGCAACTCGCGGACGTCCACACGGTTGCCCAGGCGATCGCTGCGACGCCAAACGAGTTCGAAACCGTGGTGCGAGAACCGGCGGATACAGCAGTGATTCTCTACACCAGCGGAACCACCGGAGCTCCGAAAGGCGCAGAGCTCACTCACTCCAACATGGTTCTCAACGCGCTCTGCGCCAATCGCCTCTTCGACAGCACCCCAACACAACTCGATACGTGCCTGATCACGCTCCCACTGTTCCACTCCTTCGGCCAAACCGTCGCCATGAACTCCGCACTTTCCGTCGGCTCGACGCTGGTCCTGATGCCCCGGTTCGAGGCCGCCGCTGCGCTCGCGTTGATGGAGCAGGAAAACATCACGGTCTTCGCCGGCGTGCCCACTATGTACTGGGGTCTGCTCGGCGCGCTCGACGAAGGAAATGTGGATGTCGAGAAGATTGCGCGGAACATGCGCAAGGCGATCTCCGGCGGCGCAGCGTTGCCCGTGGAGATTCTCACCCAGTTCAAGAGGCAGTTCGGCGTCCAGATCCTCGAAGGCTACGGGCTGTCCGAGTCTTCGCCGTTGGCACTGTTCAGCGACCCGGAGCGTGATCCTCGGCCGGGATCGATCGGAGTCCCGATCTGGGGCATCGAGGCGCGACTGGTGGACAAGCACTGGAACACCGTCACCGGCCAGGATCAAGTCGGTGAGATCGCTCTGCGCGGCCACAACGTCATGAAGGGCTACTACAACCGCCCCGACGCCACTGCCGAAGTCATGCATGACGGCTGGTTCCGCACCGGCGACTTGGCTCGCGTCGACGACGACGGCTTCTACTACATAGTGGATCGCGCGAAGGACCTGATCGTTCGCGGTGGATTCAACGTCTACCCTCGCGAAATCGAAGAAGTCCTCGTGACCCACGACGCCGTTTCGCTCGCCGCCGTCGTCGGGTTGCCCGACGAGAGACATGGCGAGGAGATCAAGGCGTTTGTCATCCTCCACCCGGCAGCGCAGATCACGGCTGACGACCTGATCGCGTGGTCGAAAGAACAGATGGCCAGTTACAAGTACCCCCGCCACGTCGAGTTCGTCACCGAACTGCCGATGACCGCAACCGGGAAAATTCTCAAGCGCGAACTCGCGGCCGCCTCAACCGCCCGCTAGACCTGCTCGTATCGAACAACAAACGGAGGAATGATGACCGAGGACACCAACAGCTATCCAGTAGTCGAGGCGATGAAGGCCGGCGGCGGCTGGAATACGCTCTGGGACGGGTTGTACGACATGGACCCGAACTGGACCGAACTGTATATGAAAATGGCGATGGAGCCGTACCAGAGCGGTGTCCTCTCACCGAAAGTTGTTCAGCTGCTGTGTATCGCCGTCGACGCCTCCGCCACCCACATGTATGCACCGGGTACCAGGCGCCACATTCAGGCAGCCTTGGACATGGGGGTGACACCGCAGGAGATTCTCGAGGTCCTCAAGCTGGCGACCGTGGTGGGTATCCACTCGTGCAACATCGGCGTTCCGATCCTCGTCGAGGAGATGGAAGCACACAAGCAGCGTCAGTCGGATAACTGACTTCGGCAGTTCTTCTGTGCCACAACATCAGCTGACAGACGAATGGGCACCTACTCGCAAATAGCGGGTAGGTGCCCATTCGAGTTGCAATGCCGGATCAGGCATTCATTGCAGGCGCTTTCTGAAGATTCTCCAGACGACGAATACCGGCCGGGTACGCACGCTTGCCCGCAATAAAGGCAACCACGGCGGCAATGTAGACCAAGGGTGAAAGCTGCAGCGCTCTCAGGAGTCCGAGATGATCGGCAAGAATGCCGATGACAAAGGGACCGAGCGCCAGTCCGAGCAGGTTGTTGGCGACCGTCAGCGTTCCCATGGCCGATGCACGGATCGAATGATGCGTGAGGTTGGCGACCATCGCCGCTGTCGGACCCGAACAGCCGGCGGAGAAGAATGCACCGATTCCCAGAAGTACGAGTTGCGCTGTGCCCGTGCCTAACCGGAGACCGATACCCAAGGACACCAGGGAGATCACACAGTAGACGATCGCCGTCGTCCACTTCTTTGCCGAGTTGTCACGGCTGAACCGGTCGGTGATGAATCCGCAGACCACCATGCCGCTGCCGACCAGGAGAACGAACACCGAAGCCATGACCCCGGCCTTGTCCGGCGCAAGATCGTAGTAGCGGTTGAAGAAACTCGGCAACCACGCCAGAAGTACAGCGGCAGTGAACATCTGCAGCCCGCCACCGATATAGGCGAACAGCACCGCCGGATTGGTGAACAATGTCGATACCGGCGCCCGGTACCCATCCGGTTCCGCTGCGGCGCCGGCGGAACCCTCGACGGCGTAAGCGGCCAACTTCTTCTCGGTAACCAGAGCGCGGAACAGCGCAACGAGGATGAGACCGAAGATCGCCATCGCGGCAAAGGACCAACGCCAACTGAACTGAACGGCGATGAACCCGCCGATCGCAACACCGATCACCGAACCGAACGAACCACCGGCCATGAAGGCACCGGCCAGCATTGCATGCACTCGCGGTGCAAACACGCTGAGCACCACGGCAATACCGACACTGCCGTATGCGGCTTCACCGACACCGACGAGGAATCGCGCACCGAGCATCTGTTCATAGGACTGGGCAATCGCGCACAGCAGAGTAGCGACACTCCACAACACGGCCATCAGGATCAGGCTCTTGACGCGGCCCCAACGATCGGCCAGAAGTGAGAGCGGGAACGTCAGCAACCCGACCATCAGCGCGACAACACTGCTCAACGACGCCAAATGCGAATCGGAGAGATCCCAATCCGCTTTCAGGATCGGGAAAACCGCGCTCAGGACCTGTCTGGACATGTAGTCCGAGAGCAGGAGGCCGAAGGCCAGCGCAAAAACGATCCAGGGGTATATCTTTCGCCGTCCACCGCTGCTGCGTGCGGTGTCCACGCTGAGCGTGGAAGTAGCCTGTAATCCCATGATTCTCCTTGGAGCATTCGAGGAAGGAAGACGACGGCGGAACCCTGGTCGAGGTATAAGTTTCCGGAAATCGCCTGATGGACAAAAGGTTCGGAAATTTTCTAGCAACAAGCTCTGGAGATGACTCGGGGGCATGAACTGTCACAGCTCATGCCCCCGGAACTACCGTCAGGCGTGGTGGGTGAAACCCAACTGACCCGGCCGACGATTCGGCGCATAACCCAACTTCGCCAACGTCTCATCGGTATCGGCATACCTCTGACCGATCCGATAAATATCGCGAGCTTCCTTACCCGTAGCCACCTCACGGCCCAACTCACCCGCAATACGCACCAACTGCTCGATCTGCTGCACCGACGTCATCTTCTCGCCCTTACGGCCCCAAATCGTGTCCTCGTTACCGCACCGCGCATGCAACCCCATCGCGATCGCCATCGTGTTCACCGGCAACACACTGCGCATCAACGTCTCGAGCGTCAGACACGCACCATCAGGAACCCGCGAAACGAAATTCATCATGTTGTACGGATTCGGACCGTCGAACCCACCACCGATCGCCACCCACGTCAAATTCACCGGACCCGTATAGATCCCCCGGCGGATCAACCGCTCCACCGTCTCGAGCTGCGGAATACTCGAGAGCTGGAAATGCGGCTGAATACCCGCCTCCTGCAACCGACGCAAATGCTCCGCCACCCACTCCGGACCCGCCGGAACCGTCATCTCACGGTAGGTGTTCGCCAACTCCGGACGCTCCATCGACGTCCCCGCAATATCATCCGGGGTCATCAACTCCATGATGTTCATCTGCGACGTATTGATCGCAATCGTCACCTGATCCGGAGCCGGATCCAACGTCGCCAACATATGCCGCACATCATCGGAAAGCCACTTCGCATCCGCACCTTCACCTTCCGGCGCAAACGAAATCGACCCACCCACCTGCAAAATCATCTCCGGCACAGCCTCACGCAAACGGCCCAACAACTCGTTGAACTTCGAAAGCCGCTTCGAACCCTTACCGTCAAGCTCACGAACATGAATATGCAACACCGTCGCACCCGCGTTGTAGCAATCCACCGCAGTCTGAACATGCTCGTCCATCGTCAACGGCAGATCCTCCGCAAAATCGTCCGGCTCCCACTCCGGACCATACGGCGCAACCGTAATCACAAGCTTCTCCTGAACCTCCGGGAACAGGGCGTCATCGTGAAAATGCATAACAAAACTCCAATCAGATGAGAGCTGAGAAAGAAGGGGGACGATCAGAACGGTGCGTCGCCGACTATTCCGGCGCGTTCCATCTTTCGAACTGCAGGCCAATAGTCCTGCACTGCATAGTGTTGCGTTGAACGGTTGTCCCAGATTGCGACGCTGTTCTCGGTCCAGCGCCACCGAACCTGATACTCGGGAATCTGGGCCTGGCTTGCGAGGTAGTTGAGCAAGTTACTCGAGCCAGGAGCGAAGTCGATGCCGTATCGAATGTTCTCCGGTGTGTGGTAATTGACGAGGTGCGTCGCAAACGAATTGACAAAAAGAATCTTCTCGCCGGTCTCGGGATGCGTTCGCACAACGGGATGTTCGGCGTCCGGAAAGCGCTCCTTGAGCTGATGGCGCTGTTCGATCGGCATCCTGGCACCGAAGCTCGATTCGATACTGTGCCGGGCTTTGAGGTCCTTGATCTGGTCCTTGATGCCGGCAGGCAGATTGTCGTATGCCAGTGCCATGTTCACCCAGATGGTGTCACCTCCGACGGGTGGTGTTTCCACACAGCGGAGCACGCATCCCATCGGTGGGTTCACGCGCCACGTCGCGTCGCAGTGATAGGCATTCTCGAAATGCTCCGGCGGACTGTCGAGGTCTTTGTAGATGCGGACCAGCCCGGGATGGTCGGGATCGCTACCCAGCGCGGGATGATCCTCGAGGTCGCCGAAGCGTTGTGCCAGTTCTACGTGCTGCGCCCGGCTGAAGTCCTGGTCACGGAAGAACAGAACCTTGTGCTCGAGCAGGAGCGATTTGATTTCGGCGAACAAAGCGTCGTCGCGAGCGACAACGCCGAGGTCCACTCCGGACAGTTCGGCACCGATGGAGCAGGTCAGCTTCTCGACGGTGATCGACCTGGTGGCCGTATCAATCAGCGTTGCAGTGTTATTCATGACGATTCCCCTTTCGACGGATGGCGTCAGACGGTAAAGACGGAGGAACCGATACTGCGGCCGGATTCCAGATCGTGGTGCGCACGCACCGCATCTTCGAGTGCATACCGCTGATTGATTCCGATCTTGATCCGCCCCTCTTCGACGTGCGAGAAGAGCTCGGCGGCCAATTCGGCGCGCTCCGCCGGATCGGCGATGTAGTCGGCCAAGGCCGGTCGAGTGACAAAAAGAGATCCCTTGACCGCCAACTGCATTGCGTTGATCGGCGGCGTCGGCCCTGATGCGGTTCCGAAGCACACCATCAGCCCTCGGCGTGCCAAGGAGTCGAGTGAGACCTCGAACGTGGACTGCCCGATGCTGTCGTAGACAACCGGCACACCGACACCACCGGTGATCTCCTTCACCCGCGCAACAACATCCTCGCGGGTGTAGATGATGACCTCGTCGCACCCGTGCGCCAGGGCAACAGCTGCCTTCTCGTCTGTGGAAACAGTCCCGATCACCTTGATGCCCAGTAGCTTTGCCCACTGAGTGAAGATCAAACCAACTCCACCTGCAGCAGCGTGCAGCAGAACGGTATCCCCTGCCTTCAGCGGGTAGATGCGGCGCAGAAGGTAAGCCGCCGTGAGGCCGCGCATGGTCATCGCTGCTGCCGTCTCGAAATCGATACCGTCGGGCAACGCGATCAGGTCGGCAGCCGGCATGATGCGCTCGGTGCTGTACGCCCCGAGCGGACTGCCGGTGTAGGTCACCCGATCCCCCACACTGAAATCGGCAACACCCGCACCGACCGCCTCGATAGTTCCGGCACCCTCGACGCCCATACCGGCAGGCAATTGTGCAGGGTAGAGGCCACTTCTGAAGTATGTGTCGGCGAAGTTGAGTCCGACGGCGCCGTGGCGAATCCGGACCTCACCAGCCCCGGGCTGACCTACCTCGACCTCTTCCCAACGCATGACAGACGGGGTACCGATCTCATGGAATCGAATGGCGTGTGCCACGATGCTCTCCAATTCTGTGGGCATACTCGACAAACTCGGTCGAGCTATGTTCGTACGCAACAACTTCCAGAAGTTACTTTCGACTCCGGGGTCGCGATCTGATGTGAACAACACTAGGTGAGATCCGGCTCACATGCTTAACTGTACGAGACACGCAGCACAACATTTCGGGACATTAAGTCAAGAACTAAGGAACCTCGTGAAGCCACTCGCCCGCTATGCGTCGCTCAACCGCTACGTCGACCTGTGTCGCTCGGTCCACATCGATGCCGTCGACCTGATGAGGAGCGTCGGCCTCGCTCCGGCAAGCCTGGCCAACCCCGATCAGTGGGTGCCAGCAGCCTCGATTGCCGCGCTCCTCGAACTGTCCGCAACGGAATCCGGGCGCGAAGATTTCGGCCTCCTCCTCGCCGAACTCCGCAGGCTGTCCAATCTCGGGCCGCTTAGCCTGGTCATCAGGGAAGAACCCGACGTCAGGAGCGCACTGGACGTCCTGATCCGGTACGAGCACACCTACAACGAGGCACTGCGCATCCGTCTCACCGAAGTCAGCGGATTGGCCACCCTGCGCATCGGCCTGGAAGTCGGCGATCCTGCCAATTCGAGGCCAACCGCAGACTCGGTCGACACCAGGCAGACCGTCGAACTCGCCGTCGGCGCAACCGTGCAGATCCTGCGGAGCTTTCTCGGGCCTGCCTGGCATCCGGTGAGCGTCGGATTCACACACAGTGCTCCGCAAGACACCAGTACACATCGACGAATTCTCGGCAACGCGGTGGACTTCGATCACGAGTTCACCGGAATCGTGTTCTATGCGAGCGATCTAGATGCCCGCAACGAACTGGCCGATGAGCTACTTCGCCCATATGCACGAGCATTCCTCGACTCGCTTCCCGCCGCAGATTCCTCCGATACCCTCAGCCGTACAAGGGAATTGATCGAAGTGCTGCTCCCCACCGGACGATGCTCCGTCGAACATGTGGCTCGGAGCCTCGGCTTCGATCGGCGAACCCTGCACCGCCATCTAGCAGAATCGGGTGATACCTTCACGGCTGTTCTCAATTCGGTACGCAGTAGCCTCGCGCAACGCTTGGTGTCGAACCCACGCTATTCGTTGACCGACGTTGCCGTGCACCTCGGATTTTCTACTCAAGGCAGTTTCTCGCGGTGGTTTCGCACGCAGTTTTCGATGAGCCCCAGCGAATGGAAAGCCCAGCGCCAAGGGTGAGAACGATCAGCTGACCAGCACAACACCGACCAAGGCGATCAGGGCCACCCAGACCGTCGACAATGCAGCCAAAACGAATGGGCGCACTCCGACTCCGCGGATCACACTCAGTCGCACACCGAGCCCGAGGGCAAACATCGCAGCCGCCAACAATGCGGTTTGCACCGTCTTCGCTACGCCGAGAACCTCTTCCGGGAGAATCCCCGTTGAGCGCAGCCCCATGAATGCGATGAAGGCCAACGTGAACAGGGGCACCAGCGGCGGCCGCTTCACCTGGAGATTCGAATTGTCGGACATGGCACGTTGACGGATACTCAAGAACGCCATGACCGGCGCCAGCATCAGCACACGAGCAAGTTTCACAATGGTGGCAACACCCAATGCGGTGGCACCGAGAGCACTGCCGGCGGCAACAACCTGCGCAACCTCGTGAATCGACCCACCGGCCCACATGCCCGCGCTGACGTCATCGAGTCCGAAACTCCTCGCCAACAACGGAATTGTCGGAATCATCAACGTTCCGAAGATCACCACCAACGCTACCGCAGTAAGTAACTCTTCTTCTTTTGCATTTACCACGCCATCCGCGGCGGCCACAGCCGCGGCGCCGCAGATCGAGAAGCCGCACGCAATCAGAATTCGCTGTGTCCACGACAGACCCAAAAGCTTTCCGGCATACATTGTTCCGGCGATGCCAAGAACAACGATCGCCACGACGACGGCGATCACACCCCAGCCGAGACCGACGATGTCGCTGAACATCAACTGCAGACCGAGCAAGGCAATGCCGATTCGCAGCAGCCGTTTAGACGAAAATGTCAGTCCCGGCTGGAATTTCGCAGGCAGCGTGACAAGATTCGCCACGATCGCACCGGCGACGATGGCAATCAGCAGCGGGCTGACAGCGGAAAAGAGCCGCCCGACCCCCAGCGCGATTGCCGCACCGACGGCGCACAGAGCCACTCCGGGCACGAGCGCAGTGATACTCGCCCACCGCCGCACAGGCGCCGGCGAGGTAACGGCCGGTTTGTCGACCACGGACTTCACATCGCTGTTCACCCGTCCAGAGTCCGTCAGAAATCACTGGTGCGGTAGCTCGATTTCTGCTATCACGGCATATCAATACGATATGTCCGGGTAATTGGGTATAGCCTGAATGCATGACCCGACGCTGGCCGGACCTCACCACACTCGAGCTACTGGTCGGCGTCGATGATCACGGAAGCCTCAGCGCTGCAAGCCGTCTCGCGCATATCGCGCAACCCAACGCCAGCCGTGCGATCAAAGCGCTGGAACGCCAACTCGGTATGCCCCTGATCCACCGAAAATCGACCGGGGCGACGTTAACTCCGCAAGGCACTGTCATCGTCCATTGGGCCCGGCGTGTCCTGGCCAATTCGACACAGCTACTCGACGTGGCCGAAGGAATGCGGACCGAGCGATCGGCGGAGTTGACGGTCTGCGCCAGCATGACTGTTGCCGAACATCTGATTCCGGCGTGGCTGGGCACTTTTCGTGCGTTACACCCCGACGTCACAGTGCATCTGCAGGTCTACAACTCGACGCGTGTCATCGAAGCGATCGACGTGGGAATGTGCGATCTCGGATTTGTCGAATCCCCGACTGTCCCCAGGCACCTACACAGCATCACCGTCGCCCGCGATTCACTCGTAGTCGTTGTCGATCCCGATCACGCGTGGGCGCGTCGGCGTAAACCTCTCACCATCGGCGAACTGGCCATGACGCCGTTGCTGGTCCGCGAGCCAGGATCCGGCACTCGGACCACTCTCGATGTTGCGCTTTCGGAGTACGAGCGCGCGACGCCCCTGCTCGAGCTCGGTAGCTCGGCCGCCATCCGAACCAGCGTCCTCGGCGGTGTCGGACCGGCAGTGCTGAGCACTCTTGCAGTCAGTGAGCAGGTGAAATCGGGTGACCTTCGGGTTGTCCAGGTGGACGGCCTCGACCTCGCCCGCACCTTGCGAGCCGTATGGCGGCCGCCGCGGCAACTCGAAGGGCCGGCAGGCGACTTGGTGAAGCTGGTGCGGGCGAGTAGTACGCAGTTCGGCTGACTACTTTGCCTTTGCTGCAGCCTTGGCGGCTTTCTTGAACTCGCGGACCTCGAGGAGCGTCTGCTCGTCGACCACGTCGGCTATGGACCGCCGTGACCCGTCGAGTCCGTAATCCCCGGCTGCTTCGCGCCAACCGTCAGGCTGGACGCCGATTTGTTTGCCCAGCAGTGCCAAGAAGATTCGGGCCTTCTGATCGCCGTAGCCGGGCAGCGCCTTGAGTCGTTTAAGCACTTCCTTGCCGTTCGGATCACCCGACGTCCAGATCGCAGCGGTGTCACCGTCGTACTTTTCGACGATGAACTGGCACACGGATTGGATGCGTTCGCCCATCGACTTCGGGAAACGATGGACTGCCGGCGTCTGCGCGCAAATCTCGATGAACGCGTCCGTGTCCATCTCCGCGATGCGACGGACGTCGAGACCGTCCATGCGATCCGCGAGCTTCTTCGGCCCCAGAAATGCCGTCTCCATCGGAACCTGCTGGTCGAGCAACATTCCGAGCAACAAGGCCAACGGGTCCTCGGAGAGGAGAGCATCCGCTTCGGGATCACCGACGAGATTCAGATGAAGTGCCATACATCCGATCCTGCCATGTCAGGCCGGTGTGTCCGCAGCTTCCAGATTCGGCACTGTCCATTTCTTCCAACCGAACACGATCAGCGTCATGGCAGCGGCCACGACAAACACCCACAGATAGACAGCCACCATGGCGATTCGCAGGTAGTCGGGCGAGGGCAACATAAACATTCCCATGCCGATAAAGCGGTCGGTGCCCTGCATATCCGCCGCGGGTATCGGCCACGTGTGCGACCAGTTCAGGACGGGCAGGAGGAACACGATCGGCACGACCCAAGCCCAGATCTTCTTCGACGCCATCGCGTAGTGAGAAGCCAGGATCACCAGCGGAACAAACCACACCCAGTGGTGACCCCACGAGAACGGGGACACGGTTGTGGCGGTGAGCCCGGTCATGGTCAGCCCGAGCAACTTCTGCCCCCTGCGGTGAGCCATCCACGCAGCTCCCAGTCCGAGACACACGGCCACCACGCTGCACCCGAGAACGAGCACCTTCGACGGCGTCGGCGTATGCGTCAACTGGGCGATCAAACCCGACACCGACTGATTACTCGGTGAGTCGGTACGTCCCACCCGATCGCTGTCGAAGAGCGTGCCGGTCCAGTAGGTCAACGCGTCGCTGTACATCACGATGAAACCCAAAGCCACCGTCGCGGCGAACGTGATCACCGCAGTCACCAAGGCGCGCCACTGCTTCGTGATGAACAGGTACGCCCAGAAGAACGCCGGAGTCAGTTTGACCCCCGCCGCGATCCCGGCGCCGATACCCCGAAGGCGACTTTTTTCGTCCCGGCCCAAATCCCACACGATCAACAGCAGCAGGAAAATGTTGATCTGCCCGAGCCACAGCGTCGTGCGTACCGGTTCCATGAACAGGAAAATGACCGTGGCCAACGCGCTCACCGCATACGTCTTGACGCCGAGGCGGTAGCCGAGATATTTCCAGCACAGCACGACCACCGCAAAAAGCGCGAGAACGTTGAGAACCGTCCACACGACGATCGCCTGTTGAAACGTGAGCACCGCCCACACCGTGAACAGGATCCCCGCGAACGGGGTGTACGTGAACATCATTCCCTGCAGAACCGGACCGTCGTACAACGGCAGTCCCTGCACCACAAAACTGCCGCCGTGGCGGTAGACGTCAAGATCGAGGAAATTGTGGAAAATGCCCCAATAGATCACATCCATCGGAACACCGAACAGAACCATCAGGACTGAAGCAACAGCAAGCACCACGAGAACGACAAAGCCGATCACACCGACTCGCATTATTCGCTGCGGAGTCGCCTGTCGTAATTCAGATGCCCCTGAACTCATCTCCACCACAGCACTTTCCGAAGCATTGACTGCACCCGCCACGTACAACCTCCGGATATGCGCCAATGTCAGGAACTGGTGCACCGAACGCTACAAGAGATGACCGACGCTCACGACTTGGGCGCGCCGTCACAGGCGACTCAGCTTTCGGTGAGACGCGATTCTGTTGCCGCCAACAGGACACACGTCGCGACACCGTCCATGGCTACCTCGAGATCCCCGAGTGAAGGGAAACTCGGGGCCAGACGAATGTTCCGATCATCCGGATCCGTGCTGTACGGGAAGGCAGAACCGGCTGCAGTGAGCGCAATACCGGCATTCTTCGCGAGTTCGATGACGCGCTTTGCCGTGCCGTCGACAACGTCGAGGCTGATGAAGTAGCCGCCCTTCGGCTCGGTCCACGACGCGACCTTCGACGCACCCAACCGATCCTCGAGGATCTTCAGAACCAACTCGAACTTGGGCGCGAGCAATTCGCGATGCTTCTCCATATGTGCGCGAACGCCATCCGCATCACCGAAGAATCGCAAGTGGCGGAGCTGGTTGATCTTGTCCGGGCCGATACTCTTCTTACCGAGGTACTTCTGGTACCACGCAAGGTTCTCGGCAGAGGCACCGAAGAAACTGACGCCGGCACCGGCAAAGGTGATCTTGGACGTCGACGCGAACACCAGCGGACGGTTGGGATGTCCGGCTTCTGCAGCCATCGTCAGAACGTCGTACGACGGTGCGATCTCACCGAACAGTGGGTGAACCGCGTACGCGTTGTCCCAGTACAAACGGAAATCAGGCGCCGCGGCCGGCATCGACGCCAGCTCGGAGACGATTTCTTTCGAATACACCGCACCGGTCGGGTTGGCGTACACCGGAACAACCCACATCCCCTTGATCTGCGGATCCGCGGCAACCAGTTCCGCGATCTTCGCGACGTCAGGACCGTCGTGGTTCATCGGGATCGCGATCATCTCGATGCCCAACGACTCGGTGATCGCAAAGTGGCGGTCGTAACCCGGAGCCGGGCAGAGGAACTTGATCTTCTCTTCGCGCGCCCACGGCTGCGCCGAATCAGGAGTGCCGTGAAGAAGTGAGAACACCACGTTGTCGTGCATGATCTCGAGGCTCGCGTTGTTGCCGGCAAGAAGGTTGGCAACAGGAATGCCCAGCAGTTCACCGAAAATCGCACGCAGTTCCGGCAGCCCCGTCAAGCCACCGTAGTTGCGGCAGTCGGTGCCACTGCCGTCACGGAAATCACCGTCGCCCGGCAGCGCAAGCAACGCTGCGGAAAGGTCGAGTTGCTCAGGCGAAGGCTTACCGCGAGTCAGATCGAGGACGAGCTTCTGGGCCTGCAGCTGCGAGTACTTCGCGCTCTGACTCTCATGCTCGGAGGTGAGTTCTTCATGGCTCATCAACCCGATCTGGGTTTGGATAGGCATCCGGAGCGGCCTTTCACCGACGAGGCGGGGTCGGGATATGTGAAAAAATAGAGGACCCCGCGCACCCGGCAGAGCCCGTTGACCCTTGCTGCCTTCCGGCCCTGGGGGAGTTCACAGGATGCGCGCCGCGCGGGATCCAATGAACAGTGTAGACGGCCTTCCGGAACCTTGGGACACCACCCGCCGCGTTTCGGCCGGCAGCCGAATTGCCGCCACATAGCCGCAGGTCAGATACCCGTTTAACGCTTCAGTCGTTCTCTTGGGTATGCTTCTCCACGGAGGATTCGCCTAGTGGCCTATGGCGCTCGCCTGGAACGCGGGTTGGGTTAACGCCCTCAGGGGTTCAAATCCCCTATCCTCCGCCAAAGGAACCCCCTGTGAACTGCTGAGAAGCGGTTCACAGGGGGTTCTTTTTTGCGAGCGTTTTTTGCCGGGTTTCAGGCACGTCGCATGAACGAACCGCCGCCGAAGGGCGGGTCGTCGTCGACCGGTGCCCGGCCAGCTCGTCGCAGCAGATGAGTCTCGGGTACGGCCGGCACCTGATTGAACGCCTCCATTGCCCTGGCGACGCGAGAGTCGCGAAGGAGAGGCGCGCGTAGTTCCTGCGCGGCCGCCGCTGCTGCCGCGCAGGCGGTTCGGTGGGACGCTGTGATCGCGGCGGAGAGTGCAGCGGCGCCGGCCCCGAGGCAACTTTCGGTCAGTTGCAGGTCGGTAATCGCACCGAACGCGTCGACCTCGACGCTGACGGCACCACCTCCGGCATCTGCGCGGGCGCGAACTTTCCCGACCTCGATGTCGACTTGGCGGGCAAGGACAGTCAACTCCGGAAACGAGGATGCGGGCCCGGTCATGGCTGATCGATCTGCACGGGCGCGTTCGGATGATCCGACGCTTCGGGTCGAGGGAAACACGGCGACGACCCGCTCAGGCCCGCTCCTCGTGGATGCTCGTCGAAGACCATCCGATATCCATCCGGCAAAATGGTTTCGGTGCTCGTCGTGTCCCCGGCGGAGTCGTACGTTCGAAACTTCCAGCCCCGCTCAGTCCACAGATTGCGGATCGTATCGCCGAAACCTGGAATGCTCGCAGCGTCAGAAGACTCGAGGAAATACGTCACGCCGTAGTCCACGGATGTGTCCTTCGACAGATTGCTGTCGTTGCACGGGACGGTGCCACCCGGGCTGAGGGTGACTTTTTTGTTCAGCTCGGAATACCGCGTCAGGTAGGCACCCGGCGGCAGTGCCGCGATCGTTTCGGTCAGGTACTCGATCACCTTGGCCTGGGCCTGCGGGCGGGTCAGATTCATGTCGGCTTCCGTCACTTTTCCGTTCTCCGTCGTCGTACACGCCGACAGCAGCACTGCCACCGCGATACTGCTCGAGCCGAATGCTTTACGGCGTCGAGTTGCGTTGGTCATGGCGCTCCTAGTCCGGCGATCACATGGCCCATACCGGCAAGAGCCGGATTGTTGTTTTCCCAGTACTCACTGTGCGCGGCCGGGCTGGGGAGCTCACCCAGCAGACCGGCGTCGATCCCCGTCCCGGGTGCGGATTCGACAACGGTGGCACCGAATCCGATCAATGGAAGATCGTTCGCGGGATTCGCGCCATGCGAGAGACTGCCGAACACGTCCCCAATCATCGGAACCGGATCATTGGCCGCGGCGGTGGCGTATACGTGGCCGCCGACATGTCCGGGATCGATGCCCTCGAGGGAGAGTCCCTCGACCCGGTCCATCCCCACTCCGGGGCTACCCACGAAAAACAGATCGTTCGCGTCGATCGATCGTCCGCCCGAGGCCGCAGCGCCGATCACGGTCGATCCGTAACTGTGTCCGATAACCGTGTTGTGCGAAGGCGTGCCGTCGTGGGATGCACGGAGACCGTCTTGGAACCGGTCCAGCGATCCGGCCCCACCATCGGCATACCCGTCGAGCCCTGCTTGCGGGATCGTTTGCGGCGCATCGTATCCGTACCAGGTCACCACGGAGGTCGATCCCTCGAGCCCCGCGAACCGTCGCTGGTATTCCGTCGAGTCCAACATCATTTGGGAGCGGTCGATGTCGCCGCCGATGGTTCCCAGGTGGCTGCCGGTGCCAGGTACGAACGTTGCGACGTTCGTCGCGGTGTCGGGATTATTCAGTGCCACGATGGCCCGACCTTTGTCGTCGACACCGAGCAGATACTTCTCCGAATCACCCTCCTCGGCGAGAGTGGGGTCGATCTGGTCGGCGAGGACGCCGTAACCGTCGAGACGCTGCTGCAGGTCCGCGCGTTGCTGCTGCCACCGCTCGTAGTCGCGGCGCGCCTGCTGGTCCGCCTCGTCCACGCTGCCCGCATCCGACGGAATGTCGCGACCCTTGGCCCAATCGGGGTGCTTGCCGTCGAGGTCGGCGAGTTCGTTCGACGTCGACGACTGCAGGTTGCCGAGGTTGATCCGGTTGAAATGATCGCGATCTGCGGCTGGCATCCCGTCCCTGTTCCCGATTCCCGGATCGAACGCCGCGAGAGCATCTTTGTCGTTGGGGGACAGCGATTCCCAGAATTCGTTGAACTCCCTCGCACCGACCGGGGGGAACGCGTTGCCGTCGAGGATCGCGGCCACCACCGCGCTCATCGTCTGCTGGGCGCTTGGGGACTGTGCGAGATCAGCGAGGTCTCCTGCTGCCTTCGACAAGGCCGCGGCAGCACCCTCGTCGAGGCTTCCCGCCATGTGCAAGGCCGGAACCAGTCTCGCCTCGAAGCTGTGCGCCTTCTCGTCGAACGCAGCCTGCCCCAAGATGTCGAGTGCAGTGTTACCGCTTCCGTACCGAGGTGCGCTCACCCGACCGTCATCGGCGACAGCCATGCCCTCGGCGATCGCACTGTCCGCAATGTCGATCACCGCCGCCCGCGCCGGCCCCAACGCGGCGGCAGCTTCACTCAACGCGTCGGCTTCGGCGAATACTCCTGTGGTCAGATGTGTCGCGGCAATACTGTCAGCCAAGGCTCGCGCCGACGCTGCAGCCGAGGCTTCGCCTTTCCACTGATCGAGCGCGAAGTCGACCGCGCGATGCGCTGATTCCACAGCGTGCATGAAGTCCCGGTTCTTCTGCTCCAATGCCGTTGCAGCGGCGGCTAAACCAGTCGGATCCCAGGCGCGGACCTGGGAGATCGTCGCCATCTACACGGCCGCTTGGTAGGTGGCCAGCCGGTTCCGGAATGCGACCTCGACAGCGTCGTAGCTGCTCGCACTGGATTGGGCAGCGTCAGCCATCGACGTCAACATCTCCGAGGTAGCGCGGTATCCGGTGGTAATCGGGTCACCGGCCCTCGCGGCGGCCGGGCCGCTCGCCGAATCGGGCATCGCCGCTGCCGCGTCAGCGAGAATTCCCGACACGTCGATGCCGGCAATCACGGCTCCTTGGTTTCTCACCGCGTCGGCCAACGCCCGTAGCGACTCGGCGTCTGCTTGCAGTACTTCGTTCCCCATCTGAGCCCCCCGGCTACGTATCGACGTGCGAAAAAGCAGCGTAGCAGCGCATTGCCTGGAACCCTGGGTCGTTCTTGTTTGCGAGTTTCCCGCTCCGCTCGCCCGAAGTGGCCCGGTCGATAGTGATCTGCGACACTGACTGAAGTCGGTATTGACGGGTTGTCGGTATTGACGGGTTACCGAGACGAGCAGCAACAGGGCGGCACTACATGAGCGTGATTCTCGCGGCGACGGATCAGCCTGCGCTAGCGGAAACCTTCGGCATCGAACTCGAGCGCGTCGGCCACACCGTTCATCTGTTCGCGTCCGGACGAAACAGCCTCGACGCACTCGGCACCGACAGCTTCGACGTTGCCGTTCTCGATCTTTCACTCCCGGACATCGACGGCTTCGAGGTCGCCCGCCAAATCCGGCTCCGCAGCGAGATTCCGATCATCATGATCGTCGAGTCCCCCGAAGACATCGACGACGCACCACCACAAGTCGCGTCGGATTTCGCCATCAACCCACTCGACGCTCGCAGCCTCGATTCTCGGATAACGAGCCTCCTCCGCAGTACGCCCACCCCACAGACGGACAAGCGAGAGCGCCACGGCGAGTTGATAATCGACCGCCGATCCATGACCGCCACCATCCGCCGTCGACGCCTCGACCTCACGCGAACCGAATTGCGCCTGCTCCTCGAAATGTCGATGCACCCCGGCCACGTCTACTCCCGAACCCAGCTCCTCGCAAAGGTGTGGGGTGAAACGAATTCAACCAAGACTCGCGCCGTCGACGCCAATATTCAGAGCTTGCGGTCGAAAATCGAATCCGACCCGGCCAATCCCAAGTACATCAAGACCGTGCGCGGATTCGGATACAGGTTCGGTCCGATCGACTGACAAGAATCATCGGAAAACCACGGTGTCGGTAGCTCTGGCTAGGTTCGTGAAATGAGCTGGTACCTGCGAGAACTACTGCGTAGTGAAGCTCCCGACTGGCACGGCCCCGGGGACAGTGGTCACGTTCTCGGAAGATGTCCGAATAATCAATCGCCGCCCCGACCCCATCCTGAAGAATCAGTGGCATGACTACAGCCGATATCTCCCCCGCAGATCGCTACCGTGACCTCGCCGCCGGCTTCACCCAGCGGATCGACGCAGTACCTGAGGACCGGTGGGACAACAACTCTCCGTGCGAAGGGTGGACGGCTCGCGATGTGGTCCGGCACGTGATCGACAGCGAACGCGACATGGTCAAGGTCGTCGGCCTCGAATTGGCGCCGGGACCGTCCGTCGACGACAACCCGTCCGCCGCCTGGGCAGCAGTGCGCGATTCGATGCAGGCGATTCTCGACGATCCGGAAAAGTCGACCCTCGAATACGACGGACATTTCGGCCGCACCAACCTGGGAGCCACCGTCGACGGTTTTCTGTGCTTCGATCTGGTCATTCACGGCTGGGACCTTGCAGCCGCTACGGGCACCGACACCTCGATTCCGGAAAAGGACGTCGATTGGGTGTCACAGATTGCTGCCGGCCTCGGTGATTCCATTCGTATGGCAGGGGTGTGCGGCCCCGAGATCCCGGTTGCCGATGATGCCGACAAGGCAACCAAACTCCTCGCATATCTCGGCAGGGCCGTCTGAAAAACCACCCCTGACGTGCGGATTGCTTCGATACGCGGGTAATGTCCGTCGCATGCCTGAACGTCGGAAATCAGCCACCAACCCGGACTTGCTGGCCACGGCGCTTTTCGATGTTGCCGCCGAATCAGGACTCGAGAATGCGAGTGTGCGCGAGGTGGCAAAGCGCGCCGACGTCTCGATCGGCGCCGTGCAGCACCACTTCTCGACCAAGGACGAGATGCTCACATTTGCTCTGCGCACTCTGGCAGAGCGAATGCTGAGCCGTCTCACCCAATCCCCAGCCGGAACCGACCCGCACGTTGTGCTGTTCCAGGCTTTGTCACAACTGCTTCCCCTCGACGAGCAGCGCACGCGCGAAGCACACGTCCTTGCCGCATTTGCCATCCGGGCTGTCACCAGCGAATCGTTGGCGGAAATTCGCCGGACGATGCTGTTCACTATTCGCACCGGCATCTGCGCAGTTCTGATCGGAATCAGATTGCCTGAAGCTGAAACCCGCGCAGCGCTGCTCCTCGCAACCGTCGACGGACTCGCACTCGACGCGATAGGCAATCCCGGCATGTATCCGCCGCACTATCTCGAATACGCCCTGGAGAGTCAGATAAAGCTCACCCTCCACGACATGGAAATTCCCGACGCTCTTGTATCCAGGGGCTGACGTGCCGGGATCAGGACGATTTGCACCGAGCCCATCCGGCGATCTACATCTGGGAAACCTTCGCACTGCCCTCCTTGCCTGGCTGTTTGCCCGGACCTCCGGTCGCGACTTTCTCATTCGCGTCGAAGATCTGGATCGTGTGCGGCCAGGCGCCATGGAACGTCAACTGAGTGACCTGCGAGCGCTGGGCCTCGACTGGGACGGCGACGTCGTCAAACAGTCCGACCGACTGCCGCGGTACGCGGACGCGATCACGTCGCTGACCGATCGCGGGCTGACGTACCCGTGCTTCTGCACCCGCAAGGAAATTCAGCAGGCACCCTCCGCGCCACACGCCCCGGACGGCGCCTACCCCGGAACGTGCCGGAATCTCACTCCTTCCGAGCAAGCCGACAAGCTGGCCTCCGGCCGTAAACCCGCACTGCGCCTGCGTGCCGAGACGACGTCATTCTCCGTGCGAGATATGTTGCACGGCAACACATCCGGAATGGTCGACGATGTGGTGCTACTCCGCGGAGACGGGGTTCCCGCATACAATTTGGCAGTTGTGGTCGACGACGGCGCCCAGAACGTCGATCAGGTTGTCCGCGGCGACGACCTCCTGACATCAGCACCGCGCCAGGCCTACCTGGCAACACTCCTGGCCATCACACCGCCGATCTACGCCCATGTCCCCCTCGCACTCAATTCCGAAGGCAAGCGTCTGGCCAAACGGGACGGGGCGGTCACGCTCTCCGATCAACGCGACCTCGGCCGCACCCCAGCCGAAGTTCTGACTCTGATTGCGTCGAGCATCGGATTGGCCGAACCTGGTGAAGTAGTTTCGCCGACGGAATTGGCTGATCGCTTCGATCCACAGAAGGTTCCGGGCGACCCCTGGATCTTCACATCTGTCGATCCCCTGGATCCCGTCAAGGGATCTTAGACAATAGTTAATCATTGGCAATTGCCGCGGAGTGAAGTACCGTTTCGGCATAGGTGAAGGGAACCAGGACGAGGAGCCCTGGGCAGGTTACAAGCGGGGCTTGCCCTCGACATGACCAAAGCACCCGCTGGAGGGCAACCGCACGGCAGTGCGTTAGGGCGGGAACAGAACGAAAAGGAATCCGCATGGTTCGCGAGCTTCGCGAGGCACTCGACGACCATCAATTCGAAGTGCTGTACCAACCCCAGGTACACCTGGAAACCTCGACTGTTACCGGCTACGAAGCACTCCTACGCTGGCGCCATCCCCTTCGTGGAGTCATCGAACCACAAGATTTCATGCGATCTGCTGAATTGTCCGGCTTGATCATTCCCATCGGATTGCAAACCCTCGACTTGATCTGCGCACACATCTCCCACTGGGATGATCAGTTGAATATCGCGGTGAATTTCTCGCCACGCCAGCTGTCGACCGACAATGCTGCCCGAGAAATAATCGACACCCTGGACCGCTCCGGCACCCCGCACAACAAAGTCATCGTAGAAGTCACCGAACTGGGCGTCGTCGGCCAGAATGCCGCCGCCACGCTGGCGACGCTGCACAAAGAAGGCATCCGGATAGCGCTCGACGATTTCGGAGCCGGCTTTGCGTCCTTTGCGGCTCTGTCGGAACTGCCACTCGATATCCTGAAGATCGACCAGAGCCTCACCTGGGCTCTCAGCGACGCGCAGCACTCGTCCGAGCGGGCATTCATCGTGATGGAGTCCATCGCAGCGATCGCCGACAAACTGGGAATGGAGTCCATCGCCGAAGGCGTCGAGACTGCCGAACAAGCAGCAGCCGTCACTCGCGCAGGATGCACCACAGGCCAGGGTTACTATTTCGGCAAACCCCTCCCCGCCGATGCTCACACCACGGCAATTCAGGAACCGCCGCTCGCAGTCGCATCACCTGCGCAGCATCGACGCTGGCGTTAGACGGAACCCACCGCCGCTATAAAAATCACGAATATCACCCACATGGCGATAACCGAGGCACCGACGGCAATACCCGCAATCGCGAGCCCACGCCCCTGCTGGCCTGTTTGTTTAATCTGATTGAGCGCGACGACGCCCAGAATTATCGCGACAATCGCGCCGAGTCCGTAAAAGCAACCGCCGACTATCGCCGTCACCAATGACGCGATCGCAAGGCCGTTCGTTCCCACCGGTTGCACGTACCCACCGAACTGGCTGGGAGGTCCGTACTGCGGTGGCTGCTGGTACTGCTGGTACTGCGGCGGCTGTTGGTACTGCTGGTACTGCGGTGGTTGTTGGTATTGCGGTTGTTGATACTGCGCTTGTGGCTCTGGGGTCGGGGTGTACGACGGCGGTGGATAACCCGGGTACTGCTCGATTGGCGATGGTGTCGCCGGAATCTCCCAATACGACTCCTGCTGTCCCGCAGATTCTCCGTAACCTTCCTGCGGGAGGCTGGGAACCTCGCCATATCCGGGTTCAGGCACGTATTTATCGGGAGATATCTCGCCGTTCTCCCCGGAACTCGTCATGAAACGCAGCCTAAACCACAGGTGACATCAACACACGAGGGCGTAAGTGACACCAACATCTATCGCTTATGGCGGTTAAGGTCGTAATCACTGTCACACTCGAATGCTGTGTCCGGCTTGAACGCTTCGACGCGCATTCACGACTGAGGGGAAACAATGACGACCGGCGGTTACGACCCCAACAAGAATCCGAACGACGGAAACCAATCACCACAAGATCCGTACAGCCAGCCGCAATCACCGCCACCAGGTAGCTACCCTCCCCCGGTCACGCCGCCAGCAGGATCGCAGCCGGGTAACTACCCACCTCAGGGGAACGTTCCACCTCCGCCGGGCAATTACCCCCCGCCCGGCGGCTATCCGCCTCCTGGAAACTACCCACCGCCGCAGGGCAACTATCCACCGCCTCAGGGGAATTACCCGCCGCCCGGTGGCTATCCGCCTCCTCCCGGAAACGTCCCCCCGCAGGGTGGCGGTTACTTTCCCCCGCCGCCTGCAAACGACTACGGCGCAGGGTTCGGTGGACCCCAGCTTTCTGTTGGCGCAGCATTGACCTACGGCTGGGAGCGATTCAAGAACAACGCGCTCATCTGGGTCGGCATCACCTTGATTGCGGCAGTCATCTCGATCGGCATCAACTTGCTGTTCGGTGGCTTCAGCACCGACACGACAACGTCCGTGTCTGCGATGTCCGTCATCGGCGGATTTGTCTCGTTACTGGTCGGCATCCTCATTCAGGCCGCGTTCGTCCGCGGAGCCCTTCACGAAGTGGACGGAAATAAGCCTGCCATCGGATCGTTCTTCCAATTCACGAATGTAGGCGCGGTAGTTCTCGCGAGCATTCTCGTCAGTATCGCGACGGGAATCGGTTTTGTACTGTTGATCATCCCAGGCATCATCGTTGCGTTCCTGACCTATTTCACTCTGCAATTCGTGATCGATCAGAATCAGGATCCTGTCACCGCAATCAAGTCGAGCGTCAGTGTCATCTCGAAGAATGTGGGACCACTGGTCCTCCTCACACTCGCGCTTGTCGGTATCAACATCGTCGGCGCTCTGTTGTGCGGATTGGGTCTGCTCGTCACCGGACCGATCACTCTGATCGCCGGAACCTACGCGTATCGCGTCATCACGGGACGCTTCGTCGCTCCGATCTGATCGACGTTCCTGACACAGCGAAAGGCCCGGCAGTTCCACGTCGAACTGCCGGGCTTTCTGCTGTGTTCTGGGCAACTGGACGGTCGCCAACTCGCTTGGAGACACCCTGAGGTGCTTGGATTGCGGACGTGACAGCTCAGGATCAGCAAGACTCATCGACTCAAGAGACCAAATTTGCGCACGTCAGCCTCGGTTATTATCCGACGATCGTCGCGCTGTTCACCGCAACGCTGCTGATCTCGAATGTGGCGGCGACCAAGGGGGTCGCCTTCTTCGCGGATTCCGAGTTATCCCTCGGGCCCTTGCAGATCCTGCCCGTCATCACCGACGGTGGCTTCTTCCTCTTCCCACTCGCGTACGTCCTCGGTGACGTTCTCAGTGAGGTCTACGGCTTCAAAGCCACCCGGCGCGCGATCTACCTCGGATTCGGCGCGCTGATTCTTGCTGCCGCATGTTTCTGGATCGCTGTGCAACTGCCGTCGGCGGCCTTCTACGAGAACCAGGCCGCCCTCGAAACCGTCGTCGGTGTCATTCCCCGACTCCTGGTCGCCGGCTTGGCCGCCTACCTCGTCGGACAGCTTCTGAACTCCCTGGTCCTGGTCATGATGAAGAAGCGCATGCAGGAGAAGCACCTGTGGGCACGTCTCATCGGCTCGACCGTCGTCGGTGAATTCGCCGACACCCTCATCTTCTGCTCCATCGCGGCCGGCGTCATCGGCATCAGCACATGGGAAGACTTCATCAACTACGTGTTGGTCGGCTTCCTGTGGAAAACCCTTGTCGAGATTCTGGTCATGCCGATCACCTACCGCGTCATCGCCTACGTGAAGAAGCGCGAACCGACTTACGCCTGAGTCTGCGGGGCCTTCGGGCCGTAGAACTTTCCGAGCATGTCCGCCTTGAAGTCGTGGAAGTACCCGCCTTCGATGCTGGCTCGGATGTCGTCGACCAGCTTCACGGTGAATCGCTCGTTGTGGATGGTGCAGAGCGTCGACGCGAGCATTTCTTTCGCTTTGAAGAGGTGATGGATGTACGCGCGGGTGTAGTTGGCGCAGGTGTAGCAGTCACACTCGTCGTCGATAGGTGTGAAATCACGGCGGAATCGGCTGGTGTTGATGTTGAACCGGCCGGAGCGCACGTAGATCGCGGCATTGCGCGCAACACGGGACGGATTGACGCAGTCGAAGGTGTCTGCACCGTTCTCGATTGCGACGAAAAAATCGTCCGGTTCGCTGATTCCGAGCATGTGACGCGGCTTGTGCTCAGGCAGTTCCTCGTTGCACCAACGCACAATTGTGCCGAGGTTCTGCTTCTCGAGGGCGCCGCCGATGCCGTAGCCGTCGAACCCGTACCCGTTCTCGCCTTCGATCGACTCTAGGCCGCGGCACGCTTGACGACGCAGATCCTCGTACTGCGCGCCTTGGATCACGCCGAAGAGAGCCTGATAGGGCTTGTCGGCGCGTTCGGCGGTGAGCTTCTCGTGCTCGTTGATGCAGCGAATCGCCCACGCCTGCGTGCGCTCGACCGATCGCTCCTGGTAACCGCGCGTATTGAGCAGCGTGGTGAGTTCGTCGAACGCGAACATGATGTCGGCGCCGAGTTGATGCTGGATCTGCATCGACACCTCGGGGGTGAACCGATGCTTGCTGCCGTCGAGGTGCGATTTGAACGTGACGCCCTCGTCATCGACCGTCGCAAGACGCTCTTTGCCCTTCGCGATCACGTCGTCGGACTGCACGCCGACGGCTTCCATCGCGAGTACTTTCTTGAACCCGACGCCAAGTGACATCACCTGGAAGCCGCCGCTGTCCGTGAAGGTGGGTCCGTCCCAGTTCATGAATTTGCCCAGGCCACCAGCCTCGTCGACGATGTCGGCACCCGGCTGCAAATACAGGTGGTACGCATTTGCGAGAACCGATTGCGTGCCCAATTCCTTGATCGACTCGGGGAGCACAGCCTTGACCGTCGCCTTGGTCCCGACCACCACGAACGACGGCGTCGCGATATCGCCATGCGGTGTGTGGATGGTGCCGGTTCGTCCGAGCCGGTCCTCGATTCGCGTCCCCATCGTGAAAATCGACTCGGGACGCTTCGAAGGAGACGCGTCGGACTCAGGCTGTACTGCAGAATTCACGTGCCAATCCTGTCATAACCGCGGATGCAGCTGCGGCAGCATGCTCTACTGCCCCGCCAGAACAGCGGCGTCTACGGCTTGACGTCGGCCCACTCCGGTCCAGGTCAGACCTGCCCGAGTCAGGACGTCTCCGTCAAGCAGATTTCGCGTGTCGATCACTCGCGCGGTGCCCATCAGCCCGGCGATCCGCGGCCAATCGAGCGTCCGGAACTCCGGCCATTCCGTGAGCACTACGGCGGCATCGGCTTGTGCGAGCGCGGCATAAGCGTCAACGGCCAGTTCGATGCCCTCCAAATCCGGATGCGACGTCGACGCGGGAAGTGCGGGGTCGTATCCGACCAGCTCAGCGCCGGCCTGCCGCAGCAGAGCAGCGATCACAAGGGCTGGAGAATCACGCAGATCATTGGTGCCCGCTTTGAAGGTCAAACCGAGCAAGGCCACGCGCGAGTGGCTGAGTGAGCCGTTTCGATTGCCCGTGACTGCCAGTCGAATTTTGTCGACCATCCGCTGACGTTGACGAGTATTCGTATCGATCGACGCCCGCATGAGACGGAACTCGAAATCAGCCGCATCGGCCACCTGAAGCAACGCCTGCGTGTCCTTCGGGAGGCACGATCCACCCCAACCTGGACCTGGATTGAGGAACTCACGACCGATCCTGCGGTCGTAGCTCATACCTTCCGTCACATCCAGGATGTCGGCGCCCAGTCGCTCACACAGTTCGGCTACCGCGTTGACGTACGACAACTTCATAGCCAGAAATCCATTGGCCGCGTACTTCACCAATTCGGCACTTGCCGAGTCGGTGAGCACTGTCGGCGCACCGAGCCTGGAGTACAGCGCCGCGACGCGTTCTGCAGCGTCCTGGGCCTCCCCACCGACGACGATCCTGTCGGGGTTGAGGAAGTCGCGCACTGCGGCACCTTCTCGCAAGAACTCTGGATTGCTGGTGACTGCGACGTCGGATCGGCCTAATAACTCAGCGGTTCGGACGGCGGTGCCGACAGGGACCGTGGATTTGTTCACGATCACGCAACCAGCCGGGAGTGTGTCCCGGATTTCGTCCAGGACCGCCTCGACAGCTCGCAGATCGGCAACGCCACCGACACCCATCGGTGTAGGCACACAGAGGAATACCACCTCGACACCCTCGGCATGCTGTTCGAGCGCGACCGCCGCGCCGACGGTGAACGAAAGACGGCCGGCAGCAAGCCCTTCCACGACTAATTCCGACAGGCCCGGCTCGAGGATGTCCACCTTTCCGTCGCGTAACCGTCGAATCTTGTCCTCGTCGACGTCGGCGCAGATCACATGATGTCCGAGTGACGCCAAACATGCACCGGTTGTCAGCCCTACGTACCCCGTACCGACAACAGCTATCCGTCGTGCAAACACTTAGCCTCCACTGAAATCGGCTATCCCCCGGGACCGAAAAGATGTTGCGGTTAAATTGCCGAGATGGGCTATCCAACCGTTATTCTTCACCTTACATCGACAAGTGCGATATTCTCCCTGGTAACTGGCATGAGCATGCAGAAATCAGCAACTAGCTAGTGACCACGACACCGGAACCGGACATACATGAAAAAGCGGCCTGACCGCATTTCCGGCAAACCTCACGCAGGAAGGCAACAGTGACCCGTCGCATCGGTTACGCACCCGGCGTATACGACATGTTCCACATCGGGCATCTCAATATCCTCAGTCACGCAGCGAGCCAATGCGACTACCTGATCGCAGGGGTTGTGTCCGACGAGATGGCGCGCCTCGCCAAAGGCCGCAATCCGGTAATTCCTCTCGCCGAGCGGATCGCAATCGTCGCAAGCATCAACTGCGTCGACGAGGCCGTCGCCGAAACCAAGCCACACAAGATCGATACCTGGCGCGACATCGGCTTCGACGCGATCTTCAAGGGAGACGACTGGCGAGGAACGCCGAAAGGTCTTGCACTGGAGCGGGAATTCGCTGCGGTCGGTGTCGAGGTTGTCTATTTTCCCTACACGCTCGACACCTCCAGCACCCTGCTGCGCGCAGCCCTGGAAAAGTCCGTCAATTCGCGGCAGACCGGCACCGAGTAGACCATGCTTCACAACAATCTTGCAGGAAACGGGCGGCAATCGATGAGGACATCACTTATTCACAAGTTCGCATCATCGCCGCGGATGGTCGGGGCCTCCGCGCTGCTGGCGGTAGCTGCCCTCACAGGCTGTTCCAGCCTGGCCACCTCCGATACGCCGACCGGCGCCATCGCCACACCGCCGCCAGGCGTCACCGTCGGCACGCCGCCGTCACCCGGTATCACCGAAGACCGCGCCGAGAACATCTCGACGCTGCCGCCGGTGCCGATCAACCAACCGAGCCCACTGTCCAACGGCCTCGAGGTAACGGCGGTGAGTGCCGAACCGCTCGAACTCACCGCCAACGGCCCCGGTGAGATCGCCGGCAGCGGCCTGAGTGTGACGCTCGACTTCGTAAACAATTCCACCACTGATATCTCACTGGACAGCCTGACTGTCAACGCCTTCTACGGCGACGGGTTGCCGGCTGCTCCCGGCGCAATGGATACAGCCACACCAGTCGACGGACTGCTACCTCCAGGCGACCACAGACAGGGTGTGTACGTGTTCCAGATACCGGCGGACGGGCTCGACTCCGCGGTATTCGAGGTAGGCCACAGCGATTCCCAGAACGTCATCGCCGTCGCTCGCTGATAACGACAGAGCACATCAGTATCGCGTACCGCTGGCTACTCCCCAAAGTACGACACCGCCCGCCTCCTCGAATCGCAGGGGCGGGCGGTGTCGTATACACGTCTACTCCGGTTCAACGACCTCGAAGTTGTCGAACCGGACCACCACTGCCTCGGTGGACGACCCCGAGATATACACAGCCAACCCAGACGAACCCATTTGCTGCAGTTCAGGAGTGGAATCGGTGACGGATCTGGTCCACTGCACTGGCTCGGACATTTCCTCGTCCCACACCTTTACCTGCAAGGTCGACGGTGACACACCGAGAACCTGGGCACGGACCCGCAGATGCTTACCTGCCGTGTACGTCAGTCCAGGCAATGTCACGACCGAACCGAGCACCGTTTCGGTACCCGCCACCACTTTGGTCAACGACACCTGTACCGAACCGTCAGCGAGAATCCTTACCCGCGAACGGTAATCGCCGGAAGCCCCACTCCGCAGCACGGTCGACAGATACGCGCCGCCACCGGTCGGCATCGCTTCCAGCCACATCGAATGTGACACGTCGACGTCACCATCAGCAACGGCGGGCAACAACATGGTCGCCGAGCGGCCGGCCGGAACCGTCACCTTGGCCGAACCCGAGTCCACCGACGCCTTGGCGCCACCACCGGTCACCGACCACGTCCCACCGACCTGCGCTTCGCCGAGGCCCGAGATCGTTTCACGGTCGAAGTTGTCGATGGCAACCTCGCCGTCCGGCGGGACAATTGCATCCTGGACCGTAACAGGATGTGTCGCAGTGCTTTTCGCTCCTGAATTATCCACAACCGTCAAGGTCACATTGTAAGTACCGGCGGCCGTATACGTATGGTTCATCCTCGCGTCCGGACCCGTAGTCGTGGCACCCGTCGCATCGTCACCGAAGTTCCACTCGTACGAAACGACGGTCCCGTCCGCATCTGTGGAAGTACTGCCGTCGAAGGCGACTGCCAGATCCGTCACCGTCTCGGTGAACGCCGCCACCGGCGGTTGATTAGCTACCACGCCCTGGCCACGTTGCCAATGCGCCTGCACCGCATCCGAACTCAATGCCGAGTTGTAGACCGCGACCTCGTCGAGCGCGCCTGAAAAGTTGGAACTGAGAGGTGCCGATGGCCAACCTCCCAGGCTGTCGCCGCCGACCCGCCAGTACCCCGCGGTGCGGTACTCAGCCTGAACGGTGTCGACACGTTCTGCTACCTGCGCACCGTCGACGTACAGTCGCATCCCGGTGGACCCCAGGACACCGACGACGTGATGCCATTTGCCGTCGTTGTACGACGTCGGACTGGTCACCGTACGGAATCCGTTCGCGTTCGCACCGAACGACAGCTGGCCCGAATTGCTCATGTACACATGACGATCGCTGTAACTGCTGTTGTTGGTGTTCGCGCTGCCGAAACCGATGATCTTCCCTCCCCAACGGGTGGTCGTGTTGAACCACGCCTCGGTGCTGAACGACTGAGGCCCGAACTGTGCGGACCCACCCGTCTTCGATCCGGTCGTGAACGACGTGGAAGGGTTCGGATCACCGACGATCGCACCACCGACATTGCGCTGGGCCGATTTCAGAGTCAGATCGGCATCACCGGCCCAATCCGACGCGAGAGTCCCCGACGCCTCCCCCAGGCGCCACAAATGGACGGCTCCGTCGCGGGCAACCATCTCCTGGTAGGTGCTCGACGACGCACTTCCGGCCGGCACCGTGGCCGTCGCTATCGGTCCCACCATGCTGTTGCCGAATGCGTCCGAGACCCGAACCCGATACGTCTGGGTCGAACCGGGTGGCGCCGAAGTATCCGTGGCACCCATCCGGCCACGATTCCACCACTGCGCATCGTTGGCGGTGGTAGCCGCGACCGTGGCAGTCGACAGTTGGGCACCACGAAGCAGTTCGTAGGTCAAGTGGCTGTTGTCGCGGTCCCAGGCTGCCGTCCACGTCGCGCGGACCGTGCCAGGAGCCACTCCGGTCAGCACGGGTAGGAGCTCGTTGTAGCCGTTCGGTGCTTCCTTGTTCGGTGCCTGATCCGTGATTGCAAACCGAACCAGCCCCTCCTGCGGCACACCGTTGACCTTCGGAAACTCACCACCAAGGACGATGTACCGATCGTTTCCCGCGATCGACCAACCCGCCTGCTTCTGGCCCGTGAAGGTTCCGGGCGCCAATGTCGGCAACCAGTGCAACAACTCCGGTGCCGGCTTGCCGACGAAGTTGCCGCTCGAGTTGACGGGGCCGACCGCGTTCGTGCGAAACGCCAACGTCCACTGGTAACTCCACGGTTCGGTCTGCGGAAGACCACCGATTTGACTGCAGTCGTGCGGATGTCCGGCCACGTACATCACGTCACCAATCGTGACGTTGGAATACGTGTCGCCTCGGCAGCCGCTGACCCAGCGTAGATTTCCGGTTGCAACATCGGAAGCAAAAACGCTCTCCAGGTTTCCCGACCCATACGAATAGCCGGTCCCGTACACGGTGCCGGCATCGCTGCTGAGGCTGTAAATCGCGGAGTTGATACCGGAATTGCGCACAACCGCGTTGGTAGGAAACGAGATAGTGGCGGCAGATGTGGCATCGAGAGAACCGACGCCGACGTTGTTTGCACCGTTGAGCGTCGTGAAGCGACCGCCAACCACAACCTTGTTGCTACCTGGCGGTGCCGTGATGGCCATTACCTCGGCGTTGGCCTTCGGTGCCCACGGCAGAGCTGCACCGGTGGCGACATTGAATGCCGCCAGCCGCTGACGCGCTTGTCCGCCAACACTATTGAAGATTCCGCCGACGTACAGCGTGTCGCCTTGGACTTCGAGAGCGCGCACACCCGCGTCAAGTGCCGCAGTGAAAATGTTGAGCACCGCGCCGTTATCCGCGTCAACAGCAGCCAGCCGATACCGGTTGACGCCACTGACATTGGTGAAATCACCACCAACGAATACGGTTTTGCCGTCCGCGGACGCTTCGAGGGCACGCCCCTGACCGTTGAGCGCCGGAGCCCACGGCTTGAGTTCGCCGGTATCGAGGTCGTATGCCAGCGCGTTCGACCTCGGAACGAGATTGGTGCCCGGCGCCGCACCAGCAGGCCTGGCGTTGGCGAATTTACCCGTCACGTACACCGTGTTGCCTACCACGATCTGCGCCCAGACCACCCCGTCCACCTGAACGGTGGGTAATGCATCCGCGGACACAGTCCGCGGAATTGTGGGGACAGTCGGTGCGGTATCAGCAGTTGCTGTACCGATGCCCAGCGATCCCACCACCGCTAGAACTGTCCCCACTGAAACGAACGCTTTGACCAAACCGCGCCATTTCTTCCGGTGATCCTGATATCCGTCGGTGCGCATACCGGCGATCTCGCCCATTTCGTACTCCTGGTTGCAATAAGGAACGCACCCGGAATCTTCCCCCCCGTTATGCGCTTAATTCACAGGCAAAACCGCCGCCAGCAATCGACAGGTTACTTCGTTTTTCGAGGATTGCGAACCCGAACGGCAGTGCCGGTAGCGATCCAAACATTCCTCGGCCAATCACCAACGGACGTTTTGGGCGCGAGAATCCCACAATCTCGGATTCCAGACGTCCCGAACCTGTTGTTCTTGATCGTCAACCCGATCGGTCCCCGTCCCTTTTCGTCGACGTTGATCGTGCACTGACCACCGGACAGAATGTTGTCGTTGATCTGGATGTTCACACCCCGCGCATAGTTTTGCGTGATCATCGCCGCAGCGTTGTGCGCTCCTTCCAAACGGCTGTTGTGTACGGAGATATTGCTGCCACCCTCGATTTGCACATTGTCGTCGTGGGTTTGGTTGTCCCATTGCTTCGGCCACGGCGAATAGTGCAAATTGTCGTGTAACCAGCTGTAACCGAAATCAACGTTGTCCCCGAAAACCACCACCGAGTCGACGACACCCGAGATATCGAGCCCCCTGGCATAGAAGTTCCGACCCTTGAGCCCGTCGACGTACGGTGACAGTGTCGAGGGCCGCAGTGTCGTGTCCTCGATCCGGAAATTCCGATGATCACCGTAGGCCGCGACCAGCGCCTCATTGATCTGCTTCGGATCACGCCCGCGGATGATGGACCGTCGGATCGTCACGTTACTGGCCTCGATCCGGACAAAACCACGGATATCCAGGTTCTCGATCACCGTGCCTGGCGTCCGAATCGTCAGGTCCCCATTGTGCACACGCAGAGGCGTTCCCACAGGCAACCCGAAGGTTGTGGGTACAGCAGCCTCGACGACACCTGACACCCCTATGTTCAAACCACCGGCCGCAAGTAAAGCGGCAAAAGCAAGACCCATTGCACGAAGGGACCGTTTAGGGCGAGTACTCCACGACATTGAAGAACTTCCATTCTCCCCCAGCGTTGCGCCATTGGCGCGTTCCAGCAAACATGTAGCGCTATCATAAACCTGGTGAACAGGAATAAACGTAACAATTCGACCATTGATTCTTTTTCCGGAAATCACGCGTCCAACCTATCGGTTGTTGTTGCCGTTTTGACATTCCGGCGCCCAGATGACTTGATCGAGCTGATTCCGAAATTGCTGACGCATTGCGTCGAGGCGACGGTTGGGTACGGCATGCGGCAACCCACCGTCCTCGTCGTCGACAACGACCCCGACGGCGGCGCGCGCGAAACCGCAACCCGGTTCGGCAGCGGCATCACCTACGTACACGAACCGACGCCCGGCATTGCGGCCGCACGCAACCGGGCGCTCGCCGAGTCCGCCGACTTCGATCTCCTCGTGTTCATCGACGACGACGAACGCCCGACATCCGGCTGGCTGACGTCACTGCTCGCCACTCACCTACACACCGGTGCCGACGGAGTTGTCGGTCCGGTCGTGTCGGCGTTTGCGGCGCCACTCGATCCCTGGATCGCCGACGGCGGTTTCTTCGATCGCCGACGCCTACCCACCGGCACCGAAGTCCGTGTGGCCGCGACCAACAACCTGCTCCTCGATCTGCGTCTGGTCCGCTCTATTTCGTTGCAGTTCGACGAAAATTTCAGCGCAAGCGGTGGATCCGACAGCCTGTTCACGCGCCGGTACACCGGAGCCGGTTTCACGCTGGTGTGGTGCGACGAAGCTGTGGTGACCGATGTCGTTCCAGCAGAAAGGGCCACTCGCGACTGGGTAATACGTCGACGCTATCGAATCGGAAACTCTTGGGCTCGTACGGAATTGGAACTCGCCTCGGGCAGTGCGCAGACCGTTCGGTTACGCGGCGCGCTGCTACTGGCCGGGGCGACCCGAGTGGCGGGCGGAACAGCGCGCGCGACGCTCGGTGTGTTGGGTCGCAGCCCGCGTAATCGCGCACACGGTATCCGAATCGCTGCTCGGGGCGCGGGAATCGTCGCGGGCGCCTTCGGCCGGACCTACCTCGAGTACCGCCGTCCGATCGGTGTCTGAGACCCTATGAATCTCGCAGACAAGGCCGCAAGGGGCGGCGGCGTCACGCTTGCGTTCCAGGCGGTGAAATTCGTCGTTCAAACCGCGTCGTTGATCCTGTTGGCCAGGCTGCTGACGCCGGAAGACTTCGGCATCGTCGCTATGGTCGTCGCCATCACCGGCGCTGCGGATCTGATCCGTGACTTCGGCCTCTCACTAGCTGCTGTGCAGGCAAAACAGTTGAGCGACGCCGAACGGACCAACCTGTTCTGGGCTAACACCGGCATCGGATTCGTCTGTTGCGTCCTGGTGTCGGCAGCGGCACCACTGATCGTGTGGATCTACGACAAGCCCGAGCTTTTACCTATCGTCTTTGCCGTGGCGGGCGTGTTCGTCGTCAGCGGCGCGGCCACCCAGTTCCGCGCCGAACTCATGCGCAGTCTGCGCTTCACAGCACTGTCCACCACCGATGTTCTGGCAAATGCCATCGGAGTCGGCACGGCAGTGCTGCTTGCACTTTCGGGCGCCGGATACTGGGCGATTGTCGCGCAGTTGGTCATGGTTGCTGTTGCCACGCTGGTTCTCAGCGCCCTGATCTGTCGGTGGCGTCCGGGGCTTCCACGCCGAGACGTATCGATCAAACGGTTCTTTCGTTTCGGTGGCGGACTACTCGGCACCCAACTGCTCGGTTACGCCACCAAGAACGTCGACAGCATCGCTATCGGAGCGATGTACGGATCAACCACGCTCGGGCTGTACAACCGCGCATACCAACTGCTGATGACTCCGCTCAACCAGATCAACGCCCCACTCACCAACGTCGCACTCCCGGTTCTCTCCAAAGTTCAAGACAACCCGGTGACCTACGGGCGGTACCTGGCCAAAGCGCAACTGATCGGCGGATACGTCACCGCTTCAGCCCTCGCGATCAGCGCCGGAGTAGCGGAGCCGCTGATCACCGTCGCCTTCGGCGAACAGTGGCCTGCCGTGGCCCCGATTTTCGCGCTCCTTGCAATCGGCGGCATATTCCGATCAGTCGCCCAAATCTGCTACTGGGTCTATCTGTCTCATGGACTGACCGGCGCGCAGTTGCGCCTGTATCTGTTTCTCCGGCCTGCCGTCATCGTGATCACCCTTGCCGGACTCCCCTGGGGCGCCGTCGGAGTTGCGGCAGCGTCGTCGATCGGCTTTCTGGTGGACTGGCTTGTCACGCTGTGGCACGTTCACCGCGTTGCAGGCGTAGACAGCATGATGTTGCTGCGCAACTCTTTGCGCGCAATCCTGCTGTTCGGAGCACCGGCCGGACTGCTCGCATTTGCCGGATCTCACCTGTTTGTCGCACCACTCGCGTCCTTGACAGCGGGCGTCGCCTGCGCTCTGGCCGGAGCTGCCGTCTCTGCGGCCCTCTTTCCCACTGTCCGAAGCGATTTGACGACAATGCTCGATTTCGCACGCAGGGCGCTCGGCCGTCCTCCCCGACCGCCGAAAGAAGTTGTCGACCGAAGTCCGCTTCCCAGGTCCGGCCGTCGGGACGACCGCGGTGGCACAGCCGCGGGATCGGCGGGCACCGTAACGCTGTGGGATTACCTGACCATCATCAAGAAACGGTGGCGCATCTTTCTGACGGTACTGGTAATGACACTGGCAGTTGCTTTTTCGGCATCGGCGGCCACTCCCCAAACCTACATCGCACGATCCGAAGCCACCATGCAACTCGGAGTGGTCGGCACACCACGCCAGATCAGTGACCGCTATCCACAGGCACTCTCGCTCACCCGCTCGTTTGCCGCGCTCGCCACGTCCGCTGCCGTCCTGGAACCGGTTATCGGCCGCCTCGGTCTCGACACTTCCGTCGAGTCCCTTGCCCGCGACATCGAAGTCACCATCCCAAACCACACCGTAACCATGAAGATCGCCGTCACGGCACCCACGGCTGAGGGCGCGGCACAGATCGCGGACGCCGTCGCCGAGCAGTTGGCTGACTTCACCGGTCAGATGATTCAAATCGAACAGCCGGACATGCTCAAGCTCGCTGTCATACCGGCGCCCGTACCTGAATTTGCGTCTACGCCGCGCCGCGGCCTGACCATGTTTACCGGCACTGTGACCGGGCTGATGCTCGCGGTGATTGCCGCGGTCTCGTGGGATTGGCAGTTGAGTCGCAGACGCATCCGCGCTGATCGGTTGCACGCACAATTAGGCAGCTGACTCTGTCGTAACCATTCTGCGCCCACGCGGCGAACCACGCTCGGGAAAAGGTGCAAACACGGTGAACATCAACGGAAGTACGGTCACCGCAACGAGAAACGCTCGGTCGACGAACCCGAACGAAACTTCCAACGTGGACGAAGCGAACAAGGCCACCAACAGTGCCACCGGCGGGAAGACTCCGCGCACAGCCCATTGCGACGCCGCCCAAGCGAGCGTCAGAAACATCGCGGCCACGAGGAACAAGAACACCAATCCTCCGGTTGCGATGGTGTGCACGAACTGGTTGTGACCGTGAAACGCAAACCCGCCGAGGCTCCCGACGTGTTGCGGCAGAACCGAATACCAATTCGACCCCGAACCGAACCAGGGATTGTCCCGCCATGTCTCCAGGCTGTGACGCCAGATCGCACCGCGGTTGGTCAAGGCGTCGTCGGCGGGGGCTGACAAGGGCCACCAGATCATCACTGCCGCGGTCACTCCCACCAGTGCCCATGACATCGGGCGACGCAGCACGGACGGTGAAACAGTCATCAGCACCCACACGCCGCATGCAAGCGCAGCAGCAGCCAACGACGACCGCGACGATGTCCACACGATCGCGAACAGGACGACGGCGATGCCCGCCGCACGTACCGCTCGACGTGGAATCAGCATCACAGTCGGCAAACCCACAGCCAGGTACTGCCCGAGATTGTTACCGTCGGTGAAGATTCCGATCAGAATTCCCAGCGGCAGAATCTCTTTCGTCGGTGCCACTGCAGTACCCGCACTCGATATGAATATTCCGCTTTCCGGCAGGAACGTCCCCAACGCAATGCATATCACTGCGGTCAGAACCACCAGATACCCGAGCACTGCCAACTTCCTCAACTGCGGCCGCAGTATCCAGATCGCGATTACCAACAGTGGGTACAGCATTCCGCCGCGCGTCGGCACGTGATCGACGTACAGATCCCTGACCACCACATATACCCATGGGGCAAGCATGAGCACCAACGGCACACGCCGCTCGACAGGTAACGCCGCTGTGCCGCGGAGAATGACGAACGCGCACAAGGCACATGCGAGCAGCAACAACAGCAGTTCCAGCTTGACTGCCAGCGGGTTCAACGGCAACGCATCGCCTACTGTTGCCCGTCGTTTCGTACCCGTCAGCGACTGCACGAGCCGTGGCATCGCATACATCGCCCACACGAGAACGATCAGTGCGACCGCGGCGTCCGGCCGGAATTGTCGCAAGGTCACGAGCACTCCCGGATATGTTCACGGCGAGCCACCGGCGCCGCGAGGCGATCACTATGTTTAGGATACGGTCGCATGAGACCTCGAATCGGCAACGACGAACAACCCGGCGGAGAGGCGTTGAGAGTCTTGTTGTCCGTTCGCGGGCCATTCCGGACAACTAACCCATACGTCGTGCAACTTGCCGACTCGATTCGTAACTCCGGCGCAAGTGTCCAGTACTTCAGTTGGAACACAGCACTGTTCGGCCACTACGACGTGTTTCATATCCATTGGCCCGAAGTAATGATTCGCCGCGACGGCGCACTCGCGCGGGCTGCCGCCCGGATACGATTCATGATGTTGATGGTGCGGCTGCAGCTCACTGGCACGCCGATCGTTCGCACGGCACACAATGTTCGAGCACACGAAACCGGCAGCCGCACAGAGGCCGCGCTTTTGCGGTGGTGCGATCGGCGCACCCGAGCCTGGATCGTTCTCAACGAGTTGTCTACTGTGCCAACGGGAACCGATCGGGCACTCATTCCTCATGGTGACTACACCGACTGGTTTGCGCGGTACCCGAAATCCGACCCCACGGCCGGCCGACTTGTTTCGTTCGGTTTGATCCGTCCGTACAAGGGAACCGAGTTGCTGCTCGAGTCCTTCACCCACGTCACCACGCTTGGCGCCAGCCTGCGGATAGTCGGCAAGCCGAGCACCGACGAACTCCGCACCGCCGTGGAATCCGCTGCCGGCGTGGATAATCGCATCAGTGCTGTCCTCGACTACGTGGAGGACAGCACCTTGGCGCTGGAAATCACCGCAGCACAATTGGTTGTCCTCCCGTATCAGAACATGCACAACTCCGGCGCGCTACTACTCGCGCTCTCACTCGAACGTCCCGTATTGGTTCCGGATACCGACATAACCCGGGCTCTGGCCAACGAGGTCGGTCCCGGCTGGGTCCACCTCTACCAGGGCGCCCTCACGACAGCGGCACTCGATGCTGCTCTCGCCGCCCCTGCGCCCGACCACACCCCCGACCTGTCGGCCAGGAAGTGGCCGCAACTCGGCCTCGCCCATGTCGACGCCTACCGAAGAATGCTTCGGCCACACGGCGATCAACGTCTACCGTCCTGAATCCGATTCTTGATCCGCAACAGGAAACGCGCGATGCCCGAACGCCGTTGCACGAGAACGACACCCACTAGAGTTCCACCCGAAGCCGACAGCCGGTCGGTGGCGTCGGCGAGGTCACGACGCTTAGTACGTCCACGCCGCGCCACCAAAACCGTGATGTCGGTGGCAGCTGCCAACGTTGCGCCGTCCGCTACCGGTATCGCCGCACCACCGACTGCGAGGAGCATGTTGTATGGCGCTGACTCCACCCTGATAAAGGGCTTCAGCCGCGAACTGACCAATAGCTCCGCAGCGTTTCCCTCTGCATTACCTGCGGCAACAAAATCCAGTCGGTTCGTTAGCTGCAATGTCTGACCGAACTCCACGGAACCTTGCAGAATCTCCGCGAGGCCAGGAACCGATTCCGCGCCGAGCATGCCTGCGACGGACGCGGATCGCAGATCGGTGTCGACAAACAGAATTCGATTCCGAGCCCGGGCCATGACCTTCGCGAGGTCGACGGCAACTGCACGTGCCTCATCGCCTGCTGTCACGGGAACTACGGCAACGGACTTCACGTGGCCGTTCTTCGCACACAACGCTGAAATATTGGTGTGCAGCACCAACGTCCCGACGGCGCCCTCGGGTCCTCTGACATCGGTGGACGCCACAACCTGGTCGGCGCCGGCGGACGCCACAACCTGCCCGGAGTCGAATGCGATGGTCGCCAGTACCGGTGTCGACGACGCGGCCTCGACGTCCGAGGCCGATCGAACAGGTCTGGTCAGTGATTCCCAGATCCCCACGATCGCCACGCCCACGAGCAAGCCGGCCACCGCGCCGAGTAATTCGAATGTCAGCCGACTTGCCGTCGGTTGATTCTCTGGCGCCACCGCAGGAGATACCGTCGAGATTCTCATTGCGGGGTTGGTCGCTTCTTCACCTCGAGGCGACAACGTGCGGACCGCCTCGCCGAGTTGTCGGATCACCTCATTCGCTGTCGTCGCCGCGCCCAGACTGGTCTTGTCGGTGACCGTCACGTTCATCACTGTCGTGTTCGACGGCACATCCACTTGTATTCGGCCGGCGAGGCTCCGGGCCGTTGTCTGCAGGTCGAGTTCTTCGATCACCGGATCGAGAACGACCGGCGACTTCACGATCTGAGCGAATGAAGGCATGACACTCTGCGCAAATGAGCTGCCTGCCGTGTAGTCGCTGGCCGTCTTGGCTCGGTCGACAGCAAAATAAACGACCGCCGTCGAGCGGTGCTCAACGGTGATCGTTCCCGCGTATACAGCACCAGCGATAACACCCAGCAACATGCTCGCAATCAGCAGAATCCATCGCGCACGAACGAGATTCCATAAATTTTCCACTCATTCTTCGCTTTCTTCCGATTTTAACAGGCCAAGTGGACAATGCCTCGCACTGCCGACTAACCTTCCTGCAACTATACGGTTACATTCGCTTGCCCAGCGCTTTCGAGCAGACGGCACAGACGAGTGACGCCGGGTTGAACATTCCGGGGGGAATAATGATCAACGTCGGGGCATCCGCTCACCGCGCGCTAGTGGCCCATCCGGGTGCCGAACTGTATGGCTCGGACCGGATAGTGCTGGAATCGGTAACTGCCCTCACGACCAGGGGTTGGGACGTGACGGTGGCACTGGCGTCCAGTGGCCCGCTGGTACCTCTACTGGAAGAATCCGGCGCCGATACCGTGGCAATGCCGCTTCCGGTACTGCGCAAATCAAAAATGTCGGTCAGCGGCCTGCTCTCACTTGCCGTGGAAACAGCCCGCACCACGCCGTCCATCGTGCGGACGCTACGACGCTGCTCCCCTGATGTCGTATACATCAGCACCGTGACCATCCCCTGGGTTGCAGTGGTCGCGAAACTACTCGGATACCCGGTGATCTGCCATGTGCATGAAGCGGAAGACACTGCGTCCAAGACGATTCGGATGGGACTGGGTGCACAACTGCTGTTATCGCAGCGGGTCATAGCAAACAGCAATGCCTGCCGCGAACTGCTCCTACGCGACATCCCGATTCTCGAACGCCGGATGCGGGTGATCTACAACGGCGTTGCCGGACCGCGCACCGCGCCGACGCCCCCAAGAGACAGCCTCACCGGACCGATCCGCCTCCTATTGGTCGGACGCATTGCGCCACGCAAAGGCACAGACATAGCCGTCGAAGCGCTCGGGATCCTCGTCCGGCGCGGGTTGGATGTGACACTCGATCTCGCCGGCGGTGTCTTTGCCGACTACGAGTGGTTCGAAGACGATCTCCGCCGCATCGCCGCGTCGGCGGGAGTCAGTGACCGCATCCGACGTCTCGGAGTGATTGCGCAAGTGTGGGAAACATTGGAGTCCGCAGACATTGCCTTGGTGCCGTCGAGAGCCGAACCGTTCGGCAACGTTGCCGTCGAGGCCCAACTTGCCGCTAGACCTGTGGTGGCTTCCGCCGTTCAGGGCCTCATCGAGATCATCGACGACGGCCGAAACGGACGCCTTGTCGAGCCCGGAGACGCAGTTGCGTTGGCGGACTCGATCCAAGCAGCGATTGACGGCTGGGACGTTGCCCGCGAGCAGGCGATCGGCGCTCGCATCGAAGCCTTGTCCAGATTCTCACCGGAGCGGTACCGCACCGACATCGCCGACGCCTTTACTTCGACAACCGAGAGCAGTCGATAATGACCGTTCATCAGAACAGTCCGCTACCCAAGGAATCGTTTACCGATACCGTGAAACGATTGGCCGGAGCGCAGAAACCACCAGCCAAGGGTTCGCCGGCGTATTCGCGGTTTATCAATAGGAAAATCGGACGCGTCATCGCTGCGGCCGCGTACCAACTCGGCCTGACACCTAATCAAGTTACGTTTATCAGCGCCGGATTCAGCGCGGCCTCTATAGCGGCTATCGCACTGGCACATCCACATTGGTGGGTTGGCGTACTCATCGCCATTGGATTGCTGGTCGGCTACGCATTCGATTCGGCCGACGGCCAACTCGCACGCCTACGCGGCGGAGGTACGCCTGCCGGCGAGTGGCTCGATCATGTGGTCGACAGCATCAAGACCACCGCTTTGCATCTCGCGGTGCTAATCGGTTGGTATCGCCACTACGACGTCACCGATATTGAATTGTTATTGATTCCAATCGCTTTCACACTGACGGCATCCGTCTTCTTCTTCGTTCAGATCCTGACCGACCAGTTGCGACGCGCGCATCCGGACCGCGCGCCCGCCCCGGCAGATTCCAGTGCCGGCGCCACACTGCGATCGATTCTGGTAATTCCCACCGACTACGGCGTGTTGTGCGGGATCTTTGCGCTCTTCGCCTGGCCGTCGCTCTTCGCCGCCGCATACGCCTTGCTCCTCCTCGGCACAACGCTGTTTTTGTGCGCTGCGCTGCCGAAGTGGTACCGGGAGATTCGAAACTTCCGAAATTCGACATAGTTCGCCACATATTTGCTATTTGTCTCATTATTCATGATAAGTACGTGTTAACTGCATATATATATTTGCTATATATTTTCCATTCCTTGGATAAGCGTTATTTTCTTGGTAGCCTTTTCTAAGTCTCGAAGATCTCGGACCGGTGGACCTCCTTACGCCGTGTCGTACGTGTACCGGACGCCGCATCCGATAACTCGAGAACAAAACAACAGGGGGGGACGTTCATGCGAATCGCAATGATCGGAACACGGGGAGTGCCCGCACGTTACGGCGGATTCGAAACTGCGGTGGAAGAAATCGGATCACGACTGGTCGAAGGCGGCCACGAAATAGTGGTCTACTGCCGCGGCGAAGACCGGTCGCCGACTTATCGTGGCATGCACAGGGTGCCACTACCCGCTTTGAAGCATCCAATCTTGGAAACGTTGAGCCACACCGCTTTATCAGTCGGACATCTCCTACGCCACCGCTGCGATGCGGCAATAGTATTCAACGCAGCAAACGCGCCACTCCTGCCGGTAATCCGCGCAGCGCGTATCCCGGTGGCCGTGCACGTCGACGGGTTGGAGTGGAAGCGCGGAAAGTGGGGCCCCGTCGGGCGCCGATACTATCTGGTTAACGAACGTGTATCCGTTTGGCTTGCAGACGAATTGATTTCAGATGCCGAAGGTATCGCGGACTACTACCGCGAGCGCTACAACACCTCGAGCATGTTCCTGCCCTACGGTGCGCCAATCCGCGACACCGACGATCTGAGTCGTCTGGCGGAGCTCGATCTCACGGAACATGGCTACCACCTGATCGTTGCCCGGCTCGAACCAGAGAACCAGGTGGACAAGATCATCGAGGGCTACCTGCAAAGTAACGCCCAGCTGCCCTTGATCGTCGTCGGCTCCGTTCCCTACGAAAGCGAACACGAGAAACGAATCAACGAGCTCGCCGCGTCCGATTCCCGGATCCGCCAACTTGGCGGCGTCTGGGATCAGGATCTCCTCGACACCCTGTACGCGGGAGCGGCAAGCTATCTACACGGGCACACAGTCGGCGGCACTAACCCCTCGCTACTGCGCGCAATGGGAGCGGGCGCAAATGTCATCGCCTGGGACGTGAACTTCAACCGTGAAGTTCTGGGAGCAAACGGAGCCTATTTCACAGAACGAGCGCAACTCGGCACCGCACTCGAGGAGACGGAATCCAACCCTGTTGCTGCCGTAGAACGTGGCCTCCGGGCACGCGCACATGCGGCCGCCAACTACAGATGGGACGAAGTAACCAAGGGATACGAGCAGCTCTGCGAAGAGATGCGCGCCGGAACCCGAAGTCACAAACTGCGCAAACGGCCTCAGGACACTGTCCAGTCCCAGTACGTGGTCGGCCGGAACCCACAACTCAGTGAGACGCACTCCGTCTGAACTTTGCCCCCAGGACCGCCGGCGAATCTATTGCGCCGGCGGTCCTGGGCCTAGGCAGCCAATGTATTCCGTTCTTTTCGGCGCACACCGAGTCGCCATGCAGCATCGCTGGACTGTGTCTGCTCAATGTAGTCCTTAGATCTCCGCGCCCACGAACTGACTGTTGTAGAGCCGGTAGTACGCACCCCGCGAGAGCAGCAGCTCCTCGTGGCTTCCCTGTTCCACGATGCGGCCGGCCTCCATCACCACAATCAAGTTCGCATCACGAATCGTCGAAAGCCGGTGAGCGATGACAAAGCTTGTACGGTCGCTGCGCAGAACCGCGGTGGCACTCTGAACCAGCAGCTCAGTGCGCGTGTCGACAGAACTGGTGGCCTCGTCGAGAATCAGAATGGACGGCTGCGCGATGAACGCTCGAGCAATGGTGATCAGCTGCTTCTCACCGGCACTGATGTTGTTGCCCTCTTCGTCGATGACGGTGTCGTATCCCTCGGGCAGGGAGTGCACGAACTTGTCGACGTAGCTCATCTTGGCAGCGCGCTGAATCTCCTCTTCGGTGGCGCCCGGCTTGCCGTACGCGATGTTCTCCCGGATCGTGCCGCCGAACAGCCAGGCATCCTGCAGAACCATGCCGATGCGCGACCGCAGATCGTCACGCGTCATCTTCGCGATATCGATACCGTCGAGAGTGATGCGACCCGAATTGAGCTCGTAGAACCGCAGAATCAGGTTGACCAGGGTGGTCTTGCCGGCACCGGTGGGGCCGACGATGGCAACCATCTGACCGGGCTCGGCCACCAACGACAGATCCTCGATGAGGGGCTGCTCCGGCTTGTAACTGAACGTGACGTCCTCGAATGCCACCCGTCCCTTGGACACGGCCGGGGACTGCGCGTCGGCGGGATCGACGGACTGCTCTTCCTGGTCGAGGAGCGCAAACACCCGCTCAGCGGAGGCAACACCGGACTGCAGCAGATTGGTCATCGACGCGATCTGCGTGAGCGGTTGCGTGAACTGGCGTGAGTACTGGATGAACGCCTGCACATCACCGAGCGTCATCGTGCCGGAGGCCACCCGCATACCGCCGACAACTGCGATGGCGACGTAATTCAGATTGCCGAGGAACATGACAGCAGGCATAACCAGACCGGAAATGAACTGCGCTTTGAAGCTCGATTGGTAGAGCTTCTCGTTCTGCGTGCGGAAACGCTCCTCGACCTCGTTCTGCCGGCCGAACACCTTGACCAACTCGTGTCCGGTGAATGCTTCTTCAACCTGCGCGTTGATGCCGCCGGTGCTCTTCCACTGTGCGACAAAGTGTTTCTGCGAGCGCTTGGCGATGACAGCCGTGACGATGATCGACAGCGGAACCGTCGCGATGGCGATCAAAGCCAGAATCGGCGAGATGACCAGCATCATCACGAGGATCGCGATCACCGTCATCACCGACGTCACCAGCTGACTTAGCGTCTGCTGCAGGCTCTGCGCAACATTGTCGATGTCATTGGTGACGCGCGAGAGAACATCGCCTCGCGCATGAGTGTCGAAGTACCGTAGCGGAAGTCGATGAATCTTCTGCTCGACGTCCTCGCGTAGGCGTCGAACCGTGCGTTGCACGACAATATTGAGCAGGTACGCCTGCAACCAACTGAACAGCGACGCGCAGACGAACAGCAGCAGCACGATCATCAGCACTCGGCCGACCTCGGCAAAATCGATCCCGGTACCGGGGACCACGTTCATGCCGGACACCATGTCCGCGAACTGATTCTGGCCCTGCTCGCGCAGACCCGCCACTGCTTGGTCCTTGGTAATTCCGGCGGGAAGCTGTTTACCGACAATGCCGTCGAAGATGAGGTTGGTTGCATTACCCAGGATCTTCGGGGCGATCGAAGACAGCACCACACTGACCGTGACCAGAACAAAAATCAGGATGACAGCGGGCTTGTCGGGGCTGAGCCGAGAAAGAAGACGCTTCAGCGAAGGGCCGAAATTCATGGCCTTCTTGGTGGGGTCACCACCGCCGGGAGGTCCGATCGGAGGTGAGGAACTCGGCCGATTGCTCATGATGCGTCCTGTACGGCTAGCTGAGAGGCGACAATTTCGCCGTAAGTGGGACAACTGACTTGCAGTTCGTCGTGGGTACCGACACCGACGATGGCACCGTCATCGAGCACGATGATCTGATCGGCTTCGACGATGGTGGAAATACGTTGCGCGACAACGATGATGCAGGCGTCCCGGGTAACGGGCTGCAGCGCCGCTCTCAGTCTCGCGTCTGTCGTGAGGTCCAGGGCCGAGAACGAATCGTCGAACAAATAGATCTGTGGCTTGCGCACCAGTGCCCGCGCAATGGCCAGACGCTGACGCTGACCACCGGAAACCGTCGTACCGCCTTGCGACACCGGGGTGTCCAGGCCTTCCGGCATCGCGCGGACGAAGTCTGCGGCCTGAGCGACCTCGAGGCATTCCCACAGCCACTCGTCGGTCGCGTCGGGGTTGCCGTAGCGAAGGTTGGTTGCGACGGTTCCCGAGAACAGGTACGGCTTCTGCGGAACAAGTCCGATAACGGAACACAGCAGGTCGGTGTCGATGTCGCGGACGTCGACACCACCGACGGATACCGACCCGGATGTGGCGTCGATGAGTCGCGGAATCAGGTTGAGCAGCGTTGTCTTACCGGATCCGGTGCCGCCGATGATCGCGGTGGTTTTGCCTGGTTCGGCCCGGAAAGTGATGTCGCGCAACACCGGTTCCTCGGCGCCGGGGAACTGGAACTGAGCGCCGCGAAGTTCGACGACGCCCGGGTTCTTCAGTTCTCGAATCGGGTTCTCGGGCGGAATGACCGACGACGCCGTATCGAGCACCTCGGAGATACGTTCTGCGCAGACCGATGCACGCGGCAGCATGACGGCCATGAAAGTAGCCATCATGACGGCCATCAGGATCTGCATGATGTAGCTGAGCATCGCGGTGAGCGAGCCGATCTCCATGGCTCCACTGTCGATCTGATGCCCACCGAACCAGATGACCGCGACACTGGTGACGTTGCTGATCAGCATCACCAGCGGGAACATCACCGCCATCAGTTTTCCGACACCGAGCGCCGTTTCGGTCAGTTCGTCATTGGCTACACCAAAGCGCTTCACCTCGGAAGGCTCGCGAACAAACGCGCGGACAACCCGGATTCCGGTGATCTGTTCGCGTAGAACACGGTTGACCGCGTCGAGACGACCCTGCATGAGCCGGAAGCCGGGAACCATCCGCGCGATCAAAAAACCCATCGAAATCGCCAGCAACGGCACGCTGATACCCAGAATCCAGGACAGATTCAGATCCTGACGCAGCGCCATGATGATGCCGCCGACGCACATGATCGGAGCCATCACGAGGATGGTGCAACTCATCACGACCATCATCTGCACTTGCTGGACGTCGTTGGTATTTCTGGTGATCAGGGACGGCGCACCGAAATAGCCGACCTCGCGGGCCGAGAAAGTACCGACCTGATGCAACACCGACGCCCGCAGATCGCGTCCGATGCCCATGGCAACACGAGCACCGAAGTACACCGCACCCACGGAGCACAGGATCTGCGTCAACGTCACAAGGAGCATCACCCCACCCGTTGACAGGATGTAGCCCGTATCCCCCTTTGTCACACCGTTGTCGATGATGTCGGCATTGAGACTGGGAAGGTAAAGGGCAGCCATAGTCGAAATAAACTGCAGGACGACAACGCCCGTGAGTTCGCCACGATAGGGCTCTAGGTAAGTGCGCAGCAGCCTGATCAGCATAGTGAGCGAAGGTTACCAATCTCTGCCGACAAGTGCCGCAAGGTTTTTTCGGCCACCGGGAACTCCGACAAAAACACACGTGCCGCAACCGACTTGGAGTCGATTGCGGCACGTGTGTAGGACCCTGCTGTGCAGTTAGGCAGATGTTGCAGCCAATTCCGCTTCCTTGTCGGCGCGGAGTTGCTGGCTCAGCTTCTCACCCTCGATGTCGACGTTGGGCAGAATCTTGTCGAGCCACTTGGGCAGCCACCACGCCTTGTCGCCGAGCAACGCCATGACCGACGGAATGATCACCATACGAACGATGAAGGCGTCGAAGAAGACTGCGGCAGCGAGCGCAAACCCGATCGACTTGATGAACGAGTTCGGCTCCGCGATGAAGGCACCGAACACGGAGATCATGATGATCGCGGCAGCGCTGACAACCCGGGCACCGTGATTGAAGCCGATGGTGACAGCCTGCTTGGCGTTAGCTCCGTGGACGTACTCCTCACGCATGCGCGTCACGAGGAACACCTGGTAGTCCATCGCGAGTCCGAACACGACACCGATCAGGAAGATCGGCATGAAACTCACCAAAGGTTGCGGGTTCGAGATAATTCCCAACCAGCCGTGCTGGAAGATCGCAACCGTGGCGCCGAATGTCGCGAGCACGCTGAGCAGGAAGCCCAACGTCGCGGTCAGCGGAACCAGGATCGAGCGGAACACCAAGAGCAACAGGATGAATGCCAGGCCGACCACTACCGCAAGGTAGGGAACCAACGCGTCCTGCAAGGTATCCGAGATATCACCCTCGAGTGCAGTCTGACCTGTGATTCCGTAGCTCACACCGATCGAATCAGCCAGTCCTGCTTCGGCACTGCGGAGACTGCTCACCAACTCCATGGTTGCCGGATCGGTTGGACCGGTTGTCGGAGTGATCAACATCTGCGCGGTATCGCCGGCCTGGTTGACTTTGACGATCTGTGCATTCTGGACGCCGTTCAGCCCCGAGATCGTCGAGACGACCTTCTCGAATGCCTCGCCGGCCGGAACGTCTGCACCCTGTGCGTCGATAACACCGAGCAGCGGACCGTTCTTACCGCCACCGAAGCCCTCGTCGATCAAGTCGTACGCCTGACGCGAACTTGTTGCCGGATCACCCGTTGCCTCCGACGGCAATGACAGGCTCAATCCCGTTGCCGGCAAAGCCAAAGCGCCCAGAAGTACAACGCCGCCGATCAAAGGAACGAGCGGGCGTCGCACGATGGCGCTGATGTAGCGCAGAGCCAGCGTTGGCTTACCCGAATCCTCGGACTCCTGAGCCTTCTTGCCGAGGAACGGAATCTTGCCGGCAAAAGCCTTCCGGCCGAAGATACCCAGGATCGCGGGCAACAACGTCAAGGCGATGAGCACTGCGATGAGCACTGTAAATGCCGCTGCCGCACCCATATCCGAGAGGAACGGGATGCCGACGACACGCAATGCCACGAGGGCGATGATGACCGTCAGACCAGCGAATACGACTGCGGAACCGGCAGTTCCGACTGCGCGTCCGGCGGCTTCCGATCGGTCGTCGGTCAAGGTCAGCTCATGCCGGAACCTGGACATGATGAAGAGCGAGTAGTCGATCGCCACTGCCAGACCGATCATGATCGCCAACGTCGGCGTCATCGATCCGAGGTCCATGAAGCCCGTCGCGACGGTAATACCGAGGCTGCCGATTGCGATACCGATGATCGCGGTGATCAGCGGAAGTCCGGCGGCCACAAGCGAACCGAACGTGATTGCCAGAACGACGGCAGCGACGGCAATACCGATCAACTCGGTGAGCCCACCGGGCATCTCGGCTTCCTGTGCCGCAGTACCACTGACCTGGACGTTGAGTCCTTCGGCCCGTGCCACATCGGCAGCAGCATTGATCGACTCACGCATCGCCTCATCGGCATCGGTGACAGCGCCGACAAAGGGAACCTCGATGTATCCGACCGTGCCGTCCGCGCTGAGCGGCGACAATGCCGCAGCGTCTGAGCTTGCTTTTGCCTCGGAAGTTCCGGCAGCAGCGGCCTGCTCCTGGAACATCGCCGTCATCGAATCATTGGCGGCAACCGGGTTGACCAACGCTTTCGCGGCCTGTTCCGGCGTCGCCGTCGCCGGATCGACCTTGGCAGCGTCCTCGACCGTGTCGATCGCGCGGATCTGCGCGAGCATGTCGTCCATGGCCTTGACGTTTGCCGGATCAGCCAACGTCGTACCTGCAGGCGCTTGGAGAACATATCGGGCACTCAACGAATCCATAGCGTTGGGAGCGTCCGGGAAACGCTCCGCCATCAGGTCTTGGGCCTGCTGCGCGGGAGTACCCGGAATGTTGAAGGAGTCCTTGGTGGGACCGGACAGGGTCGCAGCCCCGACGCCCATCAGAACCAGGATTATCAACCAAACGCTGAGGACCGCGCCTTTTCGCCGGTAGGCGAACTTGCCGATCCGATAGAGATAGGTGGCCACGACGGGCTCCTTGCTGTTTCGGTGCGTGTACGTGGACAGGTATTAGGTGTGCGTGCTGAAGACGCGGTGTCTCAGAGACGTGGTGTCTCAGAGACGCGGTGGCGGCGCAGGCAACCCTGCACGAATTTGCCGAAAAGCGTCATGGACCAGTTCTTCCGGTCCGGAAGCATCCGACTTTCCGCCGGACCAGATGTCGATCACCGATTTAGCGGCTCCGGCCACCGCTCCGAGGAGAAGTGTCGGGTACAGGTCACGCTCGACATCCGTGCCGGTACGTTCGGCCAATGCCTGAATGACTGCACGGTTGATCCGCTGATGCATGTCCGCAGCATCCCGATAGAGAGCGGGACTCGCGTCCGACAGCATCCAGATACTTGTTGTCTTACTCGCTGTCGGACCGGAGCCAGTCACGATTTCGACCACAAGATCCTCGAGGACGTCGAGAATCGGTTCGTCCGCGGGCCGAGATGCAAGCGCCTCGATCCAGAGAGTTACCGATTCCTCGAAGCTGGCGAGTACCGCCTCCTCCTTGCTGGAGAAGTAGTTGTGGAATGTCCTCGTCGACACTCCAGCCTCGGACGCAATCGCGTCGGCGGTGACGCACTCGATTCCGAGAGCCCGAGCGAGCCGTTCTGCCGCACTGCTGAGTGCAGCGCGGGTTGCCGCCTTCTTGCGGTCTCGGAGACCTGGCTCGGTTATCACTCTCTCCACGTTACGGAACTTGCAGACATCTGCAAGTTTGCAGAGTCATGCAAAATTGTGGATTCCGGCACAGCTTCGCGGCAATTGTCGGGTAGGTCACACTCGCCAGGCTCGCGGATCGGCACCGCCTCGACAAAAGCCACGCCTACACCAGACAATGGTCAAAACGGTTGCCATTGATTAACCAACCGCATGGATTAACCGCTGCGGATCAACCACCCGATCTTGAACAACTGAGGAATTTCATGGACCCACTCCTACAAAGCTGGCCGGTGCCGCCTTCGGTCATGCTGTGGGGATCGAAGAACGGCCCCGGCTCAATGCTGCGGCTCGTCAACTTCACCATCGGGTTCTGCTCGCTCAACTTTTCCCTGGTTGCCTATCTGTTCCTGATCAGCGGCGAAGGCCCCGACCGACAGTTCGCGCGCACCTGGCTCATCGCATTCGCGACCGTAAACCTCATCCCCACTGCCCTTTGGTTCCTCGGAAAAGTTCGCGGGTCGCGCGCTCTGAAACTGTTCGGGATCTGGGCAGATCTGGGAACAGCCTCCGTCATCATCACGTTTACCAGCCACGATGCAGCACTCTTCGGCGCGGTGCTCTTCGTAGCCTCCGGCGCCTACTTCACGTACTTTCTCAACTTTCGATGGCTCGCCTTCCACCTTGCCTTCTCCTGTACGTTCATCATTTCCCTGGCGATCCTCGCCATCACCCGCGGGACGCTGCCCACTGCCGGCGTCATCGCGCGCACCGACGTAATCCTGTGCGCCGTCATCTTCATCCCGGCCACCATCCAACTCGCCTGGCGGCAACTACTCGCACGCGCCAACGGATCGAAAGTCGACGCACTGACCGGCCTCCTCAACAGGCGCGGACTCTGGGACATGGCCGAACGGGTCTGGTCGACCTCACACGCCAACCGCGTCGACGTTGCGGTCGCCGTCGTCGACATCGACAAATTCAAAGCCGTCAACGACGCCTACGGGCACGAAGTCGGCGACACCGTCATCATCAGAACCGGCAACCGACTTCAACAACACGTCAACGGATTCGGATACGCAGCGCGCACCGGCGGCGAAGAATTCACGCTCGTCATGATCGGAACGCCATACGGACTACGCAAACGCATAGCGACTCTGCCCCGCGCAGTTGTCGAAGCCACGGACGCCCCCCTGGCGACAGTCAGTATCGGCGCCTCCACGATGCCGTTCACCCCAGACGTGGAGCAATTCGACTACACCGCGTTCTCCCGCGCGATAGTCCATGCCGATCATCTGATGTACGAAGCGAAATCATCCGGCGGGAACTCCGCGAATACCGCGCCACTCGACATGACGCGCTTCGACCGATCCGGGAACTGACGTCAGCGCCGCTACAGCCCCCACCGTCAGCGCCGCTACAGCCCCCACCGTCAGCGCCGGCACAGCCCCCAACGTCAGCGCCGCTTCCAGGCCCCCGGATCCGCCGTCAACTGATTCACAAAGTCAGGTAGGTGGCCGTCGGCCACATCCGCCATCGTGACGTTCTCGAGCACCGCGCGAAGATTGACGCGGACCGCTATCCACACATCCTTGAGCTGCGTCGCCGGACCCGTGTAATCGACATCCTCGGGGCGCTCCCCACGGATCGACGCCAACGGACCTTCCACTGCACGGATGACGTCGGCAATCGTGATTTCCGGCGCGGGACGGGCAAGCCAGTAACCACCCTCGGGTCCGCGCTTACTCGTCACAAGGCCGCCGCGTCGTAGATCCGACAGAACTGCCTCGAGAAACTTATGGGGGATCACCTGCGACGTTGCGAGAAACTCGGCTTTGGCCGGGCCTGGACCAGCTGCTGCGAGTTCCGCCAACGTTCGCACGGCGTAGTCCACCTTTGCGGTGATGTGCACCGGCAATTCCTACCATTCCCCTATGGAAAGGCGCAAGGGAATGCATCTTCCATGTCGTTACACATTAATGCATAATGTAACGATAAACCCGTGAACGGACAGGACAACTAGCGTGTGGGACACCCTCCTCGAATCTTGGAAGTCTCTCCTGGAACCACTCCATGACCCGGTAGCGCTGGCCATCCCCGCGTTTGCCCTCTTCCTGGTGATCGAATGGGCAGCAGCACGCAAACTCGAGGATCATCCCGACCGCGCTGACGGCCGAGCACACCCCGCGACGGGCGGTTACCGTGGCGTCGACGCCCGCACGAGCGTCCTACTCGGAGTGGTCTCCATCGCGACCAGCGCCTTCTGGAAAGTTCTTGCCCTGATCGGATATTCCGCCATCTGGGTATATCTCGCACCGTGGCATCTCTCACCGAGCGCCTGGTACACCTGGGTGATCCTGCTTCTCGGAATCGATGTCCTCTACTACGCGTATCACCGCATCGCACACCGCGTTCGAGTTATCTGGGCAACACATCAAGCGCACCACTCGAGCGAATACTTCAACTTCAGCACCGCCCTGCGTCAGAAGTGGAACAACAGCGGCGAAATAATCATGTGGCTACCGTTGCCGTTCCTCGGAATTCCGCCGTGGATGATCTTCGTCGGCTTCTCCGTCAGCCTGGTCTACCAGTTCTTCGTGCACACCGAGCGGGTCGGAAAGCTCTGGCGTCCCATCGAATTCATCTTCAATACGCCATCACACCACCGCGTCCACCACGGGTCGGACGCCGACTATCTGGACCGCAACTACGGCGGAATCCTCATCGTCTGGGATCGGATCTTCGGCAGCTTTGCCGCTGAAACACACCGGCCGACATACGGACTCACGACGCCAGTCGGAACGTACAACATCTGGAAACTGCAGACACGCGAATACGCTGCCATTGCCCGCGACTGGAAAGCGTCGACGTCATGGCGCAATCGCGGCGGCTATGTGTTCGGGCCTCCCGGATGGGCACCGAAAGCCGAACTCACGTCACCAGAATCCACAACCCACTAGCCGCGAGAACCAGCAGGCTCACCGCCAGTACAGCACCCATACCCAAAGCGGGCGTTGCCTTTTCCCTGGCAAAGAGCTCGAGCCGCGCAGACCTCGACCGACGCTCGTAGATCGTGACGGCAACAATCAGGACAGCCGCGATTGCCGGACCGATCATCGCCACCGAACCGAACGGCGGCAACCAGCGCAGGCACGCCACGGCCAAACCGAGGATGGACAGACTCGTACGCACGAATGAGAGCGACGTGCGTTCGGACTGTAATCCCTTGTCAGGAGGGCTGATCGCGCTCCTGCCCGAAGGACTGATTGCGTCGGACGGCTCTACGGTAGTCAAGCTAGTTCACAACCTCGACCACGAGGACAGTCGCACAGATGACCAGAACGATTCCCACTACCGGCGCCATGAGAGGCACCGGTAGTGAGCGTTCAGCTCGCAATGCCCGCTCCGCACTGATCCAGTGGACAAAAGATGTGATGGCGATCAGCGCTCCGCCAACAAGGAGGAGCGCCGCCAGACCGGAGCGAACGCTCTCGTTCAGGATGTCGCCGCCGAAAGCCTCCAGGCCGACGCCCGACGCGATGAACGCAGTCGCGGTGCGCACCCAGGCCAAATATGTCCGCTCGTTTGCGAGAGTGAACCGCGGATCCGGGTCTTCGCCTGAGCGGAACGGCTTCCACAATCGCATTAGTGGGACCGTCCGCCGAGACAACACTCGTACCTGAGGACGCGCCGCGAATTCAAGTTCATGTCCTTAATCTTCCCTGGCGGCGGAAACGCACCGCCATCCGGGCTTGATCAGGACTGGTCGAGCGATACCAGGAAGTCCACGCTGCCACTGCCGTCGACAGTTACGAACCCGAGGGACGGAGGCTGCACACCGAAGTCGGTCCACGTCACCGGAATGGAGCCGGACGCGATCAGCGTGTCACCGGAGTGCAGAACCGTCATGTCCACGGACACCGGCTTGGACTGGCCCTTGAGCGTCAACGTGCCAGGCACCGTCACCGTCGCAGTTGTCCCATCCGTCGGCACCGACGACAGATCCACCGGCGAGTCCATCGTGAACGTCGCCGTCGGATACGTGCTGGTGTCCATCACGTTGCCCGTGAACTGGCTGTCACGCCGGTCGGAGTCGGTCTTGATACTCGCCACCTGCACGGTCACTTCGCCGGCCGTGAGCTTTTCACCGTCGACCGTCGCATTGCCACTCACCTCTCCTGTGGTGCCTACGACAGTCACACTCGATCCGTTGAGAATCTCGTGCACGGTGTACCCGGCTGCCGTCTGGTTGTCCCCTTGTCCCGCGACGACGGTCCACGCACCGTCGATCGACCCGGACGCCGCCTCGGCACCTTCCGTAGACACCACGGCTGCGGGAGCGTCATCTTCTGCGATGAACTTCCCGTACGCCCACGGCCCCACGAGTAGGGCGAGCACGACCACGACTACTGCTCCGCCGATCCACCACATCTTTTTCATGCGTTCGACGATAGTTGCAGCTTCAACGGATGTCAGGGGTTGCCAACTGTGGGAACTCTGTGAATGTGCTCCGTGACGACTGGGCACGAGAGGTCATCTACGGCACTTGGTAATGATTTGGTAAAGTAGCACCACGCTTCGAAGGAGGTGTTCACAATGTCGGACCTGGCCCTCCTGAGCGACGACGAGTTGGACGAGCGTCGAATCGCCCTCAGTCAATCACTCACTGCCGCAGCCTATTTGATACCTACCCCGGCGCCGTCGTTCTTCGAGAAATTGAAGCAGGATATCGACGACGCCGCGGCAGAGTGGAATGCGCGACGCTCCTGAGGACGGTCAGCCGCGGGCGCGGACAAACTCCGCGTCCGGATTGCCGGTGCCCGAACCGGAGACCTCGAGGTGGTTGCCACCACCGCGACCGGGCTTGCGCCGAACGATCGCGACGACGAGAAGGAGCACCCCCACCAGCGCAGACACGAGCGGAACCCAGAATTCCGCTACCTTCAGCTGCCGTTCTCCCCGTGCAACCTTGTCGGCAACCTTCTGGATCGACGCGTCGGAGGTCTGGGCCCGGACCTGGGAGAGATCGAGAAGTGGTACCAACGCGTCTCCCGACGCGATATTGAGCACTGCGGTTTGGTTCTGGGCGATGCGGATGGGCGTACCGAAATGAGTGTCGACAGCGGCGTCGAGCATGTTCACCGAGGTGTACGTGAGGGGCACCGGGTCGGGCGCAGCCGCTAGTGCTTGTTCCACTGCAGCCGCCCGGTCAGGCGACAATGCGGGAATCAAGGTCCGCACTATCTCACGCGGCAGTGTGGAGCCATCCCCGCCCGGGACGAGAGCTGCGATTCCAGCCATGACCGGACCCAGAACCGCGGGGTCCACGATGGGAGCGGTTGCCGTGCCGGTGAATTCGTACACCTCGCGCCCCGCAAGCGTCGTTGTTCCGGTGTAGGTGACAGGTTGAGCAGTGCGTGTCACCTGGTCGTAGACGAGCGCGTCGTCGGTGGTGGGGTTCATCGGGAAGGACAGCGTGATTCCGCCGCGTTGGTCCTCGACCGACACTCCGTCCGGCGGGGCGGCTTGGGTGAAATCCTCGCGATTAACCGCAAAAGAGCGGACATCGGTGACGTCACCGCTCGGAAGATGGGTGACCACTGTGCACGTGACGAGCGCGGTATCTCCTACTACCCGATCAACTTTCAACGAGCGGTCAATGGTGATCGGCGTGCCCGCGTCAAGCCCGAAGGTCGTGGGGTCGATCTGGCGGAGTGTGCCCTCGAACAGTGCGCCCTCTTTGGTATCTGCGGGCAGCTTGGACATATTCGGCACAACAACGTACCTGATCACCGCCGCAGCAGTGATCAGCATCAAGCCGACGATAAAGAGCGCGATAGACGAACGGCGCAGGGCCATATGGTTTCTCCTCGGAAAGCGAGCGAATTGCTCAGCCGTGAGCGGTCGGTTGTCCGGTCACTCGACGACGGTTGGTGAACAGCTCATCGCAGGCACTGAATCCACCCGCGGATCGGACGCTGTCAATTGAAAACCGACTCAGCATCGAAATATGTTCTTGTGGAGGGTATTCCACACACGAGCGTGACACAAGACACATTTGAAGAATTGTTTCCGGGTTTGAAGTTCACTCGCAGAGACGATCCAGGCCTCGCGGAAGGCACAGGCATGGCAAGATTGCGGCCCCGACTTCGGAAAGTCGGGGCCGCAATCGCGCCTTATTCAGTTGTACAGACTGGTTTGTTCCGGTCAGCCGTTGTCTGCTGAATTATCTTTCGGGTCAGCGGAATCCGCGGCAAGCAAGCGCTTCGCCGCCAAGCGCAGGCGCCGTTTCACCTCGTGGGCTGACGTTTCCCCGTTCAGCCAACTGCCGACACTGGCGACCCACAGGGTTTCCACCATGCACAGCGCGCGTAACTGCATTGGGCTGCAGCGATGGTCGGGGCCCCACGCTTGAACTGCGGCAATAGAGGTGAAGGGGGTGGACCAGGGTGTTATATCGGTGACTTCTGCAGAATGTCGGACTCGATCGGGGTCGAACTCGAGCACTGTATTGCCCGCGGCCAGCACGGAGTGTGCGAACCCCGGATCCTTGACCATCGCCACGAAGGCCCGGACAAACACTTCTCCGGCACGACCCTCCGCCGTCCGCTGTCTTGGCGGACGACGGAGCACGTCCTCGGCCAGAGAGTCCAGTTCTGAACTGACGGCGGCCGTGATCAGCTCGTCTTTGGACGCATAGTACTTGTACAGCGTCGAAAGGGCGGTTTGGGCACGACGAGCGACCTCCCGCATCTGCACGGCTTCGTAGCCACCGGCGGATGCCAACTCACGGGCCGCTTTCACGACTCGCTCGACACGGAATGCCTTCGCCTCAGGTGTGCGGCCATTAACCTTCACTGCGGCCATCCGTGCTGTCCCCAATCGTGTACCGAAATCTGACACTGTCGCATCAGCCACCACGATATCGTCCCGGCCCCAACCCCAGTTCACACGCTCAGCGTCCGGTACTCGTTCTCGCCGAGTATGCGTTGGTCAGCTAGGAACCTGGCTCATGAACAAGGACGGGTGCAGGCCGTCTGCCAACGGTCGGAACTCCCCTTCGACCTTAGCGGCCAAGTCGTCGAGGTCCCATGGCCCGTCTGACGACACCGAGGCAATGACGTCGGGGTTGTTCCACAACTTCACCTCGAGGCCGGAGGCGCCGAGGGTGCGGCCCGACAGCCAATCGGAACCCGTACCGGCGAGGTACGTGACGATGGGCGCAATATTGTCCGGCGAGTCGTTGCCGGGGACTGCATCGAATCCCAGTTGCTTCTCGTCGGGGATGGTTTGTGTCAGTCGGGTGGCGGCACCCGGAGCGATAGCGTTGGCCGTCACGCCGTATCGCGCCAGGGCATTTGCAGTGGAGGCAGTCAAGCCGACAATGCCCATCTTTGCTGCGGCATAGTTCGGCTGACCCGGCGAACCCTGCAGTGCGGAATCGGAAGTGAAGTTGATGATGCGGAAGTGGCCGTCGGGATTCCGCAGCGAACGCCAGTAAGCTGCCGCCGGCTTGATGGTGCTGAAGTGGCCACGCAGATGCACGCGGATGACCGCATCCCAGTCTTCTTCCGGGAGGTTGAAGATCATCTTGTCACGCAGGATTCCCGCAACGTTGACAAGAATGTCCAGCTTGCCGTAGTTCTCCAGTGCGAGATCGACCAGCCGCTGACCGGTCGCGACGTCGGCGATGTCTCCGCCGTCTGCGACAGCGGCACCGCCACCGGCAACAATTTCAGCAGCGACGTCACGCGCCGGTCCCTGGTCCCCGCCCTGGCCGTCCGGTGACGAGCCGAGGTCGTTGATGACAAGCTTTGCGCCCTGTGCGGCGAACAACTTGCTGATCGACGCGCCGATGCCTCGTCCGCCGCCGGTAATGATCGCTACGCGACCTTCGAGTGAACCCATGAATCTTTCCTTTGTTAGTGCCTCGACGAACATCGCGGCGAATCGTTATGGAGTGGAGAGTCAGCGGATTGTGGCGGTGCCCATGTCGATGACGACGTCACCGAGATCGTCGACCGTCCGGAACCGAACGCCTTTGCCGTCGTTCCAGATCGAGGTGGTAATCGACTGTCCGGGCAACACGGATTTGGTGAACCGCCCGGACATCCCAGTGAAGCGTTTCGGGTCCGAATCGGCCACAACATGCAGGAGGGCCCGGCCGGCGTAGCCATAGGTGCACATTCCGTGCAAGATGGGAATATTGAACCCACCGCGGGCACTGAATGCCGGGTCCGAATGCAAGGGATTCCGGTCGCCACTGAGTCGGTAGAGCAGCGCCTGGTCCGGTCGAGTCGTGTATGTGACAACGTGATCCGGTTTGCCCGTTGGCAATTCCCATGCGGTCGACGGCCCTCGCTCACCGCCGAACCCCCCGTAGCCTCGCAAGAACAACCCGGACTCGAGAGTTCCCACGATCTGGCCGACAGAGTCGCGGGCAACGGTCTCCGTCATGATCAAGGCACCGGAACCCTTGTCGTAGACGCCGGTGATCGTGCCAGTGGTTTCAACGCGGCCGTCGGTCGGAAGCGGGCCCGTCAGGCTGAGCGCTTGCGATGCATGCAACACCTTGGTGAAGTCCACATCGTCGGGTAGCAAGGAGTCGTCGCCCGACAAAGCCACATTGGCAAAGGTCGGGAGCACCATCTGCTTTATGCCCTCACTGTTCTCTGTGGTGAACTCCAGCTCGTCCAGCGGGTCAGGCTGACCGGCGCCGACACCCAGGGCATACAGCAGTGCGTCTTTCGACGTCCAACTCTTCCAGACAGGTTTGCCGGTGCGTCCGACGAGTGAGCTGTCGATCGGCATGTAGAACCTCGATTTCATCCAAGTGATATTCCGCAGGAGCGGACCGGGGTTACCGGACGGTAAGTGTGATTCGGATCGACGAGAACGCCGAAAACGTTGCCTTACAACGCTCTCCAACTAAAGAGAACACGTTACGTATGTGATTGGCAAGTCTCTCGTCCAAGGAGGACAGTTCGATTTTTCGGATTTTCGACCAGGCCTTGACATAAAGGATGAACTGGATCACTCTGGTCGTGACAGAACGCGTTCCGTTTAGGCAAAACTAGCGGAACGTGTTCCTTTAAATGAAACGTAACGGTACGTATTTCTTTACGCGAACAGTAACGGCACATGTTCTTTTTGCAACGCTAACGGACTGAATTCCGTTGAATACCTTCATGAGTTGATCCCAGACCCATACGACGAAAGGACTGTCGATGACAGGGCCTGTACCGGTTCCGACCCCGGCCACCGCTCCCTATTGGGAGGGTGCGCAGCGGGAGGAACTCACGATTCAACGCTGCCAGTCGTGCACACAGCACTACTTTTATCCACGACCTTTCTGCCCGCATTGCAACTCCGACGACGTGGTGTGGACCCCTGTCAGCGGCCGAGGCCGACTGGTGTCCTACGTAATCAACTACCGACCGATTCCCCCGTTCGATTCCGAGACCCCCATCGTCGTCGCACTGGTCGAACTCGACGAGGGACCACAATTGATGAGCAACGTGATCGGGGTGGATGCCGACCCCGGGAACCTCCCGCTCGACCTCGCGCTCGAAGTCACGTTCGTCGAACGTGGAGACACGAAGCTCCCCATGTTCACGCCGCTGCAGGAGTCCGCCAGATGACAACAAGCCATGTGACATCTATGCACAACGGAAACATCGTGATCGTCGGTGCGTCGGAGACGACGGAAATCGGTGTATTGCCAGGCATGTCCATCCTCGATCTCCATGCCAATGCCGCCCGCAACGCAATGGCCGACGCAGGCCTCACGCCAGCGGACATCGACGGCGTCGCTACCACCGGCCTGCTTCCGATGGAAGTCAGTCACCACCTGGGTATCACGCCTCATTGGCTGGACGGAACAGGCGTTGGTGGATGCAGTTTTATGCTTCATGTGCGTCACGCCGCGGCCGCCATTGCTTCCGGTGCCGCTGACGTCGTGCTCGTGACGCATGGCGAGTCCGGGCGGTCCCGCGTTGGCGCTCCACCATACTTGACGCCTTTGGATTCCATGACCGGTCAGTTCGAGGCCGTCTACGGCGCAAATATGCCGTACTCGACCTTTACAGTCCCGGCGCTGCGCTTTCTGCATGACCGCGGAATGACGCTTGAGCACCTGGCTGAGGTTGTTGTTGCACAGCGCAACTGGGCCCTCGACAATCCGCGAGCTTTCCGTCGCAAGCCGACGTCTGTGGATGAAGTGCTGTCCGGTCCACCGGTGGCCTACCCGTTTACCCGCGACATGTGCTGTGTGCTCACCGACGGTGGCGGCGCCGTGATCCTGACCAGTGCCGAACGGGCGGCAGACATGCCGGGATCCGATCGGCATGTGTATTTGCTCGGGTCCGGTGAATCTGCCGAAGGTCCACTGGTTTCGCAGATGCACGAGCCCGGATCGTTCCGTGCATTCCGTGATGCCGGCGCCGATGCCTTCGCCACCGCGGGAATCACCCGCGACGATGTCGACCACCTGATGGCATACGACGCCTTCGCCCACGTTCCGCTCTACATGCTCGAGGATCTCGGGTTTGTCGGTCATGGTGAATCAGGAGACTTTGTCGCCGAAGGACATACGTCCAAGGGAGGCCGACTTCCGATGAACACCAACGGCGGTGGAATGTCGTACACACACAGCGGGATGTACGGAATGTTCGCCATCCAGGAGGCGGTCCGTCAGCTACGCGGGGAAGCCTGCGAGCAGGTTCCCGAAGTCGAAATCAGCTTCGTCCAGGGAGTCGGATACTTCTTCGGCGCCGCCGGCAGTTTGGTTCTCTCGAATCGGCGTCCGTGAGGGAAATCTTCTGTCCCAGAACGCAACACCTGCGACGATCAGGAACCTCGTCGACCGAACAAATCACCGCCAGGAGCCACGGAAAGGTACCTGCATGACCACCTCACTTCCATTCACCGATCACCCGGTGACTGCCCCGAACATCGATGTCACAAGTGTCGAGTTCTGGGGTCGGACATTTGCCGAGCGGGACAAGACATTCGCCTGGCTGCGCGAGAATGCTCCGGTGAGCTGGCACAAGCCGATGGAACGCCCGCATTTCAAACCCGACGACAGCGAGAAAGGGTTCTGGGCACTCGTCAAAAGTGCCGATATCGCCTTCGTGAGCCAGAATCACGAAATCTTCAGCTCCGATCAGGACTCGGCGCGGGGTGTAATGTTCCCGCCAATTGACCGCGAAACAGTCGGTGCCCCAACCTTCCTCGTGATGGATCCGCCCTACCACACCCGATACCGCCAGGTAATCAGCTCGGCGTTCACTCCGAAGGCCGTCAAGCGTCTACGCGAGAAGATCGAAGAACGCGCCGAGCAGATCGTCGGCCGAGTCGTCGGTGCGGGCGAGTTCGACTTTGTCGAAGAAGTCGCGTCGAAGTTGCCGATGCTCACTGTCGCCGATCTTGTCGGCGTCCCCGAGAGTCTGGTCGAAGAGTTCGCCAAAGCGGGCGACAACTTCGTCAACGCAGGTGACCCGGACGAATGCCCAGCGGATCTGACACCGGCCGAGTACGCCATGCAGCAGATGGAAAGACTGTCGGAGATCGGCAATGACTTGGTCAATTTCCGTCGTGAGAATCCGGCCGACGACATCGCAACTGCGCTGGCAAACGCCGAGTTCGACGGCAAACCTCTCTCCGAGCTCGAAATCGCCTCAACGATGGTCCTGCTCAGCGTCGCCGGCAATGACACCACCAAACAGACCACCAGCCACACCGCCTTGTCACTGCACAAGAATCCGGACCAGAAGCGATGGCTGACGGAAGACTTCGACGGCCGCATCGCGCAGTCGATCGAGGAGTTCATTCGCCACGCTTCACCCGTCCAGAACTTCGCGCGCACGGCCACTCAGGACTTCGAACTGGGTGGAACTCAGCTCAAAAGGGGCGACAAGGTCGTCATGTTCTACGGCTCGGGAAACCGGGATGAGGACGTCTTCGAGGATCCCCATCGATTCGATTTGCAGCGCAGTTTCACTAACAACCATGTTTCCTTCGGCGGCGGCGGGGTCCACTACTGCCTCGGCCACATGGTCGCCAAAGCCCAACTGCGGGCACTGTACTCACAAATCCTCACCAAACTTCCTGCTATGGAGGTCGGCGAGCCGGTGTACCTCTTCAGCGACTTCATCAACGGGATCAAGCACCTCCCGGTACGCGTATAACAAACTCCAGCAAAGAACAGGAACGACGCTATGAAAATCAATGTCGATCGCGGGCGGTGCACAGGAATCGGAATCTGCGAATCGGTAGCCGAGGACTACTTCGAGGTGGCGGACGACGGTTCACTGATTCTCCACAAGGAGTTGGTCGATGCCGGTGACGAGAACCTCGCCCGGGAGGCTGTTCGTGCATGTCCGGCCAAAGCCCTGACACTCGACGAGACATGATCGTGAACGCAACAGATATCGATCATGGAGCCGGACTGGTTGTCGTCGGGGCGTCACTGGCCGGTCTGCGGGCTGCGGAGTCCGCCCGTCAAGCGGGGTTCGCGGGACCGATCACGCTGGTCGGCGACGAGTTCCATCTTCCCTACGACCGGCCTCCCCTGAGCAAGCAGTTCCTGAAAGACGGCGCCGCGCCCGACTATCACACTTCGGCCGAGGAGCTCGCCGCCCTCGATGTGAAGCTTCGCCTCGGGGCGCCGGCGACGGGACTGGACCCCGCATCGCACCGCGTGCGTGTTGGTGACAACGACTGGCTTCCGTACCAGAAGTTGATCATTGCGACAGGTGCGTCACCACGCTCTCTTCCTGACATGCCGGATCTGGAGGGCGTTGTCGGGCTTCGCACTCTCGATGACGCACTCGCCCTTCGTGAAAGACTCCGCCCTGGAATCAAACTCGTGATAGTTGGCGCCGGATTCATCGGATCCGAGCTCGCCTCGTCCGCCCGAGATCGCGGCGCAGACGTGACGATCGTCGAGGCCGCCCCCATTCCACTCGTCCGTGCAGTCGGCGAGACCGTTGGCCAGGCGCTCGCAAAGCTTCACGAACGCAACGGAATTCCACTCCTGTGCAATGTTCAGGTCGAGGGGCTGATCGGCACCACTCACGTCGAGGCGGTCCGGCTGAGTACCGGCACTTCGTTGCCGGCTGAGCTTGTTGTCGTCGGCGTGGGAGCGTCTCCCGCGACGGGGTGGCTGGCAGATTCGGGTATCGAACTGCACCCGGTGGATGGTGGAGTGATGGCAAACGAGTTCCTTCAGACCTCGCTTGAAGACGTCTATGCGGCGGGCGATGTCGTCCACTGGCCCAACCCTGCATTCGACGGACTATCGGTGCGGCTCGAGAACTGGACCAATGCTGCCGATCAGGCGCACCAGGCTGCCATCAATGCCGTTGCGCCGGAAGATGCCAAGCCGTACGAGACCGTCCCCTATTTCTGGAGCGACTGGTATCAGAGCCGCATCCAGTTCGTCGGCACGGCAGTCGCCGATGAAGTGGTCTTTGCCTCCGGTGATCCTGACACTGACAAATTTGTGGCGCTGTACCGCTCGGGCGATCGACTGGTCGGCGCTGCCACCTTGAACGAACAACGCAAGATCATGAAGCTGCGTCGCATTATCGCAGGTAAAGGCGTCTGGGCAGATGCGCTCGAGCTCGTTAATCCCACGGAGAAGAAATCATGACCACTACCGCAATAGCCGCCGTTCTGCGTGACAGCGACGGCAAGTTCGAACTCGAGGAAGTGGAGCTCGGGCCGCTGGAGTCGGACGAACTTCTCGTCAAGGTGGTCGGCGCCGGGTTGTGCCACACCGACCTTCTGCTACGGGATCCCAATTTCCTGGCGCAGACCGGGCCGATCATTCTCGGCCACGAAGGTTCCGGCATCGTCGAAGCGGTCGGCAGCGCGGTCAGAGGCGTCGAAGTCGGCGACCACGTGCTGATGAGTTTCGAATCCTGCGGTCGCTGCCGCAACTGCCTTGCCGGAAGCCCTTCCTACTGCGACGAATTCATGTCTCGAAACCTCACGGGGCGCCGCGCGGATCTCAGTACCGGTGCGCTCGATCGGAATGGTAACCCGGTGGCGAACCGGTGGTTCGGGCAGTCGTCCTTTGCCACGCACGCCATTGCAACCGAACGCAATGTGGTCGTGGTCGACAAAGCGCTGCCGCTCGAGCTTCTCGGTCCTCTCGGCTGCGGCTTGCAGACGGGCGCTGGTTCGGTTCTCAACGAAATGAAACTGGCTGCTGGACAAAGTATTGCAGTGTTCGGAGCCGGTGGTGTCGGACTTGCGGCAGTGATGGCAGCCAAGGCTGCAGGTGCCCGTGACATCGTCGTGGTCGACCTGGTCGACTCTCGGCTCGAAACGGCTGTAGAAGTTGGTGCTACCCGAACGGTGCGCGGCGATGCACCGGATCTCGTCGAGGCAATCAAGAACGGCGGGCGTGGACTTGACTTCTCCTTCGAAACGACCGCAGTGACCTCTGTCATCACAATGGCTGTCAGCATCCTCGACACCCCGGGTAAGGCGGTGTTGGTGGGCGGCGGTTCCGGAAAGCTCGACATCGACCCAGTTCTGTTGGCAGGCAAGTCAGTGACGTATGTGCTGGAAGGGAGTTCGGTCCCGCAGGTCTTTCTCCCGCAGCTGGTGGATCTGTGGCAACGCGGTTGGTTCCCCTTCGACAAGCTCGTCCAGACCTACACGCTCGATCAGATCAACCAGGCCGTGGAGGATTCGCTCTCCGGCAAGGCAATCAAGCCGGTGCTGACGCCGGCGCACCACTGACCACGAAATGGATCGAGAATGACCTCAACGGATTCGCTATTCTTTTCTGCCGCAGCAACATCGAACGGACGCGATCTCCCTACCACGGGTAGCTTCGGGGTGATCAATCCCGCGACGGGTGAGGTATTCGCACAGGCACCGTCCGTCACGCCGGATCAGCTCGACGGTGTGTTCGCCGCGGCTCTGACCGCGTACGAATCTTGGCGGTTCGACGACGAATTTCGGCGTGACTCATTGCGCCGAGCCGCAGACGTCATCGAGAGCCGGATCGGCGAACTGGCCCCGATCCTGACGATGGAGCAGGGCAAGCCCCTCACCGATGCCGCAATGGAATTCGGCGTCGCGGCGATGTGGCTGCGCTACTACGCCGATCTCGACATCCCTCGGGAAATCATCCGAGACGATGCCGAGGGCTTCGAGGAGGTCACCCGTCGACCGATGGGGGTCGTCAGTGCCATAACCCCGTGGAACTTTCCGATCGCGCTTGCGATGTGGAAGATCGCGCCGGCACTGCGCGCGGGCAACACTATCGTCGTCAAGCCCTCTCCGTACACACCGCTGGCAACGCTTGCGCTCGCCAACGTCCTTCGTGGCACCTTCCCTGACGGTGTACTCAACGTGGTCACCGGGCCGGATCCGCTTGGCGCAACTATGGTTTCGCACCCAGTTCCGCGCAAAGTCAGCTTCACCGGTTCGACCTCGGTCGGGCGAAAGGTCGCTCTCGGGGCTGCAGACGGCCTCAAGCGCATCACTCTGGAACTCGGCGGAAACGATCCCGCCGTCATTCTCGGAGACGTGGACGTCGAGAAGATCGCACCCAGCCTGTTCCAAAGTGCATTCAACAACAACGGGCAGATCTGTCTGGCCGTCAAGCGCGTGTACGCACACGAAAGTATTCAGCCTCAACTGGTCGAGGCCCTCAGTGAAATTGCCAAATCCGTCAAGGTCGACGAGGGCACTGTCGACGGAACGGTGCTCGGGCCCATCAACAACAAGCCGCAATTCGATCTGGTCAAGAGCTTGGTTGCGGATGCGTTGAACAACGGTGCGAGGGCCGCCGCCGGCGGTGGACCAATCGACCGCAAGGGTTACTTTCATCAGCCGACCATCCTCGACCAGGTCGACGACGGTATGCGCATCGTCGACGAAGAGCAGTTCGGTCCGGCGCTTCCCATCGTCTCGTTCCGAGACGAGGCCGACGTCATCGTCCGCGCCAACCGCGGAGAGTACGGACTTACCGCGTCCGTGTGGTCGGGCGACGCCGAACATGCCGCAAGGCTCGCTCCGCAGATCGACGCCGGTCAGGTCTCGATCAACGGGCATGGCAGCGGTGTTCTACCGCATCTCCCGTTCGGCGGTCACAAGTCCAGTGGCATCGGAGTCGAAAATGGCCCTTGGGGTCTACACAGTTTCACCGAACTGCAGGTGATCACGGGACCTTCGCGCCACTAGCCGCTATGCGGTCGACCTTTGGCAACCAATGTCCACAGAGTGCTGGACATTGGTTGCCATCGGATTTCCAGTGGTACTTGGAATGCGTGGGCGAACGCACACGTCCGAAAAAATTACGAACACTTCGCAATAGTCACCGATATCCCTCCAGGAAAGAGGACATTCATGTCTACCGTGGTCAACAGCGAGCGCGAGGATCGCCAACAGCCGACGGGCATAGCAATGCCCGGCGCCTGGCTTCTGGGCCAACGTGATCCCAGTCGGCCCGCGATCGTTATGGAAGGCAAGACAACAACTTTCGGTGAGCTTGTCAGTAAGGCCAACCAGCTCAGCAACAAGTTCACCGATCTGGGGTTGACCAGAGGCGATGTCGTCGCGGGTCTACTGTTGAACGGTACCGAGTTCTACGAAATTACTCTGGCATGCACGCAAAGTGGTTTGTATTTCGTTCCGATCAATACTCATCTGGCGGGACCTGAAGTCGAGTACATCGTGCGCGATTGCGACGCGTCCGTCCTTATCGTTCACGCAGAGCTCGCCGACAAGGTTGTCGGCCGGATAGAGGACGCAGTTCCGCACCGCGTGGTTATCGGTGGCGCGCCGGCCGACTGGTCCAGCTACGAAGCCTTTACCCTCCTCGCCGACGAAACTCCCGCCACCCGCTCGCTGGGCTCGGCGATGATGTACACCTCCGGCACAACTGGCCGACCGAAGGGCGTCCGCCGCCCGATGATCGATGCAACGCCCGAGAGCCCGCTCCAGGCGACCGGTCCGTTCTTCGAGCACGTGGGAATACCCCATGGGCCTGGACGGCATTTGGTGTACTCGCCCGTGTATCACGCTGCGCCGGGCGGTGTTTCACTTTCTCTGTTGCATGCTGGGCACACGCTGTACGTCTTGCCTGGCTTCGATGCAGAAACGGTGCTTCGAACGATCAGCGACAAAGCCATTACTTCCTCCCATATGGTTCCCACGCATTTTCAGCGGCTTCTCGATTTACCGGCAGGCGTTCGTAACAGCTGTGATATCTCGAGTGTCGATGTTCTTTTTCATGCCGGGGCTCCGTGTCCTCCGGCAACCAAGCGCGCCATGATCGATTGGTTCGGTCCGGTTCTGGTTGAATATCTCGGCTCCACCGAGGGGCTCGTGTGCGTGTGCTCCACCGCCGAGTGGCTCGAACATCCGGGCACCGTCGGGCGACCGGACCCGAGCGCCGTAGTGCTCCGAGGGCTGGACGGAGAGCAGGCTCCCCCCGGTGAAGAGGGCACTATCTATTTCAAGACCAGCCCATTCGAATACTTGGGAGATCCGGAGAAGACCGCTGCTGCGCAGTGGGGCGAATTCACTACGTCGGGAGATGTCGGACGCTTCGACGACGACGGCTACCTGTACATATTGGATCGGCGCGCAGACCTGATTCTCTCCGGCGGCGTGAACGTGTATCCAGCGGAAGTCGAGGGCGCACTGCTCGAACATCCAGACGTTGCCGACGTCGGAGTCATCGGCGTCTCCGACCCGGAGTGGGGCCAACGAGTGGTGGCGATCGTCCAATTGGCGTCCGGATTCAACGACGACGAAGACCTCCGCGCAAAGCTGGACCAACACGTACGTGAGCAGATCGCCGGCTTCAAGCGACCGCGCGAGTACATCTTTGTCGTGGACTTTCCGCGATCGGCCGCGGGCAAGGTGTCGCGCCAAAAACTGCGGGAACTTGCCAACGGTCAGTAGTGACACCCCATGCGTCGGGGCGACCCATCCGCCCGACATAGCTAATAGTCCCCTCACGTTGGCACGTCGACGCAATCTGCGCCGCCTCGTGGACCTTGCAGAATCCACGGAAGATCCTGCTTCCTGCCACGGCTCCCAGGATCGCCTGTGGTGATCGCATTCGCGGGCTCCTGGTTGGTCAGTGACCTCGGTAATCACTGACCAACCAGGAGCCCATGAGTCGTTCTACGCCGCAGCACCGTAATCCGCCTCTCCCGAAGCGAGAATCACGGGCGCTGGCTGCTCAGGCGCCTCAGGGGAGCTTTTGGCGGTGGCGGAGGGATTTGAACCCGAGTTGACCACCAGGGGCAGCCGTTAGCATCACGCCATGGAACTTGGGGTACATTTCGCGCTTTCAGACCACGTGGCAACGGAACTTCTCGACGCACGTGGCGACGACGACAGACTCGATGCGTTGGTCGAGGACATCGAGGAGACAGGGCGCTCCGAGTTCTCATGCGACACGGACAAGGCGTGGGACCCGATCCTGTGCTCCCTCTCCAATGGCGGGTACCAGCGCGCGCCCGAGAACTGGCCGGCATGTGGCGTGATCTTGGGGGACGAGGACCTCAACACGAACACCGACGACCAACTGATTACCTATATGACGCCCAATCGGGTCGCCGAAGTCGCCTCGTACCTGGCGGAAATCACCGAATTCGAGTTCGGCGCAGGCTATGACGCGATGCCGCTCGACGACCGCAACCCGGAGTACGGCGTGGACGAGCGCACGTACGCCTGGGGTTGGCTGCAGGAAGTGGTGGACTTTTTCCAGCGCGCGGCCCGCGACGATCGGCACGTGGTGTTCACCGTGCGGTTCTGACTGCCCACCACTGTCAGCAGGCGGGTCTCGATCGTCCTACTCGTTGTGTCCTACTCGTTGTGTCGAGCGACTCTCAACGCAGCTGCAGCACCGGCAAGAAACACAAAAAAAGCTCCCCACCTGCGTGAACAGGTGGGGAGCTTTGGCGGTGGCGGAGGGATTTGAACCCTCGGACGGGGGTTACCCGTCACACGCTTTCGAGGCGTGCTCCTTAGGCCGCTCGGACACGCCACCGTTGGTGACTTTACCGGATGGTGTGCCCGAGACCGAAATCGCCTGGTGGCGGATCGTTAGGTCAGCTTGTCCTTGACGCTGGAAGCAGCATCCTTGACCTTCTCACCAGCGTCTTTGACCGCCGATTTCACCTGGTCGCCTTTGCCTTCGTTTTCGAGGTCTTTGTTGCCGGTGACACTGCCAGTAGCTTCCTTGGCCTTGCCGCCGAGATCTTCTGCCTTGTTCTGAGCTTTGTCTGCGATTCCCACGAGTACTCCCTTGAGTGAACGCGAAACAAATCACCTTCCGGCAATTCGCAGATACCGTGACGGCATCTGTCCTCCACCATGCCTGCGTCTGCCGGTTACTGCCACCCCGATGTGGAATCCGTCTCGCTCGGGAATAGCGGAATCAGCCCCGCTGATCGCGGAAGAAATCCTCCAAAAGCCCAGCACATTCGTCTTCGAGCACCCCACCGCGCACCTGCGGACGGTAGGTCAATCTTCTGTCCCGAACGACATCCCACAGCGATCCGACGGCACCGGTCTTGGGCTCCCAGGCCCCGAAAACGACCCTGGAGACACGGGCGAGAACCAACGCGCCGGCACACATCGTGCACGGCTCGAGAGTGACGGCGAGCGTCGCACCTTCCAGACGCCAACCGTCGCCGTAGATTTTCGCCGCTGCACGCAACGCGAGAATCTCGGCGTGAGCCGTGGGATCGGACGACGCTTCCCGCGCATTGGCCGCACGGGCAACCTCGACGCCGTCCGCGTCGAAGACAACCGCGCCAACGGGAACGTCGGAGACCGATGCACTGCGCGCGGCACTGATGGCCGCACGGATCATGCGCTGATCGTCAGCGAGTGACATCTACCGCGGGAGCTTGTCGAGCACGGCAGAGAATTCGGATTCGAATCCGAGTCGCTGCGCGATCATCGCCAATTGCTCGTCGGGATACAGATCAGTATCGGCGGTGATCACCGAGAGAACGGGTTCCGGTAGCCCCAGATCAGCCAGGACCGACAGATCCCCCTCTTCCCAGGGCTCGACATTGTCGAGGTCATCTGGATCGATGTCGGGGATTTCAACGTTCAGCGCGTCGAGGACGTCCGCTGCGATGTCGTAGTCGATCGCGGCGGTCGCGTCGGAAATCAGCAGATGCGTTCCCGTCGGCGCAGGACGCAAGATGATGAAGAACTCTTCGTCGACGTCGATTAGGCCGAAAACGGCACCCGAGCTACGAAGCTCGCGGAGTTCGGTTTCGGCGCTCGACAACGACGTCAAAGCCGCAGAGGTCAAAGCCTTGACCGTCCACTTGCCTTCGTCACGTACCACTGCCACGCCGAAGCCTTCGAACTCCTCCGACTGGTTCGAGGAGGCGCTCTTGTTACTCGCGCGCTGTGCACCCATGGCGCAACGGTAGCCCGGCTAGTGCCCGTGAGTGAAGTCCGCGCCCGGATATGCCAACCTGAACGGGTGTCTGCGACCGATTCTGCCCCTCCCGTCTGCGTCCTCGGCCTCGGTTTGATCGGCGGTTCGCTGTTGCGCGCCGCTGCCCGCGCCGGTCGCGAGGTGTGGGGTTACAACCGTTCGAGCGAGTCGGCCGACGCAGCGCGCGCCGACGGTTTCGAAGCCAACACCGATCTTGCTGCCACTCTTCGGAAAGCTCAGGAGACCGGCGCAATCATCGTGATCGCCGTGCCCATGCCGGCCGTCGACGCCACTCTCGAAGCCATTGCCGCACATGCCCCGAACAATCCGGTCACCGACGTCGTGAGCGTGAAGGGCGAGGTGAAGGCAGCCGTCGAGCGTCGTGGCCTGAGTGCCCGCTTTGTCGGTGGCCATCCCATGACCGGAACCTCCGCGTCTGGCTGGGCCGTTGGCGATGCAGACCTGTTCATCGACGCCGTGTGGGTCGTGGCCACCGACGACGGCGTCGACGCAGATGTGTGGACGCAGGTCGCGGACCTCGCTCTGGACTGCGGTTCCGTCGTCGTTCCGGCCGAATCTCTCGAACATGACCGGGCTGTGGCCCGGATTTCGCATCTGCCGCACCTGCTCGCCGAATCGTTGGCGATCACCGGCGCCGCCGGTGGTGAACTCGCGCTCGGGTTGGCCGCCGGATCGTTCCGCGACGGCACCCGCGTGGCCGGCAGTGCGCCGGGACTGGTGCGGGCAATGTGCGAGGGCAACCGCGATGCACTGCTGGTCGCATTGGACGAGGCTCTCGCTCTACTGCAGAGGGCGCGAAGCGAACTGCACGCGCACGGTTCGACAGCGGAACTCGTCGATGCCGGGTTCGCCGCGCGAGGAGCCTACGAATCGCATGAGCGTTGGGACATCACCGATGTGCGCGTCGGAGAATCCGACTGGATCAACCGGATGCGCGACGCCGGCCGCCGCGGCGGCGTGATCCAGCGACGCAGGTAGGTTCCCGCTGTTGGATCCCGACTGTCAGATCCGGCCGGCCAGTCCTGGGTAATCGAGGATGAATCCTTCGTGGTCGACGGTCACCGTTGCACTCGATACGGGTGACATCACGCTGATGCCGTCGGTACCGCTGCTGTACGTGATGGTTGCGGCTTCGACCCGCAGATCCAGCAGGTTGACGTACACAACCGGAACCTCGACATCTTGGGTGTCGTTCTGCAGCCCGAAACGCCTGATGGGAAGGGTGTTGAAGAACGGGCTGAGGATCACGTCGACGTCGAGCGCGCCGGAGAAGGACGAGCGCTGGTGGTTGGCGCCGTTCTCCACCATCCAGGTTCCCTCTTCGTCTCGGCTGATCGACATCTGACGCTCACCCGCAGCGAGGGCGGTACGCACCGACAACCTGCGCGTGATACCGGCCTCGTCTGTGACCAGGTCATATGAGGCGCTGAATGCGGGATGTTCGCTACACGCGCCACCGATGATCCGGCCTGACGCCTTGATGCGATTTCCGCTCAACTGCACGCGTACCGACTCCATGCGAGGAGCGTTGTGCGCCTGCCAGGTCAATACCGCAGGCCAGGATGCGCTATCGGAAGGTTGGATGCTCACCCGACCACGGTAATGGACGATGCCCTCGAGAGCACTGCTGGCTGGTGATTATTACTGCGATCAAGGACCTTTTCCGCGGCGTCGGTGACCTGCGACTGTGTGTGTAAGGCGATTCACAGCCCGATACGGCCGCCGATACGTGCGGAATGCCGGTGCGCGAAAAGTTGTGGCAAAAGCTGTCGGACTTCTCGAGTAACGTGCTTACAAGTCGGTTCGTGAGGAAGGGTGCTGTGACGTCGTCGCAAAGCATGGTGGGGTTGTTTGCCGGTATCGGTGGGCTTGAGTTGGGTCTGTCGGAGCACGGGTGGAACACCGAACTGCTGTGTGAAATCGACCCGGGCGCCCAGGCAGTTCTCCGTTCCCGGTTCTCGGACGTCCCTTTGCACGGCGACGTCACGAAACTGCGCGCGCTCCCGGCCGATATCGACTTGGTTGCTGCCGGTTTCCCCTGCCAGGACCTCTCGCAGGCCGGTAAGACTGCGGGCATTACCGGCGCCCGCTCGGGCCTCGTCGACGAAGTATTTCGACTGGTCAAGCGCAAAAAGGGTCCACGGTGGCTGGTCATCGAAAACGTGCCATTCATGCTGCAGCTAGGCAAGGGCGCAGCCATGCGGCACATCACCGACGCTCTCGAAGACCTCGGTTACACGTGGGCGTACCGCGTTGTCGACGCCCGGGCATTCGGCCTCCCTCAGCGCCGCCAGCGCGTCATCATGCTGGCATCGCGCACCGAAGATCCCCGCGAAATCCTCTTCGGACAAGACGCCGGTGAGCGACTCGGCGGCGACCCTGCCGATTTCCCGTGCGGCTTCTACTGGACCGAGGGCACCCGCGGACTCGGTTGGGCCGTCAACGCCGTACCGACGCTCAAGGGCGGTTCTTCCGTCGGAATCCCCAGCCAGCCGGCCGTCCGCTTACCTTCGGGTGAGATCGTCACGCCAGGCCTGGTCGACGCCGAACGTCTACAGGGTTTTGATCCCGACTGGACACTGCCGGCCGTCGACGTTCCCGGCCTACGCCACAGCCATCGCTGGAAGCTCGTCGGAAATGCCGTGAGCGTGCGAATGGCGTCGTGGGTGGGTAGCCGTCTGGTCGATCCCATCGAATACGACGCGGAGTACGAGACACCCCTCGAACCTGGCGACGCCTGGCCGAGTGCCGCGTGGGGCCGTAACCGCCAAGCGTTCCGCGTCCACACCTCGACGTGGCCCGTTCAACACGACTACGAGGATCTGAGCGGATTCCTCGAAGACACTCGGTTGCTGTCCGCTCGGGCTACTGCGGGCTTCCTCAAACGCGCACGGATGGGCAACCTTCGCTTCATTCCCGGATTCATCGAGGACGTAGAAAGCCATCTCGAGCGGATGGGCGGATATCCCGAGGCAGTGGCATGAACGGGGCAGTGGCATGAGCGGGGCAGTGACATGAGCGAGGGTTCACTGTTTCCCGAGCCGGAGACCCTGTTTCCGGAAACGCTGTTTCCGGAACCCCAGCACGAACCACTGTGGGACGCATTGCGACTCGCGGGCGACAAACCTGCGGCAGACGCCGACCGCGGCGAGAAGAAGAACTACGCGCAGCGGCTTTCCAATCAACTCGCCCAGACGGTTGCCGACGCCTTGCGCCCGCTGTACCCCAACATCACCCCCACTGCGACGGGCGAAGGCCAGGAAGCGACGGTAGATGTCGCGAAGGGCCGAAAGCGCTTGGATGTCAAGGCACTCGACCCCACACTCGGCTTGATCCTGTGCGTGTCGATCAAGACGTACAACTTCCAGGACTACAGCCCCCGCAGCGGAAAGCTCGGCCGCTGGACCAAGAACATCGTCCGCAATGATCACGAATTGCGTGGCGAGGCAATGGTTCTGCATCAGCGACAGCCCTACAGCGTTCTGGTAGCCGTCATGTTCGAGCCGTACGCCACGTGCGACGACGGCGACCCCACCAAGACCAGCGACACCGGCAAATCCTCGTTCGCCCACCACGTCACGACGCTGTCGAAGCGTTCCGGCCGCGGCAAACGTGCGGTTGTCGGCGTTCCGGGTAAGGCGTGGGTTGATCTGGGCGCCGAGGACACGCGCTACGACCTCTTCGAAAAAGTGTTCATCGGATTGTACGAAACCGATGGCGGCGTACGCTTTTTCGACGTCGACGAGCCGCCTCCCCGCAACGGCCGTCCCACCGAGAGTCAAACACTCTCGTTTGACGATTTTGTCACCATCGTGCACGGTGAAGTGGAGCGTCGCAACAGGTTTGCCCCCACCTGGTCAGACCCGGACGACGGCGACGACTCCGACAGCTGAACCCCACGAAAGTGAAGACAGTGCCCGCGACGGATCCGACAACCAGCGCTCGAATGAGCGCACAGCGTCGACGCGACACCAAACCCGAGATCGCGATCCGGCGCGAACTTCATCGGAGTGGACTGCGGTACTTCGTCGATCGGGCTCCCGTCAAAGGTGTTCGTAGACGGGCCGATTTGGTGTTTCCGCGGCGGAAGGTGGCGGTGTTCGTCGACGGCTGTTTCTGGCACTGTTGCCCGCTCCACGCGACATACCCCAAGAACAATGCGCAGTGGTGGGCGGACAAGTTGGCCGCCAACGTGCTGCGAGACCGGGACACCGATGCACGCCTCGCCGAACAGGGCTGGACCGTCATCCGCATCTGGGAGCACGAAGATCCGTCGACGGCAGCCGAACGCGTCCGGAACACTCTTCTCGCTCCGTAAGCTTCGTGAGGTGAGCGGACTTGGTGGAGCGCGAGTAGTTCTGGCGGGTGCGTTGATTCTCGGTGGAATCGTGTACTCGTCGTGGGTTCTGGAGTTCTTCCTCGACACCGGACTTGATCCGGTGACGTCGTTCCTCAGTGAACTCGACGCGGCAAATCAGAAGTACCGCGACGTGTTCGGTAACGCCGACGTTATCTCCGCCGTTTTGATGTTGGTGTCAGCGACGCTCGGGCTACTGGTTACGGAGCGACGCAAATTCTATGTGGCGGGCTGGATTGCACTGGCTGTGTTCGGCGTTGCCACGATTGCGGACGCGTCGTTTCCGCTGGACTGCTCCGGCCCGGATTGCGCGGCGAGCGAGCCCGGCGGACTACTGCCGCAACTACATCACGTTCATGCTTTGACCAGCAGCGTAGCGGTCTTTGCGATCTTCACCGCGATGATCACGTTCACCGTCGGGGCCTTCCGTTATCGCGAGCATCCGCTGTTGCGCACCGTCGGATTGGGCCTTTTGATCGTGACTTCCCTTGCGACGGTGTGGATGTTGACAACTAACGGCATAGAACTGGCCGGCGGCGGTAATCTGGGCTTGGGAATCGCCCAACGTGCACAGGTTTTGGGAATGTCTTTGTGGCTGTGCACCCTGGGTTGTGCGGTATTGCGGCGACAGGAAAGGTTTTTGAACAGCGATTTCGGGCGATCCTGACATACACGGACCTACCGAAGGGTGTGCCCATGTCACTCGCGTCGACGTTCTTCTCCCACCCACATCAGGCGTTCACCACGGGGTTTTATCGCAACGAGTCGTTCGACTACGAACTGCGAGTCCTCCTCGGACAGGCAACGTACGGCGCCTCCGATACCGGCGAAGTTCTTGCTGCCGTCGCCGAAGTCGGCGACAAAGACCACGAGGGTTGGTACGTCGCGTGGTTCGACCTCGGATCACGGATATTCGAAGAAGCCGAGGAATCCGCGCAGGCCGGACATCCGCGCAGCGCGTCGAGCGCGTATCTGCGGGCAGCGTCGTACTTCGCTGTGGCCGTCAATGCCGTCGACGGACTGACCGACGATTCGGTTCTGGTTCCCACGTTCCGGCATCACCGCGCCGCGTGGGACGGTTTTGTCGACACCACCTCGCACTCCGTGGAGCGCGTGCGGATTCCGTACGAGGACACCACGATGCCGGGGTACTTCTTCCGCCCACCCGGAGACGTGCGACGGCCGACGCTCATCATGGTGAACGGCAGCGACGGCCCCATCAGTTCGATGTGGGTCAACGGCGGCGCCGGAGCGCTCGAACGCGGCTACAACGTGCTGATGTTCGACGGACCGGGTCAGCAGTCCATGCTGTTCGAGAACAATATTCCGTTCCGCCATGACTGGGAAGCTGTCATCACCCCTGTCGTCGACTTCCTGATCGACCGACCCGACGTCGACGCGTCGAAGTTGGCGATGTGCGGCATCAGTCAGGGCGGCTATTGGGTGCCGCAGTCATTGGCGTTCGAGCATCGGATCGCCGCGGCAATCGCCGATCCCGGCGTGGTCGACGTATCCGCGTCGTGGCTCGTTCACATCCCGCGCGGCATGCAGAACTTGCTGGAAGAAGGCAAGTCGGAGGCCTTCGACCGGGACATGGCGATGGGGTTGCGAGCGTCGAAGGAAACGGCCCGCATCTGGCGGTTCCGAGCGCGGCCATACTTAACTGACGGCTACTACAACACTCTGGCCGAGGTACGGAAATACCGCCTCGAACATGTTGCGGGCTCGATCACCACTCCCCTGCTGATCACCGATCCCGAACACGAACAGTTCTGGCCGGGGCAATCGCAACGCCTCGCTTCGCTGTCCGGCGGGCCCACCACTCTGGTTCCGTTCACGGCCGCCGAAGGCGCGAGTTTCCACTGCCAACCGATGGCAAGACGCCTCACCGACCAACGCATGTTCGACTGGCTCGACGAGCAGTTGGGGCTCTAGACGACTGAACCGACCTTCTCCGTACGGTTCAGCAGCGTTGCACACATCGGGAGCAGCAGAACGGTAATTGCGCCGGCCGCCACCAGAATCGACGCATTGGACGACGACATCTGACCGGCACTGACAGCAGCACCGGTGACGGCAACGATCATCGGCAACCCGGTAGCCCCGTACAGCGCGACCTGTGCACTCTCCCGGGTACTGAAAGGCGGTTCGACCCTCTCGAACTTGGTCGTGAAAAACACCGGCACACCGCGAACCACGATGATGAGAACAAGGAACGCCAGCAGGACGGTGGGATTCTCCGCGACCGCCGACACGTCGATTGCCATTCCGGAAGTGATGAAGAAGATCGGAATGAGGAATCCGAAAGCAATACCGTCGAGCTTGATCTCCAACCGCTCGTTGCCGTCGGGCATCAGGCGTCGCAGGATGAAACCGGCCGCAAAGGCGCCGAGAACAACGTCCAGCGAGAATACGGCCGAGAGTGCACCCAGCCCGACCAGCAACAAGATCGTCAGGCGAACCGTGGTCTGTGCTGTGGTGTCCGCGCCGGAACGGACAAGTGTGTGCGTCCACGATCCGTGCGAGATCAGCTTGGTCGGCAGCACCGCAAGAATCACCGCGATCAGCGCGAATGCCGCGAGGACCACCAGCGACATGACAGCGCCACGCGCACCGAGCAATACGGCCATCGCAACAACGGGGCCGAGTTCGCCGACAGCGCCGTGATTGAGGACCGTCCGGCCAAGCCGGGTGTCGAGGATCTTGTTGTCCTTGAGGATCGGCAGCAAGGTACCCAACGCGGTCGACGTCATCGCAATCGCGACCGCCGCTTCAGCGGAGATCACACCCTGCGCCCCCAAGAGCGCGACAATCGCAAATGCCAAAGCGAGGCAGAACAGCCACGTGTACAGCGCTCGCCGGCCACCAGCGCCGCTCAGTTCCTTGCGGTCGATCTCGTAGCCGGCGAGCAGAAACAGCATGCCGAGGCCCAGTTCCCGAAGGATCCCGATGGCCTCACTCTCTGCCGCCAAGTTGAGCGCAAAGGGCCCGACAACCGCGCCGGCGACCAACAGCAGCACAACTTCCGGTACCAGGCGCCGCGGGAACAGGCCCGCGACAAAGGGCGCGAGCGCAGCGATCAGCGCAATCCAGAACAGCGACGAGGCAATTGAGGGCACGGATCATTATCGGGCATTTACGACAGATGTGCCTGCGATTACATCAGCGGCGCGTTACCGCTCTGAGTTATTTTCGCCAGAACAGGTGGTGGGTCATCCCACTCGGGCTTGGCACGATCTCGAGATTGAAACGGTCACGCAGCTCGTCCGGCGACTCCCAGAGACGGAGCCCGGAACCGAGCTCGACCGGAGAAACCGCGACGTGCATGGTGTCGACGAGATCCGCGTCGAGAAACTCCCTGATTGTGGTCACCCCACCGCCGAGCCGGACGTCCTTACCCTGTGCGGCCTCACGGGCCTGCTCGAGCGCGGTCGTCGGGTCTGCGTCGACAAAATGAAAAGTCGTGTCGGAAAGGGTGAACGACGGTCTTGGGTGGTGGGTCATGACAAACACGGGCGTGTGGAATGGCGGCTCGTCGCCCCACCATCCCTGCCACTCGAGGTCTTTCCAGGGTCCACGCTGGAATCCGAATTTGTTGCGGCCCATGATTTCGGCACCGATATTCTGGGCGAAGTCGCGAGAGAAGTAATCGTCGAGCCCTCGACTTCCACCGGGGTCGGTTCGATTCGGCCAGCTGGCCGTGGCTCCGGCCCACGCAAACATATCGCGATGGTCGAACCCGAACGGGCTCTCGAAACTCTGGTTCTCACCCGCGGCGACTCCGTCACTGGAGATGGTGAAGTTCTGGACCCGTAGTAGCTGATTCACTGTGCGCTCCCACACTCTCGATGATGGTCATACGGGAGTTAAGACTCGGAGGAGAGGTGAAACTCATCGGCGGCGGGACTATGCATTAAGCCTGATCGTCCATGAGACCGAGCGTGTCCCAAGCCTGCTCGATGCGTCCGGCCGAAAAACGAGCATCGGAGCTTTCGAGCTCGGCGAGGATGGCCTGGACGACAGCGACCATGGCTGTCAGCGACGGAGTCACGTAGATACCCTCGATCGGGGTGATCACGACGTGATCGGCGTATGTGTTCAGGGGTGACGAGTGCAGGTCGGTGAGAACGGCGATAGTCGCGCCCCTTTCGCGTGCAAGACGGGTTAATCCACGCAATGTACTGGTGAGGCGCCAAACATTGATGACGATGACACAGTCGCGTTCGTCCAGGTGTGACACGTGTATCGCCTGCGACGTTGCGGAGCCGGCCGAGAGGCGGATGTCGTATCCGTAGACGGACGCCAGGTAACTGAGTACCTGTGCGGGTCCTGCCCCGGATCCACTGGTGATCAACACGATTCGACGGGCCGCTTTCATCGCGTCGGCAACGCTCTTGATGGCAGTGATGTTGGCCGCGGACGAGACGGCGGCGAGGTTTGCCACATCCTGCCTCAGCATTTGCGCCGCCGCCTCCGTCGATTCGGGGCGCTCGGGATTTGTTGTCACGAGTGAGTCGAGATATTCGGCTCTGAGCGCTTGACGAAGATCGCTCCACCCCTCGAACTGGAGTTGCTGGGCGGTCCGCACAACAGTGGAGACATTCACTCCAGCGCGCTCGGCGACTTCGCGGCCAGATGCATACGAGGCGAACTGCGGCATCTGTGCAAGAACTTGTATGACCCGATCGGCCTGAGCTCCGAGGTTCGCGCGCTCTGCTCGTTGCGCGAGCATCGTCCCAACCGTCACCTCGGAGCGCCTCTTTTCACTGGATCTAATACATGGCATCAAGCGTCGCTGACGACCTGAAACACGTCACTGGTCGCAGTCACGCTATCACCGCAATCTCAGGCCTCCTTGGGGAAACTTCGCATGAACAAAGTGTTGCATGAATCACGACTATGCATCTAATGTTGCGCGCATCCCAGCCTCGACGCGAGCATTCACGCAGCCCACGGACAACAATCAGTCGCTTTCAAGGAGAGACCATGCACACTCGGGTAATTAACGCCCACACGCTCGAACCCTCGACTGGCGAGCGCCAGAAGAATGCCTGGATCGACATCGCCGACGGGCGGATCGTCGACAGCGGGGTGGGGCGGCCCCCCGCTTCGCCCGGCGACATTCGAATCATCGATGCAGGTGGGGGCACCGTCATGCCCGGCTTGGTCGACGCCCACGTCCATATCCTGGTGACGACGACAAATACCGCCGAAATTGCTGGATGGACGCCGGGTTATGCGACTGTGAGAGCGCTGCGCTCGGCGGGCGACATGCTCCGACGTGGTTTCACCACCGTGCGTGATGTCGGTGGCGCCGACCATGGAATGGCCCGTGCTTTGCAAGAGGGCTTGGTCCCAGGGCCTCGACTGATCTTCGGCGGTAAAGCACTATCGCAGACCGGTGGCCACGGAGACTTCCGCTCTCTCAATGACACCTCTGTGCCCTGTTGTCAGCTGAAACCCGACTTCGGACGGATCGCGGACGGCGTTGATGCCGTTCGCCACGCGGCCCGCGACGAGTTCCGCAAGGGCGCGCATCACCTGAAGCTTGTCGTCTCCGGTGGGGTCGCATCCCCGACTGACGAGATCTCAGCGGTCCAGTACACACAGGAAGAGATACGTGCGGCTGTCATCGAGGCTGAGAACCACAATCGGTACGTCACGGTGCATGCCTACCACCCGCGCTCGGTGAATCAGGCGCTGAGAGCCGGCGTGCGATGCGTCGAGCACGGCAACCTCATCGACGACGAGTCGATCCGCCTGCTCGTCGAGAACGACGCCTTCTTGGTCCCGACAATCATCACGTACGAGGCGATGTACGAGGCCGGTGCTGCATCCGGCCTGTCCGCAGGATCACTGAAGAAGCTCGACGAGGTTCGGACAGCGGCCGTCGGCGCGCTTGAACAGGCCCACCGGGCAGGAGTGAATCTGGTCTACGGCACCGACTTGCTCGGGCATCTGCAAACGCGTCAACTCGAAGAGTTCACGATCCGTGCGCGCGTTCAGCCGATCCTCGACGTGATACGCAGCGCCACCAGCACTGCTGCGCGCTTGCTCGGCATGGAAGGAGAGATCGGCACCCTCGCGCCGGGCGCTCACGCGGACCTCCTCGTGTTGGACGGGGACCCGGAGCAGGACCTCACTGTCCTCACCACGCCGGAGCGGTACTTGCGTCACGTGATCCACGGCGGTGACGTCACCGACATCGCTAAGTGATGGACATAACAGCGGAATGTGGAGGCCTACGTCGCCGATAGACATCAGGCCAATCGGATGCATCCGTGTGCATGTGCAGAAATACAAGAAAGCCCCTCACCGGCATCTCTGCTGGTGAGGGGCTTTCTGTTGTGCGCCCGAAGGGATTCGAACCCCTAACCTCTTGATCCGTAGTCAAGTGCTCTATCCGTTGAGCTACGGGCGCATGTTCTGTTGTGTTGCTGGTCTTGCGTGTCTTGCCGTCGTACTTTCTATCATTTCTTACCCGCCGGTCAAAATCACCGGCGTGGCGGAGGCGAGAGGATTTGAACCTCCGGTCCCTCGTAAAAGGGACAACTCATTAGCAGTGAGTCCCATTCGGCCGCTCTGGCACGCCTCCCTGGGGGTTCCGATCCTTTCGGACCGCCGGGACGAAAGATTACACACTTCTCACCACCAAAGGCAAAACGAGTGGTCAGAGCCCTGATTCATGGCGTTATCGCAGGTTGCCGTCGAACCAGTCGAAGATCCGGGTGCGGGCGTCGATGATCGCGGCTGCACAGGGGTCGTCGTCGTCCCGGCCTTCGGGGACTTGTGGTGGTTCGTCCGCTCGATGCTGCAATCCTGCGTAGCTCACCACCAGGGTCGCCACGTCGGCTTTTGCCGTCGCCTCCCTCAGTCTGTTGACGTGCTCGGGTGGAGTGTCGGGATCGTCCTCCCCGTAGAGGGCGAGCCACGGGGCTTGCAGGGACACCGCGGCGTCGAGCAATGCCTGCGCGTCGACGGACAGCGCTTCGACGATCCCACGGGCGGCGACACTCACAGCCGCACCGACGGGACGACTGGTTGCGACGAGCATCGCCGCGGTGCCTGCCGCGTCGAAACCGAGGACGCCGATGGTGTCGGCCGGGACGTCGCGGCCCGTGAGCCAATCGAGGGTCGCGTCGACGTCGGCAAAGAGGTTGTCACCAAAAACATCGCCCTGGACTACCTCGGGTTCACGGTGAAAAAGATGCGGGGCGACGGTCAGCCAGCCGTCGACGGCAAGGGCAGCCATCAACTCGAGGAGTGCTTTGCTGAATTGCCTCGCCTCGTGCAATACGACGATCGCGCCACGGGTCGGGCCGTCGGGTTCCACCACGGTCAGTGGCACAGTGGCGACGCCGCCGTCGGCCACCCGCAGATTCGCGGCATCTCGGAACATTCCCGACATGCTTCCTACTCTGACACGTGGACGGCTCGAGCGCACCGAATCAGAGCGCGCATAATCGGACTGTGACCCCACACATTCGCCCCGACCTCGCTTCGATCCCCGCCTACGTTCCCGGACGCAATTTTCCGGGTGCGATCAAACTCGCGAGCAACGAAACGACACTTGGCCCGCTGCCCAGCGTCCGTGATGCCGTGGCCGAAGCTGTCGGACACGCGAATCGTTACCCCGACAACGGCGCGGTGGCATTGATCGAGACGCTTGCGTCATTCTTGAATGTTGAACCGGCAAACGTCGCTGCTGGTTGCGGCTCTGTGACGCTGTGCCAAGAGTTGGTACAGGTCACATGCGATCCGGGCGACGAGGTCATCTACGCGTGGCGCTCCTTCGAGGCCTACCCGGTGGTGACTCAGGTTGGCCACGCGGTGTCGGTGAAGGTCCCGCTGGCCGAGGATTTCGGGCACGACCTCGGCGCGATGCTCGCCGCGATCACGGACCGCACGCGCCTGATCTTCATCTGCAACCCCAACAACCCGACCGGCAATGCACTGTCGAAAGCGGAACTCGAAAGCTTCCTGAACGCCGTCCCGCCCCGCGTCGTCGTCGCTCTCGACGAGGCGTACTACGAGTACTCCCGATCCGATGCGGACGGCATCGAACTGTTCCGCAATCGCCCGAATGTGGTTGTACTGCGCACGTTCTCGAAGGCGTACGGCTTGGCCGGTATCCGGGTGGGTTACGCGGTGGCCCATCCCGAGATCATCGTCGCGCTCGGCAAGGTCCACACACCGTTCTCGGTGAGCGCGCTCGCGCAGACCGCCGCCATCGCATCGCTGGCCGCAGCCGACGAACTCCTCGCCCGCACCGACGCCGTCATCGCGGAGCGGACTCGCGTTCGCACCGCACTGATCGAGGCCGGCTACACCGTCCCCGAATCGTCGGCGAATTTTGTCTACCTGCCGCTCCGCGAACTCTCTCCCGGCTACGCCGATGCAAGTACCGAATCCGGCATCCTGATCCGCCAGTACGGCACCGAGGGCGTCCGCATGACCATCGGCGATCCGGACGAGAACGATGCCTTCCTCGCATTTGCCTTGACCGACGAAGCCAAGCGTTTGGCGGGAATCGGCGTCAGCGCGTGACACTTGATACATAACTGTTACGCCCAGCCCTAGAATTCGTTCTCGCGGCCAGGCACACTCAGGAAGGTTCGAAACCGGCCCGGAGGAAGGAGCACGAAGTATGACGCGAGGCATCACACGCGCTTGTGCTGTGCTCGCGACTTCTCTCCTCGCAACCTCCCTGAGTGTGACTGGCGTGGCTAGCGCCCAGAGCCCCGATACCGTCTCGGTCCGGTTGCTCGCGTTCAACGATCTCCACGGCAGTCTGCTGCCACCAGAAGGCGAACGCAGCCAAATCATGCAGGCCGACGGTTCGTACACCCCCGCGGGCGGCGCCGCATACCTCGCCGCGTACGTGTCCCAGCTGCGAAACCAAGCGTCGAATTCGTTGCTCTACTCCGTGGGTGACAACTGGGGATCGTCCGCACTGGAATCGTCGATGTTCAACGACGAACCAACAGTCGAACTCCTCAACCGCATGCAGATCAATGCGTCGGCGATCGGCAATCACGAACTCGACGACGGCCTCGCGGAATTCCGTCGGATGGAATCGGGTGGGTGCTCCGCGGAGAACGCCTGCACCTTCAGTCCCACGTTCGGCGGAGCCAATTTTCCGCTGATGGCGGCCAACATGACGTACACCGACGGCACACCGGCAACGCTGCCCTTCACGGTCGACATCGTGGACGGCGTTCCCCTCGGCGTGATCGCGATTGCGGCAAGTAACACAGCTCAGATCGTGGCACCGGACGGCGTTTCGACCCTGAAATTCGGCGACGAGGTCGAAGCAATCGATCGCACCGCGGACGTTCTCGACTTCTTCGGCGTCAAAGCCATCACCGTGCTGTTGCACCGCGGCGACGAACCGGACATTGCGGGTGGGCCAAACGACTGCAACGTCACGTCCGGTCCCGCTCGCGACATCGCGTTGCGCGCATCGCCGAAAGTCGACGTCATCTTTACCGCGGACAGTCATCAGCAGTACAACTGCGAATACCCCGATCCCGCCGGAAATCCCCGCGTGGTGATGCAGGGCGCGTCGCACGGTCGCATCGTCTCCGTCGCGGATGTCGTGATCGACCGCACCACTCGGGACGTCCTGCGCGATCAGACATCGTCGTTCAATCAGATAGTGACACACGATATTTCGCCGGACCCCGACACGGCAGCGCTTGCCGATCAAGCATGGAATGCGGCTGCCGAAGTGGCACAACGTCCCGTCGGCACAATCACCGCCGACCTGACTCGCGACCAGACCTCCAGCGGAGAATCCGCCATTGGCAACCTGATCGCCGACGCTCAATTGGCGGCTGGCACCGCGCGGGGAGCCCAAATCGCTCTGACCAATCCGGGCGGAATCCGCGAAGACCTCGACAACGGAACAGTGACCTACCGCCAGGCCCATGCGGTGCAACCGTTCGGCAACAGCCTCGAGGTGCTGTCCATCACAGGGGCGGCATTGAAAGATGCGCTGGAACAGCAGTTCCAATTTTCGCCGGAATACTTGCCGTTCGAACGAATCCTCGCCCCGTCTGCTGGTTTCACCTACACACTCGACCGCAAGGCCCCCGCCGGGTTACGCGTCTCGGAAATGCGCCTGAACGGCGAAAACATCAACCCGGACACGGTTTATCGTGTTGCGGTCAACAAGTTCCTCGCCGAAGGCGGCGACGGGTTCACAGCCCTGCGCAGCGCCATCGAAACAACCGGCGCGGGCAACGACCTCGACGCCCTGGTTGCCCTGTTCACCTCCGGCTCACCAGTTGCTCCGCCGGCCACCGATCGCATCCGCACGGTCGGCTGAATAGGCATCAGCGAGCCGATTGCCTAGTCTCGACTGGTGATCATCGCGACCCATAACGGCAAGTTCCACGCAGACGACGTCTTCGGCGTATCGCTCCTGAAGCAGCTGTACCCCGACGCCACCGTCGTCCGCACCCGTGACGAGGACGTCCTGAACAGCGCAGACATCGTGCTCGACGTCGGCGGACGCTACGAGCCGGCAGCCGGCCGTTTCGACCACCACCAGCGCGGTGCGGGCGAACGCAACAACGGCATCCTGTACTCGGCCTTCGGGTTGTTGTGGCAGGAATACGGCCTGAAGTTCTGCAACGGCGACGAGTCCGTGTGCCGTCGCATCGACGGCCGCCTGGTCGAGGGCATCGACGCCGTCGACAACGGTCAGGAGATCTACACCCTCAACGAGTTCGGCACCAAGCCATTCGACCTGTCCGCAGTTCTGGATCTGTTCAATCCCATCTCGTCCACCGACGAGGAGTTCGACACACAATTCGAACTCGCGGTTGCGCTCGCAACGCAGATCCTGATTCGCTTGCGCGCCAAGTACGCCGGCGACGCAGCGGCCGAGAAGGAGTTCGCGGACACGTACGCCAAAGCGTCGGATCCGCGATTTGTCGTCCTGGAACGCTTCATTCCGCACGGCCGGGCGGCGTCGGCTCAGCCCGAGCTGTTGTTCACGATCTTCCCGAACACCAACGGCGGCTGGTCGATTCAGACCGTCAAGCCGGCTGATTCGAAGTTCGGTTCACGAAAGCTGTTGCCGGAGCAGTGGCGCGGCCTCAACGGTTCGGATCTGGCGGCCGAAACCGGTGTCGACTCGTCTGTGTTCTGCCACAAGGCCGGATTCATCGCTGCCGCGCACACTCGCGACGATGCGATGAAACTGCTGGAATTGGCTCTCGCCGCGTAGACCCTCAGCGGCCGAGCGCGGTTTGTAGCGTCGGCCAGGAATCGTGCAGTGCGTCTTGGTAGTACGGCCACGAATGGGTTCCGCTGTCCCGGTAGGCAAACACTCCCGCGATGCCCAGGCCTTCGAGCCTGCTCTCGAAGGCCTGGGTGCACGAATGGACGAGCGCTTCGAGCGGCCCACCCCGGACAATCGCCGTCGCTCCTTCCATGGTGAGGACTGTGTTGTGCGCTCCTGGCAATCCGGTGCTCGCAGAGCTGTAGATCGTTTTGCCGCGCAACGCCTCCGCATTGCCCGACGGATTGTGATTGCGCCAATCCGGATCCCCGGCCGGCCCCCACATATTCGTGGCGTCGCCGTTCTTGCTGGCAACCGTGGCGCGCACGAAGTCCTGTGAGTACGGCGCCGTGGTGTCGAGACACCCACTGTACGAAGCCAATCCCGTGTACAAGTCCGGATTCCGAGTGATCAGGTTGCCCGCAGCCAGCGCGCCCATGGATACGCCGCCGACAACATTGGTGCCGTTCCCGGCGAATGCCTCATCGATGAGGGGCGGTAACTCTCGCGTCAGAAACGACTCCCATTTGTTCACACCGAGGTTCGGGTCGTCGCTGCGCCAGTCGGTATAAAAACTGCCGGTACCTCCCACCGGTAGAACCACATTGACGTCCTTGTCGGCAAAGAACGCCTCGATGTCGGTGTTCTGCGTCCACGTACTTTCGGTGTATCCCGACTCCGACCCGGCACTGACCCCGTCGAGGAGATAGAACGTGGGCCGAGTGCCCGGAGCGCTCACGGGATGCAGAACCTGAACCTGAACTTCACGGCGCATCGACAGGGAGTCGACAAACACTGCACTGCGAGTGGGCGTCAACTGCTCGATCCGTGCGATATGAGCGATCTCTGTCTCGGGGTGAGCGACAGCTGTATCGGAGTGCGCAACACCGACGAGGCCGAATGCACTTACCGAGAGAATCACTCCGAGTACCACTGACGTCCGCATAAGTGGCCACCTTCTCACATAACGCCCTGTCAGACTGTTCGGTCGTGGCTGCCGATTCGACCGGAGGATTGAGTCGATCAAAAGCCGGGTATGCGTCACTCTTGGCAAGTTCTCCACCGATGCACACACAGGTGTGGATAACTTCATTCACATCCAGCCCACGACTGTGCATAACCTGTGCACAACTACATGAATTACATCAAGGTTATTCCACCTACCTCGACTAACAGGGTTCTACACAGTGTGGATAACTTTGTCCTCAGATTCGCCGAACCGTTGCCGTTTCGGGCGTGTCCATGCAGTTCCGACCCAACGCGACATGATTTGTTCACAAGGAGGCAACTCCCCATACTGAGTCCATGATCTCCGCCCTGTTGGCCGCTGCCGCCGTTCTGGCACTCCTCACACTCGTGCCCGGACCGGACATGGCCGTCGTGACGCAGGCAGCGCTCACCGGCGGTCGATCGTCCGGATTCCGGGTAGCGGTAGGCATCATCAGCGGACTGCTCGTATGGGGCTTGCTCACCGTGCTCGGCTTGTCGGCGTTGCTGGCCGCTTCCGCGGAGGCATACACCGCCGTGAAACTCGCCGGCGCTGCCTATCTGATCTATTTGGGGGCGCGAGCGCTGTGGGGCAGCCGTTCATCCCAACTGCGCAGCATCGACGCACCGCGTTCGCAGAAGGCCGGTACCTGGAAAACCGGTTTCACCACCAACCTTCTCAACCCCAAAATCGCGGTCTTCTACACCAGCCTGCTGCCGCAACTGGTTCCAGCGGGATGGCCGACGGGTCCGTCACTCGCACTCCTGGTGATCATCCACGCAGCGATCTCCATCGCGTGGCTCAGCGCCTACGTCGTGCTTCTCTCCCGCGCCCGTAGCACCTTCGAGAAGCCGAAAGTGCGGCAGGCACTTGAACGTGTGACCGGCACGGTTCTTCTAGGATTCGGAGCGAAGATCGCGCTGGAAGCGCGCTGAGTCGACACATCAGAGAAGAGCACAACAGTGGGTGCGTGGGGATCGGGACCGTTCGAGAACGACGGTGCGGGGGATTTGATTGCATCCATCGGGCACGGTGATTTCACCTTCGAGTCCGCGGAATGGGCGTTCGAGGACGACTACCTCGAGGTGGACGGCGGCCAGATCGCCGTTGCCTTACTCGAATTGGTGCTCATCGTGCGCGCCGATCGCAAACGGGATCCTGCCGTCGAGGAACTTGCTCTCGACGCCTTTGCCGACGCCTTGACCAGCGAGCGGCTCACGTGGCTGATCGAGATGGTGGAACGCACCATCGCGTCGACCGACTCGGAACTGTTCGAGCTCTGGGACGAGCAGGGACCGGAAGAACTTGCGGCCTGGCGGATCCCGGTGGTCGACGGCCTCGAAGATCTGCGCGTGCTGTCGGTCTGATCTAGGTCAGTAGCCCGCCGACGAATCGATCACGGCAGCGAGGTCCTCACCGGCAGCAAATCGAGCAACGTTGGCGGCCACGTGATCTGCCAGGACGCGCGTGAGCGTCGTAGCCGGGTTGGCGACGTGCGGAGTGATGATCGCGTTGGGCAGCTTCCACAACCGGTGTCCGTCCGGCAGCGGCTCGGGATCTGTGACGTCCAGTGCCGCACCGCCGATCGATCCGGCTTCGAGGGCGTCGACCAGCGCATCCGTGTCGACGAGATTTCCGCGGGCGATGTTCACGATCCAGCTCGACTCCGACATCTGGTCCAGTTCCGCCTTGCCGATCAGATGCCGGGTCGCCGACGTCGACGGTGCAGCGATCACGAAGTGGTCTGCCTTGGACCAGACTTCACCGGTGCGATCGGCCGAGAGCGTTTCGACGGCTCCTTCGACGGGGGTCCCCGAGCGGGTGATCGCGATGACCTCGACCTTGGATGCCGCGAGGTACGGGATCAACGCGCGACCGATTCCACCGCAGCCGACGATCGCCACAGTCGAGCCCTGTAGGGTGCCCACTCGCGGATCGAATTCTTCTTTACGCCACGACTGTGCCGCCAATTGTTCGGGGAGAGAACGCACTCCAGCAAGGAGGAGCATCATCGTGTGCTCGGCCACGTTGCCCGCATACGCGCCGGCAGCGGACGTCCAGACCCGCTTGTCGTCGATGACGCCGGCGTCGAACCAGGGCTCGATCCCGGCAAACGGCAACTGCACCCAGCGAACCGAGTCGGGCAGCGACGACGGGAACGTGTCCGGCCCATCCGCCCAGACGACGCCCTCGGCCTCGGCGAGTGGAACGAGCACTCCACCGGCTCGGCGAATCCCGTCCGCAAGGTGAGAATCCTCGACGGGACCGAGATGGATGCGAGGGGTGCTGGTGCCTGTCATGAGAGACGCTTTCTATTCAAGGGAAGTGGCGGTGGGACGATCAGACGACGGCAGTCATGTCCCCATCACCGTAGAGTATCTCCCGTTCTCTAGCCGTTTGCTTTCGCGATCGAGTCCTTGCCCTCTGCGGCGCCGCCCTTGATGGTGTCGTGCTGGACGGGAACGAACTTCTTCTTCGGTAGCAGGAACAGCCACGTCGCAAACACGAACGGACCGGTACCCGCCGGCAGGCTGATCGGCGCGAAGGCCGAGACCAGGGTGCCGTGAATGACTACCGTCACCAGCACCCCGAAGACCGTGTAGACAAACACACGCCACGACGGGTTGTAGAACACCGACCCCAAGGCGATAGCCGTCAACACCGAGCTGAGCCCGTAGAGGCCGTTACCGATGTCGACGGTGTTTGCGCCGAGCGCAAGTACCGAACCGATCGCTACGGCGGAACCGATGAGGGCGAACACCGCCGCCCACCGGGACGCAACGAGCAAGGCGACCACGAAGATGATTCCGGTGATGGTGTTGTTGATCAGAAATATCTGGGAGACGTTGCGAAACAGTGTGTCCCAGAGGAAGCCGAACGTGATGTCGGCGTGAACCGATGAATCCCCGATGTGCTGCGGGAACTGTGCGGCACTGAGGTCCGACGTTTCGATCCGCAGGAACTGGAAGGCGGCCAGAAGGAAGAACCAGTTGACGAGGTTGAACGGAAAGGTCAGCGCCGGCACACCCCAGGTCTTGAAGACGTTGGCAACCGCAAGAAATGCGATAGTGGACGCCGCAGCACCGACAACCAGGTAAATCCACAGCATCACGCCGCCGGCAAGGAACGTGGGAAAGGCTGCGCCGACCAGGATTCCGTTGTATCCGTACAAACCGATGCGCATCGAATCGTCATCCGAATGCAGCAGCATCCCGGTAACCGTGGACACCACCAAACCCACTACCGCGCCGATCGCCACGGTGATCGTGTCGGCGGCTATCGCACCCCAGAAAATACCGATGAGAAACAGCAGTCCGGTCAGGGCATTGCCCTGAAACATCACCTGCCCGGAGCCCTTGAGGTTGGTGTCGATGAATCGCAGCACGACGTTCTTGTCCGCGATATCGTCCCAGGGTTTGGTGATGGTGGTCATCGCACATCCCTCACACTTCTTCTCCCGGCGAACCGCGTCATCCCCAGAGCGGGACGGGCGGAATAGTGGTATCCAGAACCGACTTTCGAACGAGCGCCCAGAAATCACGGACCTTGGCTTTGACCGGTTCGCTCTCGGGACCCAGGACCTTGAAGATCAACCCGGCATCGTTCGGTAGTCGGCTCGCACCCGAGAAGACCTTCCCGTCGGGTCCCGGAACAACCTGTTCCAGTATCTCGTCGGCATTCTCTTTCGGAGTGAGCAGAATGACGTTGCCGAAGACGTCGTACTCCCCCGTGATTCCCTTGTATCGCACCGGGAAACGCTGCGGTTCGATCACCAGTTTCTCGGTGAAGAGATCCGCTCCGTCCGGGCGCCGCGCCTTGATCAGGGTGGAGTACAGGTCGTAGACAAACAGCTCCGTATCGGACTGGGCGCTCCTGTGGTACTTACGGCCGGGCATCACAATTTCCGAAAATAGCAGCGTTGCAGACGGATCCACCGTGACATCGGTGCGTGCGAAGTACCTCGCATTGCGGTGCGGGATAGTCACACCCGGCATCAGTTCGAGATACGAATTCTCAGCCAAGGTCACCTTCTGCAACTGCGACGCATGATTCGCATCCATTTGATGCACCTTGGTTGCCGACTGTGTCGTGACGTGCGCCAAGGATCCGGGTTCCATGTCGATGGTCAGGAACAGCCGATCACCCTGCAGCACACTGCCGGACGTCGAGATCATGTAGACGCACGGCATTGCCGGCAACGCTTCGTCCCAGTACAGCGCTTGTTGAACAAGTAAAGGCGTCTTCCGATACATGTCCCGGAGAATCGTCTTGTCGCCGCGATCGACAAAACGCATCTCGAGCACCCCGGTCTTGCCCACCTTGCCGGCCGGGGCTTGCTTCGGCTGATCCTGGTACTGGTCGAGTTCCGGAACGGTCGGGATCGGCCCCGGGAGCGACCGCGCGGCCCCCGAGGCAGCTGGAGCGCTCACTTGGCGCTCGCTCCCACTTCCTCTTCGTCGAAGAGGACACCGTGCACGATGAGGTCCACCACTTCCTTGATTCCCTCGCCGGTCATGCAATTGGTGAAGACAAACGGCTTGTCACCGCGCATTCCCTTCGAGTCTCGATCCATGACACCCAGATCGGCCTTCACGTACGGTGCCAGATCCGTCTTGTTGATGACCAGGATGTCCGACTGCGAGATCCCGGGTCCGTTCTTACGCGGAATCTTATCTCCCGCAGCTACATCGATGACGTAGATGAAATAGTCGACGAGAGCGGGACTGAACGTCAGAGTGAGGTTGTCACCACCACTTTCGATGAACACGATATCCGTGTCCGGGAACGTGCGTTCCATGTCCTCGACCGCCGCGAGGTTCATACTGGGGTCCTCGCGAACGGCGGTATGGGGACACGCACCAGTCTCCACTCCCACGATACGTTCTTCCACGAGAACACCTTTGAGTGCCTTGCGCACATGCTTGGCATCCTCCGTGGTAACCACGTCGTTGGTGATGATCAGTACACTGGTTCCCCGCTTCACGAATTCCGGCGTAATCGCCTCGATGAGGGCAGTCTTGCCCGAACCCACAGGACCGCCGATTCCGATGCGCGTTGTCTTCTTCATGATTCTCCTTCTAGTTCATGAACATTCGGACATGTGCCTTGACGTGAACCGCTGCCAGAATGTCGATCATCGGGGAAAAGTTGGACATGTCATCAAGCCCGTACTCGCGAACGGCCGCATACTCGCCGTCGGCGGATTGATTCACCTCGAACAGAATCTCCTGCGTGGCAAGGTGATCTACCCGAACGATACGGAGCGCCGCACCGAGCAACGTCATCGCCACACCGTACTGATGAACGGTAAAGGCATCATGCTCCGGAGAACCCATCTCCGCGAAGGCAATTCCGAGACCCGCCGGATACGTGCCGGGGGTTTCTCCAGCCTCGATCGCCGATAGCCACTTGCCGAACAACGTCTCACCGGCGAGTCGGCCGCCGAGCTCCGCCAGTTTCTTACCCATCCGGGTAGTCATCGTTCGGGACTCTTCGTTGAGTTTGCGTTCGATCACGGCATGATCCGCCGCCAGAATCGCCGAGAAATTACCGCCCGACGCCCCCCGGTGGGCGGCCAGCACGGCGATACCATCGCATGTCGCACCCTGATGCGCGGCCGAGAGAACAAATTCCCGCAACGACGGAGCATCGGTGACAATTCCTTGCGCCACGGCCGATTCCAACCCGTTCGAGAACGAGAAGGAACCGACCGGGAACATCGAATCGGAAAACTGCATCATCCGCATCGCACGGTTGATGGTCAGCTGCGACCCTTCACACGAGGGGGTCATGGGTATGCCCCTCACCCTCGCGCGCTGCCGCACCGAACAGTCGGCGTGCCTCGTGCGGAGCAATGTAGGGAATGACCTCGGAGCCAGGAATGAAGGTGTACTCGATGCCCTCGAACGCATGGGTGCGCATCACCGAACCCATGACCGCCTTGTCTACCGTCAGCGGAACATAGACCTTCATTCCCTTCACCACTGCCGGCCAATGCTGGTTACCCACAGCGTGACCCAACTCGAGACACGTCTGGATCATCTTCTCCGGTGTCACGTCGAGCAATGCACTGAGGTCGATCTCGAGAACGTCCTTGAGGTTGATCCGCGCGACAACGACGGTGTTCTCCGGCTCGTCCCACAGCAGAATGTCGCCGTCCTGCAACTGAACACCGCGGTCGAGTGACACCGCCAACTCACGTCCGCCCACAGTCGTGCGTCGCAACCGGCTCTTCTGCGCTTCCCACTGATCGAGTGAAAGTACGTCGATTACTGCCTTCTCGAGTCGACCGGCCCACTCTTCGTCAGTCTCCTTCCCGAGCAGCGCGTCGACTCGAGCAGGCTTGCCTGTCGGCGCCGTCATCTCGCCGTGAGTGTGTGCGATTGTTTCAGACACAGGAGTCCCCTAACTGAAGAAGTAAAGTTGGTTCAGGCGAATGGATTCGGCCGGTTCGACGTAGGCGTGAACGCCGTCCGCCGTCACCGCGAAGGTCTCCGGATCGACCTTGATCTCCGGAGTGGCAGAGTTTCGCACGAGGTCGCGTTTGGTCACGGTGCGAGTGCCCTCGACGGCAAGAACTTGACGCTCGAGTCCTAGTCGATCCTTGATGCCGTCATCCAACGCGGCCTGGGACACAAACGACACCGAACTCTCGGGCAGGGCCTTACCGAACCCACCGAACATCGGCCGGTAGATCACCGGCTGCGGGGTCGGTAACGATGCGTTCGGATCTCCCATGGCGTGCCAACTGATCATTCCGTTCTTGATGATCATTTTAGGCTTCGCACCGAAGAAAGCGGGTTCCCAGAGAACAAGATCCGCCATTTTTCCCGGCGCGATGGAACCAATGACATGGGACAACCCGAATGTCAGGGCCGGGTTGATCGTCGTCTTCGCGACGTACCGTAGGACCCGGAAGTTGTCGTGCGTCTTGGAGTCCTCCGGCAGCTTTCCCCGGGCACGTTTCATGCAGTCGGCTGTCTGGATCGCCCGGAGCCAGTTCTCCCCGACACGGCCCATTGCCTGCGAGTCGCTCGAGAACATCGAGATGACCCCCATATCCTGCAGCACGTTCTCCGCACCGATCGTCTCCGCGCGAACGCGTGACTCGGCAAACGAAACATCGGACGGCACTTTGGGATTGAGGTTGTGACAAACCATGATCATGTCGAACAACTCGGCTTGCGTGTTGATGCCGTACGGCAACGTCGGGTTGGTCGACGCTGGAAGAACGTTGTCCTCACCGGTCACCCTCAGGATATCCGGTGCATGGCCGCCGCCGGCGCCCTCACTGTGATAGGTGTGAATGGTGCGGCCCTCGAATGCCGCAATGGTGTCTTCGACATAGCCGGCCTCGTTCAACGTATCCGTGTGTATGGCAACCTGAACATCCATCTCGTCGGCCGCACGCAGCGACGCCCGGATCGCGGCTGGTGTTGCGCCCCAGTCCTCGTGGACCTTCAATCCCGCGGCACCTGCCTTGATCTGCTCGATCAAAGACGGATAGCCGGACGAGTTGCCCTTACCCAACATGGCGATGTTGACGGGAAGACCCTCATTGGCCTTGAGCATCATCTCCATGTTCCAGATACCCGAGGTGATGGTGGTGCCGTTGGTACCGTCCGACGGCCCGATACCGCCGCCGATCAGCGTCGTCACACCACCACTGAGCGCGTGGTACGCCTGCTGAGGAGAAACGAGGTGGACGTGCGGATCAATACCAGCGGCAGTCAGAATCAGCTGCTCACCGGAGATGGCATCCGTTGCCGGTCCCGTCGTGAGTCCCGGCGTCACCCCGTCCATCGTGCTCGAGTTGCCGGCCTTGCCCCACCCGACGATTTTGCCGTCCTTGATACCGACATCGGCTTTGACGACGCCGATCGTGGCGTCGAGGATCACGACGTTGGTGATCACCAGATCGAGTGCGCCATCGCGACTACACGACGCCGGATCCTGGCCCATACCGTCGCGCAGAGTCTTGCCGCCGCCGTAGATCGACTCATCACCGATGGTTCGAAGATCTTCCTCGACCTCGATGTACAGGTCCGTGTTGCCGAGCCTGATCTGGTCACCTTTCGTGACACCGAACAGGCCCGAATACTCTTGCCGTGAAATGCTTGTCATGAGTATTGCTCTCCTTCGGCCACCGTGAACGAGGCTCAGTCGGATTGTGGTTCGGACAAGAAGCCGAGCTCATCTGCAAGAGCGACGGCACGGGGCAAGCGCGGGCGATACGCGGCGTGCGTGGGAGCCCAACCGTCCACCAAACTGTTGAATCCGTGGGCGCGCTGCTTGCCGCCGAACGGCACCAACGTCACTTCCTTCTCGTCTCCCGGTTCAAAGCGCACGGCAGTACCGGCCGGGATGTCCAGACGCCAGCCGAACGCCTTCTCGCGATCGAAGGACAATGCTCGATTGACCTCCATGAAGTGATAGTGCGATCCCACTTGAATGGGCCGGTCACCCGTATTTCGCACACGCAGCTTCAGACGCGGCCGACCTTCGTTGATCTCGATCGGTTCATCCCGCAGGACGTATCCCCCGACTGGAACCTTCTTCTCGTCGCCGGAATTCTTCTTCGATGATTTTGTTGCCATCTTCGGGTGCTCCTGAGTTGGTCTTTCGGCCTGAGTTCGTTACGGCTACTGGATGGGCGAATGCACGGTGACGAGGCGGCTACCGTCGAGGAACACCGCCTCGACCTGCACGCGCGGAATCATGTCCGCGACACCGTCCATGACGTCGTCGACGGTCAATGCGTGCGACGCGTCCGCCATGACTTCCTCGAGAGTTTTCCCCTCGCGAGCACCCTCCAATGCAGCCGCCGTGATGACAGCTACCGACTCCGGGTGATTAAGCTTGAGCCCCTTTGCTTTTCGTCGCAGAGCCACGTCAGCCAACATGAGGATCGTCAGCTTGTCGAGTTCTCTCGGTGTCAGATGCATTCCGACAACTCCTTCTCGCTCATACTCTTCACTTCCGTGTGGTCAGCTGGAAAGCTGGTCAGGTCCCGGTACCGGGTGCGCTCGACCCCGACAACGGTTCCGCGGATTGCTGCACAAATCCGCTCCTCCTTCCGAGGGAGTGCCGGTTGATTGCGTCGAGCACGGCTTTGGCGCGGTCGGACGGTACAAGAACTTCGACCCGCAATCGGTCGGTGAAGACGACGTCGTTGCGTTGGCCGCGGAACTTGAGAGAATCCGAATCACTCGCGGACACATGGGCTTCCGAAACCACGATCGACTCCGCTCCCGCAGCCAGCAATGCCTCACGCAACTTCTCCGACTCGATGGTCTGGAGGACCGCAGTGATCAGTTCATGCTTCGGCGCATCGGGATGTGGAGCAAGCTTTTCTCCGTCGGCTACGACTCCCCCGTCGAACCCGGTCGATTGCGGTGCTCCACCTGCTTCGACAAACGCCGGGTTGTAGCGGTAGGCGTCCATGCCTTGCTGACGACGGTCGATATTCACCTGGTCTTTCGGAGCCAGCTTGAGCCCGATCGTCTTCTCGATTCCCATGGCGATCAACCAGGTCACGACAAACGAGAAGGCGATGACGGTGATCAGAGCCAAAGCCTGCTCACCGAGTAGACCGAGGCCGCCACCGAACAGAAGTCCGTCGCGGCCGATCGGGTTGATCGCCTTCTCTGCAAACAAACCGAGAAGCAGCGATCCGAGGATGCCGCCGACAAAGTGGACGGCGATGACGTCGAGTGCGTCGTCGAACTTGAAAATGGACTTGAGCGCCAATCCGAAGTGGCAGATCAATCCGGCAAGCACACCAATTGCCAAGGCGGAGAACGTACTCACGAAGCCCGCGCAGGGTGTGATGGTCGCCAAACCTCCGACCGCGCCGGTGATTCCACCGATCGCCGTGGCTTTACCCTCGGTGTATCGCTCGATGACCAGCCAGACGACCATGCCGCCGGCAGCGGCAATGTGAGTGTTGATCAAGGCTTGCGCCGCAACACCATCCGCAGCCAGACCGTCGCCGGCGTTGAAACCGAACCAGCCGAACCACAAGATGCCAGCGCCGACCAGAGCCAACGGAACGGAGTGAGGAACGGCTTCCGCGTTCGGCCAGCCCGGGCGTTTGCCGACAACCAACAAGATCGCGAGTGCTGCGGCGCCCGCCGACGCGTGGACGACGATTCCGCCGGCCCAGTCCTGCGCCCCACGGAGCGCCAACCAGCCTTCAGGATTGAAGAGCCAGTGGGCGATCGGGGGATAGACGATGATCGACCACAGAACAAGGAGAACAGCCCACCCCAACGGCTTGAGACGGTTTGCCGTGGCACCGGTGATCAAAGCAGGCGTGATGATCGCGAACATCATCTGATAGGCGACAAACGCCAAGGTCGGGACTGCAACAGCCCCCTCGATCAAGTGGAATCCCGGCGCGGCTGCGGTGTGAATGTCCTGCAAGCCGAAGAGTTTCAAGTCGCCGAGGAAGCCGGATCCCCAGTCGCCGCTGAACGCAAAGCTGTAGCCGAAGACAACCCAGGTGATGGACACCAAGCCGAGCGGAACCAGGTTCTGCTGCAACATCACCAGCGCGTTACTGCCGCGCACCAATCCAGCGTAGAAGAACGCGAGACCTGGAACCATAAAGAGGACAAGCCCTGCGGAAATGAGCACCCAGGCCGTGTCACCACTATTTATAACGGGTTCGGCGAGCATCGGTAAAACCACCTCCGAGTAATAAGACCGTAATAGGTCTCGATTTTTCTCGTTACGCGTACGAACGACGGTGCGCGGTTAACACCGACAGCGAATATCCAACCGAAGGCGCCGGTGCCATGGTTGCACATTTCGTACCGAATGGTGGGGTTGCTCTGCTCTGCCAACTTAGGGAGAGTTCCTGAATTCGGAGTCGAAACAGTAACGGACAGAACTTATTTCATTCTTTCGGTCACCGAACAATAACAATAGTCAGTCAGCACAGTTACGGCGCGACACCGCATCGCGGCGCTTCTCTAATATGCTTTCGATTGCAAAACATCGAAGTGGAAATAAAAGTTGCCCAAGTCCACGTCAATACCTATCCGAATGGTCAGGTAATTACGCGAATTAGTGGCCTAACTGTTCAGTTGAACATCCACAAATCCGCGATTCATTCTTGAATATCCCCGCAAGGTTGCGTACTGCAACAAATAGATTGAACCGTGTCTCTGCAGCTGGCGACAAAAAAGTCCCCCACCTGCGCAAGCAGGTGAGGGACTGTTGGCGGAAGCGGAGGGATTTGAACCCCCGGTGGGTTTAACGCCACGCTCGCTTTCAAGGCGAGTGCATTCGGCCGCTCTGCCACGCTTCCGTGGGCGATACTATCCGGTGCACTCGCGAACTGTGAAAACGGCTCCCCGTTACTCAGCGATCGCCGATGGCCGCGTCAACCTTCGAGAAGACGTCTGCCAGCACTTCCAGTTCATTGGGCGTCAACAAATCCACGAGATTTTTGCGCACGCCGGCGACGTGGGTGGGTGCGGCAGCAGCGAGGCGTCGTCGGCCCTCGTCGGTGATCTGCGCAAGCACGCCACGCCCGTCCTCGGCGCAGGTAGTGCGCTCGACTATGCCCTGAGACTCCATGCGACGGATCTGGTGCGTGAGGCGGCTACGAGAGGACAGGACACCGTCTGCCAAGTCACTCATCCGAGTTGAACCGTCCGGGGCTTCCGACAACATCACGAGGATGCGGTAATCCGCCAACGAGAGATCATGCGAATCCTGCAGCTCCCGGTTCAAGACCTCCATGAGCCGCTGATTGCCGTCCATGTAGCCGCGCCAGGCACGCATCTCGGCAGGCGTCAGCCACGGAGTCTCTTGCTGCGCGGGCAGCATTTCCTGCTGCGAAGGCAGCATTTCCTGCTGCGAAGGCGACGTTTCCGCCGGTACGCTGGACGGCTCCCGGAGTACGGGTGCCTCGTCGGTTGTAGTGTCAGTTGTCACGGCTCCCCAGTTTAGACCTGCATACGCCACATTCAGTCTTCTTCACAGGCCTGAAGTCCTGAAGCGGCCAAGGGCGCTAATGTCCGGAAGTGGCCACCAATAGGGACCTGTCGATTTCCCCCACCGACGACACCCCAGCCAGTCCCATCGTGAGATCGAAATCGGCGAGCAGGCTCCGCAAAGCATGGCGGACGCCGTCCGCTCCGGCCAATCCCAAGCCGTATACCCACGGCCGCCCGTACAAAACCGCCTTTGCTCCGAGCGCCAGCGCGATGATCACGTCCGCACCACACCGAATACCCGAATCCATCAGGATGTCAGCTTCGTGTCCGACGGCCGACGCTATGGGCCCCAACGCGTCCAACGCGGATATCGCCCCGTCCACCTGACGACCACCGTGGTTGCTCACGATGATTCCGTCGGCACCGGCCGCAACCGCGGCGCGAGCGTCGTCGGGATGGACAATTCCCTTGACCGCGATCGGAAGTGACGTCCACTGGCGAAGTTTCGCAATATCTGCCATCCGAACGGCGTGATTGCCGAACAGCGACACCCACGTCAGAACCGCAATCTGCAGTGCCTCCGCACTTTCCTCGGGCGGTGTCGCCAACTTTGCACGGAAGACCGGATCGGACAGATAGTTCGCGATGCCTTTCGCCCGCAGGAACGGCAAGTGCCCCAGTTCCAGATCCCTTGGACGCCAACCCATGCCGGGCGTATCGGCCGTCACCACGATGGCCTTCGCTCCCGCGATGTCAGCACGGCGGACAAGCGATTCGGCAAGCTCGTCGTCCGCCGGCCAGTACAGCTGGTACCACCAGTTATCTCCCGACACCGCGCCGACATCTTCGATGGTCGACGAGGCCGCAGTCGACAAAACCGAGCCGATACCCAATTCCGACGTGACCGAACCGACCGCAACCTCTGCGTCGTCGTGTACCAAGCCGAGTACTCCGACCGGCGCGGTCAAAATCGGCGCAGCCAAACGCGTACCGAGCACCTCGACGCTCAGATCACGGGCATCGGGGGCGGCGGCACCTCGAAACATGCGTGGCACTATCGCGTGCTTCTCGAACGCCCGGAGGTTCGATGCTGCGGTGCGTTCGGTCGAAGCGCTGCCCGCGATATATCCGAAGGCTTCGGGTGAGAGTTGCTCACGCGCGGCAGCTTCCAGCCCAGCCGCTGTCATGGGCAGCGACGGGACGGTGCCGCCCAGGCCGCTCAGGTAGATCTCGTTCTGCATGTTCCCGAAGTAAGTCACGACAGCGACGGTAGCGCCAACCCCTCCTATTGCGGGGCGATTCGCTAGCGTCGTATCCATGTACGCCATCACTATCGACCAGCCCGGCGGCCCCGAGGTCATGACCTGGGCGCAGCAGCCCGATCCGGAAGTGCCTCGCGGGCATGTTCTGGTTGACGTCGCCGCGACCGCCGTCAACCGAGCGGACCTCCTGCAACGCCAAGGTTTCTACCCGCCGCCCCCCGGCACGAGTGACGTCCTCGGACTCGAATGCTCCGGCGTCGTCAGCCAGCTCGGCGAAGGTGTCACCGAATGGGCTGTCGGCGACGAAGTGTGCGCACTGCTTGCCGGTGGCGGATATGCCGAGAAGGTGGCAGTACCTGCGACACAACTCCTTCCGGTACCCGAGGGAGTGGATCTGCGAGTCGCGGCATCCTTGCCGGAAGTCGCCTGCACGGTCTGGTCCAACGTTGTCATGCGCGCCGGACTGCGCCGCGGACACACTCTGCTGATCCACGGAGGCGGCGGCGGAATCGGAACCCACGCCATCCAGGTCGGCAAAGCTCTCGGTGCGCGAGTTGCCGTGACCGCCGGCTCGGAGGAAAAACTGGCGCGCTGCCGTGAGCTGGGCGCGGACATCACGATCAACTACCGCGAACAGGACTTTGTCGCCGCTCTCGCCGAAGCCACCGACGGACACGGCGCGGACATCATCCTCGACAACATGGGAGCGTCGTACCTGGGCCGGAACGTGGACGCCCTCGCGGCGGACGGGCACATCGTCGTCATCGGGATGCAGGGCGGACGCAAGGGCGAAGTCGACATCGGCAAGTTGTTGGGGAAACGCGGAAGCATCACCGCGACGGGCCTACGTGGGCGTCCGATAACGGGGCCAGGCGGAAAAGCCGAAATCGTGGCCGACGTTCGAGCCAAACTGTGGCCGTTGATCGCCGACGGTTCCGTCCAACCGGTCGTTTCCATTGAGCTTCCGATCACCGAAGCGCCGTTAGCTCACCAATTGCTGGATTCGCCCGAAACGGTAGGCAAGGTCATCCTCACCGTGAAGTGACGTAACAGGTACGAGATCAGCCGAGCGTGCCGAGTTCGGCAACAAGTTGGTTGATCTCGTATCGCGTCGTATACGGCGCCAACCCGATCGTGACCGCGCCACCCTCGTCGTTGACACCCAACGCGTCGAGGAGGCGCGAATTGCCGTGAGTGCCGCTCATGACCGCAATCCGCTTGTCTGCGAGATGCGCTGCCACCTTGTCGGCAGCCGTTCCATCGAGCGTGAAGCTGACCGTCGGAACCCGCGTCGGTGCATGCCCGATGACCATGACATGGGGCAGCGCGGACAGGGACCGCAGCAGGTGCTCGAAAAGGCCGTCTTGATAGTTCTGCAGTGAACTGATCGACGTTTCGAGGCGCTCGCGGCGACTGCCAGTGGCCGATTCATCGAGGCCTGCGAGGAAATCGATCGACGCGGTGAGCCCGGACAGCAGCGCGAACTGATGCCCACCCACTTCGAGACGTTCGGCACCACGTGCGTACGGGTTGAGCGAGACGGCGGGGATACGGTCGAGCAGGCCGGGATCGCGGAACACCAGCGCACCAACCTGCGGACCACCCCAGGACGGCGCACTGACCGCGATGATGTCTGCGCCGAGTTCGGCCATATCCAAATGCGCGTAGGGAGCAGCACCAACAGCGTCGACGACCATGAGGCCGCCGAATTCGTGCAGCCGATCCGCCGCGGCACGCACATTGGGCGCCGAACCCACGATCGGCGAAGCCGCAGTCAAAGCTACAAGTCGCGTCGTGGAGGTAATAAGCTCGTTGAACTGCCAACTAGGTAGTTCGCACGTCTCGATTTCAACTTCCGCCCAACGCACCTGTGCGCCGTACCGACCGGCGACGCGCAGCCAGGGCGCCACATTTGCTTCTTCGTCGAGCCGGGAGAGCACCAGACCGGTACCGAGGCCCAGTCGCGAACTCAGAGACTCTGCCAGCCAGGCCAGCAGGACCGCCCGGTCCGAGCCCAGGACAACACCCGCCGGATCACCTCCGACGAGATCTGCAACGGCGGAACGAGCACTGTCCAGGATTGCCGCGCTACGACGGTTCGAGACGTGCCGACCGGACGACGACGACGCGGCTGCCCGGAATGCGGTGGACACTGTCCGAGAGACTGCGTCGGGAATCTGCATTCCCGCCTGCGGGTCGAGGTGGATCCAGCCGTCACCGAGTGAGGGAATCAATCCCCGAACGCGGGCAACGTCGTAAGCCATGCTCGACACTCTAGGGGCATGCGGCTCTGTAGTCGAAGGCAGACACCGAAATACCCGTCAGTACAGTTACTTTTCGGTTACCTTTTCGGGGTTAAGTGCAGTTTGTCGCCCTGACACGACAAGATGGAGCTATGAACAAGCCAGAGGAAGAACGGATACTGGTCATCGGCCCCGACGGCGCGGAGACAAACGGCGCGGAGACAAACACCGATCGGCAAGACGCCAGGGAGCCCGAAGGCGAATCGATCGCCGACATGGTCGAGCAGCCGGCCAAGGTCATGCGAATCGGCACCATGATCAAACAGCTCCTCGAGGAAGTGCGCGCCGCACCGCTCGACGACGCCAGCCGAGTACGGCTCAAGGAAATCCACCGATCCTCGATCCGCGAACTCGAGCAGGGCCTCGCACCGGAACTCCGCGAAGAACTCGAACGGTTGACACTGCCCTTCACCGACGACTCCGTTCCGACCGACGCAGAACTGCGGATCGCACAGGCACAGCTGGTCGGATGGCTGGAAGGCCTCTTCCACGGCATTCAGACAGCACTGTTCGCCCAGCAGATGGCGGCACGTGCCCAGCTCGAACAAATGCGTCAAGGTGCACTACCTCCGGGCATGAGCATCGGCGTCCCGCACACACCGGGGAACCCCGGGCACCCCGACCAACAGTCCCCCGGCACCGGCCAATATCTGTAACTCCGGCCACCACAACACCCGAGGAAAAGTTCGCACTGCACCGGGGCCGGTAGGCTCGACCTCCGTGTCAGCATCCGCAACCGAATCCGAGACGTCGGAGCAACCTGTGCCCGTGTCCGACTCCCAGACCTTCCATCGCGCTTTCAAAGACCTGCGCGATGGACTACGGCAGCGCGAGTTGTGGCTGAGCCTCGGTTGGCAGGACATCAAGCAGCGGTACCGCCGGTCAGTGATCGGCCCCTTCTGGATCACCATCGCCACCGGTGTCCAGGCCGCGGCGATGGGCCTCCTGTACTCCGCTCTGCTGAACATCCCGCTCAAGGAGTTCCTGCCGTACGTCACGGTCGGGTTGATCGTCTGGAACCTGATCAGCGCCAGCATCCTCGAGGGCTCCGAAGTCTTCATTTCCAACGAGGGCCTGATCAAGCAGCTGCCGTCGGCGCTGAGCGTGCACGTGTATCGCCTGGTGTGGCGTCAAGTGCTGTTCTTTGCGCACAACTTCGCGATCTACATAGTCCTCCTGTTCGCGTTCAGCATCTGGCAGAACATGAGCTGGACGGCGCTCGCGGCAATACCCGCATTCGTGCTGATCGTGGCGAACACACTGTGGGTATCGATCGTGTTCGGCATCTTCTCCACGCGGTACCGCGACATCGCACCCATCCTCGGCAGCCTCACCCTGCTGCTGTTCGTGCTGACACCCATCATGTGGACGACGCAGGCTCTCAAGGATCAGGGCGGACAAGCCGCAGACCGAGTGAAGCTTGCCGAACTCAACCCGCTGTACCACTACCTCGAGATCATCCGAGCACCACTTATCGGAACCGATCAGCAGGCATACCACTGGTACATCGTCATCGCCCTCACCGTTGTCGGCTGGGCCGTCGCGCTCCTGGCACTCCGCAAGTACCGGGCACGCGTGCCCTACTGGGTCTAGAGGAAAAACACATGAGTCAGCCAGTCAGCATCCACACGCAGAACGCGTGCGTCGACTTCCCGATCTTCGACGCCAAATCCCGCTCGCTCAAGAAAGCTTTCCTCGGTAAGGCCGGCGGATCCATCGGCCGCAACGACTCCGATGTTGTTGTCGTCGAAGCTCTCCGCGACATCACGATGACCCTCAAAGAAGGCGACCGCATCGGACTGGTCGGCCATAACGGCGCGGGCAAGTCCACCTTGTTGCGACTCCTCTCCGGGATCTACGAACCGACCCGCGGAACAGCCACCATCCGTGGCCGCGTCGCGCCGGTCTTCGATCTCGGGGTCGGGATGGACCCCGAGATCTCCGGCTACGAGAACATCATCATCCGCGGCCTGTTCCTCGGTCAGACTCGCAAGCAGATGCTCGCGAAAATGGATGAGATCGCCGAATTCACCGAACTCGGCGAGTACCTCTCGATGCCACTGCGCACCTACTCCACAGGCATGCGCGTGCGCGTCGCCATGGGTGTTGTCACCAGCATCGACCCGGAAATTCTGCTCCTCGACGAAGGCATCGGCGCCGTCGACGCGGAATTCATGAAAAAGGCCCGCGTACGCCTGCAGAAACTGGTCGAACGCTCCGGCATCCTGGTCTTTGCAAGCCACTCCAACGAGTTCCTCGCCCAACTGTGCAACAGCGCGATGTGGATCGACCACGGCCAGATCCGCATGCACGGTGACATCGAAGACGTCGTCCGTGCCTACGAGGGCGACGACGCCGCCGAACATGTCCGCCACGTGATCAGAGACATGGAACGGGAGACGCCCGCGTGAGCACACCCGAGAAGATCATCGGGGTCGTCGTCACACACAAGCGTCGTGAACTGCTGGCCGAATCGCTGAAGGTGCTCAGCACGCAGACCCGGCCGCTCGATCACCTCGTTGTCGTCGACAACGCCGACGAAGACGCGGTGCGCGAACTGGTCGAAGGCGCTTCCCTGCCCACCAGCTACATCGGTTCGAAGCACAACCTCGGCGGTGCCGGAGGATTTGCCCTTGGCATTCTGTATGCATTGTCACTCGGCGCAGACCGGGTTTGGCTCGCCGACGACGACGGTCGCCCCGAGGGAGCCGAAGTGCTCGAAACACTGCTCGCGTGCGCGCTCCGACACGACCTTGCCGAGGTCTCTCCCGTCGTCTGCGACATCGACGATCCCGACCGCCTGGCGTTCCCCCTGCGCCGCGGCACCTCGTGGCGTCGGTTGCGTAGCGAACTCGACACCTCCGAACTCGGCGACGAGGACCTTCTGCCGGGGATCGCATCCCTCTTCAACGGCGCATTGTTCACCGCCGACGCCATCGACGCTGTCGGTGTTCCGGATCTTCGGTTGTTCGTCCGCGGCGATGAAGTGGAAGTGCACCGTCGACTCGTACGATCCGGCCTGAAATTCGGCACGTGCCTGAAGACCGCCTACGTACATCCCAACGGCGCCGAGGAATTCAAGCCGATTCTCGGCGGGCGGATGCACACGCAATACCCGGACAACGATACGAAGCGCTTCTTCACCTACCGCAACCGTGGGTACATCCTTGCACAGCCCGGAATGCGCAAACTGCTTCCGCAGGAATGGATTCGGTTCGGCTGGTACTTCCTGATCACGCGGCGCGATCCCGCAGGTCTGCGCGAGTGGATGCGACTGCGCAAACTCGGCCGGGAAGAGAAGTTCGAGCGCCCGAGTTAATTTAATTCGGTTGCACCGCTCTGCCACCGTCTGAGACGATTCTGCACCGACGCATGGTGCGTCCTGAGATTTTCGAGGAGTGAGTATTGATGACTGTCGTGTTCTGCACCTATCGCACCGTCAATACTCACGATTCTTCGTACTCGAGGACACCTTCACCATGCCAGAAAACAGCACATTACTGACCGAATACGGTTGGAACGCAACACTTTCGGAAACATTCGACGCACTGCTTGTCAATTCACCTGACACGGAACCTGGGCGCGTCATACGCGTGGACCGCGGCCAGTGTGACGTTGCCGTCGCGACCGGTACCGTCCGCGCACTCAGTGGCAGCACTTCGCTGTGTACCGGCGACTGGGTTGCAGTCTCCAAAGTCACGCGCGCCAACACTGCGCTCGCCACCACGGGCGAGACCGAAACACCCACGGTCACTTCGATATTTCCGCGATCGAGCAGCATCGTTCGATCCGCGGCATCCGGAAAATCCGAAGGTCAGATACTGGCCGCGAACGTCGACACCGTCGTCATCACCACGGCGTCGGACGGTGACGTCGACCTCGGACGCATCGAGAGACTACTCGCACTCGCATGGGAAAGCGGCGCAACACCGGTCGTCGCGCTCACCAAAACCGATGCAGCTCCTGATATTTCCGCCGTTCTTGCCGAAGTTTCCGCCGTCGCACCCGGCGCAACAGTGCTCGCCGTCAGCGCCGAAACCAGCGAGGGAATGGACATACTCGACGCAGTTCTGGACGGCACCGTGGCGATACTCGGTCCTTCCGGCGCCGGCAAATCAACTCTTGCCAATGCGCTCCTCGGTGATACCGCCGCGAGCTGCGTACTCGAAACGGGCCGGGTGCGGGCCGGCGACGGCAAAGGACGCCACACCACCGTGACAAGAGAACTGATTCCGTTTTCCGGCGGCCGGACGCTCATCGACACTCCGGGGCTGCGGGGCGTCGGCATGTGGAACGCCGGCGAGGGTATCGACAAGACGTTCCCCGAGATCGAGGAACTGATCTCGGCCTGCCGGTTCTCCGATTGCGCACACAACTCCGAGCCTGGGTGCGCGGTCGTGGGTGCACTCGAACGCGGTGATATCGACGAGCGGAGACTCAGAAGTTATCGGAAACTACAGCGGGAGAACGCGTGGAACGCCGCACGCAGCGACGCCCGTCTGCAGGCGGAACGCACGCGAGAGATCAAGGTGCTCTCCCGCCGCATCAAGGATCATTACCGGGGCCGAAGGCAGTAACGGCCGAACCCTGGCAGCATGGGAGTGATCCCGACGAGAGGTTGCCATGTTCGAGCAGTTCCGTTCCAGCGCCAGGACCAAGCTTCAGCGTGCGGTATCCGAGGTGATCGAGAACGCCGACCGCCATAATGCCGAGCGCACACGGCAGATTCTCGACGAACTAACACGCTCGCACGACGAACTGGCCGGGGCCCGCGAAGATATCGCGGGCCTTCGGCGCAGAATCGACGAACTGGAATACCGTCAACGCCGCGATCTGGCGTACGCAGTCGATCTGGAAGCAACCGCGTCGAGCGCGTCGTTCATCCTGGAACATATGCGGGTGGCGCAGACGTTCGGTCATCCTCACGACACACTGCGACACGCACTGAATTTGGTCGAGATTCCAGGAATGGCACTCGAATTCGGCGTCGCATCCGGAACGACCTTGAAGATCATCGCCGACGAATTTCACGAACGTGATGGCATCGTTGCCGGCTTCGACGTGTTCTCCGGGCTACCGGAAACATGGCGAACCGGATTTCCGGCCGGTGAGTTCGCTCAGGAATCTCTCCCCGAAGTACCTGGGGCACAACTTGTTCCAGGGCTTTTCGAGGAAACATTACCGATATTCCTCGACCAGGAACGTGAAACCGTGGCGTTCCTGCACCTCGACGCCGATCTCTACTCGTCGACCAAGACGGTGCTCGATCTACTCGGAGACCGCCTAGTCCCGGGATCGATCATCGTGTTCGACGAATTCTTCAACTACCCCGGGTGGCAGAACCACGAATACCGGGCGTGGACGGAATACGTCACACGCACCGGCATCTCCTTCGAGTACGTCGGTTACACCTTCGACAACGAACAGGTGATAGCCAAGATAGTCAGGTGAGAGTCACTTCTCGTACAGGCGAGCCCAGTTCTCGCGGCTGGTGAGCTGCGGGAACTCCCGGGCGAATGCCTCAGCGACACTTGGTGCTTCGGCCAGGAATCGCTTGATCACGCCGGCAAGGCGACCACTCATCTCGGCAGCCGTCTCACTGTCGAAGCGGCGTTCACGCACGCCACCCTGCGAAGCGTCGGTCACGAAGACATGATCGAAGCGTCCGACGTGCCACCACTGCGCGTCCTCGTAGGAGATCGCCACCGGACCCCGCTCGAGCTGGTTGCGAGCCTGCATCACAGCGCGTTTCGCAAGAACAAGATCGGTCCACAGGCCGGTCTTGGGACTGGGCGCAACGCGGCGAATCGGCAGCCTTCCCGGCAACTCAGACGCCGGACGAGTCACCGTCTCCGGGAACCGCTTTCGTTCCTGGTTGATCGTCGCCAACGCCTTCTGCCCACCGTCGGCCAGGCCCGCCGGGCCTTCGAGGAATCCCTCGATCGCCCGGATTTGTGTGTGCGCGAGGCCGTACTGCAAACCGACGATCGAATGCGAAATATCCCGGGCCAGTTGCTTGGCCAGTGTCTTCGGCGCAAAACCCGGATCGAGTGACGCGGTGATCAGACCGTTGCGAGTACTGAAGTAGTGGGCAAAACCGTCGACGTCCTTCCAGTAGAAGTCCGCATGCCAGACCGCGGCCGACGGCAACGTGATGGTGGGGATTCCGGCCCGTCCGGCGCGCAGGCTGTACTCGACGTCGTCCCACTGGAAGAACACCGGCAGGGGCAGCCCGATGCGTTCGATGGCTTCAGCGGGGATCAGGCACGTCCACCAGCCGTTGTATTCGGCGTCCACTCGGCGTTCCGGCAGCTTCTCGAGCACGCTCCGGTTACGGACCCCGTGCTCGTCGGTCGGCACACCGCGCTGAAGGGTGCCCAGATCGACGCGTTCACCCGAAGCCAACAAGTAGTCGGGATTGAACAGGAAAAGCATCTGAGCGCCGATCAAGGCCGGTTCCGTTGTCATGTTCGCAAACGCACTCAGTCGAAGGACCGATTCCGGTTCACACAGAATGTCGTCGTCCATCAGAATCACGTCGGAGTGCGGTCCGGCCTCCGACGCCTCGTACAGTCCTCGCGTGAAACCGCCGGCACCGCCCAGGTTCGCCTGCCGCAGGTACTGCAGGCGCGATCCGAACTTCTTCGACACTTCCTGGAAAAGCTCACGACTCTCCACCGGATCGGTGCCCTGATCGACGACGTACAACGCGTCGAGCAACCCCAACACGCGTTCGTCGGACGCAAGAGCCTCGACGGTGCGCGCACAGTCGTCGGCGCGGTTGAACGTGCAGATCGCTACCGCTACCGGCCGGATCAGCTTCGGTGAAACGACGGACCATTCGACGTCGTCGACAACTGCGCCGCCGCCCTGCGCTTCGAACTGCAACCACAGCGCGCCGCCGTCGACAAAAGTGTCGAGAGGCGCCGTCATGGAAATCTGCTCGGTTCCGGTAACAACGACATTGGTCACGATACGACGGTGACCACCGATGTCGGACGCCTGAATTTGAACGCGGCAGGCCGTCTCGGCTACGACTCGTGCGGTGACGGTGACCTCGGTGACAGCCGTCCAGCGCTGCCAGTAGCTGGCCGGAAATCGACCGAAGAAAGTATTGGTGTGCGCAACAGCTCCGGGCTGAAGTCGCAGTTCGAACCGAGATCGTGTCGACATGCCGACCTTGGTTACGGCGTACAACTCGTCACTTGCGACGGGCGAGGTTCCGGTGAACAACGTCCGCTGCGCCACCAGGCGATCCGAGCTCGCACGATGTTCGGTCAACTCGACCCCGGAGTCGGACTGCCCGGAGTCGGACTGGCCATCGGTCACTTTCGCGGTATCCACACCTCGCAGGGTATCGCGAACCCGCTCAGCCCTGCCGCAAGCACCAGGCCACGCTGGTTCTACCCGCGGTACCCCGGGCCGGCCACAGCGGCCAGCTCCTTCTTTCGCCGGCGAAGCGACAACAATCCGTTTGCCATTTGAATGACGTCCTTGGGCGAAATCCGGCTTGCATGCGCGAGGTGATCGTCACTGAGACGAATCGGAACCTCCACAGGGCGCACGCCCGCCAATTCCAGCGCGTAGTCCAGTTCCGTCGTAAACAGAAAACCTCGCTCGGCCAAAGCCGGCGCGATCTGGCGCACCAAGGTGCCGTCGACGATGAACGTTCCCTGCGGATCACCCGTCCGGGTACCCAATATGGCTCGTCGAAGGGTGGCAAATCCACCGGTCATGATCGCTCTCAACAGGCCACGCTGCACCTCGGATTCCGCGTGGGCCTTCGAACCGATGACCACGGGAGGAACAGACCCCAAATCAGCCATCACACGGTTCGCGCCTTCGATGTCGCCGAAACCGAACGGCAGATCGTCCGCGGTGAGCAACACACGCTCTCCCCGTGACGCGATGATTCCCGCGCGCAGTGCCGCACCCATGCCTTTGTCACTGGTCATGGGACGGAAAGTCACGGCCGGCCAGGACCAGGCAGCCGACAACGCGGCACACACGTCCGCAGTGTTATCCGTGGAACCGTTCTCCACGACGATGATCTCGACTGGGCTGGTGCTCTTGGCAGGGTTGGCGCTGAAGTACTCGGCGAACTGTCGCACCGTCGACTCCAGTACCTCTCCTGAGTTGTATGCGGGGATGACCACCGAAAGCTCCGGCGTAGCTGATTCCCCACGAACGGGTTCCGTCCGCGATGTCGCCACGTGCCGATCTCCTTCTTCCCCGACTGCAGTTCGAACTCGTCGGAATACTACGCTCCAAGGAAATGGGCTCCGAGAAACAGGGCACTGAGAAACAGGGCTCTGAGGGATAGGGCACGCCCCGGGCTCCGAAGTACAGCCATCGACTCGACGACGAAAGCACATCGTGAAATCTGACTTGCCGCTTGCTCAACGCGTAGTGCCGCCGATTCTGCTCGCCGCTCTGGTTTCGATCGTCGCGGCAATCCCACTGATTTCCAATCGCTGGTTCTACTACTGGGACGACAGTGCAGCAGCTTTCACGCCGGGATGGCACACGATCGGCGAACGAATTCTGTCCGGTTCGTGGCCGACGCTCATTCCCGAATTGTGGGCCGGTGGAAACGTCACCGCCGAAGCCCTTTACGGGACATACAATCCCGTGATCCTTCTGGATTCGGTTGCCATCGCGCTCATTCCGAACCTCGGCATCGGGATCACGCTCGTCAAAATGCAATTCATGGCGATACTTGCCGTCGGTGTCTACCTCGTGGCTCGGCAGTACGGCGCAAACCGGTCGATGGCATTCATCGCCGGATTTGCCATGCCATTCGCCGGTTACACGCTCTACTTCGACGCTTCCAGTTGGGCATCCGGACTGATCGCCTTCGCGTGGATCCCGCACGTGTGGTGGTCGACGCGTGCCAGTGCACTCGGGCGCGTGAATCCGCTGGTACCGATCGCATTCGGCTATCTCGCCATGACCACCGGCAACCCGTACGGAGCGGTTGGCGTCGCTGTCGTCTATATCGCCGTCATCGCGGAATGCATCGCGATCAAACGGGCAGGCAGTATCCGGTCACTTCTCATCAGTGCCACGGCGATCATCATGATGTCGCTGATCGTGTACCTGCCACTTCTGTTCACCACCGGCGTATCCGTGCGCACGCAGTCCGGCATCGCGAACGACGGCTCGCTACGCCCCGATCTCGGTGATCTGATCAACGTTTCAGGACCTTCCAACCAGCCGTACGTCACGGCATTTGCATCACCTGCCATGACGATTCCCCTGGTCTACCTGGCTTGGTTCCTGATCCCGCTTGCTCCCTGGATTCGATGGAGTTCGCTCAAGACGCTGGGGCGTCACAGTGTTTCGCTCTTCGTCTTCGGCGGAATCTACGTGGTGCTGCTTCTCGGCCCGTCGAATCTGTGGCTGTTCCGTTGGCCGGCAAGACTTCTCGAATACGGCCAACTGCCCGCCATCGTTGTCACGGCGGTTGCTCTGTCCGCAGGCTTGCAGCGTGATCGAATCCGCGCGCGATCGATCATCACCGCAGGATTGTTGGCGCTCCAGTTCTATCTCGCCTGGTCGAATGTCCCCGAAGACATCGGCATTCACTTCGCATCGCTGCTCATCACCGTGGTTCTGACGGCCGTCGCTCTGATCGTGGCCTACCGGAAACCCCGATACCTGGCAGGTGCACTCGCGGCCGGAATCGTCGTAGTGCTCAGTGCCCAGACAAACTTCTGGTTCACCGGAAACTACAACGTCACACCGTGGAAGTTCCCGCGGCAGATCGCGTTCCTGGAATCGAAATTCGAAGACCGATACCAAGGAACAACTTTCGCCATCGCCGATCCCGTCAACATTCCGCTCGACAACCAAACCGGACAATGGGGCGATTTGCTGTTCGGAAATGCCTGGCAGCCTGCGGGCGTCGACGCCGTAAACAGCTACGCGGGAATCAGCTACAACGACTTCGTTCAAGCCCTGTGCCTGAACTACTACGGCGGCGTCCAGTGCCCCGACGCAGTCGATCGACTACTCGCCGAGTCACCGGGCACCGGCGTGTCCTGGCTCGACGCGATGCGCATCGATACCGTCGTCGTTCAGAATTCCGGACCGTACGGTGGAAAAAACGCACTCGACGCCCTTCCCGAGAGCGACTGGACCGTCTCGCCCGATCGCGTCGTCACGGTCGGCCGCCGCACCACCGATCACCAGTGGCCGGACGGTCGTGTCTCCGCAACCACACCGGGACTCGATGTTCAGGGCGGCGCCGCCGCAACGGACACCCGGGAAACCGTCGAGTACACCGGATCAGGCACGGTCACCTTCGCCCTGCTCGCCTGGCCCGGCTGGACCGCAACCGTAGACGGGCAGTCGGTGGAAACGAAGGCCAGCCCCGGCGGCTTGTTGCAAGTCGATCTACCGCCGAGCGCCGACGCCGGATCGACACTCACCATCGAATTCGCCCCGCCTGGAAGCACATTCGGATGGGGCATCGCCGGCGTCGGGCTACTGGTCGCCTTGTCTCAAGGCGCCTGGGCGTTCCGAACGCGGCGCAATCAGGAAGAAAGCGTCGCAGCGAGCGCAGATTCCGTGACTTCGTGAACCGCACGGTGAGCGGGCAGAATTGACGCCCGCTCACCGTCCGCATCACCCGTTCCCTGCACCAACCCGAGGAAATGCGTCAACTGCGCTGCCAGCGGCTCCTCGCTGTAACGGATCGTCGGAATCTCGATGACCGTCTGCTGCTGGTAGCCGTCCCGATCGGTGGGCATGTTGTCGTCGATGTGACGGTAGATCGTGATGTCGCGACGAAGCAGATCGATCTCGATGAGTCGATCAGCCTCGAGCAATGACAGTTGACGGATCTTGCGCTGGCTGATTCGGCTGGCCGAAATAGTCGCCACCGCACCCGAATCGAAACGCAGCACAGCGTCGGCGCAATCTTCCGACCGGTTCTGCACGGAAGTCGGATGGAAGTATCCGAACTCGCCTTTAGCCAAACTCGGCTCCGAACCGGCAAATCCGATAGCCAAGTCGATGTCGTGAATCAACAAGTCTGTCGCGACGCCCGTCGGAATGCGAGAAACGAACGGAGAGTGACGAATACCGTTAACCTGCCACACATCGCCGGAGAACTCGCGTGCAGTGCGAACAGCTGGATTGAAGCGTTCGAGGAGACCGCACATCAGCGGAACACCGGACGCGCGTGAACGATCGACCAAGTCGACGCTCTGCTCGTATGTCGCGGCCAACGGCTTCTCCACCAGAACGGGCTTACCCAGATCGAGAACCCGTCCGGCCAACTCGTAGTGGGCCGGTGTGGCTGCGGCGATCACCACGGCGTCGATACCGTCGAGTGTGTCGAAATCCGCAGCCCAGCGCGTATCGAACCGCTCCGCAACAGCTTTGCCCTGTTCCTCGCGCGGCTCGATCAACAACTCCAACTCGCACAAAGCCGACTGCGCGATGACACGCGCATGCAGCGAACCCATCTGACCGGAGCCGACAAGGGCAATACGGGGCTTGCTCGTGGTCATTTTCAGGCCTCCATAGCGCCGCGCACTGCGGCAACGATCTGATCGACATCTCCGGCGGACAATGCCGCGTGGACCGGAATACTCAAGCACCGCGACGCCACCGACGTCGCAACCGGCGTGTCCTCGATCACCACACGGGGATGTTCGCGGTAGCACTCGTAGTCGTACACAGCCTTGGGGTAGTAGATCCCGCTGCCGATGTCCTTCGCTGCGAGACGCTCGCTCAATTCGTCGCGAGAAATCGGTGCGTCCTCGGCCAACAACAAGGTGAACTGGTGCCAGACATGTCCGCGGCCGGACAGCTCAGCCGGCAGGATCAGCCCGTCGACATCTTTCAAACCGACTCGTAAGGCTTCCGCATTGCGTCGACGCGCCTCGACCTGCTGCATGTACGTCGCCATCTGCGGCAGCGCCAAGCTTGCCTGTAGATCGGTCATCCGGTAGTTCTGGCCGACCATCTCGTACTGGTAGCGAGCCCGCATCCCCTGGTTACGCAGGACACGAAGTCGGTCGGCTGTCGCGTCGTCGTCAGTGGTGATCATTCCGCCTTCGGCGGTCGTGAGGTTCTTCGTCGCGTAAAACGAGAAGCAGCCCAACCCGAAACTGCCGGCGCCGCGTCCCTCGAAGGTCGCACCGTGAGCTTGAGCGGCATCCTCGACGACGGTCAGGCCATGCGTCGTGGCCAACGGCATCAACGCCCCCATGTCAGCCGACTGGCCGTACAGGTGGACGGGCATCAGCACCTTCGTACGATCGCCGATTCTGGCTGCAGCGGCAGCGGGGTCCAGATTGAAATCGGACTCGGAAATGTCGGCGAACCTGGCCGTCGCACCGGCCTCGAGAATCGCATTCAACGTGGCAACAAATGTGAACGGCGTGGTCAGAACCTCGTCACCGGGCTGCAGATCCTGAACCTGAAGTGCCGCGATCAGCGCCGTGGTGCCATTGTTCACCGCCACCGCATGACGAGTACCGACCAAAGCCGCGAACTCGTCCTCGAGCCGCTTGACCTTGGGGCCCTGCGCGACGATCCCCGATCGCAGAGTGTCCAGCACCTCGCGCTCGACTTCTTCCCCGAACGAGATACTGGATATCGCGATCACTGAGTTACCTCCGATAGATTCATCCGACTGTCGTCGGAACGAAATACTCCGACAACCAACGAAGCGTATCGAAACGCAATTCGATACTTCGAGAGGATTCCGGAACACGCATGTCTTCACGACCTGACTGCCATATCCATCCCACCGCCCTGGTCGGCGCCGAAGTACTGATCGGGACCGGTGTAACGATCGGACCGAACGCAGTCCTGACCGGTCCACTCGACATCGGCGACGACTGCTGGATCGGGGCGGGAGCCGTGCTGGGAGCACCACCGGAGATCCTCGGCGCACACCATCCCACCTCGTGGTCCGACAGCGCGGGCCTCGGAATCCGCATCGGCGCCCGAACCACAATCCGTGAACTGACCACCGTCCACCAGGGCAGCGAACGACGCACCGAAATCGGTGACGATTGCTTCGTGATGAACCGTGTCGGCATCGAACACGACGTTCAGGTCGGTGACCGGTGTGTCGTGTCGTCCGGGACTACGCTCGCCGGGCATGTCAGCGTCGGAGACGGCGTCAATCTGGGGATGCATACCGTCGCTCACCAGCGACGCGTCATCGGATCCGGATCCATGATCGGCATGGGAACCGTGGTGGTCAAAGACGTTCCTCCGTTTGCCAAGGCCTTCGGCAATCCGGTGTCACTGCACGGCGTCAACCGGATCGGTATGAGCCGTTCGGGCATCTCCGAAGAAGCTATCGAGGCAGTTGCGGCGATCTACGCCGCCGGAAGCTTCGACGGTTTAGCCGCCTTCCCGGATTCTCTGCGCGACGCCTTCACCTGGTGGCGCGAACGGGCCGACAAACCACTCGTTGTGTAGCTGGGAGAACCCTGGTTGGTATCGTCAGGCAAATGACGAACGGGTGGGAAGTTTCAGGCGCGTGAGTACACCCCCCGAATCCGAACATCCCAAACCCGAAATGCCGGTCGACGATGTCGAGCCAGCCGCGAAGCCGAACACTCTGCGCGGACTGCTCGTCAACGGATTCAAAGTTCTGGTCACCGTCGCGATCGTCATTGCAATCATTTTTGCGGTGAAGTCCCAATGGGCCGCCGTCAAAAGCACGATCACCGACCTGAACTGGTGGACGCTCGCTGCGTCGTCGCTGTTCATCTTCCTCGGCATGGGCGCCGCAGTGCGATCCTGGCAACACGCACTCGGTGCCCTGGAACAACCGATCCCGGCGTTCGACGCTGCCCGCGCTTATCTGGTCGGCCAACTCGGCAAGTACCTTCCCGGCAGTGTGTGGGCATTTGTGCTGCAAACGGAACTCGTGACGCGCGCCGGCGTGTCCCGGGCCGCAGGCTTTGTCGCAGTGCTGGTCACGGTGGGGTTGAGTACAACTTCGGCGTTGGTCGTGGGACTCTTCGGTCTACCTGCTCTGTTCGAGGTCAGCACGGTAGCAGCGGTTGGCGTGATCATCCTGGTACCGATCGCATTGGTCTGCGCGTACCCACCCGTCCTCACCCGTTTGGTGAACCTCGCGCTGAAATTGCTCCGCCGCGCACCCCTGCACAAACCGCTCACAATGCACAAAATAGCCCTCGCGCTGGGTTGGTGCGCAGCTAGTTGGGTGCTCTACGGCATCCAACTGTGGCTGCTCGCGTCCAGCTCGGCGGGATTCGAAATTCGTGGGCTCGTCCAATGCATCGGGGCTCTCGCCCTCGGTATGTGCGCGGGCGTCCTGGTATTTGTCGTCCCGTCCGGAATCGGTGTCCGCGAAGCCGTCATCGTCGCGGCGCTTTCGCCGTTCATGGATGCGGGCGTCGCGCTCGGCCTCGCGCTGGCGTCGAGGCTGCTCTTCACCCTCTGCGAAGTCTTTGCCGGCGTCGTGGCTGCGCTCTCGGGATCGCGGGTCCTGCGCAACGCTCTCGTGCACGAGCGTTCCCGGGTACCCGATCCCAGCAAAGCCAGAGCTGACAAAGTCCAGTAAGCCGCTCAGTCCACGACAGCTTCCGAAGCTGAATAGCCTGCCTCGGTGACAGCCTTCTGTGGACGCCACCACTGTTCGTTGTCGCGATACCACTCCACGGTGGCTTCCAATCCACTGCGGAAATTGCGATACCGCGGCTGCCATCCCAGTTCCCGTTGAATTCGCGTCGGATCGATCGCGTACCGCATGTCGTGCCCTGGACGGTCAGTGACAAAGTCGAATTCGTCTGGTTTGCGCCCGAAAATCTCGAGCAGGGCAGCAATCACCGTCCGATTATCCGTTTCACCATCCGCGCCAATCAGGTACGTTTCGCCCGACTTGCCTCGTTCCAGGATGTCCCAGACGGCACGATTGTGATCGTCGACGTGAATCCAATCGCGAACGTTGCGACCTTCCCCGTACAACCGGGGACGCACACCGTCGATCAGATTTGTGATCTGGCGCGGGATGAACTTCTCGACATGCTGAAACGGGCCGTAATTGTTGGAGCAATTGGAGATCGTTGCCTCGATCCCGAACGAACGCACCCATGCCCGCACAATCAGATCGCTCGACGCCTTTGACGCCGAATACGGACTCGAAGGGTTGTACGGCGTCGACTCGGTGAATCGCGTCGGGTCATCCAGTTCAAGATCGCCGTACACCTCGTCCGTCGAGATGTGGTGATACCGAACCTCATGCGCCCGAACAGCCTGCAGCAGCGAGAACGTGCCCATCACGTTAGTTCGGATAAACGGTTCCGGATCACTCAACGAATTGTCGTTGTGGCTCTCCGCCGCAAAATGCACCACCGCATCGGACCGCGCTACCAACTCGTCCACCAAGCCCTGATCGGCGACGTCACCGTGAATGAAGTGGATACGATCCTCCACCTCGGCAAGTGAGCTCCGATTACCGGCATAGGTGAGAGCATCGAGAACCGTAACCTCGACGCCTGGACGCGAAGTCACCGTCTGGTGAACAAAATTGGCGCCGATAAACCCGGCACCCCCGGTGACCAGCAGTCGCACGTTCATCTCCTCAAGCTTGCCGAACCCTTCGAACCTTACCGCCCGTCGGCGCCTGACCGGTTTGCTCGTCGGATCTGACCGCTTTGCCCATTAGTGCCCGATCCGTTTGCCCATCGGTGCCCGATCCGTTTGCACATCGGTGCCCGATCCGTTTGCTTCGATATGCGTACGTGCAGGACACTGCACGTATGCGTGGAATCATTCTGGCCGGCGGCACAGGCTCTCGCCTGCACCCGATCACTCTCGGAGTGAGCAAGCAGATGCTGCCGATCTACGACAAGCCGATGATCTACTACCCGCTTTCCACCCTGATGTTGGCGAACATTCGCGACATTCTCATCATCACCACGCCGCACGACTCCGAACAATTCAGGCGCCTACTCGGTGACGGTTCCCAATTCGGGGTCAATCTGACCTACGCGATCCAGCACGAACCGAACGGACTCGCAACAGCATTCGTCCTTGGCGCCGAACACATCGGGAGCGAATCTGTTGCACTTGTCTTGGGCGACAACATCTTCTACGGTCCGGGTCTGGGCACCCAGTTGAAGCGATTCTCCGACATCGACGGAGGGGCGATCTTCGCCTACTGGGTCTCCGATCCCACCGCCTACGGGGTCATCGAGTTCGACGACGCCGGACGCGCGATCTCCATCGAGGAAAAGCCGGAATCCCCGAAATCGAACTACGCCATACCCGGACTGTATTTCTACGACAGCGACGTTGTGGACATCGCGCGAGACCTAAAGCCCTCCGACCGAGGCGAATTCGAGATATCCGACGTCAATCGCCACTACCTCGACGCGGGTCGTCTACAAGTCGATATCCTCCCCCGTGGAACCGCCTGGCTCGACACCGGCACCTCGAACTCCCTTCTCGAAGCCGCCAACTACGTGCGGACAATCGAGCATCGTCAGGGCCTCAAAATCGGCTCACCCGAAGAAGTTGCCTGGAGGCAGGGATTCATCACCTCCGACCAAATGCGCTCCCAAGCAGAAACATTGGGTAAATCTGGCTACGGCGATTACCTCCTCGCCCTACTCGAACACGGCAAGGAATGGTGACATGGACATCCGCGAACTGAAAATTTCCGGAGCTTGGGAAATCACTCCCCGACAGTTCGGAGACAACCGCGGCGTTTTCCTCGAATGGTTCAAGAGCTCCGCATTCACGGCCGCAACAGGCCGCAACCTCGAACTGGCGCAAGCTAATTGCTCGGTTTCTGCAGCGGGCAGTCTGCGCGGAATCCACTTCACCGACACACCTCCCGGGCAAGCCAAGTACGTCACCTGCGTCAAAGGGGCCTTCCTCGACGTGATCGTCGACCTGCGCGTCGGATCCCCGACATTCGGCGAATGGGATTCCGTCCTGATCGACGACATCGACCGCAAAGCGGTCTACCTGTCCGAAGGCCTGGGGCACGCCATTCTGTCCCTCGAGGACGGATCGACCGTCATGTATCTCTGCAGCATCGAGTACTCCCCGCAATTCGACCGCGACCTCGACCCTTTCGATCCGGAACTGAACATCGCCTGGCCAACAACCGACCGGGCAGGTCACCCCCTGGCCTATGAACTGTCTGCAAAAGATAGTGCCGCACCATCACTCGAGGCACTTCGCACGCAAGGACTCTTGCCCAGGTTCTAGGCGCCCAGGTTCTAGGCGCCCAGGTTCTAGTGCCCCGTTTTGTGACCGCACCACCGCCGAATCGGTAATCTGCACCAAAATAGATACACCGGTACTGGTAACCGACGGGCATGGGTACACAGGCGACATGGGTACACCGACGACATGGGTCCACGGATGAGCGAAGACAGTGGTAGCCGCGGCACCAAACGGGGCCTGTGGCTCGCCGTACTGCTCGTCCTGGGACTCGGTGGTCTCACGCTGGCCGCGCCGCCGCTGACACCGAGCTCACTGCAACCGAGCTCACTGCAACCGAACTCACTGCAACCGAACGCCCAGTCACCCGTCACGGTCATCACCACCACCCCGCCGCCGCCTGCGATTTCGCTGACGCCACAAGAACTGGTCGCGCGGGTCGTCTCCAGCATTGTCACCATCACTTCGTCCGCCAGGTTCACCACCACGGCAGGAACAGGTATTGTCCTGTCTCCGGACGGGGTGGTCTTGACCAACCATCACGTGATCAGCGGTGGCACCGAAATCACGGCCGTGAACATGTCCAATGGACTGATCTACGACGTAGAAGTACTCGGTTACGACAGCGGCCAAGACCTCGCAGTACTCCGGCTCGTCGGAGCGTCCGACCTTCCAGTTGCCACCGTGGGAAGCTCACAGACAGCCGCGCGAGGTGATCCGGTTACCGCCATCGGAAACGCGGACGGGGAAGGAGTTCCACTTCCTGCGCTCGGCACCATCACCGGTTTCGGGGTCACAGTCAACACTCGCAATTCGACGGATGGCTCACGAAATCAGCTGAAGGGCCTCATCGAGGTCAATGCCGACATCCGGCCAGGCGATTCCGGCGGACCACTTGTGAACGCTGCTGCCGAATTGATCGGAGTCAGTAGCGCCGGCAATGCCATCGCCATCGAAGATCGAACGGAAGTCTCACCCGCCCCGCAGTCTTACGCGATCCCGATCGACACCGCGCTTCCGATTGTCGACCAAATACTCAGTGGTCGCTCCTCGGAGACGGTACGTGTAGGCCCCACGCCGGTGCTCGGCGTAGCAGTCAAAGATCACGCGGGCTCCCCGCCTGGTGCGGAAGTGGTTGCAGTGAGCTTCGATTCGCCAGCAGAGCTTGCCGGGTTGACCGAAGGTGACGTGATCACGAATTTCGGGGGAGCTCCCATCGCCTCGACGTCCGACCTGAATATCGCGATGAGCATGCGTCACCCTGGCGATACGGTCGACCTGATCTGGTTCGACGCGCAAGGCCAACAGCGGTCAGATTCCCTCGTCCTCGACGAGGGACCGCCGCGTTGAACTGCCACGTTGACCTGTATCAAGCTCTTCAATTCGGCTCAGGATCTTGATCCTCTCTCGAAGACCGTCTCTGCCGATTCGGGTCTCCTCGATGTAGTTTCTTGCGCCACGCAATGATCGAATGCGCTCGTTCCAGCAATTCTCGTGGATGGTGCCGGGAGTTCACTCGAGGCCGCCGTTCCGGATCGATATGCGCCGGCGGTGTCCACTCCGTTCTTCCGGTGTACCCGTCGTTCTCGTTCCGCGCGTTGGTGATCCAGCCCTGCGAGCCCTTTTTGACGAGACCGTGGCAGCTGTCGCAGACGAGTGTGAGGTTTTCGATATCGGTGAGCCCGTCATCATTCCATTCGGTCATGTGGTGGACAGCGCACCGCGAGGGTGGTGCGTCGCAATCGGGCCGCGTACATCCCCGGTCAGCTGCAATAAGCGCCAGGCGCTGATCAACAGTCGCGAGGCGCTTCCCACGACCGAAATGCAGCGGACGGCCGTCATGATCGAAGAGAACCAACACCGGATGGGATTTCTCGGACATCGCGAGCGCGTCCCGAATCGGCAGAATACCGCCGGTTGCCGTGGTTGCCACGCCACCGATCGATTCCTCCAACTGCTCCAATGTCATGGTGACGATGACTGTCGCGGGAAGGCCGCGATGGTTGCCCATCACACCTCCGTCGAGGACACATTTCAACAGCGCTGAAAATGCGTCGTGGTTTCGCTGACCGGCGGTACGTGTGTCACGTGACGCTGCTGCCGCAATTGCCGACTCGCCCACCTCAGAGCAGTCCCCGCCGGGTGATTCCGGATCATCCGGGTTGTTCATCCCTGGTCTCGCCCATTTGGCCAGCACAACATCAAGTTGTGCCTTTGCAACCGGATCGAGCTCACCGGAGATCCGTGCCATCAGATCTGCGTCCTGTCTGCGCACACTGAGGTACCGCCGACGTCGCCGATCCCTGTCATCGGTTAGTTCACCGTCTGGGTTGAGCCAAGCCAATGCCTCGATGCCGGCAGCCGTCACTCCTTCCGGAGTGCCCGTGCGCGCGTATTCGGCGAGCACCATTTCGAGGCTTTGTCGGTCTTCGAAATCAAGTGCCGCAGGCGCTTTGTGCATGACATCCGCGATCGCCGATATGTGATCACGGCCGATATCCCCGTCACGTGCTGCATCAGCGGTTTCGGGGAGCACCGCGGGAGTCTGCTCCCCGAAGGCCGAAACTTGTTGCACCACAGACCGTGCCGCCCGCACACGCCGTGACGCGTCCGACGCAGAAATACGGAGAACCTGCACGAGCAGTTGATTCGGCGACCGAAGCCCTTGTCCCACGTGCAGGCTACGTTCCATTCCTTCGGCCACGAGTTGATAACCAACAGCATCGATCAGCCGAACTGTTCGCTCGAGATCTCGCAATGCAGAGATGATTCCGTCGTCGGTCAACGCCGCAGACGAGCACTGCACCAATTCTTCGGCAGCGCACGACAACACATCGACCAACTGGCGATGACCCCCGTCATCTGGTGCAATATCGCTCACTGAACCCCCCGGTTCGAACTTGCACCACACCCTATTCCGAGGGTCCGACAAGAAACTCCAGCAAGACGAGCGTCAGATGAACACCGTCAAGACTCAGGCGATGCGCGCCCGAATAAACGTTGCGACGTCACGGAGAGCTGCACGGCTTTCGGGCAGACTCGGCCACACCGCTGGGAAAGCGTGAATCTGCCCGTCCCAGATTTGCAGTGAACATTCGACACCGGCTATCGAAAGTCGTTGCGCCATCAGTTCCGCGTCCACTCTGAGCACTTCGGATTCCGCTGCTATCAGCAGCGACGGCGGAAGTCCTGCAAGGTCTCCGTCGACCGGCGACGGCATTACGCCGCCCAACGAACCGATTGCTGTCAAGGCAGAAACCGGGGCGATGACATCGCGTCGAGCATTGGCGTGTGCAGATTTTGCGGTGCAGTCCAGGTCGAGGAATGGCGACAACCCAACCAACCCTGCAGGCGCAAGATCAGTGGCAGCCGCCGCCAACGCTGTGGCAAACACCAGAAATCCGCCCGCCGAATCACCGGCGAAGACAGTCTTTTCCGGTAATCCGCCCTGCGCGAGAAGCCAGTGATACGCGCTCAGGCAATCATCAACCGATCCACTGATGCTCGTGTACGGCAACTGCCGGTACGCAAGATGCAACACCGGCAAACCTGTCCGCTTGGCAATGCTCGCAACCACTGGACGATGTGTGTTGAGGCCACAACACATGAAGCCGCCCCCGTGCAGGTACAAAACCGCTCCGTCGCGAATATCGGCCGTAGAACCGGCTGTGCGCACCAGTTCTCCGTCGAAGCCCGATCCCCCGCCGGAATCAGGAAAACGAATCATCTCTCGATCGATTCCCGACGGAATTCGCATCCGTGCTGCGGAGTCCAATACCGCTGCGCGCCGAATTGCGCCGTATGTCAACGGCGCCACTCCGACAACCGGACGCACCATCGCGCGACACACGTTGTACAGAATCCGCGACGAGGTACTCGGGCTGCCGAACCGCGTGCCGGTTCGGCGAGTGATTATCGGAGACAGGGACATCCGCCTAGATTAAGGGCGGTCAGTTTCCGGCGAGGTCGACTTCGTCAAGATCTTCGACGATAGTGACTTTTCGCTTCCGCCCACCGATCACTTTCCCGAGGTTGCGTAGTCCACCGGACGTCGGCTTGGGTGCGGGCGGAATGCGCTGGGGTGCAACGCGGGTGCGGGCTGCACGTTGTACCGGTTTAGGAGCGGGTGCCACCGGCGCAGCAGGAACAGGAGCAGCCGGCGCGGCATATCCAACCGACTCAGCGACTTCCACAACCTCGCGAACGACAACCTCGCGCACCACAACCTCAGCCACCTCGACAGGCTCGGGCACTTCAACAGGCTCGGGCACTTCGACAAGCTCCGGCAAGACAACCCGCTCCTCAACAAACGTCGCCTCAACCTGCGCCGGCCCGTCGAAGACGGGGAATTCCAGCGCCCATCGGACGCGGCTGTCCAACCAACGTGAGTCGAGTTCGCGCAGTAGATCCGGATGCCACGACGCTTCCTGCGTGTCACCGAACGCCCGTGTGTCATCGCTGACCCACAGTATTTCGGTGCCGGGATTCCGATCGGCCAGATCGAGCAGGGTCAACCAGTTCAGTGTCGCGGGGTAGCCGTCACGCTTTTTCTTGTCGACGTACGGCCGTTGCATCGCTATCGCGCGTTCGGCCATAAGTAGGTGCGGCACGTCGACAGGGTCGATGACCTCTATGCCGATTCCCTGCAGATCGTCGACCAGATCTTGCACATAGCTGTCCGCTTTGTCGTGGGCGGCGTCGATGAATCGGGTGAGGTCCCGGCGTAGACCGAGTCGGTCGTACATCCGCGCTTGCACGCTGAGAGCGGCGATCATGTCCGCGGATTCCTTGCGGTAGCGATTTGCGACGTCGAGGGCAACGAGGCGCGGGACCACAACGCGGAGTCCGCGAGCTTTGGCGTCGGCGACGGAATTGTCGAACCGTGCGCCGCGGACCAAGGCGGAGGAGTCGAGGACGATGATCATGACCTGCATTCTCCCTCAAGAACGGGACGAATGCGCCAATTCACGCGGCCCTTAATTCACACAGCCCTTAATTGCTGCAACTCTTACTTGATATTGAAGATCACAGCTCGCTGGACGATGAAGTTGATGACCGTTGCGGTGCCCTGCGCGATGACAAACGCCAGAGGCATGCGCCACCATTCGTCGGCGAGCACATGCAACATCACTGCGTTGAGCCCGACCTGAACGGCAAAGGTCACCGCGTACAGCACGACAACAGCGATAAACCGGGCGCGCGACGGCTCGGCCTTGAACGTCCACCGGCGATTGATCAGATACGCCGTGGTGGTACCGGCAACGAAGCTCAGAGCTTTTGCTGCGGTGTACGACAGCCCCAACGCGTGGAGCAGCGCATACAGCCCGTAGTCCACGATCGCCGACAACCCGCCCGTCGCAACAAACCGGACGATCTGCGTTTTCAGGTCGAGAGCGTCATCGGCGAGGTCCGTCGTGACGGGAATCTCCACCGGCAGAGGGACGTGGGGTTCGTGCTGGTGGTTCGCAGGCGTTTCGGGCACGACGACGAGCGTAACGACTCCAGCCCAAGTCGTCCGGCTCTACTCCCAGGTAACCTCTACGTTGATGTCCACGACAGCAGAAGAGACGCCCAAGCAGGCTCTCCACACCCAAGCCCGCACCCTCACCGGTTGGGGACGCACCGCCGCCACCACCGCACAGGTGTTGTCCACCCCCGACGTGGAAGTGATCGCAAGTGCGGTCGCCCAGGTTGCGGAGAAGAACGAGTCCAAGCCGTCGCATTTGCGACGCGGTGTCATCGCGCGCGGTCTCGGCCGTTCGTACGGTGATCCGGCGCAGAACGCAGGCGGCTTGGTCATCGACATGAATGCGCTCAACCGTATTCATCGCATCGATCGTGACACCGCTTTGGTGGACGTCGACGCCGGGGTGAACCTGGATCAGCTGATGAAGGCTGCTCTGCCGTTCGGCCTGTGGGTTCCCGTGCTGCCAGGTACGCGCCAGGTCACGATCGGCGGCGCCATCGGTTCCGATATTCACGGCAAGAACCACCACAGCGCGGGTAGCTTCGGCAACCACGTCGTGTCGTTGGATCTGCTGACGGCTGACGGCAAGGTTCGCACCCTCACCCCCAAGGGCGGGCGCAACGATCCCAAGGCTGCGCTGTTCTGGGCCACGATCGGCGGTATGGGCCTGACGGGCATGATCCTGCGGGCCACCATCAAGATGACGCCGACCGAGACGGCATATTTCATCGCCGACGGCGACGTCACCAACAGCCTCGACGAGACCATCGCCTTCCACAGCGACGGTAGCGAAGGCAACTACACCTACTCATCCGCATGGTTCGACGCGATGTCCGCACCGCCGAAGCTCGGCCGCGCAGCTATTTCGCGGGGCAGTCTGGCAAAGCTCGATCAGCTTCCGACCAAGCTGCAGAAGGACCCGCTCCGGTTCGACGCGCCCCAACTTCTCACCGTTCCCAACGGACTCCCCAATGGGCTGGGCAACAAGCTGATCTTCGGCGCAATGACCGAGGCATGGTTCCGCAAGTCCGCGACGTACCGCGACAAGGCCCAGAATCTGACGCAGTTCTACCACCCCCTCGACATGCTCGGTGAGTGGAACCGCGCCTACGGATCCAACGGATTCCTGCAGTACCAGTTCGTGGTTCCGCCGGAGGCTGTCGAAGAGTTCAAGAAGATCATCGTCGACATTCAGCGCAGTGGTCATCACTCGTTCCTGAATGTGTTCAAGCTGTTCGGCGAGGGCAATCAGGCTCCTCTGAGCTTCCCGATCCCGGGTTGGAACATCTGCGTCGATTTCCGCATCAAGCCGGGCCTCAACGAATTTGTCACCGAACTCGACAAGCGAGTCCTCGAATTCGGCGGACGCCTGTACACGGCCAAGGATTCACGGACGTCCGCAGAGACCTTCCATTCCATGTACCCGCGCATCGACGAGTGGATGGCGACGCGCCGAAAGTACGACCCCACAGGCGTTTTCGCCTCCGATATGTCCAGAAGGCTGGAACTGTGATCAACGCTGTAGGTAACCCGCAAACTGTTTTGCTTCTCGGTGGAACGTCCGAGATCGGCCTCGCGATGTGCGAGGAGTACTTGAAGAAGTCGCCGCTGCGCATCATTCTGGCGACGCTGCCCGGCGATCCCGGCACCGATGCCGCGGTCAAGGGCCTCGAAGCCAAGGGCGCCACCAAGGTTGAGGTCGTCGACTTCGACGCTGTGAAGTTCGACAGCCACCCCGACGTCATCGACAAGGCATGGGCCGGCGGCGACGTAGATGTCGCGATCGTTGCGTTCGGTTTGGACGGTGACGCCGAGGAGCTGTGGCAGAACCAGCGCAAGGCTGTCCTGGTCGCAAACGTCAACTACACCGCGGCAGTCTCCGTCGGCGTGCTGATCGGCGAGAAGATGAAGGCTCAGGGCTTCGGCAAGATCATTGCGATGTCGTCGGTTGCCGGTGAGCGCGTGAAGCGCGCCAACTTCGTCTACGGCTCCACCAAGGCCGGTCTCGATGGCTTCTATCTGGGCCTCGGCGAGGCTTTGGCGGAGTTCGGCCCGAGCGTAACGGTGGTTCGACCGGGCATGGTGCGCACCAAGTTCAGCGCCCACGTCAAGGAAGCACCCCTGACCGTCAACAAGGAAGACGTCGCGCGGCTTGCTGTTGCAGCGTCGGACAAGGGCAAGGAAATTGTCTGGGCCCCGGGCCCGTTCCGCTTCGTGATGATGGCTCTGCGCCACGTGCCGCGACCTATCTTCCGGAAGCTGCCCGTCTAAGCTCTTTTTCGTGTCACAGACAACAGCTGAACCAGCTCTGACAACTGCCTCCCCGTCGCCGTGGCGTAATGCCGCGGCGACGGTGGTGGAAATGGCGCTCGCGGCACTGGTAGCGGTCGTCGTCGCCGCTGTCGGACTGTTCGCGTTCAGCCAGGTCGACTGGCCGGCGTTCACGTCGTCGAATACCACTCAAGCCGTCACGACGGTCTTGCAGGTTGTCTGTATCGCCGTGATCGGCGTCGCCGTGCTGATGTTCCGCGCCCGCAAAGCGCAGCGAACTGCAAAGCTCCTCTCGTGGGCGGGGCTTTCGGGCTTCGTCACCACAACACTCGGACTCCCTCTCGCCGCAACCACGCTGTATCTGCACGGGGTTTCGGTCGATCAACAATTCCGCACCGAATACCTGACTCGGCTCACGGATTCCGCTGCGCTGCAAGACATGACGTATGTAGATCTCCCGCCGTTCTACCCGGCCGGCTGGTTCTGGGTCGGTGGACGCGTCGCAAATCTGCTGGGCATGGACGGCTGGGAAGCCTTCAAGCCCTATGCGATCGGCTCGATCGCCGTTGTCGCCGTGATTGCACTCGTGTTGTGGACCAAGCTCATTCGACGCGACTGGGCGGTAGTCGCCGCGTTGGCCGTCACCGCGGTTGTGTTGGCGTACAACTCCCCTGAGGCGTACGGCGCCGTCGTCAACCTCCTGATCCCGCCGGTGCTCATCCTCGCTTGGGGCGCCCTCGATCGCCCGGGTTCGTCCCGGTTTGCCGGAGCGGGAGCAGTTCTCGGCACCGGCTTGTTCCTCGGATACGCAGCGACTGTCTACACGCTGTACCTCGGATTTGCCGCGTTTGCGGTAACACTGATGGGTATCGTCGCGGCGGTTCTCGCAGCCCGCGCCCAGAACACCTGGAAAGCCGCACTCGGACCACTGATCCGACTGGTCGTCATCGCCGTCATCGCCGGCGTGGTCGCTCTGACTGTCTGGGCTCCCTACCTGCTCGAAGCGCTCTCGGGCGCTCCCGCCGAGTCGGGCACCGCTATGCATTACCTCCCGGATTCCGGCGCGGTACTCCCCTTCCCGATGCTGCACTTCTCACTCGTCGGCGCGCTGTGCATGTTGGGCACGATCTGGCTGATTTCCCGGTTCCTGTTCTCACGCAGGGCACGGGCGCTGGGTATCGGCGTGATCGCCGTGTACCTGTGGGCCCTGTTGTCGATGATGTTCACGGTTGCCGGCAGCACTCTTCTCGGATTCCGGCTCGAGCCGGTTCTGATCGGGCTCCTCGCCGCGGCAGGTGTGTTCGGCTTCTTCGAGTTCGCCGGCTGGATCGTGTTGGCCACCAGCGAGAATCCGCGGGTCAAAGCAGTACTCGTTGCTCTCGGCGTCATCGGCGCGATTTCCTTTGCGCAGAACATCCCGCAGGTGCTGGCACCGGATATCGCTGTGGCATACAGCGATACCGACGGAAACGGCGAGCGCGGAGACAAGCGTCCGCCGGGAGCCGAAGCGAATTACGCGGACATCGACCGCATCATCCGCGAACAATTGGGCCGCGAGCCCCACGATCTGGTGGTCCTGACAGCCGATATCGGCTTCCTGAGCTTCTACCCGTACTTCGGTTTCCAAGGATTGACGTCGCACTACGCAAATCCGTTGGCAGACTTCCGGGCCCGCGCGGAGCTGATCGAGCAGTGGTCGGAACTCGAGACACCCGACGAGTTGATTGCCGCATTGGATGCCGCACCGTGGCGCAGTCCCGACGCATTTGTCTTCCGCCAGGGCGCCGACGGATACACCCTGCGCCTGGCCGAGGACGTCTACCCCAACGATCCCAATGTCCGCCGGTACACGGTCACCTTCCCCAAGGAGCTGTTCGACGATCCTCGCTTCACGATCACCGAGCAGGGACCGTTCGTGGTTGTCACCCGCAACTGACGCGGTACCCCCGATAACAGTAAACAAACGGGATATTCTTCACAGTCGGCTTGCCGGTGACGGTCGTTGACGCGCCCCCTCCGCACCCCTAACTTCATAACGTGACAAAAACCGATGCCCGCACGGCCATGATCGATGCGGCCGAGCGATTGGTGGCGGAGCGCGGTTTAGCAGCACTGACCTTGCGCGACGTCCAGATCGAGGCTGGGCAGGCAAACAAGTCGGCAGCGCAGTACCACTTCGGTTCACGCGAAGGCTTGCTGTCCGCGGTGATCGAGTCACGCATGAAGCCGGCTGCGGAGCGCCGACACGATCTCCTCAACGCGATCGACGTCGCACAGCAACCGCCGACCATGCGCCAACTCGTGGAAGCGTCGGTGCTGCCGTTGGCCGAGCAGACGATCGAACGTGAGCACAGTTTGTACGCGCGCTTTCTGGTGCAGTCCATCTTCGATCCGGGAATGTCGACGGTCATCCGGGACCACCTGCAGGCAGCGACCTTTCGCGACGTTCAGCAGCGCATTGCGTCGGCGTCGGAGTTGCCGGCCGATATCGCGGATCTTCGCGCGGGCACACTCAGCGTTTTGGCCATCGTGACATTTGCTACCTGGGAAGGACGAGTTCACAGCCCTGCACAAGCCAAGCTCATCGTGGCCGATCTGATCGAGAGTTGCCTCGGTGCGTTGAACGCGCCGGCACCCCAACCCTGATCACACCCGGCCCCAGTTAGACCCCTAGTCAGACAGGGGTCGAGTTTGTCCTCGCCACCACCGGGGTATTCGACTGCTTCACGACGCGGTTGACATGACAACTGCGCACCCATCGTGGCGGGGCAGGTGATGACATTGAGCGAACTCGTTGCGCAGAGTCACGAATTGGTTCCACATCGCGCGATCCTGGACGCAGCAGAGCACACTCTGGTCATTGCGCGAGGTAAGCCATACGGCCCCGAGCAGGCATTTCACGAGCTGCTCCGTGTTGCGACAGAGCATCGGATCGCGGTGCTCACTTTGGCGCGGGCTCTTATCGACGTGTCGCAGACACGTGAACCTGAGAGCCTTCCGAAGGATCTACCGCATACCGTCGCTGCGGCGCAGTGGGGTGCACTTCTGGATCTCCCCACCCGGGAAACACTGCACGCGCACGACACCGACGACGCCGAGGTAGAAAGTCACCCAGCCGACGAACCTGCTGTCGATTACCTGCTCTCGACAGATCTTGCCGGTCGCATCGTCTTTGTGTCGCTGGCGTTCACCATCGCTGCGATTGTGGGATTCTTTGCCCACGACTGGGCGCTGTTACTTCTTGTGACGGCGGCATGCACGGCGTGGGCGGCGGTGGCACTCGCAATGAAGGCCGTCCGCGCCTCCCGCACTCACCGCCGGTCGATCCCTACCGAATACCGGTCGAATACGCAGGCTCCCAACAACTCTCACCGTCACACTGTTGCAGCGTGACGGTGAGAGTCGTAACGATCAAAGCCTCTGCCCTTTAAAGTCAAAGTCTCTGCGGCGCTCCGTATGTGACGACCGTGTCCCCATTGGATGTCACGGCCTTTGCGTACGGCCGGATGGTGACCGGACCGATAGCACCCTGCACGTATCCGTGGATTCCTTGCATCCGCACCGTCGCTTCGCGGCCGTCGAATGTCTGATCTTCGAGCAACTCCACGTCGGTAATTCCACCCGGCGCCAAATCCACGTCAAGTTCCTGTGACGGGATGATGTCTCCACCGAGTACAAATGCATTCGAGATGTCGAGTCCCAGAGCCGGTTCGGGAATGAACCCGATTCCGAGGTTGGTTCCGCTCTCCACGCCCCAGTCGAGTCCGGGGCTGTTGAGGACAACCGTGGCACCGGTCAACGCGATCGGGTAGCCGATTTGGTAGCCGATCGTCAGTTGGGTTCCGGTGAAACTGTCCGCGTCTGGGCCGTCGATGCGCACCGACGCAACGCCGTCGTGGAAGAACTCGACGCTCAGTGGCGAACTGTCGAGCGGCGGGACTGTGTGGATGGCTGTGTCCATCTGCAGGACTTCTATGCGGTTTCCCTTGACGTCCGTGATCGAACTCGCGTTGTCGACTCCCGCCGACGCGTTGGTGCTGCCGAACGCGACGGCAAGGGCGGCCACTGCCCCGACAGCCCCGATGCGAGCCCCGTTACGAGCCTTGTTCCTACTCGCTGCGCGTTTACCCCCTGCGCCGCCGCAAACCCGTGTGTTCGTCATGCACAAGCACCATCCCATCAGGTTGTGACCCCGATGGGTTCCCGCTTTGTCGAGAACGCGATCCGTCGGGGCTGTGTGAACGAATTCGGGGTACACGAATTCGAGCAGGACACCTCCGAGGTACCCATGTCACAAAGGCGCCAAACTCGACCGACCGGTTATCTCGAACGAGGCACGAGCGAGCCTGAACTGCCCCGAATACGGCCTGCTCGCGCAGCTGCAGGCTGGTCTCCAGGCCATCGTTCGTTACGCTGGCGGGATAAGTTATCGAATCGATACCTTCAGCGGGTACCTCGTAACCACCGAGGAGCCGCCGAGACAACCACCGAGGCAACCACCGAGATTGGTTTCATCCGAAAGGCGCCGACTGCATGACCGAGACTCTGCCCGAACCTCAACAACAGCTGGTCGAGGCGACACCAGGGCGGGTCCGTTCAGTTATCAGCCGTGGCCGGATGGTCGATCTTGCGATCATGGTGCTCTTTGTCCTGGCGGCGTTCTGGGTGATGTCGAATCTCTGGCGCAACCTGGAGTCCGGTTATCTGGTCAACGCGGGCCGCGACCAGTCGATGTGGGAATGGTTCTTCGCCGACACCGCGCACGCGCTCTCTCAGTTCCGCACACCGTTGTACAGCGACCTGCTGAATTATCCGCTCGGTGTGAACCTGATGGCCAATACCGCGATGTTCGGCATCAGCATGCCGCTGGCGCCGCTCACCTTGCTTTTCGGGCCGACGCCGACTTATGCGATCGGGCTGACCTTAGGCCTGGCCGGTACCGCAATCGCCTGGTACTGGACATTTTCTCGGCATGTGCTGACGGGCGTTTCTGTTCGGGTGAAGTGTGCGGCCGCAATTGGTGGCGGGTTCTGCGGATTTGCCCCTGCCATGATCTCGCACGCAAACGGTCACCCGAATTTTGTGGCCTTCTTTGTCATTCCGTTCATCTTCATGCAGGTTATCCGCGTTTCACGTGGAACCAATGTGGTCAGGGACGGCGTCGTCCTTGGCCTGCTCATGGCGTGGCAGATCTTCCTCGGCGAAGAACCACTCCTCATCTTCACCATGTCCGCGATGGTGTTCGGCGCGGTGTACGCACTCTCGGATCTTCCGAGAGCGCGGGCTGCGATCAAGCGCAGCCTGCCCGGCTTGGCCGTCGGCGCAATCGTGTCCATCCTCATCACTGCGATACCGCTCTACTCACAGTTCTTCGGCCCCGCAAGCTACGACGGCGTCGGCCACGGCCAGGCGGGAGCCGACTTCGGCGCGTTCACCACCCTCCCCACCGAATCGGTGGGCGGCGACAAGACCGGCGCCGAGTACCGCATGAACCCCACCGAGGAGAACTCGTACTTCGGTTGGCCGATCGTAATTCTGATCTTCTTCGCGACGGTATGGCTGTGGAAGATGAAGCTCACTCGCGCCGCTGCGGCCGTTATCGTCGCGATGGGCGTGCTGTCACTGGGGTCCGAGCTTGTCTACAAGGGCGATCACACCGGCATCACGTTGCCCTGGAAGTTCCTGGCCCACTTGCCGCTGTTCGAGTCGGTCCTGGAGTCACGCTTTGCCATGGGTGCAATTCCCGCCATCGGGTTGCTGCTGACATTGGGTACGTATCGCGCACTGGTGGAGCTTCGTAATCCCCGCGGCGGCAATTCTCGCGGCCCTGGCCTGATATTGCCCGGCGCGTGGTTGGCGGTGCTGGCGCTCGCAGTGGTTGTCCTGATTCCGACGCGCATCGATACCGTCGAACGCCCGGACACCCCGAAGTTCATCACCAGCGGATCGTGGGAGAACTACGTCAGCGACGGCAGCCTCGTGTCGGTTCCCGTGTCCAGCGGTGAAGAAGCGCGGGCCATGCGCTGGCAGATCGATGCCGATTTCGGCTTCCCGATCGCCGGCGGCTACTTCGTCGGCCCTCATTCGATTACCCGCGGCGGCATCTACGGGGCTGAGTTCCGCCCCACGTCGTCGCTTCTGGTCAAGACCAACGAGACCGGTCAGATCCCCGTTGTCGACGCCACCACCCGCGCCGACGCCCTCACCGACCTGCGGTTCTGGCGTGCCGACGTCCTGGTACTCCCGAAAGCAGGCAACGACAACGCGCTGCGTCAGACGGTCAACGCTCTGGTGGGCTTCGACGCCACCTCGGTCGACGACGTCTGGGTGTGGGACGTCCGTGACCTCGTGAGCGGTAAGACGACCAACAAGTAGCGCTTCCTTAAGTCGTCTCTCAGGATGTAACGGGCGACACTCGCCTAACATCGTTCCTTGTGCCGTCTGACGTAGTAGTGCCCCCACAGTCTCCGCCCACTGGCCCCGACGCTCGCCCCGAGTCGGATGCCCAACGGGTGCAGAAGGCACGAATCATCGCGATCGTCACCGGTCTGCTCGGCATGCTGCTGGCGCTCGCCACCCCGTTCCTCCCGGTCGATCAGAAGGCAGCAAGTGTCAGCTGGCCGCAGGACGGGTCGTTGAACAGCGTCTCGGCGCCGCTGATCTCCTACTCCCCGACCTCCCTCGACATCACCATCCCGTGCTCCGCACTTGGCCAACTCGGCGAAGACGGCGGCACGCTGGTCTCGACCATGCCGAACGGTGCGCCCGACCGCGATGCGCGCGGCCTGACCGTTCGGACCACCGCGGATCGCCTCGAGGCGATCACCCGCGAATCGGTCCTGATCTCGGCGCCATTGGGCGAACTCACCGGATGCACCGCGCTGACCATCACCAGCGACTACCAGCAGACCGTCGCCACCGTCACCGGAATCGACGGCCTTACTACAACCCTGACCGGCGACTACCGTCCGCAGGTTGTCGGCATCTTCACCGATCTGCAAGGCGCTCCGCCGGCGGGCCTGTCCGTGGACATGGACATCGACTCCCGATTCTCTTCCAGCCCAACACTTCTCAAACTCTTTGCGATGATCGTCGCGGCACTCTCCACGATCGTCTCGCTGTACGCGCTGCACCGGATCGACGGCGTCGATGGCCGACGCGCACGACGATTCCTCCCGGCGCGGTGGTGGAAATTCACGGGCGTCGACGGCCTGGTCATCGGAACGCTCCTGCTGTGGCATGTGGTGGGCGCCAACACGTCCGACGACGGATACCTCCTCGGCATGGCCCGGGTTTCGGAACATTCGGGATACATGGCCAACTACTTCCGTTGGTTCGGCGTGCCCGAGGCGCCGTTCGGTTGGTACTACGACGTCCTCGCGGCGTTCACCAAGGTGAGCACTGCCAGCATGTGGATGCGGTTGCCCGCGTTGATCGCCGGCATCCTGTGCTGGATGGTGATCAGCCGCGAGGTGATCCCGCGGCTCGGTGTTGCGGTGCGCCGCAACAAGGTTGCCATCTGGACCGGCGGCCTCGTGTTCCTGGCGTTCTGGCTGCCGTACAACAACGGTTTGCGTCCCGAACCGATCATCGCGCTCGGCGCTCTTCTGACGTGGTGCTCCATCGAACGTGCCGTTGCCACAGGCCGTTTGCTGCCTGCGGCGGTTGCGGTGCTGATTGCCGCGTTCTCCCTCGCTGCCGGCCCGTCGGGACTCATCGCGATCGGTGCACTGCTCGCCGGGGCGCGCCCCATCGTGCAGATCTTGATCGCCCGCGGCAAACGAGTGGGATTCTTCTCGCAGATCATGCCGGTCCTCGCGGCCGGAACCGTCGTACTTGTTGCGGTTTTTGCCGATCAGACGTTGGCAACGGTGCTCGAATCGACCAGGGTGCGAACAGCTATCGGCCCCAACGTCCCGTGGTTCGAGGAACGAGTTCGCTGGGACGCTTTGATGACCATCTCCCCCGACGGCTCGTTGGCACGCCGCTTCGGCATGTTCGTGATGATCGTCGGACTGATCTTCTGCGTCATGCTGATCCTGCGGAAGGGCCGGATTCCCGGCACCGCGATCGGGCCGTCGCGCCGGATCCTGGGCATCGTGTTCGCGTCGCTGCTCCTCATGCAGTTCACGCCGACCAAGTGGACTCACCACTTCGGTGTGTATGCGGGGCTGGCAGCAACGGTGGCCGTGCTCGCCGCGGTGGGAGTCAGCGCGTCGAGCATGCGTTCCAAACGGAACCGCGCGCTCTTTGCCGCAGGCATCCTGTTCATCCTGGCCGTGGCGTTCACCAGCTCCAACGGCTGGTGGTACGTCTCGAGTTACGGCGTCCCGTGGTGGGACAAGCCGCCGTCCATCGCCGGCAAGGGCTTCTCCACCGCGTTCCTCGGCCTGACGATTCTCGCGTTGCTGCTGGCTGCGTGGTTCCACGTTCGTGAACCCCTCGAGAAGTCGACTCCGAAGAAGAACAACGGCCGGACAGCTCGCCTGCTCGCAGCGTCCCCGTTGACGATCGCGGCAGGCGCGGTTGTGCTGTTCGAGGTGTTGTCCCTGGTCAAGGGCGCGGTCGCGCAGTATCCGGCGTACTCGATCGGCAAATCCAACGTCGAATCCGTCTTCGGCGGAACTTGTGGCCTCGCCGGTGAGGTCCTGGTCGAATCCGATCCAGATACCGGTGTTCTGCAGCTGATCGACCGCCCCGCCGACCTGGCAGGCGCAGGCGCTTTCGGGGCAACCGAATCAACAGGATTCACCCCGGACGGAGTGGCGAGCGACCTGACCGCAGATGCCGAGGACAAGGCTGCCGGCAGCGCCAACAGCCTCGACACCACCACGTCGGCAAACGGCACCACCACCCCGGGAACGGGCGCAGGTACCGGAGGCGGATCGGCGTCGACGGCCGGAATCAACGGAAGTAACGTTGCGCTCCCGTTCGGCCTCGATCCCGCGACCACTCCGGTTCTCGGCAGCTTCGGCTCGTCGGAAGCCGCTTCCCTGACCACCGGTTGGTACGCCTTGCCGCAGCGCAGTGACGCGGCGCCGCTGCTGACCATCGCTGCCGCCGGGCGTATCCGCTACGTCGACACCGACGGCATCGTCACACCAGGTGCAGTTGTCCACGTCGAATACGGCAAGACGCAGGCCGACGGCAGCGTGACAGCGCTCGGCCAGATCGATCCGATCGATATCGGCCCGTCTCCGTCGTGGCGCAACCTGCGTGTCCCGATGGATCAGCTCCCCGCCGATGCCGACACCGTGCGTGTGATCGCCAGTGACTCCGACATCGGCGGCGAGAAGTGGGTTGCACTCACCCCGCCGCGGGTTTCCGACATGCGCACTCTGCAGAGCGTCGTCGGATCCACCGATCCGGTACTGATGGACTGGGCTGTGGGTCTTGCGTTCCCGTGCCAACGTCCGGTCGATCATCTCTACGGCGTGGCCGAAGTTCCGGACTGGCGCATCCTTCCCGATCGCATCGGTGCGGAGTCCACCAATGCCTGGCAGGACCACTACGGCGGCGGTCCGCTCGGCTGGACCAGTGAGTTGCTCGCAGCCCGCACCTTGCCGACGTATCTCGACAACGACTGGGATCGCGACTGGGGTTCGCTCGAGCAGTACACACCGCTCGATCCGGCGGCGGAACCCGCTCAGATCGACGTGACAACCGAGACCCGTTCGGGCACCTGGACACCAGGTCCGATTCGTTACCAGTCATAACTGTTACCGGTGGACCTACCAAACCTCCCGGGCACGGTAGGTCCACGGGTAACACTCGCATAACATCGGTAGCCGTGCCAGACGTCGCCACAGTGCCACCCTTAACTCCGAGTTCGCCGCCATCCCGTCCGGATGCACGGATGCGCTTCCGACAAACGCGATTGATCGCGATAATCGCGGGCCTCATCGGATTTGTTCTGGCACTCGCCACCCCGCTTCTTCCTGTGGTGCAGACGACGGCAGCGGTCAACTGGCCGCAGAACGGCGTGATCGGCGACGTCGAGGCACCCTTGATGGCTCAGGTCCCCATCGACGTCAACGCGTCGATACCCTGCACCGCTGTCGGCTCCCTTCCCTCGGGCGGCGGCATCCTCATGTCCACGGCCCCCGCTCAGGGCGACGGTGCGGCCCTCAGTTCCATGTTCGTGCGTGTGTCCGAAAGCAACGTCGACGTCCTTGACCGCAATGTCGTCGTGGCGTCGGCTTCGCGTGAGGACGTCGAGTCCAGCCGCTGCAACGCCATCACGTTCAACTCCGACGTCGACCGGACCGCCGCAGCATTCGAGGGACTCACCTACCCCGACGGCAACCCCGTTCGTGGACAACTCGACGGCGACTTCCGTCCCCAGGTGGTCGGTGTCTTCAGCGACCTCCCCGACGGCGCGGCCCCCGAAGGTCTCGGATTCTCGATGACCGTCGATTCCCGGTTCTCGTCCAGTCCGACGACGCTCAAGCTGGTTGCGATGATCGTGGCCGTCTTGTCCACCATCGTGTCGTTGATCGCCCTCGCCAAGCTCGACGGAATCGACGGCCGCACTCACCGCCGCTTCCTCCCCGCACGCTGGTGGAAGTTCTCCGGACTCGACGGCGTTGTTGTCGGCACGTTGACCTTGTGGCACTTCATCGGCGCAAACACCTCCGACGACGGTTATCTCCTCACCATGGCCCGCGTTGCTCCCGACGCCGGATACATGGCCAACTACTTCCGCTGGTTCGGCGTCCCCGAAGCCCCGTTCGGTTGGTACTACGACGTGCTGGCGGTGATGGCCAAGATCTCGACGGCCAGCCCGTTCATGCGCCTGCCCGCGTTGATTGCCGGAATCCTGTGCTGGATGGTCATCAGCCGTGAAGTTGTTCCACGCCTCGGACGTGCGGTCCGCCGGAGCAACGTCGCGCTGTGGACCGGCGGGATGGTCTTCCTCGCATTCTGGCTCGCCTACAACAACGGTCTGCGACCCGAGCCCATCGTCGCGCTCGGCGCCCTGCTGACGTGGTGCTCCATCGAGCGCGCCATCGCGACCGGCCGACTGTTCCCGGCTGCCGTTGCAGTGCTGATCGGCGCCTTTACCCTCGCTGCTGCCCCCACCGGATTGATGTGTATCGCAGCACTTCTCGCGGGTATCCGGCCCCTCATCCGAATCGTCGTGAAGCGTCACCGTGAGGTCGGCACACTGCCACTGCTTGCACCGATCGCGGCGGCCGGAACCTTGGTGCTTGTCGTCATCTTTGCTGATCAGACGCTGGCCGGCGTTCTCGAGGCCACCCGAGTCCGGACCATCATCGGACCGAATCTCGAGTGGTACAAAGACTTCCTGCGGTACTACTACCTCTTTGTCGACACGGTCGACGGCTCGGTAGCCCGCCGATTCGCCTTCCTGACGATGATCCTGTGCCTCTTCACGACGCTCTTCGTGTTGCTCCGACGCGGCCGGGTTCCCGGCGCCGCTACGGGTCCGTCGTGGCGTCTGGTCGGAGTTGTCTTCGGCACCATCTTCTTCATGATGTTCAACCCCACCAAGTGGACTCACCACTTCGGTGCGTACGCCGGCATCGCCGGTTCGCTCGCGGCACTGACAGCTGTTGCAGTATCCGCGTCGGCACTGCGATCGCGCCGCAACCGCTCGGTGTTCGTGGCCGGCCTGCTCCTGATGCTGGCGTTGACCTTTGCCGGCATCAACGGCTACTGGTATGTCTCGAGTTACGGTGTGCCGTGGTTCGACAAGACTGTTTCCTTGAGCGGACACGAATCAAACACCCTGTTCCTCGCACTCTTCGGGCTCGCTCTGGCCGTCGCGGCCTGGCAGTACCTGCGTGAGGGATTTGCGGCGGCACCGGAAAAGCCGAACACCGTCAAGGGCAAGCGGATTCGAAAATTTGCCGCAGCACCTCTGACCGTGATCGCCGGCCTCATGGTGCTCTTCGAAGTCCTCTCTCTCCTCAAGGGCGCCGTCTCCCAGTACCCGGCATACTCACTGGGCCGTAGCAACATCGAAGCCCTCGCCGGAAAAACCTGCGGCATGGCCGAAGACGTGTTGGCCGAGACCGACGTCAACTCCGGCAACCTGGCGCCCATCCCCGGCCCTGGATTCAATGCCGAAGACCCCTTGGCCGGCGAAGAGGCGAAGGGCTTCTCCGCCAACGGTGTTCCCACCGATCTGACCGCGGACTACATCGAAGTCAAGCAGGGCATGGGAAACACCGACACCCAAAGCGTCGGCCCCACATTCGAAACCGGTTCGGACTCCGGAACCAGCGGCGGCACCGGCAATATCGGCGTCAACGGGTCCACCGCCAAACTCCCCTACGGCCTCGACCCGGCCACTACGCCCATCATGGGCAGCTACCAGGCCGGCGTGCAGGAACCGGCGTCACTGATCTCGAGCTGGTATCAATTACCCGCTCGCAGTGAACAATCTCCGCTCGTTGTCATGTCGGTGGCCGGACGCGTCTGGTCCGTCGACAACACCGGAGCGGTGACCTACGGCCAGTCACTGCTGGTCGAGTACGGCAAGACGCAGCCGGACGGGACAGTGGCACTGCAGGGTTCGTACATGCCCCGCGACATCGGGCCGGCGCCGTCGTGGCGCAACGTTCGTATCCCGATCGACGAACTCGCCACCGACGCCGACGCCGTCCGCGTGGTTGCCTTCGATCCCAACCTCACCGGCGATCAGTGGATGGCGTTCACGCCGCCGCGCGTGCCGAAGCTCGAGTCACTCAACTCGTACCTCGGCAGCGAGCAGCCGATTCTGCTGGACTGGGCTGTCGGCCTTCAGTTCCCGTGCCAGCGTCCGTTCTCGCATGTGAACGGCGTCGCGGAGATGCCGAACTTCCGCATCCTCCCGGACCGGCCACTGGCTGTCAGTTCGACCGACACGTGGCAGTCCGCGGACAACGGCGGGCCGCTCGGGTTCACCGAGGTCCTGGCCGAGGCCACCGCAGTCCCGACGTACCTGAAGAACGACTGGGCCCGCGACTGGGGATCTCTCGAACGTTACGACCGATACTTCCCGAATGCCGTTCCCGCAGAAGTAGAGACAGGCACCGCAACCCGCTCGGGCATGTGGATGCCCGGCGAGATGCGGGTGCACTAGCCTGCACTACCTACTCGGGTGCGACGTACGGAGACGGCCGAGACCGCTCCGACAACTACGACGCACCCGAGTAGCTGCGCAGCACTTGGCCGTTCACCCAGGAGAACGACCGCCAGCAGCACGGCGAGTACCGGCTGCATGAGCAGTAGCGTCGCACCCACCTCCGCAGGCAGCCGAGGTAGCGAATAGCCCATCAGCATCCAGCCGAACACCTGGCCGACCAGAGCAAGAGCGGCCAGCCAGATGAACGCTTCCCAGCCGGGGGTGAAATCGATCTGCCCCCACAGTGATCCGATCAGGGAACCGGCAATACCTGCCGAGGCTGTCGACACCAGTACCTGACTCGCCGCACGGTCGGCCGCGCCGATCCGGCCGACAACGAAGATGTAGCCGCCGTAGGCGATTCCGGAGATCAGGGACAGCACTGTTCCCCACAGCAGATCCGTCCCGGCCGCTGCGCCGCCGAACACACCGCCCGCCAAGGCAATTCCGGTGAACATGAAGGGCAACGCAAACAGAAAGCGCAGCGGAACGCGATTGCCGAACACCAGCCAGGACAGTGCGGGCACCACGATCACCTGCACATTCACGACGACGCTTGCTATCCCGGCGCCGATCATGAGAATCGACTGCGACCACAGAGCAAAGTCCAGCCCGAGCAGGATGCCGCCCAATGCTTGCAGCACCAGCGCCCTTCGGGTTGGCATTCCCACCCGTCGATACTCGCGCCACGCCAGCAGGGCCAGCGGCGGCAAGGCCAGGAAACACCGGAAGAAGACCGCCGTCGACGGCGATACATCTGCCAGTTTGATCAGAATCGAACTGACGGAGATAGCAGCGGCGCCGCCGATGACCAGTAGTCGAGGATCGAAGCGAGCCTGAGTAATTCGGGTGGGCGTGCGCGTGGGTGAGGTCAAGGTGGTCACTCCCACAATGTTCCTGCCGCTAACTATTCAGCACAAGCAAATATTCGGATCGCATATTGCGTAGCATTACTACCGTGTTGAACCTCGAAAGGCTGCGTGCCCTGCACGCCGTCGCAGAAAACGGATCAGTTGCCGCTGCCGCGCGCACTCTGCACGTCACGCCGTCGGGCATCTCACAACAGCTGAACAAACTCGAGCGCGAAGTTGGTGTGGCGCTACTCGTTCCCCAAGGCCGAGGCGTACGGCTCACCGAAGCGGGCCGCGTCCTGGCCCGGCGAACCGCCGAGGTTCTCTCGGTCCTCGCGCAGGCCGAAGCCGAAATCGCGTCGCTGCACAGCGAAGTGACGGGACGACTGCGCCTGGGTGCACTCGTCTCTCCCAGCCGGACGGTGCTGCCGAAAGCTGTCGCCGAGATCAAACGCGCGCATCCTCAACTCGAAATCACCTTCACCGAAGGCGAATCCGAGGAACTTCTCCCCGCCCTCATCCGCCGCGACCTGGATGTTGTTGTGGTCGACAGCTGGAGCACTCTGCCCATCGAACTCCCTGACGGACTCTCGTTCACCCCGGTGTACGACGACGTCGCGGTGGTCGCCATCCCCGCGTCACATCCGCTGGCGGAGAACAAGGTTGTTGCGCTGCGCGAGTTGTCCGACCACGCGTGGGCGAGTTGGACGCGCGGCACGGATTTCCACACCTTCACCGTCAGAGTCTTGCGCGCACAAGGATTCGACCCACGAATCGATTACGAGGTAGCCGAGTTCCCCGCGCAAGTGGAATTTGTGGCGCAAGGGCTTGCCGTAGCGCTGATTCCGCGTCTCGCGAGAGTGATACCACCGGTAGGTGTTCGGATGCGCGACACACTTCCGCCGCTGCGACGCGATATCTATGTAGCCTGGCGAACCGACAGCGAGCGGCCCGCTGTGCGGGCAGCGATCGAGGCGCTGCGTGAACAGTTCGATGCCCTGGATACAGCGCTGGATACGGCACAGGACACGGTTGACTAGGACAATTCAACGACAACGGCCCGGCACTTCGAAAGAAGTACCGGGCCGCGACAACTGAACGGTTACAGCGGCATCAAGTTGTGCTTGCGCGGGTTCTTGAAAATCGTCTTGTCCTTGAGCAACTTCAGAGCCTTACGGATTTCGAGACGCGTCTGTGAGGGCTCGATCACCGCGTCGATGTATCCGCGCTCAGCCGCGATGTACGGCGTCGCGACAAACTCGTTGTAGTAGTTGATCAGCTGAGCACGCACAGCGGGGGCATTGTCGCCGGCTTCGGCGAGCTGACGCCGACCCATGATGTTGACGGCACCCTCGGCGCCCATTACTGCGATACGTGCCGTCGGCCACGCGAGGTTGATGTCGGCGCCGAGCTGCTTGCAGCCCATGACGGCGTACCCGCCGCCGTACGCCTTACGAACCACCACGGTCACCTTCGGCACAGTGGCTTCGATGTACGAGAACAGGAAACGCCCGCCGCGCTTGATGACGCCGACTTTTTCCTGATCGACACCGGGAAGGAAACCCGGTGTATCGACGACAAAGACGAGCGGGATGTTGAACGCGTCGCACAGGCGGACGAAGTGCGCAGCCTTGTCGGAACTCGCCGCATCGAGGGCACCACTGAGGTACGTGGGCTGATTCGCGACAACGCCCACAGGCAAGCCGTCGACGCGGGAGAACCCGGTGATCACGTTGTGCGCGACCTGGGCTCCGATTTCGTGGAAGGTGCCGTCGTCGAAGATCCGCAGAATGATGTCGTGCATGTCGTAGCCGGCGTTGTCCGCGTCCGGCATGAAGGCATCGAGTTCGAGGTCCGTCTCGGTGATCTCGGGTTCGAGGCCCGGATTGATGAGCGGCGCCTTCTCCTGCCATGAGGAGGGCATGAAGCTCAGGTACTCACGCACCCACTCGAACGCAGCCTTCTCGTCCGGGGCGACGTGATGGATGTTTCCGTTCTCTGCCTGCTTGCGCGCTCCACCGAGGTCGTCGAGGCTGACCTCTTCGCCGGTTACCGACTTGATGACGTCGGGGCCGGTGACAAACATGTAGGACTCTTCGGTGGCAACCACGACGTCGGTGTTGATCGGCGCGTATACCGCTCCACCGGCACACTTTCCGAGAATCACCGAAATCTGCGGGCACACGCCGGACAAAGGCTCCTGACGTGAACCCATGTTGGCGTACCACGCCAGTGAGGAGACCGCGTCCTGAATTCGGGCTCCACCGGAATCGTTGATGCCGACGACCGGGCAGCCCACTTTGAGGGCAAAGTCGTTGACAGCGGCGACCTTCCGGCCGAACATCTCGCCGGCAGCGCCGCCGAACACCGTCTGATCGTGCGCAAATACAGCGACGGGGCGCCCGTCGACGGTTCCGTGTCCGGTCATGACGCCGTCGCTGTACGGATTGCCTTCGCCCGCCATTTTGACCAACGCGCCGATCTCGATGAAACTGCCTGGATCGAGAAGCATGTCGATGCGCTGACGGGGCGTGCTGTGCCCTGCCTCGTCGCGCTTGGCAATGGCCCGGGCGGAGCCGGGTTCCTTTGCCTTCTCCAACTTTTCGCGGAGTTCAGCAAGCTTCTCCGCGGTGGTTGTCGTCACTTCTGAACTCCGGTTTCCGCTGCTTTGGTCTGGGCTGTCTCGATCTGGGTCAGCTTGGTGGTGAGGTCTGCCGCGACCTTCGAGATATACGGCTCGTCCACGATCTGCAGGTGATCCCCGCCGATGTAGACGACCTCGAGGTTCTTCACGTAGCTGCCCCAACCACCGTCTGCCTTACGGGTTTTGAACGCAGGCTCGAGCGTCATCAGTTCGTCGTGGTACTTGTCTGCCATGTAGATCACGACGTCGCCGTCGTAGCTCTGGAACTTCGCAGTCTGGATAGCACGATTGTCCAGGAACGACGTCCGCTGGTGCTCGATGATGCCACCGGGGATCTTGACGCCGCTCATCTTGATCATGTCCATCAGGAACTGCATCTGATCTTCATCGGATTCGATTTCGGCCAGAACATCCACGGGCAATGGCACATCGAGGTTGTAGGTGCGCTTCGCGAAGGCTCCGTACCGCTCCCACCGCTTCCGTCGCTCCTCCGCGGTGTCCGGAACGTCCTCGCCGGCCATGACGGTATCGAGCATGCCGACAACCCGCACATCGGCCCCCTGCTTGCGCAGGATGGCTGCGACGGCATACGCCAGCACGCCGCCGAGCGACCAACCGCACAAGACGTACGGTCCGTCACCCTGAATTTCACGGAGCAACGGCACGTATTCTTCGGCGCGCTTCTCGATCGGGCCTTCTGTGCGCTCGAACCCGTACATCGGCGTGCCGGCAGGCAGACGCTTGAGCAGTGGTTCGTACGCAACGGTGGATCCACCGGCTGGGTGGAACACGAATACCGGTACGGCAGTGGAACCTTCGGGGCGGCCGCGCAGAATACGCACCACACCGTCGATCTTGCCCTCGTCTTCGAGGTACTGACGCACAACGTCCGCAAGGTCTTCGATCGTGCCGGAACCACGTACGTCGTCGACGGTGACTTCGCCGCCGGCCCGCTCGGACAGCCGGACAGCCAACTTCTGCGCCAGATCGTCGTCGACAGTCGGCAGAGCATTGAAAATACCCTTGGCCGACTTGCCGGTGACCACGGCCCACGTCGCAAACGTCAAGCGTTCAGCGGCATCTCGCGGCGGGACGTCGGAACCTGCGTCGTCCGCTGTGCCCGCACGGGAAGGATCGGCAGCAGGCATCTCCACCGGGAGCTCAACCGAAGCCGACGCCGAAACCACCTCGACGTCGCCGGCATCCGCCGCCAACTTTTCGGCAGCCTGCTGATCGGCCATCGCCTGAACCTCTTCGCGGTTCTCGATGGCGTAGCGCAGGTACTTGTTGACCTCGAGCAGGCTTGCATCCTTGACTGCCTGGAGCTGCAACTGCGGAATGTCGAACTCGTACTCGACGCGGTTCTTGATGCGCATCGCCATGAGCGAATCGAGACCGAGTTCGATGAGCGGAACCTCGGCCGGCAGATCTTCCGGCGAGTAACCCATGGATTCCGCGACAACGATCCTCAGACGGTCGTCGAGGCTCTGCGAACCGTGGGGATCCCACTTGTCGCCGGCATCTTCGACTACCTCGGCAAGAGCTTCCATAGCGCCCGTCGGACGGGCCGGTGCGGCGACGACAAGCTCGGGCAAAGCCTCACCCGACGTGACAACCGCGTCGAACAGCAACCGGAAGGAGCCGTTCTCGCGGGCATGCACCTGCACCGACGCTCCGCCCGGGTGCGGGTTGAGCGTAGTGGTGACCGTCGCGGCGCCTGAAAGCTCGCCGTGCGGGACGGCCGCGGTGAGCGTCACATCCGAAAGAACCTGAGCTGCAGCGGCAGTCACCAGAGCGGCCAGGTCGGAGACGACGGATGCGTCGGCTTCCCACACGTGGCGGCCGTCGGGCAGGGCAACGTGCGAACCGGGAACGCGTCCCGAGCCGCCCGCATTGACCCGAATGTCGAGCCAGTACGGCTTGCGCACAAAAGCAGTGCGCGGCAGAACTGCGAATTCACCTGCGGGAAGCAGAGATTCGAGATTCACAGCGTGACCGTGAACGTACAGCTGAGCCAAAGCCGACAGCACGCCGACGGACTCGTCTTCCTTACGCTTGAGCGTCTGAATGAGCTGCATGTCGTGCAGGCCGGCATCGAATGCCGTTGCGGCGACGGACATCAAGGTCACCGGATTGGGAGCAAGTTCCACAAACGTGGTGTGGCCGTTGGCAACTGCCAGACGCACCGCGTTGGTGAAGTACACACTGTGGCGCAGTCCCTTGACCCAGTACGCTTCCTGGTGGATCGGCTCGTGGCCGGCCCTGTAGAACGTGTCCTGATCGACGGACGAGTAGACGCCCACCTTCAATGTCGACGCTTCGATACCGGCCAACTCGGCAGCCAGTTCGCCGAGCAGCGGATCTACCTGCGACGTATGGCTTGCACCCTTGGTCTGCAGAACGCGAGCCATCTTGCCGTCGGCCTCAGCGGCGGCGACGATTGCCTCGATATCGGGCTGTGGTCCACCGATCACCGTGTGCGTCGGCGCCGCGTACACGCAGACCTCGAGCTTGGGATACGTGGGCAGCAGCGCTTCGATCTCGGTCGCGCTGTATTCGAGCAGAGCCATCAGGCGGATGTCGTCACCGACCAGAGCGCCCTCGGCTTCGCCCATCAGACGCGAACGCGAACAGATAACGCGGACAGCATCTTCCAAGTTCAGGCCACCGGACACGTAGGCCGCCGCAGCCTCACCCATCGAGTGCGGAACAACAGCGTCGGCGTCGGCGCCGTGATGACGCAGCAGCGCGGCCAGGCCGACCTGAATGGTGAAGATCGCGACCTGAGCGGTTTCGACGTTGTACTCGAACGAATCGTCGAGGAACATCTCCGCCACCGAGTACCCGGCCTCGTCCTGGATCAGCACGTCGACCTCGTCGACGGCTGCCTTGAACGCCGAGTTCTCCAGATACAGCTGCTTGGCCATCTTGCGGTGCTGCGAACCGAAGCCCGAGAACACCCACACCGCCCCCTTGGGCGACGGTGCGTCGGCGGAGAACACACCGGCAGCGGGCTTTCCGGCAGCAACGGCGCGCAGGGCGCTGATGGCTTCGGAACGAGTCTTGACCACAACGGCGGCGCGTGAGCGGCCGTGATTACGGCGCGAGAGTGTGCGCGCGACATCCACCAGCGGCGTCGTGCTGCCCTCTTCGGTTTCGAGCCAGTCCGCCAGATCAGCGGCCGCGCGGCGACGACGCGACGGCAATGCGCCGGAAACCGCGAGCACAACCGTCTGGTCTTCGACGAGCCCCATCGACTGCGCTGCGTCGGCAAGAACACCGGCAGCTTCGGTCTCGACATCCAGAGTCTCGACATCCAGATCAGCATCGGAGTCCGAAACAACAGCGGCTGCCGGCACGTACTCCGTCACCACGACGTGCGCGTTGGTTCCACCGAAACCGAAGCCGGACACACCGGCGATGGCCTTGCCGGTGTAGCGGGGCCACTCGATGGCCTCGGGCGTCACCTGCAGGTGCGCCTTCTCGAAATCGATGTGCGGGTTCGGGCCCAGGTAGTTGAGCGTCGCGGGAATCTTGTTTTCCTGCATCGCCAGGACAACCTTGATCAGTCCGGCAGCACCGGCTGCGGCCTCGAGGTGCCCGAAGTTGGTCTTTGCGCTGCCGAGCAGTGCCGGCTTGTTGTCGTCACGTCCACGCCCGACGACGCGGCTGAGCGCGTCGGCCTCGATGGGATCACCGAGATCGGTGCCGGTGCCGTGAGCTTCGATGTAGTCGACGGTGCTCGGCAGAATGCCGGCGTCGCGGTACGCAAAACGCAACACGTCGGCCTGAGCGTCCGGGTTGGGTGCAAGCAGTCCGTTGGAGCGGCCGTCCTGATTGACGGCGGAACCGGCGATGACCGCAAGGATGGAATCGCCGTCACGCTCGGCATCTTCGAGACGCTTGAGCACAACAAGTCCGCCGCCCTCGCTGCGAACGATTCCCTGTGCCTGAGCCGAGAAGGCGCGCAGTTTGCCGTCGGGAGCGAGCATGCCGATCTGATCGAACCCGAGAGTTCCGGGAGGGGCCAGCAGCATGTTGATGCCGCCGGCAAGCGCGATGTTGGAGTCGCCGCTGCGCAGCGAGCGCACAGCTTCGTGCACTGCGACCAGCGAAGACGAGCACGCGGTGTCCAGCGCGATGGACGGCCCGCGGAAGTCGAAGAAGTACGAGACACGGTTCGCGACGACGGCCGTCGACGTTCCCGTCAGTGCGTACGGGTGGGCGTTCGTGGGGTCGCTGACAGCGAGCAGCTGGTAGTCGTTGGCGGAACTGCCGATGAAGACACCAACCTGCTTGCCTTTGAGATCGCTCGCGGGAATGTGCGCATGCTCGAGCGCTTCCCAGGTCAGTTCGAGAGCGAGGCGCTGCTGCGGATCGACGTTGACGACCTCGAGCGGGGACATCGCGAAGAACTCCGCGTCGAATCCCTTGACGTCGTCGAGGTAGCCGCCCTTGGTGTTGGCGTTCTCGATCGCGGCCTTGAGAGCGGGATCGGACTTGAACTCGACCCAACGATCCTCGGGCAGGTCGCTGATACCGTCGCGGCCCGCGGACAGCATCTCCCACATCTCCGACGGCGTATGTCCGGCGCCGGGGAAACGAGTCGACAAGCCGACGATGGCAATGTCGTGGGCATCCGTGCTGGCGCCTGGCGCGTAGTACGACGCGTCGACGCTCTCTTCCGGCGTCTCGGGCTCGCCCTCGATGATCCGAGTGGCCAGCGACGCGATGGTCGGGTGCTGATACGCAACGGTGGCAGTCAGTGTGATTCCGAGCAGATCCTCGATGTCGCCGCTCAGGGCAACCGCATCACGTGATGCGAGCCCGAACTCCTCCATCGGACGATCGTCCGTGATCGTCGTGGCCGGCTGACCGGTCGCGTCGGCGATCCAGTTGCGTAACCACTCACGGAGCTGCGCGACACTCATGTCGACACCGCTCGCGTCAGCAGTAGCGCTCACGTCTACGGAACTGTCCTGCGCACCATCTTGTTCAACCATCAACTCACCAAGCTACCGATCATGAAGGGGATGTTCCTCAAACGCTATCGGGGAATGCCGTCTGCTGATAGCCACCACGCAGCGTCCCCTCGATGTAGCTTGCCTTGCACGCGCGGCGAGCGATCTTGCCGCTGGACGTACGCGGAATGGAACCGGCCGGAACAAGCAGGATGTCGCGTGCGGTCACACCGTGACGAGTCGAGATCGCGGCGCGGACCGTATCCGCGATCGGCTGCGGGTCGGCTTTACCGGCACCGGGTGCACGCTCGGCAACGATGACCAACTGCTCCGAGGAATCGTCGTCGTCGAACGTCAGACCCGAGTGGGAATTCGAGAAGACGACGGCAGGCAACTGGTTTGCCGGAACGGCAAACGCCGCGATGAAGCCCGGACGCAATGCGGGGCTCGCGTCCTGAGCGGAAGACTCGAGATCCTGCGGGTAGTGATTGCGGCCGTCGACGATCACCAGGTCCTTGACGCGACCGGTGATGTACAGCTCGCCGTCGACGTAGACGCCGTAGTCACCGGTACGCATCCAGTGCGCGTCCAGCGGGAGATCGTCGGTGTGGCTGTCTTCCGGCAGGCGGTTGGTCAGCGTGTTGTGGAACGTCTCGGCGGTCTCTTCGGGGCGGCCCCAGTAACCGACGCCGATGTTCTCGCCGTGCAGCCAGATCTCGCCGACGTGGTTGTCGGGGACCTCGGTCTGCGTTTCGGGGTCGACGATGGCGGCCCACTGGCTGCGTGAGACGTATCCACAGGACACCTGCGCGATGGCGTTGTCGGCGTGCTGATCGACGATGACCATGCGGCCGTTGTTGAGCTCGTTGCGGTCGACGTAGATGACCTTGGCCTCGTCGGAATGCTTGGTCGACGACACGAAAAGCGTCGCCTCCGCCATGCCGTACGACGGCTTGATCGCCGTCTTGGGGAGACCGTAAGGCGCAAACGCCTCGTTGAATTTGCGCATCGACGCCGTCGTGACCGGCTCACTGCCGTTGATCAGGCCGATGACGTTGCTCAGGTCGAGGTGCTCGCCGTCCTTGGGCAGGCCACGGGCAGCAGCATGCTCGAAAGCGAAGTTGGGGGCGGCCGCGAAGGTGCCTGCGCCGTCCGAGGCCGCTGCGAGTTCCTTGATCCAGCGGTTGGGCCGCTGAACGAAGGCGCGCGGACTCATGATGGTGATGTACTTGCCACCGAACGCAGGCAGGATGACCGTCAGCAGACCCATGTCGTGAAACAGGGGCAGCCAGGTGACGCCGCGCGAATCTTCGGTGAGCTCGATGGAGTCGACCATCTGCAGTGCATTGGTGCCGACAGCACGGTGGGTGATCTCCACACCGGCCGGAACTCGCGTCGAACCCGACGTGTACTGCAGGTAGGCGATGTCGTCGAAGCCGATATCGGGGCGAACCCAGGTTTCGCCGACGGTATCGGGAATGGCGTCGACGGCGATGATGCGCGGGCGTTCGGCGGCGGGCAGCGAACGGAACAACGCACGCACACCTGCGGCCGATGATCCGGCAGTCAGGATTGCCGACGGCTTACAGTCCCCGAGAACGGCGTGCAGGCGATCGGAGTGGCCGGGCTCGTCCGGATCGAAAAGCGGAACGGCGATGGAACCGGCCTGGATGGCCGCGAAGAACGAAATGACATAGTCGAGACCCTGAGGTGCCAGGATCGCCACGCGGTCGCCAGGCTTGGTGACCTGCTGGAGGCGGGCGGCAACAGCACGCAGACGTACACCGAACTGGTGCCACGTCAGCTCCTGTGCTTCACCGTCACGCTCACGCGAGTAATCGATGTAGCGGTACGCGAGCTCGTCCGCGTTCACACGCGAGTGTTGCTCGACGTAGTCGACCAGAGTGAAGCCCTCTTTCAGGCGAATCCGGCCCTTCTCGTCGAGAAAACCATCGAACAGCGCGTTCATTCCATCTCCTCCGAAGCGATCACACAAGCATTTTTGGTCATGCTTGCGCCCCAGACTTCCTTCGCTCTCTCGGGTATATCGTCAATCAATCGAAACGCACTACGTGCGCAACTCACCTGAATCACTTCATCGATCCCAAACCATCGATATGTTACAGATCGGCATCATCCGCATCGCCGCGCGTGCTCGGCCTCAGGGATCGTGGCGAGCGAAGAACCGATCATGGCGATCGTGTCCAGCGGCGTCGACACAGCCGATTCGCACTCCTCGAAAGTGCCGACTGCCAGGCACGCAGAGCCTGGCGGCTCCGGGGCGCCGCGCGTGCGCTCCACCGCTGCACCCCGCGGGATGCCGTGACCTGGAGTTGTGATCATCCCCACCCTGCAGCGAACTGCGAGCCGGGGCGCGCGACGCGCACCAAGGCTGTGGGTGGAACCCATGGATCACTCCTTCGTAGTCAAGGCTGGAACATCCGAACTTACTCGCCAGTCACGTTCGTGACAGCACTTTAGAGGACCAGGCGAGCAGTGGTCGCACTTTGCCACGACCAATCCAGCAGACTACTCGCCGACGCACCCCAGCCAGACAAAAAGGATCAACTGTGCGGGGGCGTCGGCGCCCCGTTGATCATGTCCGCTGCCCACTGTGCCATCCATTGGGTCGCCGTCGTGCCATCCGAATCAACTTGGAAGGAGTTGTACATGGCATGCACAGGATTGTTGTAGTACTCCGCCAAACGCGGCAGCGACGTCATGAGGTTGCCCGGATTCATCGCTCCTGCCGGGGCGTCACAGATTCCGTCACTCGGCGCACAGATCTGATAGGTGCGGTCGTTCAGCTTGCCGAACCCACCCTCACGGGGACCCGTCATCGTCAGACCCGGCAACTTCAAACCGTTCAGCGACAGCTCGGCACCCACACCGGCAACGCTTGGGCCAACGGTAATTCCGTACGCGGGATCACGACGCCCGTCCGCGATCAAGCCGACACCGAGCACCAGATCTGCCGGCACTGCGCCCGTCCCGTTGCCGATACTCGCGGCTACGTCACCGGCGATGACCGCGCCCTGCGAGAAGCCGGTGAGTACGTAACTCGTCAGTGGGCACTCGGCATGGCGCTGCACCAGAAAGTCGTTGGTGGCAGCAGTTCCCGCACCCCGGCTGTTGTTGTACGACTGCTGCCCGTCCGGCGGAAACGCCACCGGATTCGAGAACTGCGCAACGTAAGGAACCGTGTAGACATCCGCACGTGAAGCGTCGAACTGATTCTGCAAAGGACCCGTGACGTTGAGCATCAACGAAGCCGGATTTGCCGCCGGAGCATACGGATCGTCGGCAGCGCTGGACTCCCAGGTTCCAGGGATGGCAACTACCTGGACATCGGGACAACTAGCCGGCTGCGACGCCGGTTTCTCCGGTCCGGGTGGCAACGGCTCGGGTGTCGGCACCCGGCCGGCAAGGATGTACCAACCGCCGATCACCACGGCAGCGACCACCAGAATGATCAGCAGCGGGACCAGGCAACCCCGACGCTTTCCGCCTCGCGCCATCATCTATTTGCAGAATGTGGCGTTGGCGACATCGATGTAGATCTGAGCGTTGGCGGTGGCCTGCTCTGACGTGATCGCCGTGCCATCCGTCGCCGCGGAACCCACGACGGCCGTCACCAACGCAAGAATCTCCTCGTCCGAGGTTCCCTGAACATTGGCGGCGCAGATGTAGTTGGCCGTGTTGATCGCGATGCTGCCGTCACCCTCGGGAGTAACTCCCTTGGCCTTCAAACCGTCGAGGAATGCCTGTGCTTGCGGGTTGACCTCTACTTCTGTCGGACCGGGGAAACCCTCGATGCTCTGGGGCTGCTCCGGCGGAGCCGTAGCGGCCGCTCCGGGACTGGTGGGCGCTGCGGACGCCGTTGTGGTCGCGCTCGCGGAAGCCGAACTGCTCGCAGCCGACGACGATGCCGCGACGGACGTCGTGGTCGGGGTGGAGGTGACCGTCGAGTCGTCACTTCCACAAGCGACGAGCATCCCACCGGCGATCAGTGTCAGAGAGCCCACTGCGATCGCGCGCGCAAAAGTATTTCGGTTACCCGAGAAAAGCGACATCAATGTCCGTCCTTGCCTTCAGTCGAAAGTCCATCATCAGGTTACGCAACGCACAGCGGGCAGGCACCGATCCGTGATCGGGCCCGCCCGCCGTGCGTTGTGTGTCGTACGTTGCGTCCTACGGGTGAATCTCGGTCTTGCCGTCGATCACCGTGATCCAGCCGAACTGGAAGTTCTGCTGAGTTCCACCGGGGATGTCGAACTTGTCACTGAGCGGGTATCCGAGCTTGCCGCCTTCGTAGCCGACACTCTTCCATCCGTCGAAGATCGGGCCGTTGGCGACGGACCAGGCGCCCGTTGCAGGGCTCCAGTAGATGTTGCCGCCGTCGAACTCCGTGAAGCGACCGTTGTCCTTGATCGCCACTTCGTTGGACTTCGGGAACCCGAGCCATCCGTTTTCCCAACCGAGTTCGCCGTACTTGCCCATGATCATGCCGAGCACGGCGTACGTGCCGTTTGCACTGTTGTACATGGCGCCGATTTCGAAGCCCTGCACGGCGCCGGCCTTGCCGGGGGTCGCGATCTCCGCTGCGGTGGGGTACTTGAGCGGGCCACCCTCGTAGCCCTGTGCTGCCCATTCGCTGAGGATCGCTCCGCGGACGGCGTGTGCGCCGGTCCACCAGGTCCAGTAGATGGAGCCGTTCTGGAAGTGGTTGAACCGTCCCTGACCGTCGGGGGTTCCGAGTTCAGGCGTGGTCGGGAAGCCGAGCGGGCCGGCAGCTGCGCCGGTGTTCATGTACTCACCGGCGATACGGCCCGCGATGGGGTTAGCGCCGGTGGCGGAGGTCCAGTAGATGCGGCCGTTGCGGAAGTCCTGAGCCAGGCCACCCGCGACGCTGTACTCGGCTGTGACGCAGTCACCGATCCAGCTGTTTGCCGCTGCGGTTGCCGCGATGGCACCCGAAGCGCCACATGCCGGCTTCTCCACGTCGGTGCCGAGCGCGTTGGCGAGCTGCGGCCACAGCTGATGAAGCTCGAACTGCCAGTACGGCCACGAGTGCGTGCCGGACGGGCGGTAATTGATCTGCGCGGGAATGCCGAGCGAGTTGAGCTTGGTCGCAAATGTCTGCGAGGTCAGGCGCGCAAGAATCTCGAGGCCCATACCGGCGTAGTTGGTGCTGACACCGGGGATTCCCGACGGCTGATCGTACGGTCCGGTGGTGCCGCTACCGCTCGAGACGTACAGGCTGACGCCCTTGAGCTTGTCGGCCTGGGTGTACGGATCGTGGGCTGCCCACTGCGGGTTCGACGGCGGGCCCCACATCGCTGCGGAGTTGAACTTGCCCGCGTCGTTCATCGCGAACTGGATTGCCTGCGGCATTCCGAGCGACGTCGTGGTGAGGATGCCCGAGAGCGACGCGGCGAACTTGAAGAATCCGGGGTTGCGCGCGGCAAGAGACATCGCGGCCGTGCCACCCATGGAGAGACCGACCACGCCGCGGGTCTGCGTTGTGCGCCAATCGTTCTCGAGGATGGACGGAAGTTCCTTGGTGAGGAACGTCTCCCACTGGTAGAACACACCGTTGTCGGCCTCGAGCCAGTCGGAGTAGAAGCTGGACTGTCCACCGACGGGGAGAATCACGTTGACGTTCTTGTCTGCGTAGAACGACTCGGCATCGGTCTCGGCGGTCCAGCCGTTCTCGATATCGGTGGCGCGAAGGCCGTCGAGCATCCAGACGGACGGGAAGGTTGCCGACGGGTTCACGTTCCAGTCGCGGGCCAGAAGGATCTGAACCTGAATGGGGATTCCCATCGACGGGGAGTTGATCCACAGTGCGACACGGCGCTCGCTGAGCCATTCGACCTTGCCGACGGTGGCGCCGCCCTGGTTCTGGGTTGCGGCGGGCGCGGTGAGAGCCGGGCTCGGCGCAGCGGCAGCGGTACCTGCCGTGGTCAGACCTGCTGCGATCGGCAGAACCAGCAGTGCTGCCAGCGCTCCGACGACCTTGGTTCTATAGGTCCCGAAGGACCGACTGCGGTCCCGCTTGGCAAGGCCTACTCGCATGAGTTCACTCTCTTTCCCTTACTTCCGGTCCGCGTGTCTTACTACCCGGTGTTTCACGTACTCGGTATCTCACGTACTCGGTGTCTCACGTCTTCGGTATCTCACGTGTTCAGTGCCTACGCGGCGAGGCATCTCTGCCTCGCACACCACCTCGGCGACCAGAGCCCTGTCGAAACTCTTTCTACACGGAAACGACTCCGACTAGGGGTTGCCGCGCTGTTACTGGTGGTGCAATTGTTACCGAAGTTCCTGTTTACGGCATCTCCAAAACAGAAGTGCCGTTCCGGTCTTCCTCTCGGAAGTCCGGAACGGCACTTGTCTGTCTAGGTCTTGCGGTGGTGCAGCGTCATGCAGTGATGCACGGTAAAGCGGTGAAGCATGGTCACCAGGCGTTCATGGTGTCGAGGATCTGGCCGCGGGCCTTGAACAGTTCCTCGGACCAGTACGCCCACGAGTGGGTGCCGTTGGACGGGAAGCTGTAGGTGGCCGGAATGCCGAGCGTGTTCATCCGGATCTGGAATGCACGGGTGTTGGCCAGCGCAAGTGCTTCGAGGCCCATGGCGTTTGCCGTGTTGTAGTAGCCGACCAAGCCCTTGGGGTTGTCGTACTTACCGGTCAGACCGCTTGCTGCGGAGATGTACATCGACAGGCCCTTGAGGCGAGGCGCGAAGACGAACGGGTCGTTGCGCAGCCATGCCGGGCTCCACGGGGGTCCCCACATGGAGTCGACGTTGAAGCGGCCGGCATCGAGCATCGCGACGCGGATTGCTTCACGCATACCGGGAGCCGAGATGTTCAGGTAACCCGACAGCGAGCCGGCGAACTTGAACTGGTCGCGGTGGTACGCAGCGAGTGTCAGTGCGGCACTGCCACCCATCGACAGGCCGAGGACAGCGTTGTTGTTAGGCGAGACGCCGTAGTTCGCGAGGAAGTTGGGCAGCTCTTCCGTGAGGAAGGTTTCCCACTTGTAGGTCATCTGCTGACCGTTGAAGTTCGAGGGTGCGTACCAGTCGGTGTAGAAGCTGGACTGTCCGCCGACCGGCATCACGAGGGTGATGTTGTCGTTGCGGTACTGCTCGAGAGCGTTGGTCTCGAAGCTCCACGCATTGGCGTCGTCACGAGCGCGGAGGCCGTCGAGCAAGTAGAGGGCAGCGTTTCCGCCGCGAGCGGCCCACTGGACCTGAACCTTGATGTTGCCCATCGTGGAGGGCACCCACAGCTCTTCGAATCCGCCCCACGGCGCGGTCTGGACCGGCGCAGCGTGCGCGGGAGCAGCGGTAGCAACTGCGCTACCGGCGACGCCTGCGGCAAGGGGAAGCACGAGTGCTGCCGCACCGATGGCAAGTGCTCGGTGCTTGAGGCGCTGTGTCAGCCTCGTCGGGGCAAATCGCATGGATACTGCTCTCTCTCTTCGTCTGCGGTAGCTACCCCCGACTAGGGGAAGTACCGACGGATTCCGTCGGGGAACAGGTATGTGCGCCAGCCTGGACAAACCAGACTGGCAGCGGACCTCGTTCCAAGTCACACTGCGCTCGGTGGACCCTATGTCACAGGTTTGGTTGTGACAAATGGATCTCAACCACCGGGCGCTTCTCCCCTGGTGCTCACGGGAGCATTTCGGGTAGGTGAATCGTCTTCGGATACATCGGCGCCGATCACGGGAGCGTTACGGGATCGCAACATGTTTTCTCCTACGGCATAGTGATCTGCATCACTTTTGGGTTTCAAGTGGCACAAGACCACATCGCTGTAGTTCGTACGCCGGCACTCGATCGAATCGATATTTTGCCAAGTCGAATGCCTGACGGAAGTTCTGCTTGAATCGCGCCCACGTCAACTCACTGCGGTAGGAGGTCAGCAACTCCTGCGTTTCCGGACAGGTCAGCGCCAGCTTCGCGTCAGCTACCCATTCCTCGTCGAGGAAGAAGGGCAGCCACGGGTGGACGTCGACCATCCCGGTGTCCGCAACCACCCAATCCGGATACAGGTTCTTGTCGTGACCGATACGGCCGTCTTCCAGCCTCTCCGTGTGCGCGGCGAGCGGGTACGCCAGTCCCATCTGATCGAGCACACGAACGTCGAGCCCGACGTTCATGCTCGTCATACCGAGGTTCAGGAAGAAAACGACATGCTCGCCCGATTCGTCTATCGGCCCTGGCGGCGGAACGACGAACCACGCGTTGTAACTGGGAGACGGAATGAGTAGTCCACCGTCCGGGGTGTCCGCGATGGTCTCGACCATTGCTCGCATCCAGGGGTAGTCGAGGTAGTCCTCGGCACGGATCGGATGCTCGTGACCGGTGTTGAGAGCGTAGAACGCACGCTCGTCGACGATGCCCGAGCGTCCGACGATCGAGCCTTCCGGCATGCCGGTCGTATTTGCGGCGACGGCTGCCCACACGATGGTCCCCACCCACAGCACTGCGGAGACACCGAAGATCGCGGTGTCCCGGTTGCGGCCGAATGCCGTGCGCGCCGGGACCCGAAGCGGAATGACCGCCACCGGGATCAGAAGGCAGAACAACACCGGAAGCAGGACGCGGCCGTGCATGAAGTCGCCACCGACTCGAACCGAGTACACACCCAGAATCAGGCCGCTACCGAGAATGAACGTGACAACAGCGCGTGGGGTGCGCAACCACGCCTGCAACCGCACCCAGCGCGACCCTGAAACGGTCTGGGGCGCGGACGTGCGCTCGTTCCTACCGATCGCAAGAAGTAGCAGCGCACCGACCAGCAGGAACAGCAAAGGCAACCACAGCAAGTACGGTCCGACGAGATTCCACAGATAGGCAAATCCTTGCGACCACTTTGCACCGCCTGCATCCTTCGAGACCGCGGTATTGGGGTACGGAAGCCCGTAATAACCCATGCGCCAGATCTGGTACGCCACCGGAACGAGTCCGGCGACAACCACGATCATCGCGCGGACCTTCCACGTCAAGCCTGCGGACACGACGATCATCATCAGTGCAAGAGCACCAGGGATCGCCATCTCCGGGCGCACGAGGGGCCCGAGCCCGGCAACAAAAGAGAGAATCAGAATCGACGCCGTCGACGGTACTGACGCCTGTGCCCACCGAACCATCAGCAACCACAGCAGCGCGATCCAGAAAATCACCAGACACGTCTCGAGGCCGGACGTCGCAAAATCTCGGGCGGGCGGAACAGCAATGTAGACGAGAACGCCGGCCGGAACGAGGAAAACCGTCCCGCCGACGCCTGGTCGCAGATCGCGGTACAGGCGGGCCGTTCCGAGCATCGCCAAGACCACAGCTGCGGTCGAGAGCACCAAAGCGATTGCCAGGACGACATATTCGAGTCGGATCTGCGTCAGCCAGCCGAAGGCGTAGACGATGTACGTCCACGCGGTGCTCGTATTCGCCTCGACGCGTTCACCGGCGTTGAAGACGGGGCCGTTGCCGGCCAGCAGATTTCGCACGGTGCGCAGGACGATCAGTCCGTCGTCGGCGATCCATCGACGCTCCCACGCTCCCCAGAACGTGAGGACGGCAGCAAGCACCACCCCGCCGAGGAAAACTGCTCGGTTAGGGGTGGTGCTCGGTGCCGCGGTGTCGGCGACCTGGTCGGCTTCAGTGGCCGGCTCAGACGATGTAGACAGCGACACCCACTACTCCGATCCACGCCACTGCGAGGAATTGCAGAACCCGGTCACCGAGCGCGATTTCCTCGGGCTCACCGGCTTCGCCGCCGTCGACGTCCACGGCGTACCGCAGCACTGCGACGGTGAAGGGGACCATCGAAATGGCGTACCAGTTGGTGCCCTTGATGTCGTCCTGCTGGAAGGCCCACAGTCCGTAGCAGAGCACGAGTGCCGTCGCGGCCATCGTCCACACGAACCGCAGGTAGGTCATCGTGTAGCTCTCGAGCGACTTGCGGATCTTGGCGCCGGTACGTTCGGCGAGCTTCAGTTCTGCGTACCGCTTTCCGGCAGCCATGAAGAGCGAACCGAATGCCATCATCAGCAGGAACCACTGCGACAGTTCGATCTCGGCTGCCACGCCACCGGCTATGGCGCGCAACAGGAATCCGGACGACACGATGCAGATGTCGATGACGGCCTGGTGCTTCAAACCGAAGCAGTACGCAAGCTGGATGACGATGTACACGGACATCACCACGGCAAGTTGCCAGTTGGCGATGAACGAGAGAGCGATCGAACCGGACAGCAGCACCACGGCCATGCCGTACGCGATGTTGACGGGCAGAACTCCGGCCGCGATGGGGCGGAAGCGCTTGGTGGGATGCGCTCGGTCTGCCTCGACGTCCATCGCGTCGTTGACGAGGTAGATACCGGACGCCGCCATGCAGAACACGACAAATGCCAGCGCGACGGGCAAGAGCACGTCGGCTTCGGTGGCTGTGCCTGCCGCGATGGGCGCGGCGAGCACAAGAACGTTCTTGACCCACTGGCGTGGGCGGAGCGCCTTGACGATGCCGGCGGGCAGGGACTTAGGGGGTCCGCTGACCGTGGCCGCTTCCTCGCTCATTTCTCTCCATATTTCTGTTCGGCCTTATGCACCAGCGCCGCGGATGCGGCGCCCAGTGCCGCACCGGCAAGCACGTCGGTCGGGTAATGAACTCCCAGAACCAGGCGCGAAAGCATCATCGGGGGCACCAGCAACGCCGGTAAGGGTAGCCCGGTGAGTCGACCGATCAGGAATGCCGCCGCCGTCGTCGACGTGGCGTGCGAGGACGGGAAGCTCAGCTTGCTCGGCGTCGAGACGTTGACCTGCAACGACGGGTCGGACGGGCGTTTTCGCCGCACGACACGCTTGATCACGACCGACGCGGCGTGTGCCCCGAAGGCACCGACTGCAGCGCCAGCCCATTCGCGGCGACGCGGCTTGTCGACGGCAGCGCCGACGGCAGCGATCGCGATCCAGCCGAGTGAGTGCTCACCGAAGTGCGACATTCCGCGAGCAACGGCGACGGCTCCAGGCACCTGCCCGACGGTCGACTGGATTCCGGCGAGGATCCTGACCTCGGGAGATACAGCCTCAGGAGATACAGCCTCAGGAGATACCGAAGACACGTTCCCACCTTTCCGTGCTGGTCAGTGAAGGAACGGCATCCTGGTACTGCTTCTTCAGTTCGGGGAACCTGGCAGCAAGTTCGCGGCGCAACCGGGTGGCTTCCTTGAGCAGTTCGAGTGCCTGCTTGGGGTTGCGCTTGCGGTAGACGACTCCGCGGCCGTCGGCGGTGGTGACGGTGACGCCGTCCACCTGCGAGAGCAGGAACCAGCGGGCGTCGATGGTCGGCACGTTGAGCTGGGGTCGCTCGAGGTGTTCGGCCTTGGCCGGCTTCACGTTGTGAACGGCGGCCCGAAGGACTCGGGTCACCTTCGCGACGGTGGTGAGCGGCAAGCTCACGTCTCCGACGTCGGCACCTGACGGCAGTGGCAGTTCCGTCGACGACGGCAGTACGACGGCGTCGGAGAATTCCTTACGCTGGGCGTGTACCTCACCGAGTGCGGTCGGCAGCATGTTCGCGACGTGCTCGGGGCCGGCGAGGAAGTCGGCGATGGCCTTGTTCTGGATTGCGACGGTGGAGTACTCGAGGCACAGCAGGTGCTTGAGCGTTGCCTTCACCGTGTTGACCACGAGGCCGCGTCCGTTGCCCGGCATGTGCAGTGCGGCAACCACGAGACGGTTGCGGAGGTGGAAGTACGCCTGCCAGTCGATGGCGTCGTCCTTGTCGCTCCACGCCATGTGCCAGATCGCGGCACCCGGAAGTGTGACGGTCGGGTAGCCGGCTTTCTTTGCGCGCAAACCGTATTCGCAGTCGTCCCACTTGATGAAGAGCGGGAGGGGCTGCTTGATTTCTTCGGCGACCTGGCGCGGGATCATGCACATCCACCAGCCGTTGAAGTCGACGTCGATGCGGCGGTGCAGAAGCTTCGATTCGCGCAGCGGCTTCTTCGAGAAGTCGTGGTCGTATTCGACGTTCGGCGCTGCGGTCCACATGAAGATGCCGCGGTTGACCACTTCACCCATCACGTGGAGGTGGCTGCGTTCCTGCAGGTTGAGCATCTGGCCGCCCACCAGCATCGGCGATTTCGCGAACCTAGAGAAGGACAGGGCGCGCAGGATCGAGTCGGGTTCGATCTCGATGTCGTCGTCCATGAACAGGATGTGCTGGCACGACGTGTTCTTGAGTGCCTCGTACATGATTCGGCTGTATCCGCCGGAGCCGCCGAGGTTGCCCTGATCGTGAATGGTGAGCCGATCACCAAGCGCTGCAGCAGCTTCGGCGAATCCTGGCTCGTCGCGCACCTTGCGGGTGCCCTGATCCGGCATGATGACTGCCTTGATCACGTCGGACACCAGCGGATCGGATGCCAGCGCGGCAAGTGCCTTCACGGCGTCCGTCGGGCGGTTGAACGTCGGAATACCCACGGCGACAGTCGCTTCGCCGGGAGCCTCGACGGGGGCGTACCAGCCGCCGCTCTCGACAACCACGGCCGAATCGGTGGTGATGTCGAACCAGATCCAGCCACCGTCTTCGAACGGAGCAAGCTCGACGTCGAATTCCAGAGCTGCATCACCGTCGGCAAATTCTTTGCCTTCCACGTGAATTCGCGAGGAATCCGCCTTGGAACGGTAGATGTCGACGCGGCCGTGGCCGGACAGTTCCAGACGCAGGACCACCGATTTCAGGATGGACCAGCGTCGCCAGTAGCTGGCAGGGAAAGCGTTGAAGTAGGTGGCAAACGAGACCTCGGTCTCGGCGCCGAGCGCTACAGACGTGCGCGAAGTCGAGTGCGCCCGCCGACTGTTGGACCAGGACTCTTCCAAGTAGAGCGTGCGGACGTCGAGCGGTTCACCGGCGCGCGGCAGGATGATCCGCTGGAGAAGCGACTTACCGAGGTAACTTACCTCGTCCCCCACGTCGGCGTTTTCACCCTCGAGTAGATGACGTGCGTTCATTCGCTCTCCCCTGCCAATTCCGCACCCGATTCCAGATGCGGACGCAGGGTGTTCTCGAACATCGTCAGCGCACTGGCGATAGCCATGTGCATGTCGAGGTACTGGTAGGTACCCAGGCGGCCACCGAACAGCACCTTGTTGTCAGCGGTTTCCGCCTTGGCGCGTGAGCGGTACGCGGCGAGCTTGGCGCGATCCTCCGGCGTGTTGATCGGGTAGTACGGCTCGTCGGTCGACTCGGCGAAGCGTGAGAACTCGCGCATGATGACGGTCTTGTCGGCCGGGTACTCGCGTTCCGGGTGGAAGTGGCGGAACTCGTGGATGCGGGTGAACGGGACGTCCGCGTCGTTGTAGTTCATGACCGGGGTGCCCTGGAAGTCGCCGACTGGCAGAACTTCGGTCTCGAAGTCGAGGGTGCGCCAGCCCAGCTCACCTTCGGAGTAGTCGAAGTAGCGGTCGAGCGGGCCGGTGTAGATGACGGGTGCGTCGGGGTTGGCGCTGCGCAGCTCGTCCCGGACGTCGAAGTAGTCGGTGTCGAGGCGGACCTCGATCTTCGGGTCCGTGACCATGTTCTCGAGCCACGCGGTGTAACCGCCGACGGGCAGGCCCTCGTACGTGTCGTTGAAGTAGCGGTTGTCGAAGTTGTAGCGGACCGGCAGGCGGCTGATGTTGGCCGCGGGCAGCTCCGTGGGATCGGTCTGCCACTGCTTGGCGGTGTAGTCACGCACAAAGGCTTCGTACAGAGGGCGGCCGATCAGCGAGATCGCCTTCTCCTCGAGGTTGGAGGCGTCCTTCGCATCGATCTCGCTGGACTGTTCCGCGATGAGCGCGCGTGCCTCTTCCGGCGTGAAGTACCGGCCGAAGAACTGCGAGACGAGGCCCAATCCCATGGGGAACTGGTAGGCCTGGCCCTTGTGCAGCGCAAAGACGCGATGCTGGTAGTTCGTGAATTCCGTGAACTGGGTGACGTAGTCCCAGACCTTCTTGTTGGAAGTGTGGAACAGATGCGCTCCGTACTTGTGGATCTCGATGCCTGTCTCCGGCTCGGGCTCGGAGTAGGCATTGCCACCCAGGTGGTGACGGCGATCCAGAACCAGCACTCGCTTACCCAACTGGGTGGCGGCGCGCTCGGCGATGGTCAGCCCGAAGAATCCCGAACCGACGACGATGAGGTCGTACTGAGCAAGGGCGGTCTCTGAATTTGCAGCGGTCACGATGAACCAGGGTATCGGACCTGATCTACCGGGGGCGTATTAGCAGTCGTGATCACACCCGCTGTGGAACCGATACCCCGGTCCGATGCGTCCAAGCACGTGGGCTGCCCGGGTGGGCAGCGGGAGGTGGGGCCCGAAGATGACACGCATAGCCGGAGCGCTGATGCTGGCGACCGTTCTGATCTCGGTGGTGACCGGATGCGGTCGCAGCGTCGAAGGGACTGCGAGGGCGCAGGCGGCAACGGCCACGCTCGAACAGTCCCCGACCGCCACCACGTCGTCGCCCGAACCAGCAGCCGACGACGGTTTGTGCAACATTCCCGACGACGTCGCGACGGAGTTGAACGTCGACAAGTCCACCGGTGAGCGGTCGATGGAATCGGCTACCACGCTGCTGGACGACTGCGCGTGGCGTGGCCCGGATTTCGAGTTGCGAATCGCGAGCTACGAAGTTGTTGCGGCCCCATTTGCAGCGCGTCTTGCGCAGGAAGTCTCAGCCGACAGCAAAGAAATCACCATCGGCACACATCAGGCATTTGTTCTCACCCAATCCGAGGAGGAGTTCGAATCCGGCTGCGTGATCGTCCTGGACATGATGGACAACAGCATGGTGGTCATCAGGGAAGACGACACCTACATCAGTCGCGCCAGCATGTGTTCTCGCGTCCGTTCTGCCGCGACCACCATCGAAGACGCCCTGGAGTGAGACGGCCAGGGCGTCCTCGAGAGCTGGCGTCTACAGGCTCTTCGCGATGATTCCCTTCATCACTTCGTTGGCGCCGGCGTAGATCTTCTGCACGCGGGAGTCTTCGTACATGCGCGCGATCGGGTATTCGCGCATGTAGCCGTAGCCGCCGTAGAGCTGAACACAACGGTCGACGACGGCACACTGCTGCTCGGTGAGCCAGTACTTGACCATCGCGGCGTCGGCGCCGTCCAACTCACCGTTGAGGTGATCCTCGATGCAATTGTCGAGGAAGACACGGCAGGTGCGTGCGATCGTCTGGCACTCGGCCAGTTCGAAGGCGGTGTTCTGGAACTCGAAGAGGCTGTGTCCGAACGCTTGACGCGCCTTGGTGTACGCGACGGTCTCCTCGACTGCCCGCTCGATGGTTCCGATGGCCTGAGCGCCGATGATGAGGCGTTCCTGCACCAACTGCGCCATCAGCTGACCGAAGCCGAGGCCCTCGGACTCGCCCAGGAGATTCGAGACGGGAACGCGGACGTCGGTGAAGGACAGCTCCGACGTGTCGGCTCCATGCTGGCCGACCTTGTCGAGCACGCGGCCCACCGCAAAGCCTTCGCAGTCGCGCAGATCCACGATCAAGAGCGAGACACCCTTGGCGCCGGCCTTGGGGTCCGTCTTGACGGCGAGCACGATCATGTCGGCGCTGCCACCGTTGGTGATGAAGGTCTTCGACCCGTTCACCACGTAGTGGTCGCCGTCGCGGATAGCCGACGTCGTGATGGCCTTGAGGTCGGAACCTGTTCCCGGCTCGGTCATTCCGATGGCACCGAGGATTTCGCCCGTCGCCATGCCCGGCAGCCACGCCTGCTTCTGCTCTTCGTTGCCGTACTCGAGCACGTAGTGCGCGACGATGCCGCTGTGCACGGAGTTACCAAGCGCGTAGTCGCCGCAATACCCCTGCGCCTCGAAGACAGCGAGGTCGTGCGCGAAGGTTCCGCCGCCCCCGCCGTATTCCTCGGGAATGGAGCAGCACAGCAGGCCGAGCTTGCCGGCTTCGAGCCACACGGAACGGTCGACGCGATGCTGAGCGTCCCACTGCTCACGCTTGGCGATCAGCTCACGATCGAAGAAACCGCGGGCCAGCTCGGCGACTGCAGTGATCTCGTCGTCGTACCACGACGGCTTGCGCTTGGTTCCCATGATCAGACTCGCTTGAGCAGGGCTGCGAGGGCCTGGCCGCCGCCGATGCACATGGTGACGATGCCGAATTCGAGGTCGCGGCGGACCATGTCGCGAGCTGCGCGCAGCGTCAGGATCGCGCCGGTTGCGCCGACGGGGTGTCCGAGGGCGATAGCGCCGCCGTACGGGTTGGTCTTCTCCGGGTCGAGGCCGGCGTCACGGATGACAGCGATGGCCTGTGAGGCAAACGCCTCGTTGACCTCGGCGGTGCCGATGTCGGACGGCTTCAAACCTGTTTGTGCGAAGAGCTTTTCGAGGGCGAGCACGGGAGCGTAGCCCATCAGGCCTGGCTCCATGGCTGCCGTCGTGACGGCTTCGAGGGTGACCAGACCGGTCAGGCCGCGCTTGGCTGCCTCGGTGCCCGTCGCGAGAACGAGGGCTGCTGCGCCGTCGTTGATGCCCGACGCGTTACCGGCGGTGACGGAGCCGCCCTCTTCGAATGCGGGGCGCAGCTTCGCGAGGGTTTCCATCGTGGTGCCGGGCTTGGGGTGCTCGTCCTCGGTGACGGTGACGGAGCGACGGCCACCGGTTTCGACGGCGGTGATCTCCTCGGCGAAAGCGGCCTTTGCGGCGTCGGTGGCTGCGCGTCGCTGCGATTCGACGGCAAACTCGTCCTGCTGCTCGCGGCTGACGCCGTACTTACGGGCGACGGCTTCGGCGGTGCGGCCCATGTGGGCGTTGCTGAAGGGGTCGGTGAGCATCGCGACGGTGCCGTCGACGAGGCCGTGATCGCCCAACTTGAAGCCGGCGCGGGCGGAGAAATCGTAGAACGGCATGCGGGACATGCTCTCGTCGCCGCCGGCGAGCGTGATGGCGGCGGCGCCCCAGCGCATCTGCATTGCTGCCGACCAGATTGCCTGCAGACCGCTGCCACAGAGGCGGTTGACGGTGTACGCGGGAACGTTCTCGGGCAGTCCGGCTGCAATGCCGACGCGGCGCGCGTTGTAGGCGTCTGGGCCGACCTGGCCGATGCAGCCCATGACAACCTCGTCGATGTCCTCAGGTGCAACGCCGGCGCGGGTCAGCGCGGCCTTGGCAGCCGTGGCGCCGAGCTCGTGTGCGGGGACGTCCTTGAAGACGCCACCGAAGCTACCGACCGGGGTGCGAGCCCCGTCGACGATGACGATCGGTTCGGGTGTGGTCATGATTGTCCCCATCTGCTGTGCGCACGGCGCTCGAAATTCTCGGTCCGTGGCCGATACTAGGACATCTAAGTATCGCGCAGATGGGGACGTAGGCGTCAGGCCTTTGTAGTGACTGCCACTGTTGTCGTTTCCACCGTTGGGGTTACCTCTGCCGGGGCGGCCCCGGTCTTGTTGTCGTCCGTCTTGTCGTCGTTGCGGTAGCGGTAGAGCCCGATGCCCACGAGGATCGCCGCAAGACCCAGGGACACGAACATCTGGCTACGGGTCGAGTCGAGGACGACCATGCCGATGCAGAGCGCGATGATCGCGGCAATGGTGGCGTAGGTGAGATACGGGAAGAGCCACATCTTCAGTTCCAGTTCCTGGCCCGACGCTTCGAGCTTGCGACGAGTTCGCAACTGGGACACGGAGATAACGAGCCACACGAAGAGCGCGATCGCGCCGGAGGAGTTCACGAGGAACAGGAACACCTTGTCCGGGGACAGGTAGTTCATCCCAACCGTCAGGAATCCGACGATGGTCGAGACCAGCACGGCGCGCATCGGGACGCCGGTCTTCTCGATGCGGGAGAGCGACTTCGGGGCGTCGCCGCGTCCAGCGAGGGAGAAGATCATGCGGCTTGCGGTGTACAGACCGGAGTTCAGGCAGGACAGGACGGAGGTGAGAACAACGACGTCCATGATGTTGCCCGCGGCCGGGATGCCGTACGAGTCCATGACTGCGACGTACGGGCTGAGCGCGACAGACGCGCTGTCCCACGGCAGCAGGGTGACGACAACGGCGATCGAGCCGATGTAGAAGATGAGGATTCGCCACACGACGGATTTGACGGCTGCGCGAACAGCTTCGAGCGGGTTGGCCGATTCACCAGCGGCAATGGTGGCGATTTCAGCTCCGAAGAACGAGAACACCACCACAAGGACTGCGGCAAGCATCGCTCCCGTGCCGTTGGGCAGGAACCCGCCGTGGCCGGTCAGGTTGGTCATGCCGGGCGCTTCGACGCCTGGCATCCATCCACAGATCGCGACGACACCCATGCCGAGGAACGCGATGATGGCAACAACTTTGATGGACGCGAACCAGAACTCGAACTCACCGAACGACTTGACCGAGATGATGTTGGTCAAGGTCAGCACGATCATCAGAATCAGTGCCCAGGTCCATTGCGGAACACCCGGTACCCATCGGTTCATGATGAGAGCGCCTGCGGTGGCCTCGATTCCGAGGACGATGATCCAGAACCACGCGTACAGCCAGCCGATGGAGAAGCCGGCCCAGCGGCCGATGGCCTTGTCTGCGTACGAGGAGAACGACCCGGTTTCCGGGGACGCTGCCGACATCTCACCGAGCATGCGCATCACGAGGATGACGACGACGCCGGCAAGTGCGTAGGAAATCAGGACGCCTGGACCCGTTTCCTGGATCGCCACGCCGGAGCCGACAAACAGTCCGGCCCCGATGACGCCCGCGATCGCGATCATCGACAGGTGCCGCTTCTTCAGCGTGTGCTGAAGCGCGGGTTGGTCCGTACTGGACATCGAAACTCCTTGTGGGATTCTCCGGTGGGATTTTGGTGGCGCTTTTTGGCTAGCGCCAGTGTCGGACCTCGAACCCCCTCGCGACAGGCTCCACTTTGTACAAACGTGACCGCAGGCACTACATAGTGGCGCGAACAAGGTGCCAGACTGAACCCATGCCCATCACCCTGCGCCAGCTCTGCGCGACCGAACAGTTCGGCCTGCGAGTACTGGCCGGGCAAGATCAGCTCGACCGCACCCTGACCTGGGCACATGTCTCCGAACTCCCCGACCCGACGCCCTTCCTCGACGGCGGCGAATTACTCCTCATCACCGGGGTGTCGCTACCCATGACGGCCGCGGGAACAACCCGATTCGTGCGGACCCTGGTGGGCGTCGGAATTGCCGGAATCGGTTTCGGAACCGGCCTCGGATACGAGGAAGTACCGCAGGCTCTCGTAGATGCGGCCACACGTTTCAACGTGCCCCTTCTCGACGTCCCCCTGCGAACGCCGTTCATCGCACTGACAAAAGCGGTGTCCCGGGCGCAGTCCGAGGACGACATGAAAGCCCTGCGCAACAACTATCAGAGCGTGCGGCGACTCCTCCAAGCCGCTGTGACGGTCAACGGGACCCGAGCAGTTGTGCGCCGGGTCGCGGAGTTGATCGGGGGATGGGCGGCACTGCTGGACTCGGCCGGCCACACCGTCGAGATCTCGCACACCGCCGCGGCCGCGGGAATCGAGCGCACCGCTCCCGAGCGTGACGCCCGCCCGATGGAGGTCAGCTTTGTCACGAGCGAGAACGAGGACGTGATCTCCCATCCCCTGACAACGTCGCGGGGAAAGCTGATGGGATACCTCGTCGCCGGCTGCCCCGGCGCCGTCGGGTCACTGAATCAGGGCATCGTGATCACCGCCGCTTCCCTGTTGACGCTTATGACGGCCCGCACGCGAGATGCACAGCTGACGATGAATCACTTACGCACGGTGGCGATGCATCAGCTCTTCGAGGGCCAGAATACGCTCGCGCGCAACATCTCCGGAGAGCTGTGGGGCGGATTTCCGATTGAACCCTTTCAGGTCTTCCACGTCGCGGGCCCCGTCGGTCTACTCGAGAGCGTGTCCGTCTCATTGCTCGACGGCCTCAGCCGCGATTTGGCATTCGGCATCACCGATGGCGCGCTCATCGCCGTTGTGTCGGCTACGGACAGCGAACGAATTCTCGCTCGTATCAAAGGTATCGACGTAACCGTCGGCGTGTCGGACATGCTGTGGTGGGACGATCTCTCGCGGGCCAGAAGGCAGGCCGCGCAGGCAGCAGCCGAGGCCAGTGCCCGCAACCTGCCGTCGATGCGTTTTGCGGAACTCTCCGAAAGTGGATTGTCGGCGTTTCTCGATCCCGATCGGTCGACGGCTTTTGCGGCGGCCCATCTTCGACCGCTACTCGAAGCAAAGGGTGGCAGCGACCTCTACCGAACCTTGGCCATGTGGCTGGCCCACAACGGAGTGGGAGATGCTGCGGCCACTGCACTGAACATTCACCGACATACCTTGCGCAGCAGGCTCGCTCGCATCGAGAGCCTGCTCCAACTCGATCTCAGCTCCCCTACCGAACGTGCCGAACTGTGGCTCGAATATCGACTGCTCGGCGACGCCCCCACCATCTGATCTCCGGGCTGATCTTCGGGCCGTAAACGACCTGTCGGGCCTGCACCGGATTGCGGCGAGGCCCGACAGAATCGTTTTTGTGCGAGGTAAATATCGACCGATCTTCCCCTAGCTCATATCCGTCGGTATCCACTCGCGGAGCACGTTGGCATCAACTACCTGCGCACCCAAAATCTCGGTCCAGATGATGGTTCCATTTTCGAAGACGCGGAAGGTGCCTGCCTCGGAGGGCAATTGCATCTCCGGGCCGACCGGGGCGCCGAGAGTGCCGGTGGCGCCACCGAACTCTCGATATTTTGCCTCGATCTGCGTCTCGACAACCGTACCGGACGAATCAGTAATTTGCGAATTTAGTTCTGGCGCTACAGTTTCCGATACCGGACTCTCTACCACACCAGCGCCGTCACCGATAGTGAACCAGTCGGATTTCAGCCCCAATTTCATCCTCGCCTGCATTCCGGTGACACCGACGGTTGCCTTTGTTCCGACAACTTCGAGAGCCGTGACGCGGCCGCCGTCGACGCCGAGGCCGTTTCGGGAGAGAACTTTCAGCGACGTCAATTCGCCGACCCCGAAGGCCTCCGCGATCTCGCCTGCGGAAAACATCTGCGTCCAGTCATGATTGGGCGAGATGGTGTCACCTTCGTCTGCCACAGCCGGGAATGCTCCACCTGAGCTGTAACCGCCTGTAGACGAGGAGAATTCGGTGGCAACGATGTCGCCGTCGCGTGAGAGAACTGCGCCGGTGGTGCTGCGCACGGCCTCGGTGGTTCGTGGATCTTCCTTGCCTGCGCCGCCGTAGACCTGGCAATCCTGCGTGTCGCAGGTGTCGGCGTACGAGCTGCGATGCTCGACTGCGGCATACGACCGCGCGGCGACGGCTTGAGCCCGTAGTGCTTCTGCCCCACCGGAATCGGCCCAATCGGCCTTCGCCTCTACCGGCACCACTCCAAGTAGGTAGTCCTCCATGTCGAGCAGGTTGACTGTGCGCGCCGCTCCGTTGTCGAGCACAACACCAAGCGCGCCGCGATACGGGGCGTTGTCGTCGCACATCGTCAAGAATTGGTCGGCAGGCCGGTCCGGGGACAGATCTACCGGATCCACCCACGGATGGTTTGTGACCGCTTCCCAGACGACCCCGCCGCCGCAGCCGCTGGTGACGACGACGCTGGCGCCGCCGCCCGGAAGTGCGGTCAGGTGGGCAGCTTCACCGGGCGCGGTGCGCTGTCCGTTCACGACCATGCCGGCGGCGGAGTACACGTCGAGGGTCTCGTCGTCGCGGGCTGTCAGCCGAACGCTCATCTGAGCGGGCGGCATGGAGTCGAGAACAGTGCCCCCGTAGTAGTGGCTGAGAATTCGCTCGCCGGACCAACCCTGGTTTTTGGCGTAGCCGTAAGCGCCCCATTGACCCATTCCGCGGCCGTGACCGTTGCCGTGGCCGGAGAGTGTGAATTGGGTGTCGGCGGACACGACGGGCATAACCGACGGCTCGTCCTGGTAAAGAGTTCCGATACCTCCGACGGCAATTCCGAGTGCCAGAGCGGGAATCAATCCCAGCACGGAGATGCGCATCACGGAACGGCGCCGACCGGGTCCACTCACCAGGAAACGGCGTCTAACAGGCTTTTTACCTGCGGTTCCGCTTCGCTCGTTCTTCGCCATCAACGCTCTCCTCATCGCCACCGGACTCACGGGGCTGCGAAGTCGGTTCTCCGCACGTGGTCCAGTCCACAACGATTTGGCTAAAGTCTCACCCTAAGGTTGAGCGTTATGGACTCTTGTGACTAGTGTGGCAAGAGTGCCTGGACTTAGCAACACCAGTCACACGAGTCACATCCGCATCACGAGTTGCAGACATATGCGACCGAAAGATGGAGTTGATCCGCGCAACATGGCCTCCGACCTGCTCGGATCCGGTTCCGGCCGATTCTGTTCGAGGCCGTTACCGGCCCTGAAATTCGCTCGTAAGTAACTACAACCGAGGAGTCATCCCTTGCCACACCGTCGACCGAAGCCCTCATTCGTACTTGGGGCCGTAGCCGCACTGGCTGTCGCAAGTCCTTTTGCGGTATACGGCCTCACCAACGACACGCCTGACGTCCGCTCGGCAAACGAGACGTCATCCGTGGCGGTGCCCACCCAGATCTCGCAGGTTCTGCTCGCGTCGGTTCCCGACATCGTCATTCCGCTCAAGGAACTGACGGGGCTCGATCTGCCCGACATCAACCTCGGCGATCTCAAGGCACTGATCCCCACCGACATCGCGCTGCCTCCCGGAATCACGATTCCGACGGAGCTTCTGCCGGCACCGGCCGATCCGGCTGCGCCGACGGAAACGCCTGTTCAGGATGAGGAATTCCCCGGCGCTGTGGTCAAGCAACTCACTCGCGACGCCCCGTTCAGCATGGTCGCGTTGACCTCGGACACCGTCGACTCGGCGCAGTCCAAGATCCGTGCGCTGTCCGAGGACGGCATCTGGGGCCCGTGGTTCTCCCCCGACGCCATCGACGCCGAACAGGCGACGAATACTCTCTCGGCCACCGAGCCCCTCTACGTCGGACTCACCAAGGCCATCCAGATTCTGACGCCGCGCGACGCACCGGCAGTTGATGCAGCACCCGCGCCCGCCTCATCGGCGCCGGCAGAGGTTGCGCCCACCACTGAGGCCGCCCCCGCTCCCGAAGGCGAACTCGGTTACACCCCGGCATCGGTGTCGAAGCCGCTTCGCCAGGTCGAGACCACCGCTGACGAAGTCACGGCCGTGCTCATCGATCCGGGCACCAGCCCGTCGGACGACAATCTGCAGGCAGTAGCCGCACCGTTCTCCACCGGCGGTCCCGCAGTGATCACCCGCTCGCAGTGGGGTGCGGACGAAGGCCTGCGTTGCGACGGCCCGACTTACGACGACGGCCTCGGCGGTGCCACCGTGCACCACACCGCGGGCGTCAACAACTACACGAAGGCCGAGTCGGCCGGGATCGTCCGTTCGATCTACGCCTACCACGCACAGACTCTCGGCTGGTGCGACGTCGGATACAACGTGCTCGTCGACAAGTACGGCCAGATCTTCGAAGGCCGCGCAGGCGGTCTGGACAAGCCCGTCCAGGGTGCACATGCCGGTGGTTTCAACGAGAACACCGTCGGTATCGCAATGATGGGTGACTACTCCACCGTTCAGCCGTCGTCGGCAATGCTGAATTCGGTTGGTCAGTTCCTCGGGTGGCGACTCAAGTTGGCCGGCCTCAATCCGATGGGCCGCACCACGATGTACTCCGAAGGCACGCCGTACACGCCGTACCCGCAGGGTGCTGCAGTCGATTTGCCGATCATCTTCGCTCACCGTGACGTCGGAAGCACCGCCTGCCCGGGCGATGCCGCGTACGCCCGCATGGGTGAAATCCGGCAGATCGCAGCCAATGCGGCTAACGGAGTAACGGCACCCGCTAACCCCGTCACGCCTCCCGTGCAGAAGCCCAACACTCCGGCTGACACTGTTGCCGGTGGCACCGGGTCTTCCGTGACGGACCTCGTCAACCAGGTTCTGAAGTTGACCGACGATTCACCCCTCGCGCAGAAGTGGATCGCCGAAGGCGGCGACCTCGGCCGTCTCGGTGAGGCCATCACCGGAGAACTGCAGGCCAAGTTCGGCAATCTGGGAGCGTTGTTCCAGAACGGCGCTATCTACACCTCCCCCAACGGGGGCGTGTACACCGTGGTCGGTGAGATCTTCAAGGCATGGCAGAGCTACGGATCGGATCTGGGTTCCCTCGGACTCCCCATCTCGGACGAGTACTCGATTCCGGACGGGTTCCGTAGTGACTTCGAGAACGGTGCCTTGATCTTCAACCAGATCACCGGTGTAGTCACACAGATTCTCAATGCCGTGGGATAACTCCTGTGGGAAGTCCTCGAGCGCTGGTGGGTTTTACGACCACCAGCGCTCGAGGACTTTTGCGACCCCGTGCTGTGAATTGGTCTCGGTAACTTCGTCTGCTGCGGCTTTTGCCTCAGGGTGAGCGTTGCCCATCGCCACTCCCAGATCTGCCATCGCGAGCATCGGAATGTCGTTTGGCATGTCGCCGAATGCCACCAGACCGGACAGGTCGAACCCGAATTGATTCGCCGCAGCCACGAGACCCGACGCCTTCGTGATGCCGGGAGCCGAAAGTTCGATCAGCCCGTTCTCCGTCGAGTACGTCATATCTGCCAGCGACCCGACGTGCGGCGCAAGGGCGTCGTACATTGCGGTGCTGGTCATTCCCGGCCGACGGATCAGCAGTTTCACGGCCGGGACCGCCAGTACATCGTCCTCGGACATTTCCGTGTTGTCGGGGTTGAGCCACGCATGTTCGTAGTCCGGGGAGCTGACAAATTGTGGGGTAGCCGCGTCGTGGGCGCTCTCCCCCACTCGTTCCGCTGCCAGGCCGGCGCCGGGAAGCACGCTGAGCGCCAGTCCGGAGAGTTCGATCAGAGCCTCCACCGACAGGGTTGCGGCACTGAGCACGCGGTCTGCGTAGCTGTCGTAGACAACAGCGCCGTTGGCGCAGACCGCAAGAGGCGCGTAGCCCAGGCTTTCGACGACCGGCGAAATCCAGCGAGGGGGACGCCCCGTTGCCAGCAGGAACGGCGTACCGGATTCCACGACGGCGTGAATCACCTCGCGGGTGCGAGCACTGACCAACTCGTCCTCGTTGATCAAGGTGCCGTCGACATCAGTCGCGACAAGAGTTGGGCGGGCTGGGTTGGTCGGGCGCTCTGGGCTCACCCCGCCATTGTGCCTGTCAGGTACGACGGTCTCGCTCCGAGGATGCGCCCGCCAGGATCGATGCATCGGTAGCGATCACCAACCAGGCGGGGGAGGATGCCAAACGGGCGGAATCCAGCAGCACGCAAAGCAAGCGGGGGGCGCAAGATCGCTCGCACATCATGAATGGTCGAGAATCGCAGATCGCCCAGATCCGTTCATTCGCAGGAGCCGTCGCGGCGGCGAGACGATCAATAAGGGAAACAACAAAGAGTCGGGCTTCAGTTTCTTGTTTCGGTCGTGACCTGGACCCAGGTCACGACCGGCCACCGTAGACTGCATGAATCGACTTGCTTTGCTCGCCGGTGTCTTCACCTCTGAGAGATGCATCCGACAAGTGTCAGTGCGCAAGGCAGAACTCGACGAATTTGCGGACGGCGCTTCAGTCAACCGGGTAGGGATGCCAACCATGTTGACGCCACCGCCGAGCCGAACGAGCATTCTTCAACTCCGCGACACTAGTTCCGACGTATCGGGCTTCCAGTTCCGGATCCACAGGACCGGAGAACCGCCACGCCCCGCCCTGTCCACTCTGTTCCCAACTCGAAGCCCGATACACCGCTCGAACGATGTCCGCAGCAACAAAGAAAATCGGAACATCCGCCGTGTTTCGAGTGGTCGGACCGGCGAGCCACCAGCCTCGACCTTCTTAGTCCAGGGCGTATGCCGACCACAAACAGTCGTTAATAGTCGCAGCGAAGATGGCCGGGTGCGCCACACCACCATAAATTCAGACAGTCCAGTCCGTTCTACGCATAAAAGACGCATACTCTCCTTGTGACAGACCTGCCCCCTTTAATCGCCGCGCAACCATCCGAGGTTGCCCCTACGGCCTCACCTCCCGACGTGCCGCTCCCAACACCCCTGCCGGAGACAATCGTTCCCACTACGCCGCCAGAGTCACCCATCCAGCCTGACGCGGCGCCGATCTACTTTGGAGTCGAATGGAATGGTTCGGCGTATGTCGCGGTCGCGGCTCTACTCGTTGCCATTGGGAGTCTGCTCGTTGCCGCTTGGAGCGCCTGCTATGCACGAAAAAGTTACAAAATAGCAAAGGCTCAAGAGGATCGAAGGGCAGCGAAAATCGATCCCAAACTAGTCAAATCCGCCAGCTGGGCATCGTCAGATAAAAAAGCTATGTGGGTTGGAACTCTTCTAATCATCGAAAATCCGAGCGATCGCGACGGATCGATCAGTCTTGCTGAACTTGTGATCAACTCCAAAGAGGGAACACTTCGTGTTGGTCACCAGCCCAGCTCGGACGGAGGGGGCTTCATTGGCGAAACGCCGCGCCTTTTGGCGAATAGCGCCATCAAGGGATGGCTGACATTCCTAGTTCCGATCGATTTCTATTCCAAAAGGCGCATCAACACAATCCATGTGGAACTAAGCGACCCCAGGGGAATAACAGTCCATTATTCAATTTCAATCCCAGTACAGGTGAACAGTGATCCGACGCAAATCTAAAGTAGGCAGAACGAAAGTAAAGAAGCGACGCATGAGAACCTCCTATTTCGACGTCGTGGATATCGTTGCCGACGGGTCCGTAGGGTCACCCCTACAAGCCAACGGTCTGCAAGTCCCGGCACTTGTGCTTGACACCTCTCAGCGCCCAGACCTGGACGATGTGTTTCACGCTCATAGTTTCGACCATCTAAATAACGGAGATGTCAGAACCATCTGGAGTTCACAGACCAACGGTCGCTGGGTGGGACTCGAAGTTAACTTCGAACGACCGGTTGAAACGCGGGCGATTATTCGATTTCCTGTCCCTCACTACTCCGCTTTGGTCCACCTGGCACTTTCATCACAATCAATAATCATTCATCGCGGTCAGCCCGGCTCAAAATTCAAGGATATTTATTTACCAACCGAGGATGGCAGTTCGACCTCTGCATCCCAGGAAGGAATTCTACTAAATGTTCCACATGGAGGCTTTGAACTCGTTTGGGAAAAAATGTACAAAAAACAACTCTTCGAATATTTTAAAAATGAACTGAAATGCTCGGACGAGAAGGCGAAACAATTAGCGAATGAACAATACTCAGCCGTCGACGGACTGTCGAACATTCAATTATCGAGAACTCAAGAACCCGACAAACCCACGAATATGCTCTATGTAAATACAGAAGGCGCCGACGAGGGCAACTAGCCTCCTCGCGTCGAGCGCGCTAACGCGAGGTTAGGGAGAACGACTTCGTCGAATGCTTACTCACTCACCCGGTCATCTCCTGTAGTTGCTCGGCCACACCGCGCTGACCGACGCCGACCTCGACGAGTTCGGAGATGGCGGTGAACAGTGCTTCGTTCACGGGCCGGTAGAAGTCTGCGCTGGTCAGAGCTGCGACGGCACGTTTCCCGTTTCGCCTTGTTGTCTAGTTGCCCAGGTCTACGAGTAGGGCGCGACTGATGGAGGATCCTTCTACCCCGAGAGTTGATGCGATCGCGTCCAAGCTCGTGCCTGGCGTGACCGGGAGACTTCGATCTCGTGTCATCACGGTGAAGCGTCCTTGCCTGCCGTGGGCTCCGAGGCAAGATCACGCTGCGTTCAATTTGGGCGCTATCGCGGACGGAACCATAGTCTGTGACGACCGACCGTTGGATACCGATGCGGTGATCCGCAGGGCGCGAGGATCCGACAGACGGGATTGCTGCCAGATGTTGTGGTCGGGAGCGCGTTGCACACTCGTAGTGAAGGCCCGAGGCTATGCTCTGGGATGCTGACGGTGCTTACCGGGCACCGATTTGGAACGAGAGAGACCCATGACCAATACAGATAAGTGGTGCAACGCTCTATACTTCCCGTACGGCCGAAAAAAGGGGGGAGGGGTGTTTTGCCGGTTAGAGACCGGACACGATGGCGATCATTGGTGTGAGTATCAGGACGAAATGGGACTGTAGCCGCGTTGCCTTACGAATGTCAGATAGCTCTCTGGCGAGATCGCAATGTCAGGTGACTAGTCTAAGCCGTGTCCAGCCAGTCTAAGTCAAGCAACCAATCAGGAGACAGACATGGAGAAGATAGAACTCAAGCTAGAACTGAAGGCCCGAATCGACGAACTCATGCGTCAGTATGCAAAGGAAGAGATTGACGGTGAGACGTACACGCGGGAAATGATGGAGTTGACCATGTCCGCACAGAAGAGTTTTAGGTGAACCTGCAGTCCAACTACTAACTCAGGCTCGATGCTCTAGCTGACCTCACAGAAGGTGAGAACCACGACCACCGGCATGAACTGAACGGCTTGACAGTTTTCTCGGACAGGTCACGATTCAGTACGCGAGGTAGCGATTTTGCTCCGGCGCCATCTTGACCGCTCTCCGAGCCCCTTCAGCAGTCTAGTATCGACAAGGCCGGCGAAGGTTCCGAGTGTCTCATTTCCGATGTGTCAGTAACAAACGAATGAGAGACGACCCGAAGTAGCTCATAACTATGAAACGAAGTGTAAAGAGGCGGTCGGGTTCAGGACTCTTCTTCGTATTAAGATTTTCCGCGTAGCCGAGTTCAGTTCCTGGGAATGGTGACGCAGCCAGCTCCTTTGACTATTGACCTCTCGGCAATGTTCCGTGTTCCGTGTTCCGACTTTGGAGGTCGTTGTGGCGCTCGTATGTACGTCGTGTGAAGAGAGTGTCGAGGACGAGGCTAACTGGTACGAGCAAGATGAGATTTGCATGGCTTGCTTGGAGGTGGGCGGCGGTTCCACATACTGCTGCGGGGCCATATACGAAAATGGCGAGGAAACCTGCGGGAGCTGCGGCGAGCCCCTCTAGGCCGAACTACCGATTAGCAGTGGCTGTCTCCTTGGGCAGTTCAGATCAGAGTTTTATTCGACTACGTGACTGAGTCACAGTTACTTCCGCCCGATCGTGCAGTGGTCTTCTAAAACTGACACTGTTGCAACGTACGAGACCGGTCAGTCAAGATCGAAAAGCTTTGCCGGAATACAGGTCTGAAGCGTTCGGCGCTGTATGTGAATATCGAGTTGGCCCGCGCGGAGCGGGACCATGAAAGACTTCCGCCACTCTGAGCCTGCCCGTCAGTCGATCCGTCACATCTCCAGCCGACCCTGTATATCCAAGCACTCCGTGCCAAACAATTCCGTGAAGAACCTGCCAAATAATTCCGAGAGTCACATTGCAAATCGGCCGATTCGTCGACTGGATACAGTCGATTGCGTTCGAGGCATGTTGGGTAGTGGGTTCGTCGACTCCGATCGTCCTCCGGTGCGGCACAGAGTAAGTTGTGCGACTGTCTGCCCGATAGGGTGATGCCCCCCGACCTGTACCAAATCGGGGGGCATCCTTCACTCCGGAAGAATCTCTCATCCCACGAGGAATTTTCATACTGCCATACGTGACCGATTGAACCCCTGATATCTGGTCGACAATGCTCCAAGTTGAGCACCGTTCTGATGCTGCAGAAGGTTTTGCGAAACACTCCGTTGCGCGCATGTTTGGTCAAGACACCGAGCTTCAATTCCTGACGGATTCGATGTTGTTGTCTATCCTGGGGAAACGCGTGTGGACGGTGTCGAAGACCGCCTCATCGAGGATGCAGGCGAGTTGCTGCTCGATTCCCTCGATGTTCTCCTCGAACGTGTATCCAGCCGACCGGAATTCGCACCAAAAGCGGGCTCCCCACAATGGCTTACCGAATGGAATGACCGCGATTCTGATGCGGGACGTGCCCGCGCCCGTCAACACTTGCTCGTCAGAATTGCTCTTGCTGCTGCCGCTCACATCACCCCGCACACTGACATCGAGCTAACCCGACAGATGGGCATCCCCGAGGACGTTATCGAACGCGCACAAGGAGGCCGCCCTCGGTCACGGAAACCTAAGTGCCGAAACCTATCCGATGAATCCCCCGTGCAACCTGCGCTGTGGTGAGGTTCAAGCAAAGCACCATGGCACCCGAAAATTCGGGTGGAGGATGACCACCTCGACGATCTTGTCTGTCCATGGCTGCCGCGGCACCGCTGCGCGCCTGCTTGCCAAAGGATAAGCACTCGACAGTCTCAGCGACCAGGGTCCTGATCGCACTCATAGCGTCGAAAACCCCGGCGCCGGGAACGATTTCGACATTGATTGTTGACACGGGTTCTCGACAAACTTGACCTGCACAATCGCCGCGGCCGACCAGATGCCGAATACCGATCGATTTTCAACACGGCGAGGGGCCGGTCGTGGTCATCAAACCGCGGAGACCGTTGACTCCGACACACGGTAACGAGGCCCCTCTCGAACATTCAGTCACGGGCGACGTCGGTGGGTTCACGTCCGTCGACACCCGCCGTCATCTCACTCCCGGAGATACGTCACGCCAAATGCCCGAGCCTGGCGAAACTCCTGTCGCGTACTGCCGAAGTCGAACCAACCGCCTTCTTGCTTCTGAAAGATGTCGAGGCCCCGGCCGAGGTTGATTCGCCATCCGTTGTCCGTACGGATCCAGCGATCATGACCGCCAGGGTCCTTAGCCACATCAAGCTTGATGCCCTGTTGGGCAGCCCCCTGAATGATCTGACCGATCATCTGCAACTGCCTCTTCTGATACTCAGGGTCGGTTTCGAGCAGGGTGAAGAGTTTGAATGTCACCTCGTCGGCGGGGTCTTTGGCCGAGGCGATCAAGGCCAGTAACTCGACGAGATTCCGCCCTTGGTGGTTCATCCGGATGTACGGGTCGTGCAACTCGATCTCGGACGCGCCGCGCAAGTACGGCATAAGGAGGGTCTCGTAGGAGACGCCGCGTTGATTTTCGACGAAATCCCGGTGCCCTTGATACAACTCCTCCTTTACTACCGGGACGGCGATGACCGCCTTCTCCGAGCCGACAGCAGCAGGCGCAGGTACGGCCGAACCGACAAGGTCTTCGATCTCTTCGACAGCGTCTGGGCGATCGCGGTAGTAGTGCCCGGGATACTCGTCTTCCTCCAGCGTCGTGACAGCGGTCCACTCACCCGCGAGTGATTGGTACCCGAACTTCACCGTTGCCATGGTGGAGTCCATGCGCAGGATCTGGTCCTTGACGCGTTTGCGGCCCTCGATTGCGAAGCGCAAGATCTCTTCGATCTCCTGGGCGGTGGCCTTCTCGTGCGGGTAGAGCAATTTCATCAGTCCGGAGAACGTCTTGTGGATGCCGTCTCGGTCGCGAGTGGAGATGTCCGAGCCGAGTGTGTAGTACTGCTGGTAACGATCGGAGTAGTCGAGATTTCGCATCGACTTGAGGACTTCGGCAATGTAGTCGACAACAAAACCGTAACCGCTGGAGAACATCTCGCCGCGGATCGTGTCAATTTCCCAACCAGGGATGTAAAAGTGCAAGCGGTCGAGGTAGGCCGAGTCGTGGTAACTCTCGGGGAGCTCGTCGAAGAGATCTGAGTGCTTGAGCATGTACGGAACGGTGTGCGAGGTGTTGCCGACGAACACCATCGACGCCTCCGCCCCAAGCGTCTCGACACCGCGGGAGAAGGACTTGTTCGCCATGTAGTTCTTCATGATGTCGACCAGCGCCTTGTCGGTCCGCTTCTTCTTGCCCGCGAACTCATCGAACGCGACAACGTCCCAGTAGCCGACGAGACCGATCTTCCCGTTGGCGTTGTTCACGAACAGTTTCGGCACGGTGATCTCACCGCCGGAGATCAACATGCCGTGGGGCGAGAACTCAGAGTAGATGTGCGATTTGCCGGTGCCCTTCGGGCCCAGTTCGACGAGGTTGTAGTTGCGCTCCACGAACGGGATCAGCCGGATCAACTGAAGCAGTTTCGCGCGTCGCCCGAACAGCTCGGGGTTGAAGCCGATTGACTGGATAAGAAGGTCTATCCATTCATCGGTGGTGAACTCGCCCCGGGCCTGGAGGTAGCCGGCGTAGTCAAAACTCGACATCTGGATCGGCTGCAATCGACCCAAAATCCAGGGCGCCACACGGGCGTCGTCACTGTGGAAGTACTCGATGTCGCACAGGCACCACACGCCGCCCACCAGTAGTTTCTGGTTCGCGGTCACCGTGCTCGAATCCACGAGCACCCCGCTGATGCCGACGTTCGCGAACGACGCCTGATAGACGTCGTCCTTCTCGTTCAACGTCACGCTGACCCGGTCAATGATCCGGAAGCGACCCTTCTCGCGAATCTTCGACTTCACCAGCTCCGACTCGTTGCGGTGAACATAGTGCTCGGCAAGGATCCGGCGCACCTTCTCGATGCCCTCCTGGATCGTCGCCTCGTCGTCGGACGCGGCGAACTGCCCGAGCAAGTACTCCAGTACGTAAGACGGCACGATCGCGTTGCCTTTGACCGCCTTGACGAGGTCCTTGCGCACGACAGCACCCGGGAAATGCGCGTTGATCTTGCGGTCCAACGCCGTCAGCTCGGGCACGGCACCAGCAGGCCCCTCCTCGGGAGTCTGCTCGATGAGGGCCGCCTCGGTCAGGTCGATGTGGTCACTCATCAGAAATCCCATCCGTCGTCACTGGCGAAGGCACGTTTGATCGTGTATGGCGCGCTCTTGTATTTCTTCCACTGATCGGTACCCTCGATCGGCTCCGAGAGTCGGAATTCGACGCTATGGTTGTTGGCCTCGTCTGCGTCCCTACTGAGAAGCAGTGTCACGCTTTGGAATCGATCGCGACCAGCATCACTGCTCGAGTCGAAGGCCATCTCCTGCTCGTTTGATATCAGTGTGTCTCCGAAGTAGAGGCCAGCACGCAGCCGCCGCGCGGGTTTGTGCGGCTCCACCTTGGCCGATTGGTACAACTTGACCACGATCTGCCCGGTCGTGATCCGATCCGACTCGGGGTGGATGTCGACGTTCACCGGCTCGACTGTGTCGCTGCGCCTCTTGTTGATCTGGATCACCGGCACCACGACCTCCTGCAGCGAGGCGCCACCGTGCACAAACTGGAATCCGGCTCCGGGCTGCACGATCCGCTGGATCGAATTCGGGATCTGCACTTCCAGGGCGCTCGACAGTCCCACTTGGTCGGGCTTGAACGTCGTGAACGCCGCGTCCTTCTTCAAACCTCGCCCCAGCACGTAGCGGCGCGTTGATTTTACGATCTGCTCACCCTGCGGTTTCACCGTGAGATTGAACTGCTCGGCCAGTTTGGAGCGCTGATAGAGGAACCCGTGATCGGCGGTGATGATGATGTTCGTCGCGTTCGCGCTCGCAAGCTTTTTGACGATGTCGATCAGCTCACGGACCGCGTCCGCTGCCGCCGTGAAGGTTCGGTGTTCGGAGACGGGTTTGTCCCCGGTCGCGTCGATCGTGTCGTGGTAGACGTACAGAACCTGATTCGACGAGTACAGGTCGCGACGTTCGGCTGGCTTCATCTCAATGAAGTCCTTCGCCTGGATCGCCGCCCCACCGACTGCGCTGAGGATCTTGCTGCGGTTCGCGGTGCCGTCGGACTTCTGCCCGTCGACCAGCACCGGATCGCCGTCTGAGGAATGCGCCAGCGTGGTGTGCGGGAGTAGTGCCGCCATCCCGAGTTGTGTGTACGACGGCAGGACGCCGAGCATGGCGTCGATGGAAGCGGAGAACTTGTTCTCTCCTCGGATCTTCGCACTCAGCTCGTCGGCAATCTCGTAACGGAGTGCATCGGAGACGATCACGACGACCTTCTTCCGGCCTTTGAGTGTCGGGGCGACGTACTGGTCGTAGAACGACGATTGCGAGGTCATGTTGATGGTGCGCCACTGCGCGACCGCATCGACTTGCTGCTGCCAGGCCACTCCGAGCGGGGCGAGAAAATCGGTGACATAGGCCTTCTCGACCAGATCGGCCAGAATCTCGATCGGCTGCTTGAACTCAGCAGTGAGATATGCATGGGTGAACTGGCGATAGCGCTGGTCGATACGGAACCACTCGTCGCGATACCGTGTCAGCCCCTCGTCAAAGCCGCGGATTTTATACACGGCGTTCCGGATCGCCGGAATCAGTTCGGCTGCGGCGCTCAGCGCCTCGTACACGGTCGCGTAGTCGTCAAACCAGAAGCTGTCGCGACGTCTGGCGTTGATCGCATCGGCGATATCGCGATACGACATCGTCTGCGCACCGATACCCTCCACCAGACGCCGGATCACCTCACGCTCACTGGCATCGAAGATGTCCGCGTCCTTCAGTGTCTCCCAACCGATCTCACTGACGTGATCGGCGTAGTCGAGGTTACCCTCGACGGTCCGGGCCAGTGACTTCATCGCTGCACTGCTGCGTTTGGAGTCACGGAAACCGCGGAAGTCGAGCGACAGGTTTCGTGCCTTCTTCGACTCGACGACTCCGAACCCGTCGACGGCGCGCTGAAACATCCACAGCACGAACCCAGCCATCGTCGGCGTCTGCGAGGTGAACCCGTAGATGCCGGAGGCTCCGGCCCAGTAGAAGTCTGTGAAGCGGTAGGCGGCAAGCGCGTCAAATCCGGTGGTATCGCCGTCGGCGTGCTGCATCAGCAGCGTGCGGGTCAGCTCTGAGAAGCTGTGTTCCTTCTGGTTCAGAAGCACGGCGCACATTTGTGCCTGCATCACCGTCAGGTCGCCGCGGTTCAATGGCAACAGTTTGAGCCTCGCTACCAGCTTCGCATCGTTGAAGAACGCCTGATAACTGACAATCAACTCGTCGGAACCCGGCGCTGTGAGCCCGAGGTCGGCCCTCATCAACGCGCCACGGTCTGCGGTGAACACCGGGCCGTAAGCCAGTTCGATGTCGAGCAGCCAGTTCCCGAAACCTTCGGGGATGCTGCCGGCTCGGTAGATCAAGAACTTCGTCGTCGATTCTTTACGCAGTACCCGATGTTTGACTGCGAATTCGTTATCGGCGATGCGCAGCACCGTCACGTCGCTCGGCGCGAGCACGTCGAGTCCGGCGGAGTAGCCACCGTCGGGATCGTGCCATACGACTATCCGCTTGGAGACGAAGCGATCCGCAAGGTGGTCCGCGATCGTGGGGGTCTTACTCATTCATCGTCCTTGTCGTCACGAGCCGGTCCGAGCGCGCACGTGACTCGTTACCCATCGCTGGACTGCAAGCCAACAATCTTCTTCACCGCCGGGTAGAACTTCGGGTAGTTCACTTTGACGCCGTCATCGAGATCGATCTCGACCTGCTGGGTGGCGAGCGGATAGAGCACGTCATGCTCGTAGTCACGCAGTTCGGCAAGTACCTTGCGCAGCCGGTCGGCTTCCTTCTGGTCCTTCACCGATGTGCCGCCAGCGGCCGCAGCCTCGGCACGCTCAAATGCCTTCTGCAGTTTGTTCTCGTACTCGCGCAAGTACTCGTTGAGCACGGTCGAGACCGTCGACGGCGTGTAGCGGTGCAAGTAGATCAGCGCGTTGAACGAGCCCTTGGGACTGGAGAACATCCAGTAAATCGGGCGCTTCTTGTAGCGCTTCACATGGTCGTCATAGAACTTCGACCTCCCCGACTTAGTGACGAAGTAGTCGCGCAGTGTCTTTACGCCCAGCGACTCCTCTATAAACCGCAGGTTCTCCTCGAAGTGTTCTGCGGCAAACGCAGCTTTCAGAAATTGCCTGAATTGTTCGACGATGTCATCCTCGAACCAGCCATCGTCGACGAACGGAATCACATTGTCGGCGTCCGGCATGAACGTGATGTCGCTGGTTGAGCCCGTTACTCCGTTGGTTGAACCTGTCAAAACCTTAGCGAAGTAGTCCCGAAGCGTTGCACCTTGATGAGCCAGAATCAACGCCGGCGCATCGAGGCTGTAGCGACCGAACATGCAGCCAACCGCATACGAGATCAACTCTGCGGCAAGATCCGCTCGCTCCAACACTTCGTACTCGGCAGCCGTCCTGCCCGGCCCATACAGGAATTCGACATTGCGAGTCAGCGAGACCCGATGCAGCGGTACATCAATCGGAACCTCATTCAGCAAGCCATACGCCTCAGCTACGACGCGGTTGTTTTCCATTTCACGGGCTTGTTGTTCAAGCGCGACCTTCGCCTGTGCGATCGACCACGCGGCGTACCACTCTGCAAGAGACTTCCCAGCTAGTTCTGATCTCAGCCACGACGGGTTCTTGAAGTCCCAGGAAGTCTCGAAGTCATCCCAGTCTGCACGGGAAACGGCCACGTTCTCTTCTGCGAGCCTGGCACGCTCGTGCATCCCAGCGTCACATATTGGCAACTGCGCGATCTGTCCTCCATCAAAATGAAGCGTAGGAGCGACTGCCTGCAAGAGGGCGTGGGCAACGCTTGAATTGGCCAGCGAGGCGAATGCGTACCTAAAACCGGCATCTCCAAAGAAGACTGACGGCCCGACATCGTTATAAGTGAACCCATTCGGATAGACACGGAAAGCGGGATCTCCGGAGCTAATTCTTGACCATGAGACCGATGGTCGAAAGTAAGTAGAAGAGTTACGGATCACCGACTTTGGCTTCATTGATTCAAGTTCACGACCACCACCCTCCCAGTTTACAAGGTGTTCTTGATTTCCCCACCACTTTCGGAAACTGCCTCCCTTGTTATGAGGAAACCACCGAGCGGATGAGGCTTCGGATTCTTCTCTGGTCTCACATCGTAGCAATGTGCGATGCAAGTCCACCTCCCACCAAGTCCGCAAGAATCGGTCGTTGTCTGCGGTCGATAAGCCCTGCCGAGGCGCGGTGATTGTGCTGAGCGGCTGCCCAATGTTGAAGGCTGCGCGCATGACGTCGGAGAGCCAGTAAGCAACGGGTGTACCCGGCACCTTGGCAAGGTCCTCAGAGGAGGCTGTGTACCGCCACTCGCAGGCGGGATTGCGAATGGCTTCAACGAGACGAATTCTCTTTTCATTCTCGTTCAACGGGGTCAGCCGAACAAAGGGCACCCGCTTCCCCGGAGCGTTTGTCATCGAGAGGACAAACGCAGCATTGGCTCCGAATATGTCCGGGTGGTTAGAGATATCTCGCAGGTGCACAAAGCTGTCGAATGAATGTCCAGAAAGGATATCTTCCCGAAAGTTCTTAAAACTGACGATGGACATCCACGTATCCCCGATGATCTTCGCGACAAATCCTCCGGGAACCGCAAAGGCAATCGAGCGCAACACGAAGCATCCGTAGAGATCTTGCTTTCCATCGGGGAAGGCGTCCTTGGCGAACTCGGCGAGCCGCGTATCCATGTTTTTACTACCCATGTACGGAGGATTCGCTGTGACCACCGAATACCTCCGGCTCAGCGCATCCGCCTGCGCAACAGCATTGCGTACACGGTTCAGCGTGTCGTAATAGAGCGTCTCGTCCAGATCCTGTAGCCCGTCCAAGACTGCTGCAGCCTGCTTGGTCGCATCTGCGTCCGGCTGGATTAGCGAGCCTAGGATGGCTGCATCGCGGAACTGATTCCAGAACGCTTCTTCGGGACCGCGGTTGCCACTCTTCGTAACCAGCAAGTCCAACTCATCTGGCGAGAATGAGATCGGCTCGATCACGCAGACCTTCGGTTCGACCCCCGAACGAGTGAGAAAACGGCGATCCCGCGCCCGCGCCTTCATTGTGAGAGCGAACGACGCAAGCGCCCCGGCACGCGGATCGATCTCGGTGCCATGAAGATTGTGGGCTAGGATCAGACTCGGAATCTCCGACGGCGCATACCCCTCCTCCTCGTAGATCGAGTACAGCAGGTCGAAGGCATAAGTAAGCATATGACCCGACCCACACGCCGGGTCGATCACCGTCAACTCTTCAGGCCCCGAAACCCTCAGGAAATCGGTCTCCTCCTCGATCGGCGCGATGTAGTAGTCCATTTGGTCGACCAGTCGCGAGGTCGGCCGGTTGAGCATCCAGAGTCGTCCGAGCGAGTTCTCCAGGAGGTAGCGGACGATCCAGTGCGGAGTGAAGAGCTGGGTTGCTGCGGGGATCTCGTCGGCGCCGGCCTTCTTGTTTTTCTTGAACCCGGCGAAAACCTCGTCTTTCCGCTCGGAGATGTAGAACTGGTAGAGCCAGCCGATCACCTCGACGTCGTTACAGACGTCCTCGGTGAGCACTTCGCGGGCCCGGGACAGGAGCGCCCCATCGGCGAGCAAGCCTGCGGGCACAAGCAACTCGGTGTAAGCACCCTCGGCATCGAACATGAATGGCATCGTCTTGTGCCAATACCGGCAGTACTCGGTGAGCAGCAGAGCATAGGCCTCGCCCTCGGCGTCGGTGCTGCGGCGGGTACCGTCCAGCAGACCGATGATCGCCGCGTGAGTGCCGGCATTGGTGACGACCTCAGTGCTAATGTCACCGCGTTTCGCGTCGGCCAGGATCTCCGGTTGGCCGTGGGCCTGGCCCGATGCCGGTGAGACAATCCCGGCGTCGGTGTAGCCGCGGGCGTCCATGAAGCGCAGCGCGATGAGACGGTTGAACCAGGTGTAGGCGACCCTGTCGATCAGGTGCTCACGACCGTGGCAAGCGATCTCCGACTCGAGAAGGCGTACCGTCTCGGCCCGCTCGCTGCGCGCGACAGATCCGGCGGCGAGCACCGTTGAAACCCGTGCCTCGACGGCGACAATCAGTTCGCGCCTGGCGGCCTTCGCGAAACTCTCCAACGGCTTGGTATACATGCTGCGTCCTTAAACTCGTGCCCTCAAGGGCCTGGGCACTACAGAGTGATGCGTTTGTTGTCGTTGATCGTCGCGAGCAAAGTCTCGCGAAGTTGATCAAGATAGGCGTCGACCTGCGCCTCGGTTTCGAGCACCCCACCCGCTCCCGGCAAAGAGAGTTTCCTGATCGAAATGCTCTGTCTTGCAGGAGGTGTCGAGACCCTCGGAGCCTTCGACTCGTCGTCTCCCGGAACCTCCTGCTCTGGGACTGGTGCAGCCTTTCCAGCCTCAAGCTCGTCGAGAATCGCGGGATAGATCGTGTCGTCAAACTGCGCAGCAAGGTGACGGATCGCAGGGATCTGCATCTCCTGCTGGACGCGTGCCAATATCTGCTCGGCCTTGCGAGTCACCGACTGGCGAGCCGCCTCCGTCGCGTCCGCGTACGCGGCGCTTACCGGAACCTGCTTCCAGTAGTCGTCGATCTTGGCCGTCGCAGCGACGCGTTCTGCGGTGATCACAGCCCCGAGCTGCTCCCGCAAGGTCGTAACTGCGCTCCCGAGCTTTGTGGTTCTATTGCCGCGAAATAGCTGGGCATCTTCTAGCGCGGTCTCGATCCCGTCGGCGACTCCGGCTTCCAAGTAGGCGATGTTGGTACTGTTCGCCTGCATGAACGAGCGGGCTCCGTCGTAGATGCTTCGCTGATTTCCGTTGAGGAACGACTTGATCGGATCGATCAGGTTGTCCTTAGCATCGAGCAGGTCGTCGGCACCGTCGAAATGCTCGACGAACCAGGCCACCGGATTGCTGCTCAGCTCCGCGAGCAGCCCGATCGGTTCGTCGAGCTGGTCGATGAACGGGTAGGTGGCGGCGCCCGCACGCAGTGCCTTCAGCTCGGCGAGTTTCGCTTCGAGACGTTCTTTGCCGACGCGGCCGAGTTCGGCTACATCTTTCGTGACGGAGCCGTCGTCGGTGAAGTCGATGATGAACTTGCGGAACAGGTTCACGATCTTTTGTTCGTAGACGCGCTGCGGGGCGACGATCAGTTTTGGGTAGCGCTGGGTGTTGCGCAGCGCCCCGGTGATCTCCGTCCGGGCGATTGTCTTGCCGTCGACCTGGATCTCGATCTTCGTCTGTCCTGCGAGATAGGCCACCATGGCGGCGATGGACCATTGGTCCCAGCCGTACGGCTTGGTGGTGTAACGCTCGATGAGTTGCTTCATCGTGACCATCTCGTGCCGCTTTCCGCGCATCTCCAGATGACCGAGCAGGTCGCCTGCGGGGACATCGAGGATGCTGTGGGTGTCCTCGAACATGCCCTCGGCCGGGCTCACCAGTCCGCTTAGGCTCTGCTCGCTGAAGGTCTTACCGCCGAGCATGCCGAGGTTGGTGTAGGTGGCGGAGATGACCTTGCCGAAGCCGTCGTTGATGCGAGTCTGCGCATCCGTCGAGGTCACGTCGAGGACCCCGGCGTTGTGGATCAGGGTCGCTGCCCCGACCGCTGTCCGCAGACGTTCGACAATTTCCTTTTCCCGCTCAGCATTCTGGGTGCCCTTCTCGCTGAGGATCCTGGTCTCGCTCGCGGTGCGACTGGACCCCTGAGCGCGCTTGACGTACTTCTCCGTCTTCAGGAGCAGGCGCAGGTCGGCGAGGATTCGGTTCGCTTCTGCCGGGAGTGCGACTCGGAGTTCGTCGAGCCCCGCGCTCTGCATCTTGATTTGCTCCAGACTGAAATCGGTCTCGGGGCTGATAAAGTGCAGCGACAGCTCGTGCTGCTTGCCGTACGAGACCCCGTCGAGCTTGTAGCCGAACGAGAAGTTCTGGCCGTTCTTGGCAGTGACCTTCGTGGCCTTGACGACCGACTCGGCGAGCAGCTTGTTGAGTTTCGCGGAGGCCTCGGAGCTGTCGATGTCGACGTCCTTGATTTCCTGCTCGATCTTCTGCTCTTCGTTGGTCAGATAGTCGTACAGGTCGCCATTGCGCTGAATGTAGGTCTGCGCCTCCAGTGTGTTTAGCGCCTCGATGACATCTTTGCCGAGCTGGGTCAGATCGGTACCGAAGCGGTCGTAGACCAGCACAGTGAGGTTGCGGGGCGTGGCCTTGAAGCTGTCGACGTACTTCACCAAGAACAGCGCTTTGAGCAACCGCACCGCAAGCTGGCTGAGCTTGCCGCCGTCGCAGGCGTTCTCGGCGCCCAAGATCGCGCGCTGATTCGCGGCCTTCAGCGATGCCCGGATGCCCTCGAACATCTGGTCGAAGGATGCGAGGGTGCCGAGCGGCTGGTCAGCGAGGCCGGTGGCGACTTCCTGAACGACGCCGAGCATGGAACGCTCACCGACCGAGCTGTTGCGGCCTTCAAAGATATTGTGGTCGCTGATCGACTCGATCGCGGCCTGGAAAAGCGGGAACTGGTAGCCCACAAACGGGTAGGTGCCGACGAAGTGCCGCTCGTCGCGGTAGTTCGGATAATGGCGGCCCTCGACGAAGTCGAACAGGGTCTTGAAGTTCGCATGCTCCGCGTCGTAGATCGCCTCGACCTCGGCGCTCGCACCATCGGCCTTGGCCAGGAGACGCTTGCGGATGACCTCCTCGACGTCCTGGCTGGTGAGTTTGAGCCGGTTCTTGAAGCGCGCCTGGATCTTGGAGAAGTCGCTGGCCTGCTGTTTGGTGCGGTCGCCGCCGACCTTCTCCATGTCTTCCTGGGAAGTCACGAAGATCCACGACCGCCCCTGACACTTGGTGGCAAGCGATTCGGCGATGGTCTGGAGGTTGAGCATGAGTTGGGTGTGGGTGCCGATGAACTGGCCGACCTCGTCGACGAAGAAATTCAACCGGTAGCCGTCAGGCTGTTGGCCAAGCCAGGCGGCAACCTCGCCGGCAAAATCTTCGATCGAGACCGAGTAGTTCGCGCTGTACTGGCGGATGATGCCGGGGCTCTCGGAGCCATTGACCTCGGCAAAGGCCTTGTCAATGTTGCCTGCTTCAAGGGCCGTTTGCTCGCGTCCCTGTGACCAGGGGATTCCCGCAATCTGTTCGAAGGCTTCCTGGAAGGCCACGTACTGGTCACGGAAGTCGAGGTCGCGTTCAAAGCGGGCGATGTGTCCTTGGTTGCCGTAGTAGCCGCGGGACTCGTCGAATATCTTCACGAACACCTTCAGTAGGGCGTCGTTCTGGTCCTTCGAGATCAGGGTGGCCTTCTGGTCGATGTTGAACAGCAGGCTCTTCGCGTCGATTCGTTCGGCCTTGTCGATCAACGGCGGCAGGAACGCGTCGTCAGCCTTTGTCCGAAATTGGGTGCAGACCTCGGTGCGCGGGTAGTCGTGGCCTTCGATGTCGCCGAGCAGGTGGGCCAGCATCTTCAACAGGTGCGACTTACCGGAGCCGAAGAAACCGGAGATCCACACGCCGTTCGCGTTCGTGTAGTTCGTGTACGCCTCCAGTACCTGCTCGACGCCCTTGGCGGCCTCGTTGGTGAGGACATACTCCTCCACCTCAGTAGCGAGTTGGGAGGTGTCGTCAGCCTTGATGACGCCCTCAATCGAGCGGTCGATCGGCTTGGCGAAGATCTCGTTGATCACGGTCATGCTTATGTCTCCTGCTCGAGGATGTCCTTGGCCCGGTAATAGCTGTCGCTCGCGCCAAGGTTCAATGCGCGGAGCTGGTGGCCGGTCGACCGGGTGAACTCGTACGTGCCCGGGAACCACGCCAACATCGGGCGACCCACGACCACGCTCTGCAAGTTCTCCAGCACCGTGTGTGTACGGATAAACGGAAACACCTCACCGATCCCGGTGAGGAAGACCACGGTTGCGTTCGGTTCAGTTCCCGGCTCAGTGTCGAGCCGAGCTCGGATCGCCGGAGCGAGGTGATCGTGCGGGTCGAGCATGCCCTGAAGCAACTCGCGGAAGTCCGCCTTGTCCATCGTCGACTCCGCTTGGAGAACTCTGTCCCAGACGCCTCGTTCGTTGAGGAGTTCGACGGAAAGGTCATACAGGTTGATCTCGATCACGCTGATGCCGTCATCGCTCTGGAGCTTCGTGGTGACTCGGTCGCGCATACCGTCGACGTCGAGGGCCCAGGCAGGCGGAAAGTGATAGATAAAGAAGGGAACTTCCTTGGAGAGGCCCTCCATCCTCAAGAACCGGTCGCTACGCAACACGTCATATACGTGCTTCTCTTCGTGGGTGAGGTTTCGTTGGGTTGTTCTCATCGCTGCACCTGGTTGCCTGAGGATGTGAATGGTGTGATCATCGGAAAGAATCGGAGGTCGCTGGGCGTGCGGCGGTCCAGCACCTCGATGACGCGCCCGGAGATCACGGCGGGGATGATGTGGCCGGCGGCGGTATGCAGACCTGCCTCGCGGAGCATCCGGAACAACGTCTGGCGAAGCTTCTGTCTCGTCGACGACTTCAGTCCGTCGAGCTCGGGGTGCCACAGGCTCTTACCGGTGATGAACCGGTTGAAGACCTCGGCGTCGAGCGTCGGCGTCATCAGAAGGAAACGCTCGCGCAGCACCTCTTCGGCAAAGTCGCCGATCAGCGCGTAACGGCGACAGGCCGCAGCCCACATCAGGTGGTGCTGCTCCGTAGGGCTTCCCTCGACAAGCAGTTCGATCTCGTCATCGCCGAGCGCCGCGAGTCGCTGAACGGTCTCGCGGGTGACCCTGATGAGTGATGAGGTAGTGCGGGCCTGCAACAAGTTGCCGTCGACAACTCGGACACGGGTCGCCCTCCAGTCGCGAGACTCGAGGTATATCGCTGCGACGGACTCACCCTCGCGGGCGAGTAGGCCACCACTGGTGAACGACAATGCATAGCGCGATTGCGCTTCGTCAGTCACGTGGTGCAAGGCCTCCCTTCCTGTCCTCAGAACAGCACACAGACTATCGGGTGCCTGCGGTAATCCTGGCGGTCGGCCCGCAGGCTGAGATCTTCCCCCGCTGCGCGTCCGGTTGTCGACTTCGCTGGCGCGATGCTCCCGGCGCCTGCGTGCGATAGGTCACCCGTAGGTCTCGGTTGCGATGAAGCCGGTTATGGACTTTCGCGTTGTAGCTGATGGTGATGGTGCGGTCGTCGGCGTTCTTGCCGGTATCGGGGTCTCTTCCTTCTTGCCCACTTCGTCTTCGATACTCGGACGTCTCACGGCCTTCTGCCGAGAAGCCTGAATTGGGTTTCAGATGACCGTCGAAAGCGGAAGCGACAGTAAGTCCCTCTTCTGAGAACCTGACATACCAGTCGGTCATATTTCGCTTACTCGCGATACGATCACGCGGTCTGCATCGGCAGGCGCGCACATCACTGAGACCCGCACGAGTCCCTAAATGTCGCATCCAACCAAACTTGACCAACGAGAGTGGAAATGGCAAAAGACATCATCATCGAAGTAACTGACCGCATCGAACGCATGGATGCACTTGAGGAACGTCTAGGGGTTTCCCTCGAAGCCATGTATGCCGTCTACACGAAGACTAGCTACTCAAGCGGAGTACGCGTTAACTTTGATGTCATCGCCCCATCCGGACAGATCGATAGTTCCTTAAAGGTCGTCATATCTGCCTACAACCAAAATGGTCAGCTAGTGGCTACAGACTACACTCGGATCAGCGAGAGCAGTTTCATCGGGTTTGAATCCTGTAGCGAAAGCCTGGATTGCGACGGTCCTCCATCAAAGATTCGTGTTTACCCAACGAATTCGTAGAGGAAGCAGCGTTCGTGAGCATACTCAGCACTGTGCGTCAGGAACTTCTCACTGAGGCGAGAAATTCTCCACAACTTCTATCGGATATGGCTGGCCTGGAACGATATGTGGCCGAGTCGTATTCGACCCGAGCCTTCATCGAAATACTCCAGAATTCCGACGACGCCGGTGCTGACCGTGTTGCCTTTGCCAGGGGCGACGATTGGGTCATCTGCGCCAATTCAGGAAGACCCTTTAACCTCAACGACTTTCGTTCGTTGTGCAGAAGCGCCTCATCCAGTAAGTCACGAGGACAAGGCATTGGATATCGTGGCATAGGATTCAAGTCGGTGGTTGGGATTGCCGATCGAGTTCACCTGATCAGCAATCAACTACAAGCAACATTCTCCCGGGACCTGACCCAGAATCTAATTGGAGAGCCAGCGCCGGTACCCCTGATCCGAATCCCACATCCGCTCACGATCGACGCCAACTCAGCCCAACTGACTGCCGCGAATCGGATGATTGAAAAAGGTTTCCCGACCGTATTCATCATGGAAGGTCTCAATCAGGATCAAGTAGCAGAGGAATTCGCGCGATTCGACTCCGACTATCTACTATTCTTGAATCATGTCGCCTCAGTTGAGCTTCAAGATTCGTCTGAGGTTCGCTTTCAGTGTCACCGTCAACTCTTAACTGCCGAATCGGCGATTCTCAACATATTCGCACCAACCAGATCTGAGAAGTGGAAGGTTGAGCGACGCCGAGACATCGCCATCGCATTCTCAATGGATGGCGAGCGCGTCGTTCCCCTACGTGCAGATGAATCCATTGCACATGCATACCTTCCAACGCTAGAACAGTCGGGATTCGGCATTCGAGTAAATGGCGATTTCAGCACCGACCCGTCGCGGACTCGAATAACCCTCGACGATCACACTGCAATTCAGATCGACTCGATCGCAGCGGTGATTAGTGAACGAATCCTTTCGACTATGGAGTCTCCCGACGATGCAAGCTCCGAAATGCTCGCTTGCCTTTCTCCGAACGTAGATGACGTCGCACTAAAATTTCAGAAACGCAGTTTTCGATCAGAACTCCTGAACAATGTCTCGGAACGCCTTCGCCCACTCCAGAGCCGACTTCACCTCGCACCCATCTGGCTCAACGATAACGACGCTGCGGCAGTCTCGATAGCCCCAGAAGGCCGTAGAATGATCGCCCAATCCGCAGCCGATGTATCGGCGGCCGTCAAGATCGCGAAATTTGCCGGCGTCAAGACCGCGTCAACCCAGGAACTACTTGCCTCAGCGGCATGCGGATCGATGACAAGCACTGGCTGTGCTGAATTGATCAGTCACGTCATCAAGAGCCTCGTCCCCATTGGCGTTTCTGTCGAGGAGCTGATTTCGTCGAATGTTTGGTTCGCAGACGACGGGCCTCATGAGCTGATCGAAATAGTGGCATCCGGTTCGACAATCTCGGCCCACTTCTTAGAGTCTCTCAAGAGCTGCGGAACCGACGTTATCTCGATCCAGAGGCGTGTCGGCCGATACATGGAGAAGGAAGGGCTGGCAAAGGCACTTGGAACCAGTATTGCCGCAGATAATTTCGTTACATCTGGAAATCCTGAATACGCAACCCCGAATGTGATGGCCTCCGACCCACTAGGCGATTCGCTTCAACACTTTCGCAATGTTTCGATCGCTCGCGGAAGCCGAATCGCAACGACACGAAATGCTTCTGCATGGCGTTCTGCCGAACTTTGTGTGTTGGGGCTACTCACTGACCTCGGATACGAAGCCGAAGACCATAGTCGACAGAATCTTGGCTACGACCTTCTGGCGACGTATGACTCAAAACAGTATTTTGTAGAAGTAAAGTCCATCAATTACGCGGGCCAACCTTTCTCATTGACCCCCAACGAAGACTCCTTCGCGAGGGACTCCCCGGACAGATACATTTTGGCGCTCGTTCTCCGCGCTACGGACACTACTTTTGTGCAGTTCCTCCGCAATCCACGAACTCAACTCGAATTCACGAAACAATGCCGCCAGTGGTCCTGGGAGTGCAGTCAATACGAGTTCGAAGCTGACTACGAACTCACTGAACCGTGACAGACTTTCCAAGAGCCACAGCCTCGGCGGCCGATTCGGTCCAGATTTTCGATCTCTCCAACACGTGTTTCATAAATGACCCCTTAACGAACGTAGGGAACGATCTTCGGCGAGCTGGCCGAAGATATGTTCCGAAACCCGTGTCCAAAACGGATGATTCATTACATGGGTTGTCGGTGAGTTCTGGAACGCTGCTGCCTGCAGTATTCGCGCGGTTTCTCCTCGGTTAGTGTGTGACTCTCGGAATTATTTGGCACGTTCTTCCCTGAATTATTTGGCACGGTGATAGCCGTCAGACACTCTCACCTTGGGATCCTCAGTCGAGTAGGAGGCGGGAGGTATCTCGGGCCTCTCACTGTGTTGAGATCCGCCAACCCGGCATCCTCAGAGCCTCCGAACAACTCCTCGACGCGGCGACTGTTCAGAAAACCACTGATCAACTGCCACAGTTCATCCGCGAATGCCGGGGCGTCTGGACCGACCAAGCGAAACAAGAACACGAACGCATCATCATCATCGAGCGCGGCCACGATGCCGTGCTCGGCGATCGCCCCCGCATCATCGGGGTACACCCCACCCAGGAACTCCAGCCCATGCAGATAATCGTCGAGGTACCTGTTCGGGCGCATCCCCTCATTCTTCCATCATGATCACTCCTGCAAGATCGGCAAGCCGGACCCACGTCGTGGGCGATCGGTTGTCTCGTTCTTCTTCGAGCGTCATCGTGTCAGTCTCACCGATCCGACGTCGTTCATTGGGAGATGCAATCAAATCGACAGGCAGCAACCGAAACGAGCTGAGAGCAATTCTGCGGGTTTGGGTGTGCGTTTTGACCATCGTCATACCGGACGATCGCAAACGCACTTCTGTGTGAAATTGACGTGGGCAAATTCTCGCACGTTCGTCCGGTTTATGCGTCCGTTGGATTCATCCGGCATGGCATAGTTTCTAGCGGACGATCGGTGTGCAGGACGTCGTGAACGGCGAAAATCCGAGTGCAATGAAGACCGGCTTTACGCGCGCCTGAGTACAGCCGCCCAGGACTCGTCGATTCACGTTGCATTCCTAGCCAAGGAAGGGGTCGGCGATCACGCCGCTCCAAGGCTCAACAGTGCGATCAACACGGTCCGGTGACGACGACGTCTCTGCGCGGCAGGACTTGATCGTCTTGCTCGCCTGCGCAGACACCAAAAGAGGCAGTCAAGAGGTTGGCGAGGCAAAGGCGGCGCAGTGTCGATCAACGGGAAAATATACGACCCAACCGATTCGATGGGCGATATGTTCTTCGGCATCCTCCGCCTGATGACCGAATTGAAGTCGACCTAGTCCGGGGTAGCGGCGCCGAATGGAGATCGAAATGCGGACGTAACGGATCCGTGGCGCGTTCGCTCAACGCCCTCGCTTCGCCCGTTCCGCCACATCCATGGCCGCAGCTTCCTCCGGAGTAGGCGCCCCTCCCCCGAGCCGACGCGGCACCCCAGTACCCACCAGGATCATGAGCAAACCCATCCTGAACGTGATGCAAGATGGCGTCCATCTCGATCCGCAGAATCTCAGTGAGCGCATCCGCCGGCTCTACCGGATCAATGGGCGCCCCAACTTCAACGGAGATCGGAAAATGGTTGCGGCCCAAATTCTTCGGTCCGCCTTTTGTCACCAACCGCTGCGCACCCCATACGATCACGGGAATGATTGGCACATTCGCTTCGATGGACATCCGGGCAGCACCGGACTTGAATTCCTTGATCTCGAAGCTCCGGCTGATTGTCGCCTCGGGATACACGCCCACCAATTCACCACGACCCAGTGCGTCGACGCCGACTTGAAAGGCTTCAGCACCCGCCGAGCGATCCACTTCGATGACGCCACATCCGCGCATGAGGAACGCGAGAACCTTGTTGTTCGCCAATTCTGTTTTGGCCATCACCCGAAGCTTCCGCTTCGACTCGCGCACGGCAAGGGCCGCTTGGATGAAGTCCAGGTAGCTCGTGTGGTTGATCGCGATCACCGCTCCGCCGACACGCGGAACGTTCTCGGTGCCGGTTCGGGTGACCGCCAAACCCTGTAGACGGCAGAGAACACGCGCGGTGGTCTCGACTGCCGTGTATACGGGTTCGGCGGTCACGGGCTCAGCCTTCCGACTTGCGGGCCTCGCGTGCTTTTGCCTTGGCCTCGGCTTCTTCGGCATCCATCTTGTCTGCCTGTTCGAGGGTGGGCGCACTGCCACCCAATCGTGCGGGTACCCAGTACTCGCCTGCGGGATGCTGGTAGCCCTTCTGAGCTTCGAGCAGCAGTTCCTGCATCGTCGTGCGCAGTTTGGCCGTCAGCTCACTGGCCGGTTCGAAAGGCTGGATGGGCTCGCCGACGGCAATGGAGATCGGAGTATTGGTGCGGCCCAACCGCTTCGGGTAGCCCTTGGTCCACACGCGCTGTGCACCCCAGATCGCGACGGGAATGATGGGAACACCGGCCTCGATGGCCATGCGGGCAGCGCCGGACTTGAATTCCTTGATCTCGAAGCTCCGACTGATCGTGGCTTCCGGATACACACCGACCAGTTCGCCGCGCTTGAGGAAGTCGACGGCCGCCTTGTAGGAATCGGCGCCGGCACCACGATCGACGGGGATGTGCTTGAGGGCTCGCATGATGGGCCCGGAAATCTTGTTGTCGAAAACTTCCTTCTTGGCCATGAACCGGATGTACCGCTTCGGGGTGCGCGCCGGCAGACCCGCGTAGGTGAAGTCCATGTACCCGGTGTGGTTGATCGCGATCACCGCACCACCGGTTGCGGGGATATTCCGATCACCCTGAACCGAGAACTTCAGGCCTTCGAACGCGAAGACGGTACGGGCGATGCCGATGACTGTTCTGTATACGGGGTCCACAGGTTCCCAGCCTAGCGGTGAACCCGTGATCTGACCCACCGCGTGGGCGCGTGTTTCCGGTGGTGACGTCGGGTTATCCGCGATGCCCAGGGGTTGCCTGATCGAACCCGCCGCGCGGAGGGCCTACCCTGGTACCGTCGCTCAGCACATTTTCAGGAGGCATACCAGTGCAGGTCACCAGCGTCGGTCACGCCGGATTCCACATTCAGACGGCCGCAGGCTCGATCCTGTGCGATCCGTGGGTCAACCCCGCGTATTTTGCGTCGTGGTTCCCGTTCCCGGATAACTCGGAGTTGGATTGGGACGCCATCGGTAATTGCGATTACCTGTACGTCTCGCACCTTCACAAGGATCATTTCGATCCCGAGAACCTGAGCAAGCATGTCAACAAGGACGCCACGGTCCTGCTGCCGGACTACCCGGTCCCGGACCTCAAGCGTGAGCTCGAGAAGCTCGGTTTCCACAAGTTCTTCGAAACCGAGGATTCCGTCAAGCACACCGTCTCGGGCCCCAAGGGTGACCTCGAGATCATGATCATTGCCCTGCGCGCCCCGGCCGACGGCCCGATCGGCGACTCCGGCATCGTGATTTCCGACGGCGAGACCACCTGCTTCAACATGAACGACGCGCGTCCCGTCGACATGGATGTTCTCGGCGAGCAGTTCGGCAAGATCGACATCCATCTTCTGCAGTACTCGGGCGCCATCTGGTACCCGATGGTGTACGACATCCCGAAGGGCACCAAGCGCAACTTCGGCAAGCAGAAGCGTCAGCGCGGCATGGATCGCTGCCGTAGCTACATCGAGCAGGTCGACGCTACCTGGGTCGTCCCGTCGGCCGGCCCGCCGGTTTTCCTCGACGACGCTCTGCGCGACCTCAACGACGATCACGGCGACGAGGGAAACATCTTCCCCGATCAGATCGTGTTCCTCGAGCAGATGCGCATCCATGGCAATAACGGTGGCCTGCTGATGATCCCCGGCTCCGTCGTCGATATTCACGGCAGCGAAGCTGTTCTGTCCCATCCGATTCCGGATGCAGAGGTCGACAAGATCTTCTCGAACAAGGCCGAGTACATCGAGAACATGGCCCAGAAGATGGCTCCCGTTCTCGCTGCCGAAAAGGCATCGTGGGCACCGGCTGAGGGTGAACCGCTCCTCGAGGCAATCAAGGCGAAGTTCGAGCCGATCATGGCGCAGTCGGACGTCATCTGCGACGGCATCGGCTACCCCGTCGGACTTGTCATGGGCGACGAGACGGTAGTCCTCGACTTCCCGAAGCGACTCGTCCGCGAGCCCATCGACGGTGAAGGCAAGTACCGCTACGGATTCCGCATCGCACCCGAGTTGGTTCGCACCGTCCTGCGCGACGACGAACCCGACTGGGTCAACACCATCTTCCTCTCCACCCGCTTCCAAGCGTGGCGAGTGGGCGGGTACAACGAGTTCCTCTACACATTCTTCAAGTGCCTCACCGACGAACGCATCGCCTACGCCGACGGCTGGTTCTCCGAAGCCCACGACGACACCGCGTCAATCGAGCTGGGCGGTTACGAGATTCAGCGTCGTTGCCCGCACCTGAAGGCCGACCTCACCAAATTCGGTGTGGTGGAAGGCAACAAGCTCACGTGCAACCTGCACGGCTGGCAGTGGGACCTCGAAACCGGCGCCTGCAAGACGTCCAAGGGACACGAGTTGCGCACCCGCAAGCTCTAACCGCTACATAGCCGAAAGTGGGGCTGCAGGTCGTCAGACCTGCAGCCCCACTTCATGTTACGGATGACGAAAGTTCATCTTCTGCCCTACGAGCCGAAGATGTTACCCAGCGAACCCGATCCACCGGTTTCCGTCTCCGCTTCGGTGACGTTGATCGTCGATCCGGTAGATTCCGACGCCTTCATCCCGGGACCACCGCTGAACACCGCAGTGATCGAACGATTACCCGCAGTGGCGAAGGTGTGATCAAGAACAGCAACTCCGTTGACCACGTCCACCGCTGCACCCAACGGCAGATTGCCCTCGAAGAACTGCACTGTGCCAACGCTGCCCAGCGGAGACACATTGGCCTTCAACTGAACACTTTTACCCACAACACCTGAGGCCGGCACATTCAACGTTGTCGTCGTATCCACATCAGTCGGCGCTACAACAGTCACATTGACAGTCTCCGCATTCGACGTCGAGCCGGCCAACGTACCGGAACCGCTGTACACCGCGGTCACCGTCAACGTGCCGACGGCGTTGAACGTATGCGGCAACATCGCTGCACCGTTGACTACCGGAACCGAACCAACGCTGACACCGTCAACCTTGAAGTCGACCGTGCCGCCTGACGGAGCCGGATCACCTGAAGGCTGACCAGCAACCGCAGCGGAAAGATCCAGTTCCACACCGACCTTCGCTTCACCGGCAACACTGAGCACGGTTGTCGAAGTCGTGTCGACAACCACTGCATCAGACACCGTCACCGTCGACGGACCAGCGCTCGACGCCACAAAACCCGCACCCGAGAAGTCCGCCGTCACCGACTGCACACCCGCAGCAGCAAACGTGTGCGACAGCGTCGCAACACCATTCGACACCACAGCAGTACCAACCTCGACACCGCCAACCTTGAACGACACCGAACCCACAGCGGAAGCCGGAGCAACCGTCGCCGTCAAATCAACAGCAACATCCGTCGTCGCAACAGACGGAACCGTCAAACCCAGCGTCGTATCAACGTCAACCGGAACCGGATCAGAGACCGTCACCGTCGACGGACCCGCACTCGACGCCACAAAACCCGCACCCGAGAAATCAGCCGTCACCGACTGCACACCAGCAGCAGCAAACGTGTGCGACACAGTCGCAACACCATTCGACACAGATGCAGAACCAACCTCGACACCACCAACCTTGAACGACACCGAACCCACCGCAGAAGCCGGAGCAACCGTCGCCGTCAAATCAACAGCAACACCCGTCGTCGCAACAGCCGGAACCGTCAAACCCAGCGTCGTATCAACGTCAACCGGAGCCGGATCAGAGACCGTCACCGCCGACGGGCCCGCACTCGACGCCACAAAACCAGCACCCGAGAAATCAGCCGTCACCGACTGCACACCAGCAGCAGCAAACGTGTGCGACAGCGTCGCAACACCATTCGACACCACAGCAGTACCAACCTCGACACCGCCAACCTTGAACGACACCGAACCCACAGCGGAAGCCGGAGCAACGGTCGCCGTCAAATCGACAGCATCACCCGTCGTCGCGGCAGCCGGAACCGTCAAACCAAGCGTCGTATCAACATCAGGCGGAGCCAAGACGGTCACAGTGACCGGAGTTGAGATCGGACCGACACCAACAGCATTCGCCGCAACGGCAGTCACGGTCAGGGTGCCGACCTCGCTGGTGACGATGTCACAGCTGAAAGCACCGGCAGCACCAGCGGTAGCCTTGCACGTCTTCTCACCAGCTATGACCGTGACCTCCGAATTGGCCTCAGCAGTCCCGGAAACCGTCACAGTGCCGCCGACAACAACAGATGTCGGGTTCACGGTGACTGCGGTCGGCGCCGCAGGGGCGGTCGGCGCAGCTGCCACAGTTCCGGTCTGCGCGGTCGAGGTCGATACTGCGTTGGTGGCGTCGCTGAGGTACTTCGCGGTGATCGAGTACGGCTGGCCCGCGTCCGCGCCGGACGGAGTCCACGCGTAGGTAGCGGTGCCGTTGGCGATCGTGCCGGTACCAAGGGGGTTGTCGTTGTTGAAGAAGGCGACGTCGCCGGCGGCACCTGTTGTGACGGTGGCCGTCAGAGTCGAGGCCCGATCGGCCTGCGGTGCAGGCGCTACGGCGAGGGTGGTCTGCGTCGCAGCCTTTGCAACTGTGATCGACGGACCCGTATTGGCGGTTTCAGAGCCCGTACCCTGGTTCGCGCTGATGCCGGCGCCCGTTATCAGGGCGACGTCGCGGGCACAGTTCTGGCCGACGGTGTACTTGACCGTGTAGTCGATGTTCCGATTGGCGGCGCTGCGGATCCACGATCCTGTCATGCTCACAGATGTGGAGGTCGAACTCGTACCGACGCCATTTCCGGCGACTTTTGACGAATCCACGACGTAGGTGAGGCAGTCCGGGTGAATGTCCTTGAAGGCACTGATGGTCGGAGCGAGACCACCGTTCCAACGGATGTTGTTCGTGACGGTAATTGTCTCGCCGGGGACGGGCGTACCGTTGCTGATCGTTCGGTTGAATGTCCAACTGCCTGACGCCGTCGATGTGCTCACGGGCGCAGCGGACGCCGTCATGACGCCGAACGTCGTGGCGAAGCCCACCGCCATCGCTGCGGTGCTGACGCCGGCTAACAACCGACGTAACTTCTTGTCTTTCATGTGCTTCGAGCCCTCTCTTGCGATGCGCTGACTGGACGGAACAACCGCCGCAGCCAGTGCCACAGCAGCAGTTGAGCCAATCCGAATCTGCTTTGCGCAGCAGAAGGGAAGCCCACCCAGCGAGCCGACATTTTGGTTAGGAACTGTTGATCAAAAGTTGAATCACAGAGTAGCTAGAAAACTGCTACCTGTATCAGTTTTGGTAAGACGGACGTCCAATAAGGAACAAAATGTTGCTGACCACCGTCTTGGATGAGCTAAGAAGGCCGAAATAGACAAGAGCGCGGCTGCAGCCCCGCTCTGTGAGAAACGACTACCCCCAAGCCGAATACACCCGGCCGGGCAGAAAAAGCAGCCGAGGCCGCGACAAAATCGTCGCGGCCTCGGCTTTTCAGCTAGGAAGAAGTCAGCGCAACACATCCGTGCCGACAAACGGAACCAGTGCTGCCGGCACGCGAACGGTGCCGTCGGCCTGCTGGTGGTTTTCGAGGATCGACACAATCCAGCGCGTCGTGGCGAGGGTTCCGTTGAGGGTGGCAGCCGTCTGCGGCTTGCCGTTCTCGTCGCGGTACCGAACGCTCAACCGTCGCGCCTGGAACGTGGTGCAGTTGGAGGTCGAGGTCAGCTCGCGGTACGCCTGCTGCGTCGGAACCCATGCCTCGCAGTCGAACTTACGGGCAGCCGAGGAACCGAGGTCTCCGCCGGCAACGTCGATGACGCGGTACGGAATCTCCATGGCGTCCAACATGTCCCGCTCCCAACGCAGGAGACGCTGATGCTCGGCGTCGGCGTCCTCCGGTCGGCAGTATGTGAACATTTCGACCTTGTCGAACTGGTGGACGCGGATGATGCCGCGGGTGTCCTTGCCGTAGCTGCCCGCTTCGCGGCGGAAGCACGAGGACCAACCGGCGTAGCGCTTCGGGCCTTCGTTCAGCTCGAGAATTTCACCCGAGTGGTAACCGGCCATCGGAACCTCGGAGGTGCCGACGAGGTAGAGGTCGTCTTCCTCGAGGTGGTAGATCTCGTCGGAGTGAGCGCCGAGGAAGCCGGTACCGGCCATGATCTCGGGGCGCACGAGCACCGGCGGAATCATCATCGTGAAGCCGTTGGAGATAGCCTTCTGCGCCGCGAGCTGCAGCAGTCCGAGCTGGAGCATCGCGCCGTACCCGGTCATGAAGTAGAAACGCGAACCCGAGACCTTCGCGCCGCGCTCCATGTCGATGAGGTTGAGCGATTCACCGAGCTCGAGGTGATCCTTCGGCTCGAAGTCGAACGAAGGAATGTCGCCGACAGTCTCGAGGACGATGTAGTCGTCTTCGCCGCCGGCGGGAGCGCCCTCCTGCACGACGTTGGAGATCGCGCGATGGGCAGCGTCGAGCGCGGCCTGAGCCTCGTGCTGCGCGGCTTCGGCTTCCTTGACCTTGGCCGCAAGTTCCTTGGACCCCGCGAGCAGTGCGGGACGCTCCTCCGGAGATGCCTGACCGACCTTCTTGCCGAACGCCTTCTGCTCGGCGCGGAGGTTGTCTCCGGTCAGCACAGCGGCGCGTCGGGACGCGTCGGCTTCGAGCAGAGCGTCGACCAGTCCGGGATCTTCTCCACGGGTGCGCTGCGACTCGCGGACGATTTCGGGATTCTCGCGGAGGAACTTGAGGTCAATCACGACTAGGAACTTTACCCACTCACCCCAGGTAGCCAACGGTCACGTCCGCGGCCGCTCCGGGCGACGCTCAGGATTCGAGGAGGGAAAGATAGTCCTCGCGTCCGAACATCCGGGCCGCGTCGATAGCGCTCGGATGCCCGCCGCGCGGGTCGGCTCCCCCGCTCACCAGTGCTTTTACGACGGCGTCCTCACCCTTGAAGACGGCACCGGCAAGGGGTGTCTGGTTCTTGTCGTTGGCCCGATTGACGTCTGCGTCGCGCTCGATCAGAGCAACGACGGCATCAACGTGGCCGTGATATGCGGCCAACATCACCAGCGTGTCGCCGCTGCTGTTGGTCAGATCCACCGGAATCCCGGCATCGATGTACGACGCCAGAGACGCCGCGTCGCCGGTCCGCGCCATGTCGAAGAGGCGCCCGGCAAGTTCGACGGCTTCGGGTTCGAGCCCGGATTCTTCGGTCATAGTCCATAAAATACCTGCTTCGGACGTAAACGTTTTGCCGTGAAGGTTCGGTACGGCATGGAAAACAGGCATGATGGGATCGATGCCTGAAGACAAGATCGAGAAGCCGTCCGATCCGGCGGGCCCGACGGGCGCGTCGGGGAAGAAAACCGTCTCAGCGCACCGCACCAGACGCGTTCTGGCTGCTGTTGCGGTGGGCGCGGTTGTTGCCGCCATTGCGACAATCGCGATTTCCGGCGGCCTGAACAGTGGCGACAAGCCAGCTGCCACTGTCGGCGGAATCGGCTCTCAGGCCACCAACAAGTCCGCCGAAGAAAACGCCTTCACGTCGGCCGGCGCAGGCGATTGCCTGAACTGGACGCCTGCGACGGCATCCGGTGGCGATCGCACCGACATGTCCATCGTCTCGTGCGACACCGAGCATCGATTCGAAGTTGCCGGCCCGCTCGACTTGTCGGTGTTCCCGGGCGCGGAGTTCGGCCCCGGATCGCGATACCCGGGCGCGCTGCGGTTCGCAGAACTGCGCGACGAGCACTGCACTCCGATCGTGAACTCGTACCTCGGCTCGCGGTTCGACCCGAAGGGCAAGTTCAGCGTCGGACTGATGTTCCCGAGTGAATCATCCTGGACGTCTGGCGACCGTTCGCTGCGCTGTGGTCTGCAGTTCTCGACCACAACCGGTGAACTTCTGCCATTCATCGGCAGGGTTGCCGATCAGGACCAGTCGAATGTCTGGGACGTCGGAACCTGCATCGGCATCAACCAGAATCTCCCGACCGACCCCGTGGATTGCGCGAACCCCCACGCATACGAGGTCATCTCGGTGATCGACCTGGGCACCCAGTTCCCCGCAGGCATGCCGTCGGTCGAGGATCAGGACGCCTATCTCGAAGGCGTCTGCACGCAGGCTGCCAACGAGTACCTGGGTTCAGCCGACGCGTTGCGCGACAAGACACTGACCCTGTTCTGGGACAACATCGCCCTCGAGAGCTGGTTGGCCGGCAGCCGACGCGTCAACTGCTCCGTCGGCACGGAAGTCGCCACCGGCGGGTTCGCGGCCATCACCGGCAGCGCCAAAGGTGAAATCCTGATCAACGGCGCGGCTCCGGTCCCGCCGCCCTCAGCACCGGAAGGTCGGTCAGTGCCGACACCGTTGCCCGGCGCGTCCCCGCCGTCGTAAGCCATGACGGTAACCATGAACGACGACCGGTTCGAAGACCTGGTCGGCGAGGCACTCGATCTCATTCCGCCGGAATTGGCAAAGGCCATCGACAACGTTGTTGTCCTGGTCGAACCTCGTGACCCCGAGGAACCGGGACTTCTCGGGCTGTACCAGGGCATTGCCCTCACCGAGCGCGATTCTCAGTACGGCGGATACCTGCCGGACACGGTGACCATCTACCGCGACGCGATCCTCGACATCTGCGAGTCCGAAGAAGAGGTCGTGCACGAGGTTGCGGTCACGGTCATCCACGAGATCGCCCACTACTTCGGAATCGAAGAGGACCGTCTGCACGAACTCGGGTGGGGTTGAGAAACCAGTCCGATTTCGAGGGAACCGACAGCTCCCGGCGCGCATCAAAGTAGGTGCGGGGAGTTTGACGTTCGGCGTCTGTAGGGCGACGGATGATGATCCTCGCCCATCATTCGCACTGGTCACCTAGGAGTTCGGCACATGCACGTCGATCCTCACGCACTGATTACCGCTGCCCTCGAACTCGAAGCCGGGGCCGCACGGCTGCGCGGAGTCGTCGCGTCCACAAGACCCGCCCGGCAAGTCCTGCCGTCCGGCTCCGACGAAGTGTCCACCAGCGCCGCGAGCAGTTTCAATGCGACGTCCGAAAGCTTGGCATCGTCAGCCGACCGCGCTGTTGCCGAACTCGAAAACGCGGCCGCCGCACTGCGCCGCTACGCCGCCGCCTATGAATTCGAGGACAACCGGACGCAGGCGGATCTGGCTTCGGCTCCACTCTGATTCTCGTCCGCAGACACGTCACTACTTCGCACATATTCGCTTCTGGGGGAAGAACAATGGTCGGCATCACCGGCGTCATCTGGTATCCACGCGGCGCAGCGCCCAATTCGGCTGCGTTGATCGCCGGCGCGGGCCCGGTACCTCTCAGCGTCGCGGGCGGAGCCTGGACGGCAGTATCCGCCGGACTCGGAGACACTGCGTCGACGGTCAGCCGAGTAATGGCAAATCTACGAACCGGCTGGACGGGCGACGCCGCCGATGCCGCACTCGCCAAGTTCAAGCCGTTCGAGGAGTGGGCAGCACGGTCTTCCATGCTCGCCCAGAAGACCGGCGGCAAAGCACAGGTTCAGTCGGCGACGTACACCGTCGCGGCTATCGCCATGCCGTCGTTACCGGAAATCGCTGCCGTCGAAACAGCCAAGCTGGCCGCGTACACCCTCGGCGGTGCCCTCACCGGATCGGCTGCGGTGGCCGAACTGGCTGCAGAGCAGCTCAAGCTCCGGGCAGCGGCGGCCATGGAAACCTACGATTCCGCTACGGCTCCCCTCGCCGTACGGGACGAGTTCGAGCCGCCGCCGTCCATCACCATGTCCGATGTTGCCGGCCAAGGCCCCCAGCAGAATGTCAGCGTCGCCGAACAGACCGTCAACGCATTTGTCGAGCCGGTCCGCACTGCTGCGGCGGCAATCACGTCGGTGCTCTCCAACCCTGCAGTCACTGCGGCCGCTTCCCAGCTCGGTACCGTACTCGCCGGATCCAACGCCGCCACCACTGCAGCAACAGCAGCCGCAACCACGGCCACCGCTGCGGCTGGTGCCGTATCGGCGGCGGTCGGTGCGGGCGGTGGGTTAGCCGGTGGGCTGGGCGCGGGTGCAACATCATTCCTGAGTTCACCGTTGACCGCCCTGACCGGCGGTAACAGCACTGGGCGGCATGCGACAGCCACCACCGCAGCGGCCGCCACAACACCCGTCGGCGCACATTCGACCAGCGCAGGGCTTTCGGTCAGTTCTGCCGACCAGATCACGCCCCGCGCGGCGTCCGGGACAGTAGTCAATGCTGTCGGCACCGAAAGTGTGCGCTCCGACGCCGTCCGCACCGACGCCGTCCGCGCTACGCCGAGTTCCGGAACGGGCCCCGTCGCCAGTGGTCGACATGCCGCGGCGGATGACGACGACACCGAATTCCATGACACCCCCGACTACCTCAAGCACTTCGAGCATTTTGCCGATGGGCGTACCGTCATCACCTCGGTGATCGGTGCCGCCGATCTGGAATCGCGCCTGTGAGCACCCTTGATCTCGGAATAGCCACCGACACCGACGCTTTCCCCTCCGTCGATCTGACGTCGACGGAGATCGAGTACGCCCGCGAGCGCCTCGGCCTCGACGTGCTCCCGGTGGTACTCGGCGGCACAGCACTCTGGGATTCGGTAGCCGAATACGATGCCGCAATGCGCAGTGCAGCAACATCTTTGGCTGGGCGTAACCTTCTCCTGGGCGGCGAGATCCATCACGGCATTGCTGCGACACTGCGCACCCTGACGCGCCCCGCGTGGGAACTTGCACTGCGCAGCCACAACCAGGGAACACTGACCCGGGTGTGCGTTGCCGCCGACGAATCACTGTGCGTGGAAGCATCTTTCAACGAAGCAACCAAAATCTACACACTTCACAAAGTCGTGAATCCGGCAGATGCGGTGGTGCGCGCACTCGGCCCGTCGGAACCCATGCCGATTGCCGTGATCAACGCACCCACCGACATGCTGAGCGCCGCACTGAACGCCGGACCCGACGCAGACACTGTCGCCGACGCTCTGACCCAAGCCGGGGTACCACCCGTCGAGGCCGGCCAGCTCGGCAGTGCGATGGTCACCTCCACGTCCTTCACGGAAATTGTTGCCGTCCCGCGGGGCGTCGGCATCGAGAAGCTCCCCGCAGGAGTGGTGTCGGTCTTCAACACCGCGCATGGCCGCATTGTCGCGTCGTCAAGCACGTCGGCCGACGGTACACAGTGGAGCTCGATCAGTTCCGGAACACCCCAACGGCTCCGACAGGCGGTGAATTCGCTGGTAGAACTGCTGTCCGAATCGCCTGGTGCCGTCTCCCGGTAACCTAGGGCGATCCCCTAGACGCCCGGAGCCTTCACCCAGCATGCCTTTGACCACCCCCGCCACCACCGTCGAGTCACCGCACAAACCGAGAACACGGCAGTACCGCGAAGACCTCAACGGGCTTCGGGGACTCGCTATCGCCTTGGTGGTGGTCTTCCATGTGTGGTTCGGCAAGGTGTCCGGCGGGGTCGACGTCTTCTTGGTTCTGTCCGGCTACTTCTTTGTCGGTTCGCTGGTTCGCCGCGCCGAGGCCGGTGGCTCGCTCAATCCCCTGCCGGCGTTCAAACGGGTATTCGTCAGACTGTTCCCGCCGATTGCGGCGGTGACGCTCCTGACCGCGGCGGCGGCCTTGGTGCTGTTGCCTCGCACCCGATGGGCCGGCCTCGCCGACGAGCTGACTGCTGTTCTCGGTTTCTTCCAGAATTGGCAGCTTGCACTTACGTCGAGCGATTATCTGGCGGCCGACGGTTCGGTGTCTCCACTCCAACATCTGTGGTCGATGGCTGTGCAGGGTCAGTTCTATCTCGTGGCCATCGCCGTCGTGCTGGTGGTCGCGTCGTGCGTATCACGCACTCGCCCAGAGCTTCTGCGGCCAACACTGACGCTGGTGTTCGGCGCGTTTGCTGTTGCGTCGTTTACCTACGCCGCAGTGATGTCGGGCCACGATCAAGCCTGGAACTACTACGATTCCGCAGCCCGGTTGTGGGAGCCGTCTGTGGGCGCACTCGCGGCGTTGATGCTGACACGCTGGAATATCACGCGGGTCGGGGCCTGGCCGCTTGCGCTCAGAACAGCTCTCGGCATCGCTGGACTGGCGTCGATTCTGCTGTGTGGGTTCTTCCTCGACGGCGCCGAGCAATTCCCGGGACCGTGGACCCTGGTCCCCACTCTCGCGGCCATCGCACTGATAGTCAGCGGCGCGGGAAACAAGACTTGGACCGCACAGGTTCTCGCGCACCCCGTTCTCTCGCAGCTTGGCTCCTTCGCCTTTGCGCTGTACCTGGTCCACTGGCCGATCCTGGTGTTCGCTCTCGTTGTCACCGGGCGCCCGGAAGCCGGATTTGTGGGCGGGACGTTGATCATCGCCGTATCGCTCGCGATGGCCTACGGCTTGCGGATGGCGGTCGAGGTACCGATCGAGCGCGATGCTCCGGCACGGAGGCCGATCCTGCTGGCCTCCGTCGTCGGTGCGGCGGTCATCGTCACCGGAATGTTCGGTTGGCAGGCCTACGTGGGAAGTCAGAGCACGGGTCAGCGCGCAGCCGATACTCTCGACATCCCAACGCACCCGGGCGCCTTGACGTTGACCGACGGCGTCTCGGTCCCGGAAGCGTCGATGGTTCCGTCCATTTTCGACGCACCACTGGATCTTCCGATAACCACGCTCGACGGCTGTATCTCGGATTTCCAGCAGATCGACATCGTGACCTGCACGTACGGCGACGTGAACGCAGACCGCACGATCGCCCTGGCCGGGGGATCCCATTCCGAGCACTGGATCACCGCACTCGACGAACTGGGCCGCAGCAATGGATTTCGGGTCGACACGTATCTGAAGATGGGTTGTCCGCTGGTCGCGGGAGAGAGCCCCGCCGTCAGCGACGTACCGGATTGCGCGCCGTGGTCGAGCGCGGTCATCGACCGACTTGCCGCAACCACACCCGATTTCGTGTTCACGACCGCCAGCCGGCCCAGCCCGGACGGTCCCGGCGACGTGACGCCCGAATCCTACGTCGAGGTGTGGCACGAGCTGGAGCAGAGCGGCGTTCAGGTTCTCGCGATCCGCGATACTCCATGGCTGCACCACGACGGCGTTCCGTATCGCGCCATCGACTGCCTGGCAACCGCTACCTCAGCGGATCATTGCGCCTTGCCGCGGGCAGACATGCTCAGCGACATCAACCCGGCGTGGGAGGCAATTGCGGAACTCTCCAACGTAGCGCTACTGGATCTGAGCGATGGTGTCTGCGGCCCCGACCTGTGCCGCGTGACGGAGGGAAATGTGTTGGTGTACCACGATTCCCACCACCTCACGGCAAGCTACGTCCGAACCTTGACGCCGGAACTCGGCCGTCAGTTGGGATCAGCGACAACTTGGTGGTGAGCTGGAGCGTCAGCCCATCACGTCGTCGGCGCCCGGAATGAGCCGGTGCTCGAACGGTGGGTTCACCGTTCCCCAGCGCAAGCACTCCCAACCGCCGTCGGCTCGCGGCAGGAGTTCGACGCTTTCGGTGTTCGCGAGGTGATTGTTCGCCGCGAACAGTCCCGGGATGCCCGCGAGCTGAGCTGCGACCAGCCTGATGGCGGCGCCGTGGCTCACGACAACGATATCGCCGGCGCGCGACGACCCTTCGAGGAACTCGTCACGCAGTGAGTTGACCACGGGGATATACCGTTCCAAGACGTCGTAACCGGTTTCGCCACCGGGTATACGCATACCGAGGTTGCCGGTGTGCCAGTGATGGAAGGTTTCGACAAACAGACGGTGCGCGTCTTCGTCGGTGCGATCTTCCAGGTCACCTGCCTGCACTTCATGCAAACCGTCTCGCACGTCCAGCGAGACACCGGCGGCCTGTTCGACGAATCCCGCTGTCTGCCTTGCTCGCAACGCCAAGGACGACACCAAGGCGAGTGGCGGTGCGGCGGCCAGACCCTTGCCCAGAACTTCGGCCTGCGCCAGCCCTTCCGGGGTGAGTTTGGCTCCGGGCAACGCTGTGTCGAGCCGCTTGGCTACGTTGGCTTCGGTCTGGCCGTGCCGAACGAGAATGAGCCTGCCGGTCATCGTTCTCCCTCTCCGCGCTTGAGGTCTTCGATCCACGCGATCGCTTTTTCATCCGAAGGAGGCTGTGGCCCTGTTGAATTCGCGGTCGCCCACGACCCCAGGAAGCGAACTCCGGATTTTCGGTACAACGCGCGCATCGCTTCGGCCACCAGGGAGTCCTCGACGTGCCCGACACAGTCGACGAAGAATCGGTAGGTTCCCAGCTCCGTGCGCATCGGACGCGATTCGATTCGCGTCAAATCGATTCCACGAGCGGCAAATTCGGAGAGAGCCTGGACCAGCGATCCGGGAGCGTTGTCGAGGTGGAGCACCAAGGCGGTGCGGTCTGCGCCGGTTCTGGCCGGTACCGGCGCAGGTTTGGTGACCAGCACGAAGCGCGTCACCGCGCCGCCCACGTCGGCGACATTGTCTGCAAGGCTTGACAATCCGAGCATCTGGCCGGCCAAGGCCGTGGACACACCGGCGTCGACGGTTCCCGCCTGCACGTCCAGCGCGGCACCGGCATTGGACGAGGAGATCACAACTTCCGCGTTCGGGAGATTGGCCGCGATCCATCCCCGTACCTGGGCGCTCGCGTGCGGGTAGGCACCGATGGTGCGCACCTGATCCGCACTGATGCCGTCGCGAACGAGGATGGAAAAGCTCACCTCGATCTCGGTCTCGGCCACGATCTGCAGCGGCGAACCCAAGGCGAGTGAGTCCAGCGTCGGCGCGACACCGCCTTCCACCGAGTTCTCGAACGGCACCACGGCGCCGTCGACAACGCCGTCACGAACCAGGTCGAGCGTCGAGGGTGGGCTACCGGCAGGCACCCGTTCGACCAGCTCGTCGAATGCGCCCTCTGCCTCGAACTGGGCGAGCGCTATCTCCGTGAAGGTTCCCGACGGACCGAAATACGCGATTTTTGGCACGCCTCAAAGGTTACGCAACGATCAGCTCAAACCTGCCGAACGTAGTGCCGTTTCCACCGAAGTCGGGTCGGATACTTCGATCGTGAGGAGAACCTCGCGCAACGCGGACTGGGCTTCTGGGATCAGCGCGGCCAGTTTTGCCGGCTGCGGGTCGAGGATCGCAGCGCGGGCGTCGTCGCCGCGCAGGGCCGCCATGGTTCCGCACAGTAATCCGATCACCTCGTCGGAGTTGGCCGCTCGGGCGACAAATCCCACCGATTCGTGGGCAAGCACGGCCAGAAAATCGGCGATTTCGGCAGGTGAGTGCCCTGAATCGAGGCCCGGAATGCGTCCTCCTTCACAGAGCAACGCAGCCGATTCGGCCGGAGACAGAATCTCGTCGCCGCCGTCGACGTACACCGCGAGTGGGGCGGGCACGCGAAGTGCGATGGCGTCGTCGATCTGTTCGGCTGTGCACTCCAGATCAAAGCGCACCGCTTCGTACGACGCACCGGCATCCGCTCGCAACCGCACGGGGTCGATATCGAGGAGAACTACGACGCGTCCAGCGGATTCGGCTCCGAGCAGCGCCGATGCGGGAACAACGCGGGGTTCGCCAGGGGCGCCGAGGAGGAGTCCGTCGAGCAGTCCACGGGAACTTTTCGGGGGCAACCCGAGAGAAAGAGGTATGGCCACCGCTCCACCGTAGTGGCGGGCGTGGTCGGGGATTTCAGGCGAGTTGCGCAAAAGTCTTGCGATTCACACCACAGCAGCTTAGGTTAGGGTTACCTCATCAGCCGGTGGGGTAACCGGAAACACCCACCGAGGGGGCAGCATGGCTACGAAAACGAGCACCGGTCCATCCACCGCCGAACGAGTACGTAGCGCCTGCGCCCGAGCCCAGGATGCGGTTCTCGCGATCGAAGGCAGCGAACCGACCGTCACATCGGTGCACCACCTGCGATCCAACGGCGACATCGTTGTGGCCGTGCCCTCCGGCTCGGCTGCAACAGCACTTGCCTGGAGCGCCGGAAACGGCGGCCTACCTGCAGTACTGGAGCTCACCGATCACGCGCCGCTGGCCCTGCGCGAACCTGTCCGCTCACTCGTCTGGCTGCGCGGCACACTGCACGCGGTGCCGGACTACGAATCGCGGGTACTGGCCGACGACGTCGCCGCAGAACACCCGCACCCCGCACTCCTCGACCTCGGTCACACCTCGGTGCTACTCCGGTTGAGCCTCGCGTCGGCCGTTGTCGCAGACTCGTCCGGAGCCGAACCCGTCGCCGTGGAAGACCTGCTCGCCGCTCACCCCGATCCGTTCTGCGAAATGGAAACGGCGTGGTTGCAGCACCTCGACGAAGATCACAGCGACCTTGTGGACATGCTCACACGCAAACTGCCCTCATACCTGCGCACCGGACGGGTACGCCCCCTCGGAATCGACCGGTACGGACTGCGTCTGCGCATCGAGGACCACGCAGGCGACCGGGACGTCTGGATGCCGTTTGCCAACCCCGTCGACGACGCCATCTCGCTGTCCCGCGCAATCCGCATCCTGGTCGGCTGCCCGTTCCTCAACGGCCTGCGCCCCGGCGGTTCACATGTCACAGGCGGCGCCGCCAACGGATAGCGTTGCGCGGGTGAATGCCCGCCAAACCGTCCGCTCGTGGTTGAACCCACCCGCTCCCGCCGGACCTGCTCTCGATGCGTCCGAACGTCGCGGTGTGCGGATCGAGATCACGATCGTCCTGCTGGTCACCTTCGGCCTCAGTGGCCTTTCCGGCGTCTTGTCGCTCCTCGAATCCCTCGCGACGCCCGTCGCATTGTCCGATCAGACGGTGGCGCTCAATCCGTCGCAGGCAGCGATCGACTGGATCGACCTCGCTCGTCAATTGCTGAGTGTGACAAGACTGTTCGCGTGGGCTGCACTCGGCCTGTACTTGCTCTGGCGGGCGGGTATCGGCCCGACCGCGGCCGGCCTTCCTCCCAAACCGAAGCTACGACGCGACATCGCGCCCGGCTTTGGCCTTGCCGCCTTGATCGGCCTTCCCGGACTGCTGTTCTATCTCGCGGCGCAGGCGTTGAACATCAATCTCACCGTCCAGGCGAGTGCCCTCGACGATCACTGGTGGCGCGTCCCGATTCTGATTCTCTCGGCGATCGCGAACTCGAGTGCCGAAGAAGTTCTTGTTGTCGCGTATCTGATCAGCAGGCTGCGCCTGCTCGGGTGGGGCGAGAACTCGTCGTTGCTCGCGTCGTCGCTGCTGCGGGGCAGCTATCACCTGTACCAAGGTTTCGGTGGTGGTGTCGGCAACGTCGTCATGGGTCTGATCTTCGGTCGGTACTGGCAGCGAACGGGACGCCTGTGGCCGTTGATCATCGCCCACGCGCTCATCGACATGGTGGCGTTCATCGGTTACGCCCTGCTTCGCGATCATGTGGGTTGGTTGCCGTGACCGGTACCGTGAACTGGTGACCGGCGACTCTCCCTATCCTCAGCGCCCGCCGCGACCGGGTCCTCCACCTCAGGGTCCGCCGCCGCGGCGTCAGCCGCCGCGTCCGCCCGAGGGACAGCGCCCGCCCGAGGGCACTCAGGTCATTCGCCGTGACGGCCGGCCACCCCAGAACCAGCCACCCCAGAACCGGGCGTGGTCGCAGACCCCGCCACCCCAAAACCGCAACAACTGGGCCCCGCCGCAGCAACCACAGCCGTACCGGGACCCCCAGCAGAACCGGCAAGCACAGCAGGATCGGCAAGCGCAGCAATACCGTCAAGCTCCCCCGCCACCCCCGCGGAGGACGCCGCCGAATCAGCCACCCCGCCAGCCACCGCCGCGTCAGCAGCCGCCGTCGGCGCCTCGTCGACGCAAGAATTGGGGCAAGCGCATCGGCATCACGTTGCTGGTGCTGCTTCTCGCGTTTGTCGGCGCGATTTTCTACGTCGACAATTCACTGAATCGGATCGACGCACTTCCCGACTACGCCGGCCGCGTCGCGGATACACCTGGCACGAACTGGTTGATCGTGGGTTCGGACAGCCGCGACGGTCTGACTCCGGAGCAGGAGCAGGCGCTCGCGACCGGTGGCGATACCGGACCCAAGCGCACGGACACGATCATGCTGGTCCATGTGCCCAAGAGTGGTAAGACCACGATGGTCAGCATTCCGCGTGACTCGTATGTTCCGATTCCGGGTGAGGGTTCCGACAAGATCAATGCCGCATTCGCGTGGGGCGGAGCGCCGTTGCTGGTGCAGACCGTCGAGGAAGCAACGGGTTTGCGGATCGACCACTACGCCGAAATCGGATTCAGCGGTTTTGCGGGAATCGTCGATGCTGTCGGTGGGGTCAACGTGTGCCTGGATTCTCCGATCGACGATCCCCTTGCCGGTATCAACTTGCCTGCCGGGTGTCAGGACCTGACAGGCTCGGAGGCGCTCGGATTTGTGCGTACCCGCGCAACGGCGATGGCCGATCTTGATCGCATGAACAATCAGCGCAAGTTCATGTCGGCTCTGCTGTCGAAGGCCACCAGTCCTACGACGTTCCTCAATCCGTTCCGGTTGTGGTCCCTCGCCACCGACACGGCAAAGTCGCTTCAGGTCGACAACGGTGACCACATCTGGAATCTGGCGTCACTCGCGTGGGCTTTGCGCGGCGGCATGACAACCACAACGGTTCCCGTCGGCGGATTCGATTACGTCGACGGCTCGGGTGACGTTCTGCTGTGGGACAAGACCAAGGCATCACAATTCTTCGACGCGCTCGCCAATGATCAGCAGATTCCTGCGGAATTGGTCACACCCGGCTGAGCAACGTAGATCCCGGACGGCGGCCTGCACGCAGTAACCTGGAGACATGACACAGGCGAAGAACTCGAGCGAATTCACCCTTCTTCTGCGTGAGCAGATCCGGAACGAGTTCACGGCGTCTCAGCAGTACGTCGCGGTGGCCGTGTACTTCGATTCGCATGATCTTCCGCAAATGGCGACGCGTTTCTACAACCAGGCGGGCGAGGAACGCTCCCACGCCATGATGATGATCCAGTACTTGCTGGACAACGATCTCGACGTCGAGATTCCCGGAGTCGGCGAGGTTGTCACGAAGTTCGAAAATGTGCGCGGACCTGTGGAATTGGCGCTCGAGCAGGAGCACACCGTCACGGCTCAGATCACGCGTCTGGCTCGCACTGCTCGTGACACCGGAGACTATCTGGGTGAGCAGTTCATGCAGTGGTTCCTCAAGGAACAGGTTGAGGAAGTCGCGAGTATGACCACGTTGTTGTCGATCGTGGATCGGGCAGGAAACAATCTTTTCCACTTGGAAAACTTTGTGGCGCGCGAGATGAACAATCCGCCCGCAGCCGACGCCACTGCTCCGAAAATTGCGGGTGCCGGGGCTTGAATAATTAGGTTTCCATTAGTTTGGAAACGCTTACCACAATAAGGCTGCACTGGGATGACAGTGCCCCTGACCTGCACTATCTTGGGGTTCATGACTTCTGGTGACACACACATGACTAAATTCCATGCGCTCCTCCGAGACCAGATTCGCAACGAATTCAACGCCTCGCACCAGTACACGGCAACTGCTGTTTATTTCGACTACGCCGATCTTCCGCAGCTTGCCAAGCACTTCTACAAGCAGGCCGTTGAAGAGCGCAATCACGCGATGATGATCGTCCAGTACTTCCTCGATCGCAGCATCAACGTCGAACTCACGGGTGTCGACGGCGCCAAGTCCGACTTCAAGGATGTCCGGGAAGCCATTGCGCTTGCACTCACCCAGGAGAAGTCCGTCACCGAGCAGATCGTTCAGCTCGCGAGCACCGCTCGTGAGGAAGGCGACTACTTGGGTGAGCAGTTCATGCAGTGGTTCCTCAAGGAGCAGGTCGAGGAAGTTGCGAGCATGACAACACTTCTCACCATTGCGGATCGTGCGGGCGCCAACCTGTTCGACATCGAGGATTTTGTGTCTCGTGAAATGAGCGTCGTTGGCGATTCTTCGGGAGCACCCGCAGTTGCCGGCGGAGCCGTCTAACGCCGCAACTCACTGCCGGCCAGCAGAATCGAGCTGATCAGCTCGGGTGAGTCGGTCATCGGAACATGCCCTACCCCAGGCAAAACTATGAGTTTTGCTTGCGGGAAGGGCTTTTTCACGCGCTGGGCCTGATAGACCGGCAGGATCAGGTCGCGTCGGCCCCACGCAACTGTCACGGGCACAGCCGGATTCACGATCGGCGGCAGCACAAAATCGAGTTCCATCCCTAGATCGACAAGCTCATTCGAGATAAGTGAACGGCAGTCGGCCAGGGCAGCGGAGTAGTCGACGTGACTCGGATGCGCAAAGAATGCGGCAAGCGCCGGATAGCGAATCAGCTTGTACTGCAACGCGCGGGGCAATCCGTCGCCGAAGAGTTTGGCCGTGCTTCGGAGTGCCTGGAACGTGCCTATCGCGCGCACCTGATCCAGATGGTTGACAAAAAATCCGGCCGGCGAGAGCGCCGTTGCCGAAGCAACGTCGCCGCGTGCCGCAAGGCAGAGTGAGATCCACCCGCCGAGAGAATTGCCGGCGACGTGGGCGCGCTCGCCAGTCGGTGTCACCTCTGTGATGAATTCACTGACGTCGTCGATCAACTGGCCCATGACATCAGTGCCGAGTTCGGGCAGCGCAGAATCCCCGTGGCCGGGGAGATCAACCGTGACGACGCGCCGATACGGCGTCAACTGATCCAAAAGCGAATCCCACGCCTGGCGCCGATGGACAATGCCATGGACGAGCACAAGCGTGGGACCGCTACCGGAGATGTCGTGCGCCAAGGTCATCCGTAGAACTTTATACGTGACCCCGCGTAACGTCTATAGAAGCGCTATCAGCGCAGCGTGACCTGACGTCCACGCAGTCCGTCGCGCGAACGCAGTTCCGCCGACGTCAAAGGTGCGTCGACGGCCAGGGCCTGCGCCAGCCGATCGCCGAACTCGACCGTTGCCGCAACCCACTCGTTTGCGTGCTTCTCGGGGTCCAGGTCGAAGACCGGAACCAGCAGTCCGTGGGTGCGGAAGGATCCCGCGTAACGCGAACCCTCACCCAGGTTCAGTCCGCCGGCAGCGTGAACGCGAGCCAGTGCAAGCATCAGATCGTCTTCGCTTTCGGGGCGAACCCAACGCAGGTGCGCCTTCTCTCCGGCGTCTACCCACCAGGCTGCGACGAGGCCGTCACCTTCGAGGCGAGCCGACGGCATGATTGCCGCGTTGGCCTGCTCAACGGTGGCCTTGACCTGGGCATCCGTTTCGGTTCCTTCGGGGATCCACCAGTTGAAGTCCTGGTAGACGGTGATGTCGAGCAGTGCGGCGGGAGCGACGACAGCGGTGACTGCCGGGGTGTCCTCGGCGGGATCGGCAGCGGGGAGCGCGTCGCCGGGGGCTGCGTCGGCAACCCACGTCACGGATGCGGCGAGGTCTGCGCCCAGATCTGCAGAGTGAGCCTGAACCTGAACACCGACAAATCCGGTTGCCGTCTCACCCTCGTTGCGGACGAGAGCGGCAACAGCGCCGGGAAGAACCGTCGCGACGGTGACGGGACGATCCGAGCCGATGACGGGCAGCGGAGCCGTGGCCGAAGGAACGAATTCGCGCATGGCAACCAGGTCGCACTCTGCCGCGAGGCCTTCGAACGGGCGGTTGACCGCGCCTGATGCGGCGTCACGCTCTGCTTGGCGGGCTGCGAGCTTCGCTGCGCGCCCACTGTCTACCTTCGGTCCACTGTTTCTCTTGCTCTTCTTAGCCACGAGGGCAAAACTACACGGGATCACCCGCGATCAAGCACTGCCCAGCCATTGCTTCGTGCGTCCGGGATGGTTTGTGGCCACCCAACTGACCCCGAGCTCACGGCACAGGTCCACATCCGCCTTGTCGTCGACGGTCCAGCAGTAGGTAGCGCGTCCGGCCGCAGCGGCTCGGTCCACAAGATCGGGATGCTCTCGCAGCGCCTTGACGGACGGGCCGATCGCCGTCGCACCAACAGCCGTCGATGCGCCGCCGCCGAGATACCGCGACGCGTCGCCGAGAAGGACCGTCGGCAGAAGGGGGGCTGCTCGGCGCACACGCCACACCGCGCTGGCCGAGAAGGACATCACGACGGCCCGGGAATGATCCGCGGACGGCGGCGACGCTATGCCGAAGCGGTGCAGTTCGGCGAGGAGCTTTGCTTCGACCAGTCCGCCGTACCGCACGGGGTGCTTGGTTTCGATGAACAGTTTCACCGGACGCGAGAAATCCAGCGCCAAGGTGATGAGTTCGGTCAGGGTCAGCAGATCTGCGGGCTCGCCGGTTGATCCGAAGTCGAGTGCGGTCAGGGAATCGAGAGTCATCTCGCTGACGATGCCGGTGCCGCTGGACGTGCGGTCGACCTTGCGGTCGTGGACACAGACCAGGTGGCCGTCGCGGGTGAGCCGGACATCGCACTCGAGCCCGTCTGCCCCTTCTTCGAGGGCAAGCTCGTAAGCGGCAAGCGTGTGTTCCGGCCGCGCAGCCGACGCGCCTCGATGGGCTACGACAAGCGGGCCTCGACGATCCGGGCTCACTGAGCGGCTGCTTTTTCCGGCACGGCGTTTTCAGGCACCGAGCTCGCCGGCACGGCATTTTCCAGCACCGATCGTGGAACCGGCACCCATCTGGTCGCGGTGTCCGGTTCGCCTCGCCAGTCCTTGTGCTCGATACGCCGAATCACCACCAGCAGGAGCGCAGCGGTGGCAGCGGCGATCAACGCGATGAAGGCCGAGAGGAGCACTCCGTCGGCCATTGCCTGGAGGCCGGGTCGCGAGCGCCAATACGCGTTCACGACAAGGAGGAAGCCACTGAACGCCCAGAACCCCCACCAGATCTTGACGAGCCGGCTCCCACGCGGGTCGCGGCGCACGAGTTCGAGTAGATATAGGGGCGGCATCACGAGATTGAGTACCGGCACGGCGCAGCCGACCAGGATTTCACCGCGTGAGCGCGGATCAGTGCGCTTTTCCCGCGCGTACAGGTCGCGGCGCGCACGTAGCAGCCAACACACCGCGGCCACGGCGGCGAGGACAGCCGTAAGCAGCCCACCGAGTTGCGTGAAGTAGACGGCGGCGTCCGACAGCCGCAACAACAGTTGTGGGACCAGACGGGTCTGGTTGTACACCAGGATCGTGTAGCGGCCGAGTTCCGCGAAGACGGCCAGTCCGTACAGGACTGCCGCAATGGTGAGCAACGAGCCGACGCGATCGGCCATCCGGTCGGCGCGAGACTCCTCGGCTGGGCTGGTGTCGACGACGTCGGTGAGTCCCCACGTCGGGACGGCGTCGTAGCGGGGCGTCGACGGGTCGGCGCGCGGCGGGTTGGGATCTCCGACGCCACGTGGTTCCCCGGGGTTGCGGGCGATCCACCGGAAGCCGCGACGGGAAGGGGGCAGATACACGTCGGTGCGGACCGGCATGAGGAGGACACCGCCGCAGCGGGGACACCATCTACCCGCGGGACCGACGACGGGCCATCGTGCGGCGCACCGTGCGCAGACCTGTAGCTGGTTCACACGCTCGATTCTGTCACGCCGTATCGGTAACGGCAGCAAATGGTTTCGGAGCTGTTCCGTAACCTGAACTTCATCTCCAGGTACAACTTTGTGCCGATAATGTGACCTGCGACACCGAAAAACTCGAGTTATCCACACTATCCACAGGTTCATCCCCAGCTTGGGATGAATCCACAGACCTTTATCCACAGGTCAGGGCTCATGGGTTGTGGGTTTACTGACAGGTGTTAGCGAATGATGCACAGGCTCGAGGATGAATTTGACAAGCGGGCGAATTCCCTGTGAATTCGCGGCCGGAGTCCACCGGACAATCCGTTCACGCGGCACCTGGCAGCACTGTGGGACGGCACCTGGCAGCATTGCCAGGCGATGACTCTCCCGATGACCAAGCCCAGTGCCAGGTACGTTTTGCCGATCGCACTCGCGTCGATCGCGATCGCACTCGGTATTCGAACGTGGGTGGCATCGCAGAACTACTTCTACTGGGACGATCTCATCCTGATCGGACGCGGAGCTCGCTTCCCCCTCTTCTCGAGCGAACTGCTGCTCTACGACCACGACGGTCACTTCATGCCGGCAGCCTTCTTCCTGACGGGCCTCGTGACGCGAATTGCCCCGTACCAGTGGGCTCTTCCGGTGATGCTGCTTGTCCTCGGTCAGGCGTTGGCATCACTCGCGCTGCTCCGCACGCTCAGACTGGTGCTCGGATGGCGTCCGGCGCTGCTGATTCCGTTGCTCGGCTATCTGTTCATCCCGCTCACATTGCCGGCATTTGCCTGGTGGTCGGCGGCGCTCAACGCGCTTCCTCTGCAGATTGCTCTCGCGTGGGTGTGCGGCGACGCGATACAACTCGTGCGGACCGGCCGACGGCGCTATGCCGCCTCGGGGACAGCAGTTTTTGTGGTCTCGTTGCTGTTCTTCGAGAAGTCGGTACTCGTGCCGTTTGTGGCGCTCGTGTTCCTCGTCTTGTACCTGCGCACGCAGTCCGACGCGTCGCCGATCCGCACAGCTGCGAAAAAAGCCAAGGCGCTGTGGATTCCGTGCGCCGTTGTGCTCGCGATCTGGATTCCGGTGTACCTGTTCACCGTCGAATCGCCGGTGACGGGCAACGGTCGCAGCATGTCCACGGCCCTGCTGCACCACGGAACTTCCTTGGGAATGCTCCCGACTTTGTTGGGTGGGCCGTGGCAGTGGGAACGATGGATTCCGGGTCCCGCGTGGGCCGATCCGCCGATGTTCCTGGTCATTGCCGCCTGGATCATGCTTCTGACGGCACTCGCGGTCACCGTGCGCTCCCGACAAGGCGCTGCCTGGATCTGGATCTGCGCTGCTCTGTATTTTCTGGCGTCGGTTGCTGCGATGACCGTCACCCGCACCGCCGAGGGCACGACGTACGAATTGGCTCAGACCCTGCGGTATTTCACGGATTCGGCCACGGTGTTCGCTCTCGCAATTGCGCTCTACTTCGCGGCGCCACCCCGGGTCGAACCCCGCGTCGACTCCCACACCGACTCCCACACCACGGTGCCGATCCGCGCTATTGCCGTGGGTCTTTCGGTTCTGTTTGTCGTCAGTTCCCTGGTCTCGACATTCTCGTTCGTGAATGTCTGGCGAGAAAGCCCAACCCGTGACTATCTTCAGAATGCCCGGGTGTCGTTGGCGCAGAACACGGATGCGCCGCTGCTCGATCAGCCGGTCTCGATCTGGGTTCTCCTTCCTTTCACCAACCCGAACAACATGGCTTCCCAGGTACTCGGCCCACTGCCCGATCGACCCGAATTTGCTTCCAGTACACCGATTCTGCGACTGATCAACGACAACGGCACTGTCGTCGACGGCGAAGTCACGTTCACGCGACGGATTCTCGAGGGCACGGATCCGCAGTGCGGAACACGTGTCGACGGCCCGACAGAACTGACGTTGGACGGACCGTTGGCCGTCTGGGATTGGACAGTTCAGCTCAACTATCTCGCGAGCGCAGACGGAACGATCGACGTGTCCTTGACCACCGGTGACGCGGTCTCCGTTCCCGTGAAGCAGGGCTTGCACTCGGCATTCGTGCAGGTTGTCGGCGACGGCACAACCGTCAAGGTATCGCCGCGGACCCCAGGACTGTCACTGTGCCTTGCCGCCGGACAGGTGGGTGTTGTTGTTCCCGCGCTGCCCTGACGCACCCGCAATGGCAGAGTTGAGCGCATGGATCTACGTATCTTCACCGAACCCCAACAGGGCGCTACTTACGAACAACTACTCGCGGTGGCCCAGACGGCCGAAAAGCTCGGGTACGGAGCGTTCTTCCGTTCCGATCACTATCTGGCCATGAATTCCGACGGCCTTCCCGGACCGACCGACGCGTGGATCACGCTTGCGGGCATTGCCCGCGAGACGTCGACGATCCGCCTCGGCACGCTCGTGACGTCGGCAACGTTCCGGTACGCCGGCCCGCTTGCCATCTCCGTCGCGCAGGTGGACCAGATGAGTGGCGGCCGCGTCGACTTCGGTATCGGCGCCGGCTGGTACGAAAAGGAGCATGAGGCGTACGGGATTCCGTTCCCGGCGCTGAAGGACCGCTTCGAACTGCTCGAGGAAACCCTCGACGTGGTGACGGGCTTGTGGCGCACTCCCGTCGGCGAGCAGTTCGACTACGACGGCAAGCACGTGCAGATCAAGAATTCTCCGGCGATGCCGAAGCCGCACCAGGCAGGCGGACCGCCCATTCTGATGGGCGGCGTCGGTAAGAAGAAGACACCGGCTTTGGCGGCGCGGTATGCCAGTGAGTTCAATATCCCGTTCCAGTCCGCGGGCGACACCAAGGAGATCTTCGGGCGCGTTCGTCAGGCCTGTGTCGATATCAACCGGGACCCGAACGAGCTGACGTATTCCAACGCACTGGTCTTGTGCTGCGGACGTGACGAGGCGGAAATCGCCAAGCGAGCTGCTGCCATCGGCCGCGAGGTAGCCGAACTGCGTGAAAACGGCTTGGCGGGAACGCCGTCGGAGCTGGTGGACAAACTCGGAGCATTTGCCGAGGCCGGTTCAGAGCGTATGTACCTGCAGACGCTTGATCTCAGCGATCTGGATCATCTCGAACTGGTGGCGAGCGAGGTCATGCCGCAGATCGCCTAGGCCTTCGGCCTGTGCGCCTTTTTGGTAGCGCCCACTACCAAAAAGGCGCACAGGGGCGAAGCCCCTAACTGTTCGCGTCCAGGAATGCGCGCAGGTCCCGGTCCCACTGTGCGTCGCGGCTACGGTCGAGCCATACCCGAATCAGCATGAAACCGATGGTCAGCAGCGACATGATGCTGAACCACGTGAAGATTCCGGTCACAACCGCGGCTACGTCAGCTGCGCTCTGCGTGATCGGGGCAATGGTTTTGTCACCGTTGTTGTCGACGTAGATGTCGACGGAAGTGCCGGCAGGCGTGGTCTCGTCGACGGTGATGTCTTCGCGATGAACCTGCCCGTTCCAGTTCCACTGAGCCGGTGCTGTTTCGGTGTTCGCAGGAATGTAATCGGCGGTCGCGACACTGGACGTGACCGAGTCGCCCGTCGTGACGGCGGCGATGGAATGGGTGCTCCTGGCCTGGTCGGCGATCAGGGCATTCTGGCTTGCCGCCGTAGCGCCGCCTGCCCAGATGGCAAACGGCACCAGCAGGATCGCAAGAACGATCAAGCCGAAGGACATGAATCCTTCGATGCGATCACTACGCCTGACCATCGGGTCGTGGCCGACGTGAATGGTGCGTCGGAGCAACGACGCTGTTGCTCGCGTACTAGCGGACATGATGCGCTCAGTTCTCTCGACAAGACACTCTTACTATCGAGATTCCCTTTATTTCGATCTAGTTGCAAGTATTAACGATCGGAATCACATGTGTCCTCCAACACCAACTATTCGTGAGGCGGAAGAATATCGGTCTGTGCCGGCACCTGATCTTGGCGCAATAGTCCTACCGGGCAGCTGACTCCCGTGGCATGCACTGGGCAATATCCGCCGGGGTTTTTTGCAAGATATTGCTGGTGATAGTCCTCGGCATAGAAGAAATCACGCAGCGGACCTATTTCCGTCGTAATTGCGCCATAACCGGCGTCAGTCAATCGTTTGCCGAATGCAAGTGCAGATGCGTGCGCGATCTGTTCCTGATCTTCGGAAGTCGTGAAAATCGCGGATCGATACTGCGAACCTTGGTCGTTTCCTTGACGCATCCCCTGCGTCGGATCGTGGTTTTCCCAGAAATGAGCCAGGATCTGCTCGTACGAAATGACGGCCGGATCAAAGACGACGAGCACTACCTCGGTGTGCCCGGTGCGTCCCGAGCAGGTTTCCTCGTACGTGGGATTGGGGGTGTATCCGCCCGCATATCCGGCAGCGGTGCTGTAGACGCCCGGAAGCTGCCAGAACTCCTTCTCCGCACCCCAGAAACAACCCATACCGACGACGACGGTCTGCATCCCCTCGGGGAACGGCGGCGTCAGCGGATGCCCGTTCACGTAATGCGCGGCAGGCACTGGCATCGCGGTCTCACGTCCTGGCAGTGCGTCCTGCGGACTGATCAGGGTGGATTGTGCGGACGCTCGCCCCAGAATGTCGTCGTACCAGCTCATTCTTTGATTCTACGCGTGAGCGCTTGTTCCGCCATGCCGTGATGGCCCGCGCACCGGGCAGTTCGACCCAGCGATATCCGAATTCCGCGACGACCGCCGTGACAACAAGAAAGAGGCCGAAGGCGAGCGTCGGCCCGACGTGCGGCGTCGTGTTCTCGACGACGCGATACAGAATCAGCGTGTGGACGAGGTAGATGATGTAGCTCCGCGTCGACAACCACTTCACGAACGCCCAGCGCGTCGGGCCGCCGTCGTAGCGGCCGATGAGGACCACCGCGGCGGCTACGACGGTGATGGTCCACAAATAGTTCTCACCGGCCCAGTAGACGCGGAACTCGGTGGCCACGAGGATCACGTGAATCTGCGCCAGAACGGCGACGATCAGCCATCGCCCCGGGGCCAGCCGCGCCCACGCGAGGTACATGATCTGTCCGAGGAAAACCGCCGGGAGTGTCGCCGCGATCTTCGAGAGCATCGGAACGGTGTACGGCATCGGGGCGTAAATGTTGTAGAGCAACACCAGCGAACACAGCGCTGCCCCGCCGAGCGGCATGATGACCGGCCGCATGCGCAGAATCGGCCGCATCGCCACGCAGGCAAGGTAGAACAGGAATTGGACGGTCAACGTCCAGGTCACACCGAGAACAGCCACTTCGGGCGTGAGAAAGAACCCGCCGAGGAAGAAACTCATCAGCGCCTGGGTATTCGAAATACCGTCCTGGCCACTGAACATGCCGTTGATACCGAGACGAACCAACAGGATGGCAATCGCAATTGCCACCCAGAATGCCGGTACCAGTCGACTCAATCTGTTGGTCAGGAATTTGCCCGGCCGATCACGTATCGCGGACCGAGTCACCAGGGCGCCGGTCAACATCATGAACGTCGCGACTCCGACAAAAGACAGGTGCTGATTTAGCTGAGCCGGTTCGATCAAGGCGCCGTACACGACGTCGATCAGCCACCAACCGGAGCCGAGATCGTCGATGACGTAGAACGAGATGTGGGAGTAGATCACCGCCGCAACAGCGAGTGCGCGCAGCAGGTCAGCGCCCGGAAGGTACACCCGAGGCGGTGCCGCCTCTGATGACTCCGGGAGAAAAACTGGTGCGGGCATCGAGCAAGTTTAAGGTTCCGTTCACCTTTACGACGAATTTCCGGATGCCCCAATGTCCGAGATCACGCAGTTTTCGGTTACCCGAACTTTATTGTCAGGGAATGACTACCTGAGCTGAACTGTTGCAGACCGTGTACGAATGTTATTGGGTGGATACCCAAGATTGATCCGCAATCCAAGCACCATACTCTCGAAGAAGCAGGGCTCACGGAGCCCGCAAAGAAGGGACCCTCGTGTCTGTTTACACGCTGCCGGAACTCCCCTACGACTACGCAGCCCTCGAGCCGCACATCTCGGGCAAGATCATGGAGCTGCACCACGACAAGCACCACGCGGCATACGTCGCCGGCGCCAACGCTGCACTCGAGAAGCTGGCCGAGGCTCGCGAGAACGACACCATCGCCGCGCAGGCCAACCTGCTCGAGAAGAACCTGGCTTTCCACCTCGGTGGCCACACCAACCACACCGTTTTCTGGAACAACCTCAGCGCTGACGGTGGCGACAAGCCCGAAGGCGAACTCGCCGCAGCGATCGACGACAACTTCGGTTCGTTCGATCTCTTCCGCGCACACTTCTCCGCGAACGCCAACGCCATCCAGGGCTCCGGCTGGTCCATCCTCGCGTGGGATTCCATCGGCGCACGCCTCGTCATCGTCCAGCTCTACGATCAGCAGGGCAACATCTCCATCGGCCTCACGCCGCTGCTGATGCTGGACATGTGGGAGCACGCTTTCTACCTCGATTACCAGAACGTCAAGGGCGACTACGTCAAGGCATTCTGGAACATCGTGAACTGGAACGACGTCACGGCACGCTTCGAGCGCGCTCGTACGCAGACCGCAGGCCTGATCGTCTAATCACGTTCTCCTAGCTCTATGCGGCGGCGCTCCTTCACCAGGGGCGCCGCCGTTTGCGTCAGCAAGGCACCAGCAAGAAGGGCTGTCGCCACGCCGAACACCAAAGCGATTGTGCGCGAATCCGATCCACTTCCCGGCGCAGGCGTTTGATTCACCGCCACAGGATCGGACAGCACCGACATCAGTTGAACCTGCTGCGGAGTGGTCAACGCCGGCAGCCCGGATTTTGCGGTGTCCAACCCGGTCACCAACGACGTCGCAACCGACTTGAGAGTCCCGAACCCCTGAGTGATCTGAGTCGTCACATCTTCGAGCATCTGCGGAGCTTGGTCTGCGATCGGAATCAATCCATCACTCAATTGACCGGCAGCGCTGTTCAATTGCGCACTGGCACCCTGCAATTGGCCGACGGCAGTACGCACCAAATCGCCGAGCGCCGTATCGGGGCCCACCGACCCACCCAACATCGACGGTACCGCGTTCAATTGCGCAGTCACGGCACCCAAGTCGGTACTCACGCTCGCCAATTGCGCCGTAATATCCTGCGGCACCGGCAATCCGCTCAACGCACCGGTCAGCGAGTCGATGCGCGACTTGAGATCTGCGGTGGACGACGACGCCTCACCCAACGTCAAGCCGAGCGAGTCTGCGCGCGTGGCCAATTCCTCCGCCGACCCGGCAGCCTGATCTACGACGCCGGAAACCTGCTCCGCGACACTCGTCAACTGCAACGAACCCGCGCGCGCTGTTTCCAGGTACGGCAGGATCGTGTCTGCCCCGGCCTTCACCTGGTCGATCGACTTCTCGGCGCCCGCTGTTCCCGCTACCAGCATCTGCGCGGTCACAAGATTCTGATCGAATGCTCGACGGGCGGCGGACGTCTGGGACATCAAACCCTTGATACCGTCGGCACTGACCTGCGCCGACACCGCGCTGGTCAGTGCCACCGCCTGCGCTCCGTCTGCGCCCTGAACGTCGAGGTCGATACTTGCCTGCTGCGGCTCCGGGCCCAGCATCGAGGCAACCGACTCACTGAAATTCTCGGGCACGGTGAGAGTCGCAAAGTAGTTACCGCCGGGGCTGTCCACGACGTGGAAGTCGAAGTCTTCACTCGCGCTCAGTGTCTCGACCAGTGTGTCACCGGCGCGCAGTTCCTCGCCGTCCAGCATGGTTCCGGCATCGGTGTTGACTATCGCAACTGCCCGCGAGTTGTTCTCGCTGCCCGAGAACCACACCCAGCCCGTACCGGCCACCGCACCCACCACAACAGCTGCCAAACCACCCACCGCCAGCCGTCGACCAAGTAGCGACGGCTGGCGGTGGGTGTTTTCGGTGTTGTTCGCGGTGCTCATGGCCGAGACGATAGATGGCGATCTTGTAGAAATACTGAGAGTTACCTCAGCCGACGATCACCGGATCTTCGGGCGGCTTGTCGTTCCCTTCCGGTTCCTCTGTCGGCCCAGCCGTTTTGCTCACCTCTTTCGGACCACTGATCAAGATGTCGGCCCACCGGGTAGACGGATCGATGTCGAGCAGGACGGCTTTCACCAGGAGTGAGAGCGGAATAGCCAGCAGCGCACCGAGCGCGCCCAACACCCACGACCAGAAGATGAGCGAGAGGAAGGTCATCGTCACCGACAGACCAACGGCGTCACCGACAAACTTGGGTTGGATAATGGACTGGATGACGAAGTTGATCACGGAGTACACGACGATCACCCACACCATCAACCATGGTCCGCCCTCGAGGAGTCCGAGCAGTGCCGGCGGGATCACACCGATCACAAATCCGATGTTCGGGATGTAGTTGGTGATGAACGACAACAACGCCCACAGAATCGGCAAGGGTATCCCCATCAACCACAGTGCCCCGCCGTCCAGCACCGCGACGATCAGACCGAAGACGGTGGACACCACCAGGTACTTGCGGGTTCCCTTGGCAAAAGTGGAAAGAGCGTAAGAGATTTCAGGGCGCTCCTCGGCCAGGATATGCAGCCTCGACCGGATACTCATGCCGTCGAAGGCCATGAACAGCAGTAGCGCCAAAATGAACACGAGGTCCGAGAACACTCCGAGGAGGCCCTCGAGAGCTGTCTCGACCACTCCCAAAACCTTGGTGAGATCGATACTGCTGACCGTGTTTTGGATCTGCTCGGTATCAACTCCGAAGCTAGCCAGACTACTTCGAGCCTCGTCCAGGAGCGCACCCATCTTGTCTGAGTACTCCGGCAGGATCGTGGCCAATTGAGCAGTCGAGACAACCAACGACGCGGCCAAGCCGATCAGGATCAAATACACCGTGACCAGGGCGCCAAGCATGCCGAGCCACTTCGGCCAGCCGTGCTTCTGCGCCCAATCCTGAATCGGCTGAACGGCAACGGTCAGCATCAAGGCCAGAAATACAGGACCGAGAATTCCACTGAAGCCCTTCATCCCGGCAACCGCGACCACTGTTGCGGCAGCGCCGAGCAGCACGATCAGCCCGCGCGGAATCGACCAATGTTCGCTGCCTGTGACAGTCGGTGCCGGGGCGGGGACGGGAACAGGAGCGGGAGCCCGCTTAGAGAACACCAGCTTCCTTTGCCCGACTCCTGATCTGGAACGCACCGACGATCATCAGAATGCCGAAGAATATTGCGTACCAACCAAGCAACCAGGTCAACCCGATGATGCCTTCACCAGGGAAGATGAGCAGGATTATTCCGAAGATCACGGCCAGCACCGACGCGGCGAGTAGCCATCCCCACCCGGAGCCCGACAAGCCCTTGAGCTTGAAAGATCCGACCACGCCGAGGATTCCGAACAGGATGGCGTAGAACGCGATGATGTACAGCAGTACCACCGCAGTGATTCCGGGCCATACCAATGCGACAACACCGGCTGCCACCGAGACCACGCCAGTGAAGACGAACCATCCCCATGAACTGAGATGCGCTCGGTCGCGGATTGCCCGCACCAGCGTGACCACGCCGTCCACGATGGAGTAGATACCGAAAACGAAGACCAAGGCCACCACGGTTATTCCCGGCCACACGAGGGCGATGATTCCGAAAATCACGCCGAAGATTCCGCGGACCAGGATCATCCACCAGATCTCTTTGCCGTACAACACAAACGGGTTCGTTGCGACCATCAGTAGCCTCCGAGCATTTCAGTTCGTCGGACGAATACCCGGTGCCGTCCACGATCCCGAGAGCACCGAAGCCTTGGGCCAATACAGTCGCAAGAATACGTTGAATCCGTCTGCCGGGCTGGGTAACCAGTTCTTTTCCTTCGAGCCGCCTGGAGACTCGTGCTGAATGTAGATATTCAGGGAGCCGTCGTCCTCGAACCCCAGGTCACTTCGGTCACCGATGGCGTATCGATCAATCGGATTGTCCACGAAGAACTGTCGCTCGTTCATCATTGTGAGCGACCAGAAACCTTCGACCGGCGGAAGCTCGTCCTCGTCGAAGTGCAGGACGTAGTTCTTCTCCCCGGTCAGGGCGTTGCCGTCGATGTCGGTGGTGGCATGCGGGTACACGGCGTCCGCGTCGAGGTTCGCGCCGAATCCCAGCCATACGATCAAAGCCCGCTGCGCATAGTGCGTTCCGTAGTGCCCCAACCCGCGGTGCATGGTCCAGCCGTTCTTCGGGGAACTTTCGGCGTCGGCCGCGATCGTGTGCAGCAGGTCCATGCCGCTGCGTGCGGCGCGGTCCAATGCGTCGCGCACTTCGGGTGGCCGCGACGCCCACGCGAGTCCCGAGCCGATTCCTATGTCGCCGAGCTGCTTCATGATCTCGGAATCCTCGGGACGCGGTGGATTGTCGTCGAGTAGCGCGTCGAGTGCGGTGAAGAACGCCTGTCCGTCCATCGCGGCAACCTGGTCGACCGGGGGTGTGAACGTATCGACTGTCGGGTCGAGCGAGCCTTCGGGCGCCGTGTATCCCGCCTTGTTGTCCGTCCACTGCGACAGTGGTGTCAGCCGGGTTCCGTCCTGCAACGTGTGTACTGCGGCGAGGTCGGTGCCGCCCGATGTGGCGTAGCGCGCCACTATCCAATTCATCGCCGTCGGCGAGCGGAGAAGCGTCGTACCCCGCGGCACTTCGCCTTTCCATGTCGGACCCGCCACGACGTACGGTCCACCGGTGCGGCCTACTGTGCGCGAACCGGGCACGGTGAAGACATCGCTCCACGCGTCGAGAATCGGGACCAGCCAGTACCTCGTCCCGAAGTCCGGCAACGTCAGGACCTGCGGTTCGGTCCGCAGGTCCAACCACGCCGACGAGTAGAGAGTGTCCGCGTTGGGCGAGACCACATCCGTGAACGACGCATCCGGGGTTTCCCGCGCGTACGCAAACTGGTTGAGCGGCGCTTTCATGCCCTGCGGCGTCGCCGTTGCCGTCATCACGTCCCGTGAGACCGCCGCGATCAACAGTGGATATCCGAATATCCAGGCCTGCGTTGCCAAATCATCCAACGACGAGCGCTTCGAGGCAGTCATGCGTGATGGATACCACCGCTCTCACCTGCGCAAACCACCGCCGGCACCTGCGCTCATCACCGCTGGCACTCTCCTACTCTTGTGTGCCAGCAGTGTTTAGGCGCATATTTTAGCTACCCAACGACGTGTGCCGGACTTACCTGTCATCACCTCGGGGAGGAACAGAGATGAATAGAAATGAAGCGATAGGCATCTCACCGTTCCAGTCAGCCGGAGCGTTGCAGGGTTTTGTCATTTCGGGGCGTTGGCCCGACACCACCAAAGAATGGGCGCAACTGCTCGCATTGGCTGTGCGGGTCGCGTCACTCCCCGGTCTGTTGCCCACCTCGACGGTTTTCGGCGTGCGCGAGGACGTCCCGGACGATCCACAACCGGGCACTGTGGGATTGGTGATGGCCGAAGGTCCGGTTCTCGGAGATTTTGCTCTGCCACCTGGGCGTTTTTCCGAGCATCAACCGCCGGCGCTGATCATGCTGCACCCACCCTCCGAAACGACTCCCAGCCTGCCGGAATGTGAGGGCAGCGCCTCTGGGTGTGTCCTGCTTCCCGGACTGCCGTACCTCGGCTTGGACCATCGCGCGGCCTGGGTGGAAGCCGAGGCCGACGGGACGGTCGTCTCGATGATCAGCCGGGTAGGCATCGATCCGATCAGCGATCCCGACACCGCGGTTTTGGCAATGCTCCTCGCCTGCTGACGGTAACGGTAAGCGATAAGTTCGGGCTCCCAAACTTGCTGTGCGCTTTGCCAATTCGCGAAACGCAGGCTAACCTCGGTAACGACGAAGGGGAGTAGCCCCCAATCGCCTGTGTCGACATACTGGTTCGACGCGTTCCGCCTGGTGCGGATCGCGAAGCGCCCGGCCTGGCGAACCGAAGGTTTCTGACCTCGGTGGGCGAGACCTTCGGCCGGACAAACGCACCCGTTGCGTCTGTCCAGGCCGGAGGCCCCATATTTCCTCCGACCGATACGGACCGGAGGAGTTAATCTTGCTAGCCGCAATACTTTTGAGCTTCGGCGTCATCTTCGTCGCCGAACTCGGCGACAAATCCCAGCTGATGGCAATGACATTTGCCCTGCGCTATCGCTGGTGGGTTGTTCTCGGCGGAATCACCGTAGCCACCACCCTTGTTCACCTGGTGTCAGTGGCTGTCGGCCACTACCTGGGCGTCGCACTGCCCACGGCGGCAATTTCCATCGTCGGCGGTATCGCCTTCCTGGTCTTCGGCCTCTGGACCCTGCGCGGTGACGATCTCACCGAGGACGAGCAGAACAAGGCCGGACGCGTCACACGCTCCGTCTTCATCGCCGTCGCGTCGGCCTTCTTCCTGGCAGAACTCGGCGACAAGACCATGCTCGCCACCATCACCCTTGCGACCGACAACGACTGGATCGGCATCTGGATCGGATCGACCGTCGGCATGGTGGCGGCCGACGCTCTCGCCATCATCGTCGGCTCGGTGCTGGGCAAGCACCTCCCGGAGGGATTCATCAAGATCGGTGCCGCGGTGCTGTTCTTCGTCTTCGGTGTCTGGCTGCTGCTCGAAGGTATCTTCCCGGACTCGTCCGCCGGCATCATCGGCGGCGGAGTTGTCCTGGCAATGTCCGTGGTGGGTGCGCTGGCCCGGATGGTCTGGAAGCGCACCCATCCGAAGCCTCCTTCAGAGCTTGGCTCTGATCTCCTGAGCGATCGGCTGGAACTGCTCGAGGAAGGTAAGCGCCCAACCGAATGAGGCGACGCCCTCGTAGTCGAACGAGTACACCTGATCGTTCTTGACGGCGCGCAGACGCTGGAAGATGGTGTCGTTCGCCAACTTCTCGTTGATCGGACCCTTACCACTGTTGGTGATGATGACGTCGGCCTCGTCGAGTAACTCCAACTGCTCCTTCGGGAACCACTCGTTGCTGCCGGCGGGAATTGCGAGTGAGCGGTCGTTGAACTGGAACCCGGCCTCGCTGATGACCGTCGTCTGATACTTGGTCGGCGAGTACAGCGAGAAGCCGCTCTCCTCGAAGTACGTGGTGTAGACGACCTTCACCTTGCTCAGCACGTCCGCGTTGTCGCTGCGGAACTTGGCAATCCGCGCCTCGTACCGGTCTGCCAACTCCTGAACTTTCGCACTCTGGTTGAGTGCGTCCGCGACCCCGAGGGCACGCTCCTTCCACGCGTACTGGCCGTCTTCGGCAAAAACCGCGGTCGGTGCGATCGACCGGATCTGCTCGTAAAGATCCGGGTTGTTCTCCGAAAGGAGGTTGGTCATCACGATCAAGTCGGGAGACAAAGCCGCTATCGCCTCGGCGTTGGGCTCGTACCAGCGTCCCACCTTCGGGAGAGACCGCAGCGCGGACGCATAGGGTTCCGGGACACCGTCCGCGTTCTCGTAGTCGACCGGTAATCCGACAGGCGTGAATCCGGCGTCGAACATCGCGGGGCCCGTGTAGTAATCGGCGCTGACCACCCGCTGCGGATTAACGGGTACCTCCACCTGGCCGTTGACGGTGGTGATCGTGCGCGTCTCGCCCTCGTCCGTTTCGCCCGAACTGGTTCCGCAGGCGGTAAGCAATCCGATCCCGGCTAAGGCACCGGCCCCGAGGAAACCTCGCCGGGTGAGTGCGGCGGTGATGCGAGCGAATTCGGCATCGGTATCGAGTGTCGGCAGCAGAAGTGATGTCATTAAGTGTCCTAACAGTAACTGAAATTAGGGTGACCTAAAAAATATCCTCACCTGCGGGGTTACGGTGAAGAGTATCGGTCAAGGGTTGTCTCTTTCACGCCACAGACAACTGGTCTGACCACTTGACCTCTTGCCAGAAGGTGGCCTATCGTCAGTACATGTTCCAACCCGTTGCACGTACCTCGGCTTCCGGCGCAGTGTTCGACCAGATTTCGGTGAAAGTGCTGGCCGGAGAGCTTGCGGCGGGCGAAAATCTCCCCAGCGAACGCAAGCTCGCCGAGGCGTTCGGCGTCTCGAGGCCCGCGGTCCGAGAGGCAATTCAGAAGCTCGCCCAAGCGGGACTAGTCGAAGTCCGCCAGGGCGAATCTACGTCGGTGCGCGATTTCCGGCGCCAGGCCGGACCCGAGCTTCTCCCCCAATTGCTGATACGCGACGGTGTCCCCGACCTGGCCGTGGTGCGCAGTGTCCTGGAAACTCGTGAGTTGATGGGACCGCAGATCGCGGTGCTTGCCTCCCGTCGCATCTCCGCGGAATCTGCCCAGGAACTCGACATGGCCGTGAATCATCTAGGCGCCACCGAAGATCCGGTGGAGTTGCAAGCGCGGGCCCTGGCCTTCTGGGACGTCGTTGTCGACAGCGCAGATTCCATTGCCTTCCGCTTGATCTTCAACAGCCTGCGCGCTGCATACGAGCCGGCTATGACTGCACTTGCCTCCGTCATGGTCGCCGAAGTCGGCCAAACTGATCTGTATCGAAAACTGGCCTCCGCCATCACTTCACACGACGAGTCCACTGCCGAGGCGTCAGCCGCACAGCTCCTTCACACCGGCACGACGGCAATCGGCGACGCTCTCACCTTCCTGGAAGGACTGAAACCATGAGCAAGCCCATCACTCTCGCCGATGCCGCACGAACGTTCCGCAAGTCACCGACGCCGTGGATGATCGGCACTATGTTGGTGGCTGCAGCGGCGACGCGCATCGCCTTGGGCGACTGGCAGATCACCGACGCACTTGTTCCGATCGTGATGCTTGCCGCATTCCCGTTCGTGGAGTGGATCATTCACGTCTTTATTCTCCATTGGAAGCCGCGGACCATTGCCGGCGTCACACTCGATTCACGCCTGGCGCGCAGCCATCGGGAGCACCATTTCGCCCCGCGAACCGTCTCACTCATCTTTATTCCGTGGCAGACACTCCTGATCGTGATTCCCGTCCTGACCGCTGTCGCACTCCTAGCGTTTCCCCGCGTCGAACTCGGCCTGACCTTCCTGACCTGTATTTCCGTACTCGGTCTCGGTTACGAGTGGACTCATTTCCTCATCCACAGTGACTACAAGCCGAAAACTGCTCTCTACCGGTCGGTTTGGCGCAACCATCGCAACCATCACTTCAAGAACGAGCACTACTGGTTCACCGTCACCACCGCGGGAACGGCCGATCGCGTACTGGGCACGTACCCCGACCCCAAATCCGTCGAGACATCCCCGACGGCCAAGAACCTGCACTGCACCGCGTCGAAGCTGTGAAGAAACGCCGATTCCTGGCCCCCAGCTGGCAATGAACTTGAACTTGACTGTGTATCAGCAATTTTCGTTGAAACACACTCGAACCGTGCTTAGTGTCGATGGAGTCAGAAGTTCGAAAAACGCTGTAACCGAAGGACACAACACATGTTCAACGATGTATTCAACAACGTCATCCACCCGATGGTCACGAACTTCCAGCAGTTGGGTCCCCAGCAGTTCATTCCCCAGCAGTTCATCCCTCAGGGCCTGTTCCAGCAGGCACCGCAGGCAGCAGAGCAGGCTGTGACGATCTTCGGTAGCTGATACCGCAATCCACAGATAGCGCCACTCAGGGGTCGTCCGTCCAATATGCTGGACGGACGACCTGAGTGCCTCCGCCTGACAAGGATCCCCATGAGCCCCAACACCCCCGTCCACGCATTCACCGATGATGCCCTGGGCGATCTCGACGCCACCGGCGTCGCCGCCCGGATCGAATCAGGCGAGGTGACCGCACGGGAAGTCATGGAGGCGTCGATCGCGCGCGCCGAGGCAGTGCAGGGGCAATTGAACGGTCTGGCCTGCACAGACTTCGATCGCGCCCTTGCCAGGAGCAACCGGCCGGCCGCGGGCATCTTCGCCGGCGTCCCCACCGCGATCAAGGACAACACCGACAGCGCCGGCCTTCCCACCCAGCAGGGCAGCACCGCCTTCACCGCAGTCCCCGCCAAGGCTGACAGCGATTTCGCGAAGCAGTTCCTCTCCACCGGGGCCATTTCGATCGGCAAGACCCGACTGCCCGAGTTCGGATTCAGTGCGTCCACCGAGTACATGACGGAAGAACCCGTGCACAACCCGTGGAACCCGGCCTACTCGTCGGGCGCTTCCTCGGGTGGCGCTGCCGCACTGGTTGCTGCCGGAGTCCTCCCGATCGCGCACGCCAACGACGGTGGTGGATCGATTCGCATTCCCGCCGCTGCCTGCGGACTGGTCGGACTCAAACCCACTCGCGGCCGTACCATCGCCGATCCGGCCGACAAGTCGATGCCGATCCGGCTGATCGCTCAGGGCGCCGTCACCCGCACGGTTCGTGACACTGCACGATGGATGTCAGCGGCCGAAAGTTACTACCGCAATCCACGACTCGCACCGGTTCGCCTGATCGAAGGACCCAGCTCAACCCGCCTGCGCGTCGGCGTGATCACCGATTCGGTGACAGTCACCAAGACCGACGACGAGACACGCAAGTCCGTCGAAGCTACGGCTGAACTCCTTGCAAGCCTTGGCCATCACGTCGAGGACGCGGCATTGCCCGTCGGCCCGGAATTCATCGACGACTTCAGCATCTACTGGGGCTTTTTGTCGTTTGCCATCTCCACCGGTGGCAAACAGATGCTCGGGCCCGACTTCGACAAGTCCGGCACCGACAATCTCACGAAGGGCCTCTACACGCTGTACCGGAAGAACCTGGTGAAGACGCCGCGCGTGCTCTACCGCCTGCGACGGCTCCAGCAGCAGTACAGCGCCATGTTCTTGAAGTACGACGTCGTGCTCTCGCCGGCCCTGGGGCACACCACCCCTGAACTCGGATACCTCTCTCCCGCTCAGCCTTTCGAGGAACTCTTCGACAAGTTGATTGCGTACACATCGTTCACGCCGCTGAACAACATCTCCGGTGGTCCCGCGATTTCGCTACCGATGCACCAGACCAGCAACGGTTTGCCGTTGGCTTCGCATTTCTCCGCCGATCTCGGCGACGAGCGCACACTCCTCGAATTGGCCTTCGAACTGGAAGAGGCTCAGCCCTGGAGAAGAATCCAGGACTGAGCCCCACCCGATTAATACCCTCAGTCTCGCGGCAATCCGAGCATGCGCTCACCGATCACGTTGAGCTGCACCTCGGTTGTGCCGCCGTAGATGGTGGTGGCACGGCCCGAAATGAGCTGCTCCATCGCCTTGTCGCTTGGCTGACCTGGGATGCTGACCGCTCCGGCAGCACCCAGTTCGGCGACGACGAACTCGGCGATCGACTGGCTGATCTTCATCGCCAACAGCTTGCCGACGCTCGACGTCGTACTCACGTCGATTCCCGAAAGTTGCTTGAGCACAACGCGGGAGCCGATGAGGTCGATCGCCTGGCTCTCGGCCACCAGCTCGCCGACGCGGTAGCGTCCGATCGGGCTCAGGTCTGCTGACTTCGCGAACTTCAGTAGATCGGAGTCCGAGGCGTACGCCTCCATCTTCTGGCTCAGTGCGACGCGCTCGCCTGCCAGCGTCGTACGTGCGACGTTCCAGCCGTCGTTGACCTCGCCGACCACGTTCTCGTCGGGGATGAAGACGTCGTCGAGGAAGACTTCGTTGAACAGCGCCGAGCCCGTCATCTCACGCAGCGGGCGGACGGTGATGCCCGGTGTCGACATGTCCAGGACGAAGTACGTGATGCCCTGATGCTTCGGCTTGCCGGCGTCCGTGCGGGCGATCAGCATTGCCCAGTCGGAGAACTGCGCAACCGTGGTCCAGATCTTCTGACCGGTGATCTTCCAACCGCCGTCAACCTTTTCGGCCTTCGTCGACAATGATGCGAGGTCGGAACCAGCACCGGGCTCACTGAAAAGCTGGCACCACACCAGCTCACCCTGCAGGGTCGGTACTGCCAGTTCCTGCTTCTGCTTGTCCGAACCATGCGCTACGACGGCCTGCACGGCCCAGGTGCCCATCAGGAGCTGCGGCATCGAGATACCGGCAGCCTTGATCTCCTGGGAGATGACGATCTGCTCGAGCGGAGCGGCGCTGCGCCCGTACGGCTTCGGCAGGTGAGGCTGAACCCAGCCGCCGTCGCCGAGTGCGATCAGCTGGTCGTCCTCGTCGAGATCGACCAACTGGGCAAGCTCAGCCGCGATGTCGCCGCGGATCTCCTCTGCCTCTGGCGGCAGTTCGAGAACCGAAGCCCGGCTGACACCGTCAAGTGCCTGCTGCGCAACACGATTGGCGCGATCCTCGCGAGTACCGAGAATGCCGCGGATCGAGAGTGCGCGCCGGTAGTACAGGTGGGCGTCGTGCTCCCACGTGAATCCGATGCCGCCGTGGACCTGCACGCAGTCCTGCGCCACCTGCACTGCGGCGTCCGGCACGATCACAGCGGCGATGTCGGCGGCAAAATCTGCCGTGTCGTCGCCCTTGTCCAGTGCGCTTGCTGCATCCCACACAACGGCTCGCGCCTGTTCGAGCGCAATGCCCATCTGCGCGCACTTGTGCTTGACGCCCTGGAACTGGCCGATCGGTCGCCCGAACTGCACACGGGTCTTGGCGTACTCCGACGCGGTGGAAACACACCAGGACATGACGCCGACGTCTTCGGCGCCGAGAACGACTGCGGCAATGGACCGTACCCGCGCCTCGGTGAGACCGTCGAGTACCCGTTCGGCGCTGATCTGCGCTCCATCAGCTTCGATCCGCGCACTGCCGCGCAGCACGTCGATGCTGTCCTGCACGGTGATCGCGACTGCGCTGCTCTCGAGCACCGCGTAGCGAACACCCTCGGGCAACTGGATCGGGACCAGCAGCACGTCGGCATGTTCACCGCCGAGCACACCGTCGAGTGCGCCCGTGATCTTGTATCCGCCGTCCGACGACTCGGCCGCCAACGGAGCACCCAAGGCGACTGCTGCCGTACGACTTCCGTCGATCAGACCGGGCAGGAACTCGGGGCCCGCCTTGGAATCGGCAGCACCGAGAACGGCGCTTGCCAATACCGTCGGAACAAACGGGCCGGGAGAGACAGCGCGGCCCAATGCTTCCAGTGCCACCGCCAAGGTCAGCAGACCGGCGCCGTGACCACCCTGTTCTTCCGGAACCGCGAGCCCGAGAAGGTCTTGCCCGACCAATGCCGTCCAGAACTCGGGGAACTTGTCCTCGGTCCGTGACTCCACCGCCGCGCGAACCTGCTCGGTAGTGATGGTGCGGTCGGCGAAGGAGCGTACCGAATCTGCGAGTGCCGTGTGCTCCTCACTCAGCCCGAGGCCGAGTTCGTATGCGTTGCGTGCCATGCGCTTACAGACGTTCTGCGAGGTCGGCGGTGGTCCAGGGACCCTCGCTCTCGATGGTGTTCACACCGTGCCAGCCGGCAAGTTCCGTGATGGCCCCACCCTGAACGGCATACACCTTGCCGGTCAGCTTGCAGTCCGCTGCCGCAAGATAGGCCACCAACGGGGAGATGTTGGACGGCGCAAACGCGTCGAACTCACCCTCGGGGACCTCGGCGGCGAACAACGCGCCCATACCGGGTGTCGCCAGCGTCAGCCGAGTACGCGCGATCGGCGCAATAGCGTTGACACGCACACCGTATCGATCGAGCTCGTCAGCGGCCACCAGAGTCAGGGCTGCGATGCCCGCCTTGGCGGCGCCGTAGTTGCCCTGGCCCGCGTTGGGCATGAAGGTACCCGAAGCCGAAGCGGTGTTGATGACCGAAGCGTTGACGGTCTCGCCTGCCTTGCTCTGGTCCTTCCAGTACGCGGCAGCGTGGTGCAGCGTCGCCGCATGACCCTTGAGGTGCACGGCAATGACTGCATCCCACTGGCTCTCGTCCATACCGGCGATGAAGGCGTCGCGGAGAATGCCCGCGTTGTTGACCAGAACGTCGAGTCGGCCGAACTCGCTGACGGCCTGCTTGACGAGGCCCTCGGCGCCGTCCCAGGTGGCGATGTTGTCGGTGTTGGCGACCGCCTTTCCGCCTGCGGCAACGATCTCGTCGACTACCTGCTGCGCCGGGCCGGCATCTGCGCCCGATCCGTCGTTTGCGCCGCCGAGATCGTTGACCACGACGCTCGCACCCTCACGAGCGAAGAGCAGCGCATGCTCACGGCCGATGCCGCGTCCTGCTCCGGTGATGATCGCTACGCGACCGTCGAGACTTCCCATCAGTTCAGATTCCCATCAGTTCAGTTGTCGGACATGAAGACTCAGTTGTCGGCGATGACCGCGAGGCCGTCCTTGATGACGAGGTCACCGAGCGCGCTGGTTTCGTACGAGTACGACGTGGCTCCGTCTGCCGAACCCGACTTGTAGAACACCGTCTCGATGTCCTGGGTCGGGAGCACGGGCTTCGCGAATCGCACTGCGAGACGGCGCAACCGCTCGGTCTCTCCGCCCGCCAGTTCGGTCAGGGCTCCCCACGACGTGAACGCCATCGTGCACAGCCCGTGATTGATGATTCCGGGGAGCCCGGACATCCGAGCGATCTCCTCGTCGAGGTGGATTGGCATCGGATCGCCGGAAGCCGGTGAGTACCGGAACGTCTGGTCCTCGTCGATATGCTGGTTCACCACCGCTGCGGGACTACCCGCGCGAAGAGCTTCGTCGAATCGGTGTTCGGGAGCCTTCTCACCCAGGCCGGGGCCTGCGTCGACCTTGCGGAAGAAGGCCGTCATCCACTGCTCGTTGACCAATTCACCCTTGTCGGTTTTGGTTTCGACGTAGATGACGACGGTGGAGCCGTTGTCCCGGCCCTCGAATCCGATGGGCTTGGCACGAGCGACCAGATGGTCACCGGGGTAGATCGGACGGTGGAACAGGAAGTCCTGCTCACCGTGAACGAGCTTCATCAGCAGTTCGACCGGCGCCACCGACAGCGCAGCGGGTGCCATCGACATGAAGACGGGTACCACCGCGAAGACCGGTGGAGCGATCTCGCCCTTCAGGTGTCGCTCGATGGGATCGTTGGTGGCAGCGGCGTATTCGGCGATGCGCTCGGCTGTCACCTCGAAGTGCTCCGGATCGGTCCATACGTCCAGCCCGGACGTATCGAATTCGACCGCGTTGGTCTTCGGTGTTGTCATTGAGCCGTTACCCGACCAGCTCGGCGAACTTAGCCAGCGAGGCCTCGAGATCAGCCTTGGCGTTCTTGGCAACTGCCTTGCCGATCGGCCCGACGATCATGGTGCCCTTGAAGCTGGCGTCGACGGTTGCCTTCGAACCCGCACCGTCGGCCTCGACCGAGAGAACGAATTCGACGGTGACGCCGGCCATTCCGGTACCGGCAATCTTGACCATCTTCGGAACCTCGACCTCTTCCACGGTCCACTCGATCTTGTTTGCCATCCCCATCACGGAGACGACCTCGGTGAACTTGGCGCCCAACGCAACCTCGGTGGGGAGTTCACTCTTCCAGCCCTGGTGAATGGTGAGCCACTCTTCCCAGCGAGACAGATCGGAGAGCGCATCCCAGGTCTTCTCGGGGGATGCGGGCAGTACAGCGGAGACGGAAACGGAAGCCATGATGAAACTCCTAGTGGGTAGCTAGCGGGTTGTGGGTGTGATTCAGCGTGCGTAGGGCTTGTATGCGGTCACGACAACTGCGCCGCCGAGTCCGATGTTGTGCTGGAGCGCGACCTTCGCGCCGTCGACCTGACGCTTGTCGGCGGTTCCGCGGAGCTGCCAGGTGAGTTCGGCGCACTGGGCGAGGCCGGTTGCGCCGAGGGGGTGTCCCTTGGAGATGAGGCCGCCGGACGGGTTGACCACCCAGCGTCCGCCGTAGGTGGTGTCGTCGGCGTCGACGAGCTTGCCGCCGTCACCTTCTGCGCACAGTCCGAGCGCCTCGTACGTCAGCAACTCGTTGGTGGAGAAGCAGTCGTGGAGTTCGATGACGTCGACGTCGTCGGCGGTGATCCCGGCCTGCGCGTACACCTTCTCAGCGGCCTTACGAGTCATGTCCGCGCCGACGAGACTGATCGCGCTCTTGTCCTCGAAGGTGCTGTTCATGTCGGTGACCATGGCCTGCCCGACGATCTCGATCGCCTGAGCAGCGAGTCCGTGCTTCTCGACGAATGCTTCGCTGGCGATGATCGCCGCGCCGGATCCGTCCGAGGTAGGCGAGCACTGGAGCTTGGTGAGCGGCCCGTGGATCTGGCGTGCTTCGAGGATCTGCTCGAGGGTGTACTCGTCCTGGAACTGGGCATACGGGTTATTCAGTGAGTGCTTGTGGTTCTTGACGGCGATCTTCGCGAACTGCTCTGCAGTGGTCCCGAAGCGTTCCATGTGCTCGACGCCCGCGGCGCCGAACATGTACGGAGCTGGCGGCATCGCGAACTCCTGCAGCTCGGCGAGAGCGAGGAGGTGCCGCATGAGTGGCTGTTCACGGTCGTCGTAGGTGGATCCGAGGGACCCGGACTGCATCTTCTCGAAGCCCAGCGCCAGTGCGCAGTCGGCCTGACCGCTCTTGACTGCCTGCGTGGCGAGATAGAGCGCGGTCGATCCCGTCGAACAGTTGTTGTTGACGTTGACGATGGGGATGCCTGTCAGACCGAGCTCGTAGACAGCGCGCTGACCTGCGGTGGACTCGCCGTAGACGTAGCCGACATACGCCTGCTCAACCTCGGTGTAGTCGATACCCGCGTCTTCGAGCGCCTTGGTACCCGACTCGCGTGCCATGTCGGGGTAGTCCCACTCGCGGGCTCCCGGCTTCTCGAACTTCGTCATGCCGACGCCGACGACAAAAACCCTGTTACTCATTGCCACTCCTGAAGAGAACGGTATCTGTGTGTGACACGCTGTCCCACCAAAGTATGTGAGACATCTTGTCCAGTCAATGGCCGGGTGAGTATCGTTCGATTTATGACAAAAACAGCCGAGTCGGCGCAGCCCGACGGGCGCAGCACTCGCTGGAACGATCACAAGGAGCAGCGCAAAGCGCGGATCCTCGACGCAGCACTCGATGCAGTCAACGAAGGTGGCGCCGATGTCGGCGTCCAGCAGATCGCCGAACGTGCCGACGTCCCCCGTTCCGTTGTCTACCGGATCTTCAAGGATCGAGCCGACCTCGACGAGCAGCTGCGAGTCCGCATTCTCGAGATGATGATGACCGACCTGACACCCACCCTCACGCCGCAGGGTACGGTCGGTGAGGCTATCTCGCGGGCAGTCGAGACCTACCTCCAGTGGATTGTGAAATACCCACGGCTACACCACTTTCTAGGCAAGGGCTCGCCGAGCACCCGAGCTACCGGTTCGAAAGTGGTGACCGGAACCAAGACAGCCATCGCCGTCCAGTTGGGAAACCTGTTGGGTGCGATCCTCGCCAGCCGCGGCAAACCGTCGAAGATGGCAGAGCCCTTGGCTTTCGGCGTCATCGGCTTGGTCGACGTCAGCGTCAATCGTTGGCTCAGCCAACCCGGTTCCGACGTGTCCGGCACTGAATTGGCCGAGTTCCTCGAGATTTCCATCTGGCAGGTTCTCGACGGAAATCTGCGACGGATGGGTGTGGACATCACTTTGGAGACGCCGATATCGGAGTTGTAGGCAGCAAAGTGCACCGGGGCATGTTTGATCCCCGGTGCACACGTTTGTTTTTCAGGCCGCTGTTGGCGGCGTGTTCCCGGGAACGGGAACTTGATACGGATCCACGGACATCGGTGGATAGAACCGGGTTTTTCGGTCGTCTCCGATGTCGACACGCCACTGCGTGTGATGCATCATCCGATGATGGTGACCGCATAACAAGATCAGGTTGTCGAGGTCCGTGGGGCCGTCATCGAGCCAGTGGATCAGATGGTGGGCGTCGCACCAGCCCGGTGGAGTGCCACAACCGGGGAAGGCGCATCCACCGTCCCTAACCGTCAGGGCCCGCCGCTGCGGGACGCTGGCAAGTCGCGCTTTCATACCGTGATTGAGCGGAACACCGTTGCTATCGAGAAGGATTCGGGTGACCTCGCAGTCGCAGGCCAGCATGCGGGCGGTGTCGAGGCTGATGGGGCCGGCCCAGTTGGTGATCGCGTACCCGAGTTCCTCGGTGGAAGGCAACATGTCTTTGAGGGCCTGAAGATCGGTCATGTCTTTTGCGGTGGCGGTGATCGTCAGGTGCGGTTTCACGCCGCCTTCGACGGGACCGAGACCCGCGGCTTCGTAGCGGCGCAGCATTTCACAGAATCCGTCGGCGCGTCGAAGTGCCGGGGTGCGTTCGTCTTTCACACCGTCCTTCTCCGGCGTGGGCGCCGAGAGGGCAGACAGTAATGCGATGAGACGGGCACCGTTGACGGCGTCGAGGTCACCTTTCACGCAAACTCGCCCGTACAAACCGCGGGAGGCGTAGAACTCGTTGAGCTCGGAGTCTTCACCGGCCGGCACTCCGTCGGCGCGGTTGCCGTACTGCTTCTGAATCCGCCGAATGGCGGCGCGGACGGAATCGCAGTCGGTGACCTTTTTCGAGGCGAGGGCCAGGAGGATCTCGCGGGCTTTCTCGACGTCGGCGAGGCTCATGTTCTTGGGCGGGTGCTGGCAGAAGTGGGCGACCTGACGCGCTTTCAACGCGTCGATATCACCGTCGTGAAAGGATTGTCCGACAACAGGTTCGAGCATGAACAACCGCGCCAGGCCCACCAACTGGCTGCATTCACCGATCTCGAGGTTGGTGGACAGGTGCAGCCACTGTGCGATAGCGCGGAATCCTTTGCCGCCGAGGGTGTCGCGGGTGAACATTTCCGTGATCATCACAACCATGCGGGACTGCATCTCGTGCCGGGCGCGAGCGAGGTCGAGAACCTCGGTCTTGAGGCCCTCGCCGTCGTATTGCCACGCTTCCCGACTGCCCATGAACTAATTTTAGTCGAACATAATTTCGATTCCTAGGGACATATCGGACACGTTTAAGCGAATCTGTGCTCGAGACTTGTTGACGTACAAGAATATTCAATGAACCGTGACCCACAGTTGCGCACTGCCATCGTGCCCAATCATGCAACGATTCGAAAGAACCCGTCTACTCCGAAGCGGGCTTGTAACCCTTGCCCTGCATCCACGCCAGAACGTCGAGGATCCGCACTGCGGGCACAACTTCGCCCAGACCTGCCAGATCGCGTAGGCCCTGCAATCGCGATTGGAGTTCCCCGTCGCGCAAGGCGCTGCGCACCGGCTCCAGATGGGCGGCCTTCGTTCCGAGTTCTCGACCGACGACGTCGTCGTAGATCGGGAAGAGCCGCGGGCGTTTGCGAGCAATCAGCTTGGATGCCATCGTGCGGCCGACGCCGTGGATCTCGCGCAGCGCTGTCTCCAGCCGCCACACCGGAGATTCCGGTGTCAAAGGATCAACTTCGTCCACCAGATCGCGATCTGGACCTACATCAGCCAGGAGCGCGTTCAGTGAAGCGTTGCTCTCCCCCAGCAGGAACAATGCGCCCTGGGCTGGAACCTGAACTGCGAGAAGTGTCACTGCGACAAGATCTTCCGCAGTGAAGACGTCCGCGTCGCGATCACGATTACCACTGGGATCCCAGGAATCCCACAACGCACCGGTACGGAGATACCCTGTCTTTCGGAGCGGCCTCGTGAAGTACTCCTGCAACACGTCGACGGCGCCGGCATCGTCACCGTCTCGCAGCACACGCGGCAAGCGGATGGACATTTGCTCAACCATGATCGACCGACCTTTCGAGTACGTACTTGGCAAATCCGGGGTTGTGGTACTGCCGGAAAGGCCCTTTGCCCTTGGCTACGAGATGCTCCGCCAGCGGCCGAACGGTCGACGCGTCGACGGGCAGTTCGGCGAACTGCTCCAACGCATCCGAGTCCTCGAGGCTGCAGTCGATCATGGTCCCGTCACCGTCGGCTGAAGCTAACGCAGTACGCCGGATGCCGAGCAAATCGTGTTTTGCAGCAAGTTCCTCGATACTGCAACCCGTTCGGGATTCCAACGCCGAACTCGACACGAAGACCGACATGACGTGTTCGATCGGTTGCCCGCCGACAAGATGACACTCGACGCTCAGCACTTCCATCGGACCGATGTTGAGGGTGAACAATCGATGGCGATCCGCGGATCGGTTTGTCGACGGCAGGCAGCTGATCGTCCACTGCTCGATCTCGACTGCCGCCGGAGCATCGAATGCGTAGGAAAGAACCTCTGCAATCAACTCGGCGAGATCCTCGAAGAGTGGGTCGCCCTGCAATCGCTCGAAGTTCTCGACCGAGGCGGCGGGGCGCACAGGTGCTTTGCTCACCGCGGCCCCCTCTCGTCCGATGAGGTCGAAACCTTACGTCTCACCTCGCATCAAAGGTACCCAGCGCTGTGGGGCCCTCGCGCGTTCGCCCTCACATAGAGCGCCGCGTTATGGTTCTCAACACGTACCACTGCCTTACCGATCGCTAACTCGAGGAGCATACGAAGTGGAAATCAAGGGAACCGCAGCACTGGTCACCGGAGCAGCTTCCGGACTGGGAGCAGCTACGGCCAAGCGCCTCGCCGACGCCGGCGCCACCGTCTTCGGCCTGGATCTGCCCGCGTCGATCGAACGCGCCGGCGACAACGTCCCCGCCGGTGTCACCCTCATCCCCACCGACGTGACCAGCGGCGAAGAGGTCGAAGCTGCCATCAACCAGATCGTCGAATCCGGCTCTCCGCTGCGAATCGTCGTCAACTGCGCCGGCGTCGGCTGGGCCGGACGCATCCTGTCCAAGAACGGCCCGCATGACCTCGAGCTTTTCCGCACGGTCATCACTGTGAACCTGCTCGGCACGTTCAACGTCATGCGCCTGGCGGCCGACGCCATTGCCAAGACAGATACCGTCGACGACTCGGGCCAGCGCGGGGTTGTCATCAACACCGCTTCCGTTGCCGCATTCGAAGGCCAGATCGGACAGATCGCCTACTCCGCATCCAAGGGCGGCGTGCACGGCATGACGGTTCCGGCTGCCCGCGACCTGGCTCAGTTCGGCATCCGCGTCAACACGATCGCTCCCGGCATCATCGACACCCCGATGCTCGCGGGCGTCACCGACGAGTACCGCAAGGGCCTCGAAGCCGGCGTTCCGTTCCCGTCGCGTCTGGGCCAGCCGTCCGAGTACGCGCAGCTCGCTCAGATGATCGTCGAGCACGATTACCTCAACGGCGAGACCATCCGCATGGACGGCGCTCTCCGCATGACACCGCGGTAGGTTTCTGTTGCCTTGTGCGCCTTTGTCAACCGTCCGCGGTTAACAAAGGCGCACAAGGGCTATGACCGTTTGAGGTATTCGGCGACGTCCGCCGCCGGTTTCGGCTCGCTGATGTAATAACCCTGAACCAACTCACAACCGGCGAATCACCTTCACTGAGCTCAGTGATGAATGATCTGTCGATTTTGAGAATGTCCATGGGCAGTTTCTTCAAACTCTCGAAAGACGAGTAGCCGGTTCCGAAGTCGTCCAACGCAATTGCGATCCCCGTCGCACGAAGACGGTCCAATTAGGCGACGCCGAGCGACGGACCGATCCACTCCGGATACTGCACAGCCATCGGCATAGTCGGCATGACATACCCGGGAGGCGAAATCAGCGCTCTACTCCCTTGGGTGTCTACGGTGAACGTCGGGAACTCTTGTTTCCACCAATCGACGCACCCTTGCGAGATCGCATTGCCCGGAATCGATTTTTCCTCCACGATTTTCCAGTTCCCGAAAACATTCCACGAGGGTGGGCGTTGGGCACGTGGATCATGACCTCCCACATCGGTGTCTACGATTCCCGAACTGCCCGCAAATTCAGCAGTATTCTCCAAAACTATACGCACTGAACCATCGAGAACAACCGAACTGTCAAATTTCGACGGCTTCTCGTGAACCAAATAGTCACACACAATTGCCGACACCGAATCTGAACTCTCCGAAAAATCGACAATATTCCGGAACCAAGTAAACCTATTATCGTAGTCGGGAGTCTGATTCACGATCCACGAACTAATTGAAGAACGATCCCTGGAAATGTCACGAATCGCATCGATGTAGCCCGGATAAGTAAACTCTGGTCCGCCGGTATGGGTGTACGCAGCGGCTTCGGCAGTCGCTCGAATCAATTCAGCACCGCGACCGAATAAGTCGACACCAGGATCAGCCGACCACACCGTTGTGTGCGGAAACTCCGACGCCGGTGCGACATCGGCAGAATTCGTCGGCGATCTGTCGCTGCCACACGCTGAAATAGAGGCCACACATATCAGCGCTACCGCCACCGAAAGTGCCCTGTTAGGGAGCATTCCACGCCACCGCATTGTATTTTTCCAGCATCCGCGTCGCATGGAAATCAGTTGAGGAACCAAACGTCGAAAACATTGTGTCAATATCACCCAGCCTATAAGGTTTTTCGTTGGTCGCCTCCTTAATTTGATCCCAAGATTTCAATTCTCCATCATCGAATGCCCACCGGTAAACTTCCTTGAATTCAGGTGGTAATTCCGGTGCCGCATTCAGAATATTGTAAGCCTGTCTAGCTGAGTCGAAACCTGCGAGTTTAGCCGTTTCAGGCCCTGAAGGCTGGGCACCGATTACCGACTCCTTCAACGGATCACCCCCGGCACCGATCATGGCGTTGATGTAATCCCCGCCAGGGAGGTTTCCGATTCCCAAGGTTCCGAGACTCATCAAGGCGCCATATGCATTGTTCTTGCGTGCATATATTTCGGCTGCCTGCGCCGCCTTGTCGTCGTAACCATCCTGAGTGCCACGCATCAATCCGTAGTCTGTCAGCCCCGCCAGCCTTCCCGCAGTATCCAAATTGTTGGCTGCACTTTCCCCCATAGGGTTCAGCGCATATGCACCCTGCCTCGCGAGCATCTCCTGGTATGCCGCTCGGGTAAAGTTCGTGCCAGCCGTTTCGTCGGTATTCATCAGAGCGAACACGTTTGCCGAGCCAGTGTAGTGACGAAACCCGTCGGGATCAGTCCACCCTCCGATGCTGAAACCTGGATGATTCTCAGGATCTTCACCAGCCAGATCAGAAACGTAGGGACTCATACTATTCGAAACTGTCTGCAACAGATCGGGATTGAGCTGGCCAGTCGACTGGCCGTCGGCTTCAGGGATATTGGACAGCAACTTCCACGCGTCGTCAGTACTAACCGCTTCCCCAACAGCTGACATGATGCTGCCGGTACGAGTTGCCGTGGCCACATCGGTGGGATCATTCGGATTCTCCACAGTGGCATCACCATCCGGGAAGCCGAAGAGCGTCGACGCGGCTTGACCGTCGTCAGTCCAGTTGTGGGACAGCACATCCTTCACGAAGTCGCTGCCGATCTCTGGATTGTTGACAACGGCATCGACGGCAATTTTGTCATGTCCCACAGCGGTGAAGATCTGCTCGGTGACGGCCATGTCCTGGGTACCACGCCCATCGACCATGAAGTACTCGAACTTGTGTTCCGGGTTCTGTTCATGAGCGACCTGCGCATCCAGGTATTTCTGCCCCACGTCGAGAAGCGCACTGTCCAGGGTGCTTCCGCTCTTGTACTGATCGTCGCCCATCGAAACGATGTCGGCGATCGCCTGATTGTCGGCAACCCCGTTGAGTGCGATGCTGGGAAGGCCGGATCCGCCAGCTACTTCAAAGCTGTTTACCACCAAGTCATCCCGAGTCAGAGACTCTCGCATCATGTCGGGTAGAAGGTTCAGACCGCCCTTGGTCGGAACGTCCGGATCACCCTCGACCGTCGCGCTGACGTTCTCGTTGGACAGTATCTGCAGCGAGTTTGCGACCGCAGCCTGCGCATCGGGCGGCAACTTCGAGAGCAGGTCTTCGATCTCCTGGGGCGATTTCCCATCCAGTGATCTTCCCAGCTGATTGAGGTATTCCATCTGCGACGCCGGGATTATCGCAGTTTCACCACGCTCCAACGCCGTGACCTGTTCCGGTGTCAGGTGGCCGGTTTCCGTGATCCGCTGCAATTGTTCCGGCGTCATCGACGCCGGATGTGTGGCTAGAGCGTCAGAATCACTCTTACCCTGCTCCCCACCCGAGGTAGCTGCGGATACAAATGTCACACGTAGCCCGTCACGAGCGCCTGCCAGGGAGCTTCGCACAGTGTTGTCCGCATTCTCGGTGGCATTTGCGGCGTCGGTCAGTTCACGTTGCCGTTCGACCATCAGGGCAACACGGGCTGTGTCCGGTTCGGCCGCGGTGTCGGTGAGAAGAAGCGCGTCCGAGACCACAAATCTATCCGCTTCTGCTGCAAGAACAGCCATTCGGGCCCGCTGCAAGGGAGCGTCGATCTCGTGAAAGCCTTGCTGTGCGGTTTTTGCCAGAGCTTCGAGAGCATCGACAACCTCGCCGGCAGTCTTCCTGTCTGCGGCGGCCCTGTCCTGAGCCGCTTCCGCGGTCTTTCCTTCCCAGTAAGCACCGTGGACGGTGGTAACACTGCTGAGGTACCGGGAAAACAGATCTTCCGCCTTGCTGCCCAAGGTAATCCACGCGTCGGCAACGGCAGTGAGCGACGCTGGATCCCACGATTCGATCTGTGCACGCGTCGGGGTCATGCGGTGGGTTCCTGGGCGACCCAGGCGCCTGTGGCGTCGGTGTACGCGGTGGCAAGTTCGGCCGCAGACTGCTCGTCGCAACTGCGGAACTTTTCGGCGACGTTGATCATGATGTCGCCGGTCTCGCCCAACCGTTCCTGCAATGAGGGAACCAGCACACCCTCGACAAGCTCGTGCGAGATCGCTGATGCTTCGAGAAAAGAGGTCAGCACCGTATTCGCAGGCACAAAAGGGAGATTCCCGAGCAAGGGCCCAGGCGCCATGGGGACAAACGTGCCACCAGTGGCGGGAGGAGCACCGGCCGACGGTCCCACGCTCAGCCGACCAGCTTCATCCGCGAGCCCGTGTAGCACCCCGCCCAAGCTTTTCAATTCAGCAATATCGGCCGCAAACGTACCCACGATCCCCCCTCGGACCTACGAGTCAGACCCCCCGACTCATGCAACGCGGGCCAAGTATACGTCGAGTAAGCCGGATTACAGATCCGAGGCGAGTGGAATTTCCTTCTCCGCGCGGTCCGTCATCCACTCACGTAAGACCTTGGTGGCGATGACATCATCCTCGTTGTACTGCAGGATCCGCGTCCGTTGTGTCTCGTCCGGCTCACCGTCGTAGCCGACCGCCTCGCGGTACCACGCCATCGACGCTTCACCACCGGCTTCGGCGTCGCGCCAATGGAATCCGGCAACGGGCGCAATCTTCTTGAGCCCCTTGCCATCCGGGCAGATGAACTGATCGCTGACAGCTTGGTAGATGTCCACCCACTGCGGACTGTCGATAAACTCCCGGATCTCTTCCTTGGTCGGAATGCCCGGTTCACCGGCAAATCGACGCGCAGAATCCAGAAGCCATTTGTCCTCCGCCGAACGTGAATAGCAGTAGGCGGCAAAGGTTTTACCGGACACCGCTGCGGCCGCACGCTCTGCCATCAGCCAACCCCAGAACTCCGCAAACGATCGCGCCTCGTCCCGTGTCGGCAACGGATCCCACGTCGCAAATCCCCGATACATCGAGAAGCCACCGACATTGAGCAAAGTTCCCCACAAATAGGCACCGTGCTCCTGGTAACTCTCCATGTCGACATCGATCTCGATATCGGCGCGCGTCACCGAGATCTTGTCGAACCGTCGTACCAACGGAGCGCCCGCCAGCCACGCCTTCGCGATAACGACGGCGTCGTCGAAGTTTCCGTGTGGCCAATCCTCGAGCGGCTCGCCCTCCCAGGCCGCGAGCTGATCGATGGTGTTGCATCCGGCGTCACGCAGAAGCTCGGCCCGGGAGCCGACCGCAACCAGACTCACATCACGGTTGCGGACCAACTCTTCCTTGCACTCCGTCCACCACGGGCACGATTTGCACTCGCTGACCTGAGAGGGAGACGTCAGCACCTCGCCGCGCGCCACGGCAATCCTGTCGTCGTAGCGCTCGTCGTAGTCCTCGAGAATCGCACTCAGGTCGTGAACGAGGATGCAGTCGCCGTTGTAACCGATCGCACCCGCCTGCAACGACGGACTCGCCAGTCCCCGGCGCTCGAGCATCCGGTAGACCTGCGCGACGCGCATCTGGTCGCGAACCTGGCCTCGTACCTTGCGCTTCGGATCGACTGCAGGCTCCCACTCGAACAGTCCAGATGTGATCGCGCCCTGCCCCGGGTCGGTGACCTTGTGGTTGACGACGATCACCGGGATATAGCCGCCGCCGTCCGTATCGCGGATCAGCATTTCGCATCGACCTTTGCGGCCGGTGTCGCGTTCGACGGGCAACACGGCGCCCCAGATGCGGTCGGCGCCGGCTTCACATGCGGCCAGGGTGTCGCGAGCTTGCGCCGCCGTCGACTGATCGGCGTTGATCCGCACCCAACGATCAGGAGCGGCGCCGATCACCAGCTCCGCGATCTCCGCACGCTTGGCCGTTGCCGATTCCTGACGCTGTTTGATGCCCGTATCGAGAGGTTCCGACGCCCATTTGCCCGGAAACAATCCGTCGAGACGCACCCGATGACGGCAACGCGTGAGCGCCCCTGAATCGATCAGAGGGAGCGAGGGCGCGGGGCTTTTATCGGAACACACGATGACGAAGATTATGTGCTCCCCTAGGCTGAAGCCGAAGCGCAGGTACCTGGCAGCGCACAAACACCTGGAAACGGGGTCCTTTTCGATGGGGTTGTTCAAGAAGCGAAAGTCTCGTGCCACCCGCAAGGCGGAGGCGAAGGCTCTCAAGCACAAGGCCGAGGTCGAGGCGAAACTCAACGCCAAGAGCCAACGCAAGCGCGACAAGGTTGAGACCAAGTCGATCAAGAAGCTGGAAAAGGCTGAGATCGAGTCGACGCACAAGATCGAAAAGGCGCAGATCGCCACGCTGAAGGCCCAAGAAAAGGCCGCTGTGAATCAGGGCCTGACCGTTGCCAAGGTGCGCAAGTACCTGGGTGTCGCTCGGCTACTGGCTCCGGTTCTGCTGCCGATCATCTATCGAGCGGCAACCGCGGTTCGTGGTCAGTTGGATACCGCGCGCGCTCAGAAGATGGGCATCGCCGTCGACCAACTGGGCGACTACACCGGCCACGGAGCCAAGCTGAGCGCCCGCATTGCTGGAGCGGAAAGCTCGGTCACCGAAATCCTCAGCCACAAGCCGAACGACGCCGAGACGCAGCGTTTTGCCGCAGCCATCCGTGAGCGTCTGAGCGACCTGAGCACCGCGGTGCGGGCGGCCGAGCAGATGCCGCAGGCTCGCCGCAAGGCCGCCCACCACGCTATTTCCTCCGAACTCGACGGCGTAGAGGCTGATCTGCTCGCACGCCTCGGCGTCCGCTAGACCTGCTCGAGTGTCCACCGACGCGCCCACGACAGCACTCCTTCGGGGTAGTGCTGTCGGGGCTGTGTCGACCGCTCTTGCCATCGCCGCGCACGGCCTGGCCGGCGGCGATGTACCGCCGGCGTCGGCGCTGACCCTGCTGATAGCCGTGTGTTCAGCCGTGGGCGCGATCACCGGAACGCTTCCCGTTCCGACCCGCGGACCGCTACCACTCATTGCGGCTCTCGGCGCCGGCCAACTGGCAGCGCACACCACCATGACACTCTCCGTGCATTCTCATTCCCCTTCTCCGGGGTTGGCGATGCTCGGAGCACACATAGTCGCCACGCTCGTCTGCGCGACCCTCGTGTTGGCTGCCGAGCGACTGTTCGGAGTCGTCACCCGCGTCGTGCAGGTTGTGCTGTCCACGCCGGCGATGCCCGTCGCAGCGCTGATCCGTCGATTCCCGACGACGCACCACCTCGGCCCCAATGGCGCACTCCTTCGCGCCGGCATTTCCCCGCGCGGACCTCCCGCTCTGGTCTGAAGAACTCGCACTGAAACCCCTTCACCAGACCAAGAGGACACATTCCACATGAAGAACACCCTGATTTCGCGTGCGCTCATCACGGCAGCAGCAACCGGCGGGGCAATCCTGCTCGCCGGCGGAATCGCGTCGGCGCACGTCAGCGTCGTAGCTCCGGGAGCGACCCAGGGCGGGTACAGCGTTTTGACCTTCCGCGTACCCACTGAATCCGACACCGCGTCCACCACCAAGGTGACGGTGGCACTGCCCGACCTCAAGTCCGCGCGCACCGAACCGATGCCAGGTTGGACTGCCGTCGTCGAGAAGGACCCGACGTCGTTGGTCGCCAAGTCCGTCACCTGGACGGCAGATCCCGGTGTCGGCGTCGGCCCCGGCCAGTTCCAACAGTTCGTTCTCTCCGCCGGCCCGCTACCCACGCAGGACGAGGTCTCGTTCAATGCGGTGCAGACGTACAGCGACGGCAACGTCGTCAACTGGGATCAGGCCGCCCTCGCCGACGGCAGTGAGCCCGACAAGCCGGCGCCGTCCTTGACCTTGGCAGCTTCGACGGGCGACGCGCACGGAAGCAGCGCCGATACTCACGCCACGAACGAGACAACTGCGACAGAATCATCGAACGACAACACCGCCCGCTGGCTCGGAGGAGCCGGACTGGTTCTCGGCGCGCTCGGCGCTGCACTGGGCCTGGGTGCACTGGTGAGGAGCAAGCGTTCATGAGCACACGACTGAAGGTCGTCACTATCGGCCTACTTGCCATGCTCGCGTCCATGCTCGGGGTGAGCACAGCCAGCGCGCACTCCGCGGTGGTCGGGTCGAACCCCGAGAACGGCGCGTCCATCCAGGTTCCCCCGGACAACGTTTCCGTCACTTTCAACGAAGCACTGCAAGCGCAGTTCGCGGCGTTGACCGTCACGGGCCCCGGTGACAGCCGCGATCAATGGTCCAAGGGCGAGCCCTCAGTCGAGGGGGCAACTGTGAGTGTGGACCTGGGAGATCTGGGACCCGCCGGTGTGTACACGATCGCGTATCGCGTCACGTCCGCTGACGGCCACCCGGTTCAGGGAACGTTGAACTTCACACTCACCGAGGCCGGTCCCGGCACCCCGGTCACGCCGGCCGCGTCGGCTGGTGACAGTTCGTCGTCCGAGTCGTCGTCGAGCAGCATCCCGGTGTGGGGATTCATCCTCGCCGGTGTTGTCGTCTTCGGCGGCGCACTGTTCTTCGTGCTCCGCAAGCCGAAGTCGAGCTGATCCGTGAGCGGTACGGCAAACAGGTGGTGGTTGCTGTTTGCCGTACCCACAGCACTGCTGGGAGTGCTGATCGCGTGGGGATTGGCGAGTCCCGCCGGCCCTGAAGCGTCCAGCACGGTACGCGTCCTCGCCATCGGATGTGGTTCCGTGACACTGGGAATCGCCACACTCGCCTGGATGGGCCGGGGCGAGCGTCGGCCGGCTTCACCCAACAGCGCGATGTGGACACAACTCACTGCCATCGCCGCCGTGTGGCTGGTTGCCGAAATCGCCTTGCTCGCACTGAGTGCCGCTGCCGCCGACGGACAGCCGATCACCGCGTTGACCGTCGGCCACTTCGCAACTTTTGTCGGCGAAGTCAATGTCGGCCGGGTCGGAGCAGCCATCATCGTGTGCGCTTTTGCCGTCGTCTGCTACGGCGTCTACGGATTCAAGAACCCTGAAACAGCGCCCGTCGCACCGGCATTGGTTGTCACCGCACTCGCTCTCGCCACCCGACCCATCACCGGTCACATGGCGCAGCAGAGCTTCGGATCCATCCTCGACGCCATCCACGTACTCGCTGCCGGCTTATGGTTCGGCGTCCTCGCCGCACTCGCGCTCGCCATGCCCGCTCGCGGCGCCTGGGCACTCTGGCTGCCCAAATACTCTGCTCTCGCGTGGCGATGCGTTCTTGCGCTGGTCATCACGGGAGTTGTCAACGCGGCGGTACGACTCGGATCTGTGACCGCGTTTGTCGACACTGCCTACGGCCGCGTCGTCCTCGCCAAGCTCGTTGCCGTTGCCCTGCTCCTCGGGTTGGGATGGTGGTGGCGTCGTACCTGGGTCGTCGCGAGTGCCGCCCACCGCATGAGCGCCGACGGATCGCTTCGCCGCGCAATCGGCGAAGTTGTCCTCATGGCAGTTGCTTTCGGGCTTGCAGCGGCCCTTGCCACTACCGCTTAGGGCCTTCGGCCCCGTGAGCCTTTTTGGTAGCGCCCACTACCAAAAAGGCTCACGGGCAGCGAAGCTGCCTGATCCACTTCCTCGTATCTGCCGGATCGATGACGTCGTCCAACTCGAATGTTGTTGCCGCCATCAGCGCCTTGCCTTGTGCGTAGGCCAATTCCACGAACTGACCGAACAGGGTTTCCCGCGCAGCCGGATCTTCGACTGATTCGAGTTCCTTCCGGAAGCCCAGTCGGACAGCGCCTTCAAGCCCCATCGGCCCGATCTCGCCGGTCGGCCAGGCCACAGTGAACTCGGGCGCGTGGAATGACCCGCCGGCCATCGCCATGGCACCGAGACCGTAACCCTTACGCAGGATCACCGTCCCGAAAGGCACCGTGAGCCTCGCTCCGGCCACGAAAAAGCGACCGAATCGCCGTACCGTCGCTTGTTCCTCGGAATCCGGCCCCACCATGAATCCCGGAGTGTCGCAGAGCGTAACCAGCGGAATCCGATGTGCCTCGCACAGTTCCAGGAAGTCCGACGCCTTGTCCGCTGCTTCCGCATCGATTGCCCCGCCCAGATGCTCACTACTGTTCGCGAGCACGGCAACCGGTACGCCTTCCACCCGGATCAACGCCGTCACGACGCCGCGACCGTAATCGCGCCGCAACTCCAGCACCGAATCGACGTCGGCAATCGCCTCGACGGCGCGTCGCACATCGTACGAACGCAGCCTGTTTTCCGGCACTACATGCCGAGCCAGCCGAGGATCAGGCGCGGTCCACTGCTGCGCCGCACCCTGGAAGTAGCCGAGATACTTCTTTGCCAATTCGACTGCCTGAGCATCGTTCTCGGCAACCACGTGCACAACGCCGTTTCGCCGTTGAATGTCGATCGGCCCGATGTCCTCCGGGCGGTAGGTACCCAGTCCACCGCCCTCGACCATCGCCGGTCCACCCATTCCGATGTTGGCGTCCGGCGTGGCGATCAGGACATCGCACGCACCCGCCAACGCGGCATTGCCGGCAAAGCAACGACCCGATACGACGGCCACCAACGGCACTCGGCCGCGCAATGCCGCCATCGCCCGGAAGGTACCCAGTTCAAGCCCCGACCCTGCTCCGGCATCCGTATCACCGGGGCGACCACCACCGCCCTCCGCGAACAGCACCACGGGAACACGTTTACGGGCGGCGAGCTCGAGCAGTCGGTCCGTCTTGGCATGATTGCGCATACCCTGCGTACCGGCAAGAACCGAGTAATCGTACGAAATGACAACGCTCTCACCGCCGTTGATTGCTGCCACGCCACCGATCAATCCGTCGGCGGGAGTATTTGCGATCAGGTCTTCTTCACTGCGACGGCTACGCTGAGCCGCCAAAGTCAAGGCGCCGTATTCGACAAAGCTGCCGTCGTCGATCAGGTCCTCGACATTTTCGCGTGCCGTCCGACGACCCAGCTTGTGCCGTTTGGCTACCGCTTCGGGCCTCGCCGCATCCAAGGTCACCTCATGTCGAGCAAGGATTTCCGCGAGGTCAGGACGCACCAGATCCAGGTCGAGGTCCTCGGAACGCTCCACTCGCTCGGCCGCTGTGGCATCGCGCACCACCATGAGCGGCTCACCCGCAACCACTGCCTTGCCGACCCTGCCGAGTACGCGAATCACCTCGACGTCGGATTCGGCAGCCAGGACATGCTGCATTTTCATCGCTTCGAGCACAGCGGCCTGACTGCCCCGGTGAACGGCATCGCCGACAGCGGCAATCTCGACGACAATTCCGGCCATCTGCGCGCGCAGGACGGTCTCACCCAGCACTGCAACGGGAGGCTCCGAAACCTTGGCTTCCGGGACGAGATCGGCAATACGTCCCTCGAGCCAGTCGATATCGACGACGCCGTCACGGAAATCCTTCTCCGACAGGATCGCCCGCAGGAAAAGAAGGTTGGTCGCAATCCCTTCGATCGCAAACTCGTCGAGTGCGGCAATCGACTTGCGCACCGCCGCAGCAAAATCTGCCCGACGGGTGTGTGTGATCACCTTCGCCAGCAAGGAGTCGTAGCGGGCACTCGGCGACAAACCCGCCGCACCGAAGGTGTCGACTCGAACTCCCGGTCCGCTCGGCGGCGCAAACACGTCAAGCGTTCCGGTTTCCGCGCGCGCACCGCCGTCGCGCGTCATGGTTTCCATGTTGACCCGCATCTGGATTGCGATACCCGACGCCGCCGCAACGGTTCCCTGATGCCCAGGAACTCCTGCTGCACAGGTAATCCCCTCAGGAAGATGCAATGATTCGAAACTCACGCCGTCGGCGATCATCAACTGCACGGCAACCAGGTCGACACCGCTCACCTCTTCCGTGACGGTGTGTTCCACTTGGATACGCGGATTGACCTCGAGGAAAACGAATCCTCGCTCCTCCACGAGAAACTCCACTGTTGCGATCCCACGGTAACCGACCTCCGCACACAACCTCGCCGCGGCGGCATGCAAACGCTCGCGCAGTGGTTCGGAAAGACCTTGCGCGGGAGCAATTTCGACAAGTTTTTGATGCCTGCGCTGAACGCTGCAATCGCGATCTCCCAGTGCCGTCGCACAGATACCCGCCGCGCCGGGCGCCGACACAACCTGGACCTCGATATGGCGAGCACGTTCACTGAGCACCTCGGCAAACAGTTCGGCACTGCCGAAGCCGGCCCGAGCCTCCGCCGCACACACGCGGTAAGCGTCGTCGAGCGAGGGCAGATCGCGCACGACACGCATGCCCCGACCGCCGCCACCCGCAAGTGCCTTGATCATGATTCCCCGCGAATGCCGCGCGAAGAACTCCCGCACCTCGTCGAGGCTTGCATCGCCCGCCGTGGCCGGCAACACCGGAACGCCGGATTCCACAGCAGCGCCGCGCGCGCGTGACTTGTCCCCGAAGATACGGAGCACCTCAGCGCTCGGACCCACGAATACAAGGCCCGCACTGGCACACGCCCGTGCGAAATCCGGATTCTCACTGAGGAATCCGTATCCGGGATGGATATGCGTGACCGATGAATCGAGGGCGATCGACAACAGCGAGTCTTGATCCAGATACGCAGACGCGCCGCTGCCTGGCAGTGGAAACGACTCTGTCGCAGCTTCGACGTGTGGGCTTGTTGCGTCATCTTCGGCGTAGACCGACACGGTCTCGATCCCGAGTTCGCGGGCTGTTCGAATGATGCGCAGAGCAATCTCGCCTCGATTGGCGATCAGCAGTCTCATTCCGAGGTTTCGCAGTCAGTCACCGCCACAGTGTGTTTTGACGTTGACGTCAATGTCAAGCATGGGGGATCGCCCGCGCCACTAGATCACGTCGGCGTAGAGATACACGTTGTCCTGGTAGTTGCCGACCCCGTCCGAGAACTCCAGCTCCCCACCACACGTCACCACGGCAAGCTTGCGCGGACCGTCCGGCCCGGCCAGAACACTCTCCTCGATTCCGTCCGCCTTGGCTCGCGACACCACCGCCGTCACCCGCCACCGTGTGCTGTTCCCAGCGGCATCCGACGTACGGATCTCCTGCCCAGGCTCGACTGTCCCGAGATCGAACAACGCACCGTTACCCTGACCGGCAAGATTCACATGCCCGGCGATCAGTGTTGTGCCCGTCTGCGAATCCAATGGCGCACCGTCCAACCAGATGCCGACCTCGCTGACGTCGCCGGGAGGGGTCAAGGCTCCATCGATGACACTCGCGTCGACGATCGGTGCCTGCACCCCGAGCGGATCGAGGGACAAAGTAGCAGGCGACATCTGCGCATCAGCAGTAGCGAGCACCGCCGGCGCCGATTGGCCGGCCGTGGGCGCCGGCGGTATCGCCGTACTCTCACCCGACCGAGAGCCGAGGTATGTCATGAGTAAGCCCACAGTTACCGCGATAATTATTGCCGCAGTAGCAAATACGCGAGACTTGCGCCTGCGCACAGGTTCCGCGGAACTGGTGCCTGGCTCGTCCGGTACGGGATTCGGATTCATCGACGTCATCAGAGATGTTCCTTTGTCGTGAACGAGCATCGTCCGGTGCTGACGGGGAGAGTCGGCACCGGACGCTGCTCGATCGAAACTGGTTCAGATTTCCGCTGCTACGAGCGGCGGCGGCGGACGGCGATTGCTCCGCAGGCAGCCAGCCCGATCAGGCCGAGTCCCGCAATCGCAATTCCGACGTGCGGACCTGCAGTCTCGTCAGCTGCGCCACCGTCGATAGAGGTCGGACGCTCACCCGTCGGAGCCTTCGGGGTCGTTTGCGTGACCACACGCGGGGTGGGTACCGCAACCGTGGTCGGAGCGGGAGCAACCGGCACTCCGGGGATCACCGGAATGATCGGGATAATCGGAATGATCGGAACGATCACGTTGGGCTTGGTGGTTGTCGTCGGAACAGTCGTCGACGGCGTCGTGGTCGGAGCTCCCGGCGTCGTGGTCGGAACAGTCGTGGACGGCGTTGTCGTCGGAGCCGCATCGAAGGTCACCGTCGCATCACCCTGGAGCTTGGCCGGGGTGACGGTGTTGAACGTTGCAAAAACCTGGCACTCGGCGCCGGCGTTGTTCCAGTGGATGCTTTCGAACGAGCTGGGTGCGCCGGCGACGGATACCTTGACCGCGCCTGCACCCGGGGACGTGACGCACAGCGCCACGTCAGTCGGATCATTGCCCTCACCGGTGACAACCAGGGTGTTTCCGGTCAGCTTCACATTTGCGTTCGGCTCACACAGTTCCAGAGTTGCGCCTGCGGGAGCGCTCACGGTGAGTGGCTTGCCGTACATGTTGGTGGACACCGTGAACGTTGCCTTGCCGCCGCTGGCGAGAGTGCCACTGGCCGGGTCTGCGAGCGAAATACTCAGGGCGGGTGTCACATTCATGACCCCGAGAATCCGAGCCTGCTCAGCCGGACCGAGATCGGCGTCGCAATCGACTACGGCGTTCGTTTCCTCGAGATAATCCTTGTCCGATACACACCAGATAAGAAGCTGACGATTTACCCTGTTCGCAGCCGTCGAATCATCAGCGACGCCACCCGGCGTGAACGGGTGGGGATTCTGAATCAGGTAGCTGATGAGCAGTTCCTGTTCCTGAGTCAGACGATCGTTGCCGCCGACCGGAAGCGTCGGTCCTACTACGTTGAACTGCCCGCCATCGCTGTAGCCAGGCTCGCCATCAGGCGAGATCTCATCACACGTCTCTTCCTTCATGTCGGTGCAGTACATCCACTCCGACTGTGGACCACTGGCCTCGGGGACGTCGCGCACACCACAGATAGGCGCAGGTGACCGCTGGTCGTTGTTGTAGTACAGCGGCACCACATTTCCGGCGTTGTAGTAATCCAGGCGCACACCATCGATAACCATGTCGTCCGCGTAGGGATAGTCAGCGGACGTCTGCGTGCCTTCGCACATCGGCGCAGTGAAGGCGGCCGCCGACGCCGGCGCAGCTGTTGCCGGCCCTGCCAAACCGGCGACAATTCCACCGACCAATGCAAGCGTCGACACAGCGGACACGGATGCCAGCCCGACCTTTTTCCGCCGCACCACGGCTGATGACGATGACGATGTGTTCATGGACGATCTCCTCGAGAAGTAACAGTTGGGGCACCCAGCAGGCCAACATGGCATTAGCCATGTGATTGCCAACACAGTTCGACGATTGAAACTTGCTGCGCGCTTGCTGTCAAACGTCACTATTCGGCGGAAAGCGCTCATAGCGTCGCAAAACAGCCAAAAGGTTTGTTATGTGACACTCTGTCACAGATACACGGAGAAACCGGCGATAAGCTGCGCATTTATCCACAAGGTCGAACAGTTCCCGAAACGATTTGCCGACCCGGAAGAAAATCGTCACAAATTCAACAATCGGCACAGTTACAAGACGATAGCTGTGCGTACTGATAGCTGAATGGTGACAAATCAACCAAACGACTATCTGTTGATCGACACCCGGCACGTCGCGATCCCATAGCGCACGCGGCCCGAGAATGAATGGAATCACGCAATTCGACCCGCACCATTCGCGTGCTGCCGCCCGGTACCGACGTGCGCAATGTCTACGCCGACCGCACGAAATCAACCAGACAACCGTAATCTTTCCGACTAAGGACTGACCGGTCTGAAGGGTGCTCGGCTCGACTTGTCGCAGAGCTAGGTACCCACTGTCCACTTTGCTCCAGAAGGAGATCAAGCGATGCCCGAAAACGCTGGGCCAATGACGCCTCTTCAGATCAAGAACGCTGCGGCAGATTTGATGCCTGCGCTTCGATCGGAATTGATCGAACTGGTACGAATACCGTCGATCGCGACCGATGGCTATCCCGCAGCACCACTCTTCGAAGCCCACGATTTCATCGTGTCGCTCTTGGAGAAATCCGGGGTCACCCAGATCGATCGTCTCGAAATTCCGGGTAAGACGGCACCTGTCATCATTGCGACCATTCCGGGTCCGGTCGGGACGCCCACGGTCCTCATGTACTCGCATTACGACGTCGTTCCCGCCGAAGACCTCGAACTGTGGGACACACCGCCCTTCGAGCCCACCGAACGCGACGGCGCGCTCTACGGCCGCGGGACGGCGGATTCCAAGGCAAACGTGATCGGCATGATCGGGGCGCTTCGCGTCTTCGACGGAAAACCGCCTGTGACAGTCAAACTCGTCATCGAAGGCCAGGAAGAATTCGGCAGCCCCTTCGACAATTATCCGCCCGAAGCCCCGGAACTCTTCCAGTCCGACGCCATGGTGATCGCCGATGTGGGAAGTGTTCGCCCCGGATCACCCACCCTGACCGTCGCATTGCGCGGATCCGCCCAGGTGATCGTGGAACTGACCACTCTCGGAGCCGACAAACACAACGGCCTCTACGGCGGCGCCGCTCCCGACGCGCGCCTCGCGCTCATCCGCGCACTGGCATCGCTGCATGACGACAACGGTGATGTCGCCGTCGACGGTCTGCTGCGCGAGGAATGGACGGGAAGCAGCTACACCGACGAAGAATTCCGCACCCTCGCCGAAGTACGTGACGGACTCCCCCTCCTCGGCACCGGCGGAATCGGTGAACGAATCTGGTCCGGTCCGGCGATCACCGTCACCGGAATCGACGCACCGCCCGTCGACGGCGCAGTCAACGCCGTCGCGAGCACCGCACGCGCAGTGATCAACCTGCGCGTGCATCCGCGTCAGCCTGCATCCGAAGCGCAGACAGCACTGGTCCGGCACTTACAGGCACTACGCCCGTTCGGCCTCGAACTCGACGTCAAAGCCGGAGAAACCGGGGACGGCTTTGCTGCAGAACAGGGCGGCCCCGCATTCGACGCGGCCATGTTCGCGCTCTCGGAATCCTGGGACGGCGAAGCCGGACAGATGGCCGGCGGCGGTTCCATCCCGATCGTGATGGCTCTCGACACTGCCGTGCCCACCGCCGAGAAACTGCTCTTCGGCGCAACCGACGGGTACGCAAACATTCACGGCCCCAACGAGCGTGTGCTTCTCGACGAATTCGAAAAGGCCGTTGTCGCGAAAGCTCTGTTCTTCCAGGAGTACGCCCGCACATTCGAAGGAAAGAAATGAGCACCAAGACCGAAGAAGGCGCCGCGCACACCCCGGCGAAGAAGAAGTTCGAGTTTCCCGGCGCCGTCACGATGCTGGCCATCGTCACGGTACTGGTATGGATTGCCGCGCTGTTCATTCCGGCCGGACGCTTCGGTGTCGACGTCGACGGATCACCCGTCCCCGGTAGCTTCGAAACCGTCACGTCCCCGCTGACTTTCTTCGAACGCATCCAGCAGCTGATTCTCTCCCCCGTCAACGGCCTCTACGGTGTTCAGGATCCACTCACGGGATTTGTCGACACCGATAACATCGGTCGGCTTTTCGGATCTGTCGGTGTCGTTCTGTTCATCATGGCCCTCGGTGCATTCATCTCCGTCAGTTTCGCCACTCGCAGCCTCGAAACCGCTGTCTCGCAACTAGCTACCAAGCTCAGCGACAAGGGTTGGCTGCTCATCACCGTCATCATGGTGCTGTTCTCGCTGCTCGGATCGACCATGGGGTTCTCCGTCGAGACGTTCGGCTTCTACGCGCTCCTCATCCCCCTGATGACGGCTCTCGGCTACGACCGCATGGTCGCGGCGACGATGATCATCCTCGGCGCACTCGTCGGCAATATGGCGTCGACCGTCAACCCGTTCTCGATCGGCGTCGCGTCCGGTGAAGCCGGCGTCTCCATCGGCGACGGTATCGTCCTGCGCGTCATCCTGTGGATCGTATTGACCGCAGTGGCAGTGGTATTCGTACTTCGCTACGCCGCCAAGGTGAAGAAGGATCCGGCCACCTCGCTCGTCGGATTCGACATCGACGACGACGAGGAAGAAGAGGCAGCACCACCTGTCGACATCGACAGCAAGCTGACCGGAATTCAGAAACTGGTCCTCGTCATCACCGGACTCACCTTCGGTTTGATGATCTTCTCCGTCATCCCGTGGTCGAGCATCTTCGGCGGTACCACCGGGCCGGCCGAGTACGACGCGTACCACGTCACCGCCACCGAGCCATACTGGTTCGAATTGAACTGGTGGTTCCCGCAACTGGCGATGCTGTTCATCCTCGCAGCCGTCCTCGTCGGCATCGTCGCCAAGATGGGCGAGAAGAAGACCGTCTCACTGATCACCCGTGGCGCCGGCGACATGGTGGGGCCCGCCATCGTCATCCTGCTCGCGCGCGGCGTCTCCGTGATCATGACCAACACCGAAACCCTCGACACCATCCTCAATGCGATGGAACAGTTGGTGTCCGGCGCGTCCGCGGGTGTGTTCGCGATCCTCGTGATGCTCGTGAACATTCCACTGGCCTTCCTGATTCCGTCCAGCTCCGGACACGCCACCCTCGCAATGCCACTGCTGGCACCGCTGGGTGATTTTGCCGGAGTCAGTAGGTCTTTGGTGATCACGGCCTTCCAGATGGGCCACGGCCTGATGCTGATGGTTGCACCCACCAACGTCGTCGTTGTCGGTGGACTCGCAATGGCCAAGGTCGGTTACGACAAGTTCCTGCGCTTCGTCTGGCCGCTACTGTTGATCAACTTCGTGATCGTGGTCGTCGTGATCGGCGCCGCCGCGGTTCTCGAGTAGAAATGGGTCAGGCGTGGTCGGCGCTGCGCGCTGCCTGTTCGAGGCGGTCTCGATATTCGGCCCACCACGCCTGATCACCCGGCGCCACGTTGGCGTTGTCGGATCGCAGACCTGCAGCGCCGTCGATCATTTCGCGCACGATGTCGGCGTGGCCGACATGACGATGAATTTCCGTGACGACGTGCACGAGTACCTGGTGCAGGGTGACGTCACGGAGTTTCAGCGGCCACGTCTTCACCTCCCCCGCTGCATCCAGATCCAGATCATTGATCGTGGCATCCGAAAAGACCCAGGTGCGACGGTACGTGTCGAGTATGAAATCCCTGGATTCGTCTGCGCGGGCCCACATATCGACATTGGGCTCGTCCGAGCGCAACCACTGCGGCAGGTCCGGCACCCGGCGTCCGAACACCGGGCCGAAGTACCCGAGTTCCACGCCGATCATGTGCTTGACCAACCCCAGCAGGTTGGTGCCTGTATGCGTCATCGGTCGCCGGATCTCGTACTCCGACAACCCTTCGAGCTTCCAGAGCAAGGCGTCCCGTGCCGACTGAAGGTATCGCTGCAGATCGTCCTTGTCTTGCGCGCTTGTCATGCCTGTCAGTGTTGCACCGATGCCTGCCCTTGCGTGAGATAGTGCGCAGGAGAGCTGATTTCCCCATAACAACTACCGAGTGGAGTGAGCAGTTGACCGCGGTCGAAGATCTGGCCGAAGTGGCGTCGCGGGCCCTCGCGGCCGAAGCCGAAGTACGTTCGGTCCGATGGCAGAGCCGAACTGCAGTGGAAAAGGCTGCGATCGGTGCCCGGGATGTGTTGGACAAGGATCGAGCGGCACTGAACCAACCGACGTACAGCGGCCTCTCGCCGTCACCGCACATGGCCCGCCAACTCGAACTGATCACCCGCCTTCAGCCACCCCTGCCGGCCGACGCCAGCATCGGCGCTGCAGCTCAAGCAGAAGCTGACGCGGTAGCAGCGGTCACCACCGCCCGGATTGCGCTCGAAGCAGCACATCTCGCAGTTCTCGAAGCTCGTGTCGCCGCCCTCGATGCCGGCGACAGTGACGACGTTGCCGCTGCGATCCGCGGCTATGTCCCGCTCGCGGCCGGTAACCCCGCGGTTCGGCACATGCAGGACCTCGGCAGCCGTATTCGCGAGGAATTCCGACACGTATTCAACGGGAAACCTCGATCCATTGCGTTCCGTCTGGGCCTGAGCCTCGGGCTAGGGTTCGCGTATCTGGCGTTCATCCGACTTTTCCAGTGGGACAGCAAGGAAGACCGACTGCCCTATCTGGCTCTGTACGCATTGTCAGGGGTCATCGGCAGTGTGGTCTGCACCAATGCACTGAGCTTCGACGCCGGTCGGGTGCGCGCCGCGCTCTCCGGTGGTACCCGCCTGTGGCATGTGCTGGTCGCCAAGAACATCGTGATGCTGATCCTCGTCGGCGCCGCCGGCTTTGTTCTCAGCGTCGTTCTGTCATGGCGCGCCGGAAACAGCACCGAATTGTTGAAAGCCTGCGGGCAGGTCCTGACCATGATCCTGCTGTGGCTCGGAGTCGCCAACGTCATGTCGGTGAGCTTGCCGTTGCGCGCCGAACCGATTCTCGAACGTCGCTACGACGGCACGTGGAAACCCTTCATGCTCTCCTTCGCCATCTCGTACGGTGTCGGGTTGGTCGTCAATCTCATGCTGTACTGGCGTGTTTGGGCCAAGACGACGCTGCTCGAGCAGATGGGTGGGCCGTGGATTCCGGTGCTCATGCTGGTTGCGAGCGCCGCCGCGACGTGGTTACTCCTGACGGTGCTGGCAGTGCTGCTGGCCGAGCAGCCGCGGTTCCGTCGTGCGTTGCAGCGCGAGATGATCGTCTATCGCGACGCTGCCGAAACCGTGAAAGCGTAGAAACCAGACAGTCGGACTAAAGTTGCAGATGATCATTTCACCAGGCCGGAACACCGACCTCGAAGAAGGAACAAGAGAACTGATGGCCAGTCAAGACCAGTTCGGTCCTATCGAATATGTTGCCGTCGAGTTTCCCGATGGCGCAGTAACTGCCGACGGTTTCGAGCAGTTGCTCGAGATCGTCGACAACGGAACCATCCGCATTCTCGATCTCGAGTTTGTTGTCAAAGCTGCGGACAACTCGCTGCGCGTGGTTCCGGCATCCACGTTCGACCTCGCAGACTTTGATCTGTCCCAGTTCGACGGTGCCGCGTCCGGATTGCTCGACGCCGGCGACATCGCCGCCGTGGGCGAGGACATCGCCGCCGGAAGTGTTGCAGCGGTTCTCGTCTACGAGGAGTTGACTGTGCTCCCCGTTCTGGATGCGTGGGTTCGCAGCGGTGCCCGAGTGATCACCGAAGGTCACATTTCAGTCGACGAACTGGCCGATGCCTTGAATGAAACGGAGAACAACGAATGAGCTTCCTCAGGCGGGCCAGCCGAGTAGCTGTCGCGAGCTCCATCCACGGAAATGTTCAGCGCCGCCAGCGAACTCGCTGGGCAGCAGAAGATCAGGCCAAGGCAGCAGCACAGGCTGTTCCACCGATCCCGGATCTGCCGCCGCTGCCGCCTCAGGTTGCGCCGGCAGCATCGATGGACGCGAAGATCGAACAACTCACCAAGCTCGGCGAGCTCAAAGCCGCCGGCATCCTCACCGACGCCGAGTTCGACACCCAGAAGGCCCGGGTTCTCGGGAACTGAGCGTCATCGTGCTCATCCCCGCCGATTGCGGGGATGAGCACAGCCCTTACTTCGAGACCTTATGCGCGAGCGAACTAGATGCCCGGGAGAAGTATCGGTTTGACGATTTCCCCCGCGAGAGCGCGCTTTTCGGCGGCATTGATCTCGGAGAGAGGGAAAGTAGTGACGAGGCGGTCGAAGGGGAATTGTCCGGCCCGCCACAGTGCGATCAGGGTGGGGATGAAGGTGTGCGGGTTGGCGTCACCTTCGAGGATGCCGGTGATGGTGCGACCGGCAGTCAGAGCAAGTGGTGCGATCATCAAATCGCCCTGTTGCACGCCGACCAGTCCCAGAGTGCCGCGCAGAGCAAGGGCATCAAGGGTAGCCGCGATGACGGTGGGTAGCCCGGTGGTGTCGAGGCCGTATCGGACTCCGGCCGGAGCAATCGCGCGGATCTGTTCTGTCAGATCACCCACTCCGGGAACGATCGTGTCCGTGGCACCGAGTTCGCGGGCCAGTTCGAGCCTGTCGCTGTTCAAGTCGACAGCGATGATCGGTCCGGCGCCGGCGACCTTGGCGGCCATGACCGCGGACAGGCCGACTGCACCCGCGCCGACGATGACGATGCCTTCACCGGGACGCACCTGGAGCACTTCGAGGACTGCACCGGCGCCGGTTTGAATTCCGCATCCGAGGGGGCCGAGCAATTCCAGCGGCAGTTCTTTGTCGACGACCACGGCGTTACGTGCGTCGACGACCGCGTGGGTGGCGAAGGACGACTGACCGAACCATCTTCCGGCGACGGGTTTTCCGGCGGTGTCGGTCAGCGGGGTGGAGCCGTCGAGGGCGTTGCCGACGAGATTGCGGGCCAGGAAGGTGTCGCAGTACGCCGGGTGAGCGTCAAGACAGTTGGCGCAGGTGCCGCAGGAGTCGAAGCTCAGGACAACGTGGTCACCGACTGCGACGGTCTGCACCGCGGATCCGACGGCTTCCACGATTCCGGCGCCTTCGTGTCCGAGAACAATCGGTGGGGTTCCGAACCCTGCTGCGGCCCTGGGTAATACATCGGTGTGGCAGTGGCCGGCACCGACGATCCGGACAAGGACCTCATGCGGGGTCGGGTCGGCCAACTCGAGGTCCTCGATACTGAAGGGGGCTTCTTCGCCACGGAGGACGGCTGCTTCGATTTTCATTGCTTTCCTGCGTCTTTCGAGTCAGTGACAGTGGTGAGACAGATCGATTTGGTCTGTCGGCGTTGTGAGCGCCCGTCAGTACAAGTAGTCCTCGCCGCTGGCGCGGACGGTAATGTCACTGATGCTGATGCCCCACGGTTGATCGATGACGTGAACAACAGCATCGGCTAGATCGTCGGGCTTGATGAGCCAGTATTCGATCGAGTCGACGTCCTTCTGCTCGGGACGCATGGTGCCCTCGGTCAGGTGACCGACGTTCTCCATGTAGATGCCGGCGCGCTGACCGGTGAGCCCGAGGATCGCTTTCTCGTTGACGATCCAGCTCGCCAAGTTGGTGCCTGTCACGCCAGTTGGCTTGACCGTGGTGACCTTGATCTTGCCCTTGGCCTCGATTCGCAGCGAATCCGAGATCGTGGTGACTGCAGCCTTTGTCGCACTGTAGACGCCGGATCCGTCGATGCCCGCGTTGCCGAAGATCGACGAGATGTTGACGACCTGGCCACGACCCTGTTCGATCATCTGGTCGTAGACGGCGGAGATTCCGTTGACGACGCCCTTGATGTTGATGTCAATTGCCTTGTGCCACTTCTGCCATGCACGCTCGTGGTCGGCAAAGTAGGCGAGAGGCATAACCCCGGCGTTGTTGACAAGTACGTCGAGCGCTCCGAATTCCGCAATTCCGTGCTGTGCTGCAGCAACGACCTGGTCCATATCGGTGACGTCGGCAACCTTGTAGGTGCCAGTGAACCCCGCTGCCGCGATACCGTCGAACACAGCCTTCAAGCCGGCTTCGTTGATGTCGACGCCGACGACCTTGGCACCCTGCGCTGCCACCTTCTCGGCGATGAGCTGACCGAACCCCCCGCCCGCGCCGGTGATGAGAATGACCTTGTCCTGCAAGTATTGAGACATAATTTTCCTGTTCTTCGAAATTGAGTTCTCTGTGGATCACACCGAAAGTTCTGTGTGGATCACACAATGTTGATGGCATCGAGGACCGCCGCGACGGTCCTCCGATCGCCGGAAACATCGACCGCGGACCGCCATGCAGATCGGGTGGTCCCCCATCGCAGGAAATCGGTGGCCTGGGTCGTCGCGATGTTCTCGGGCACGTCACCGGTTTCGGTGACGGTGACTCCTTCGCCGCCACGAGCCAGGACGAAAGTGCGCTCGGTGGCACCAGTAAGTCGAAGTGCCACAGGCGATGTCAATGCGGCGGCGACGGCTTCGCCGCACATCTGTGGGAGTCCTGAGACCATCCAGTCGATCGCCGGGTCGATAGCAGCCGCCACGTCGACATCCCCGCGAGAGATCGGTCCGAACGGTGCCAGAAGATCCGACGTCAGATGAACGAGATGGTCGAACGACACCGCATCGCTGAGCTGATGCAGACGATAGGTCCCGAGGTCGAGCATCTCGAGTGTGTTGTTGCGAAGCTCTTCGCCCTGCAGCGCGGCTAGCGTCGCGAGACCTGCTGCGGACTGTTCCCGGTAGTAGTCCAGAATCTGCTCGTGCGGTAGATCTGCGCGCTCGCGAACAGCAGCGTCGTTGAGCCGCTCGGACATTCCACTGGGGTTCGGCGGGAACACGAGGTCCGGATCGGCGATGAAGTTGAAGAAGAACGCCATGTGGCCAACGAGGTCGTGAACGCGCCAGCCGTGGCACGCACTGTCGGCTTCCCATTCGGCGGTCCCGAACTGCTCGGCGATTTTGACTGTGTTTTCTGCCAGCGCGCGGGCGCCGGCGAGTCCTGCGTCGGACATGGTGACTCGATTCTCAAGAGGATGCGAGGAAGATGGATTTGAGCTGCTGGTACGACGCGAGTCCTTCTGGACCGAGTTCGCGGCCCACACCGCTGGCTTTGACTCCACCGAACGGTGAACCCCAGTCGAGGTTGAAGGTGTTGACGCCGAACGAGCCTGTCTCGACGCGTCGGGCAATTTCGATTCCGCGTTCCTCGTCGGAGGTCCACACCGTCCCACCGAGGCCGTACTCGGAATCGTTGGCAAGTGCGAGCGCATCATCGACGTCGTCATAGGAAATGACGGACAGCACCGGCCCGAAGACCTCCTGCCGTGCGATTGTGCTGGCGTTGTTCACGTCGGCGAACACGGTGGGCTCCACAAAGAATCCCGTGTCGAGGTCGGTAGGACGTCCACCACCGGTTGTGATGGTTCCGCCCTCGGAACGACCCTGCTCGATCAAGGACAGCACGCGATCGCGTTGCCTAGCGCTCACCATCGGGCCGACAAAGGTCGACGGGTCCATCGGATCGCCGACCTGCAGGCCCGCCGCCATGGCAGTGATGGCATCGATGTAGGTCCGACTGTGGCTGCGCGGGACCAAGATTCGAGTCGACATGTAGCAGGTCTGCCCGCTGTTGAGCAAAGATGCCGTCGCGAGACCGGTTACCGTCTGCTCGACATCCGCGTCGTCCAGAACCAGGGCTGCCGACTTACCGCCCAACTCCAGGGTGACGGGGCGAAGCATTCCGCCACACACCTCGCCGATGTGTCGACCGGCTGCGGTGGATCCGGTGAACGCGACCTTGTCGATCCCAGGATGCGCCACGAGATACCGGCCGATCTCCGGTCCACCCGTCACGACGTTGATGACGCCCGCAGGAAGATCGGCCGCAATGGCAGCTTCAGCCAATACGTAAGAGTCCAAAGTTGTTTCGGGCGACGGTTTCAATACGACGGTGCAACCCGCCGCTAGAGCCGGAGCGATCTTGAACATCGACAGCACCGCAGGGAAGTTCCAGGGCGCGATGGCAGCGACGACGCCGATGGGCTCGCGTCGCACGATCGTCGTGCCCGGCATCGGTTGGCTGACGCGTCGTTCCTCGGGGGGCGTCGACTCGGCGAGGTTTGCGTAATAGCGCAAGAGTTGGACGGGTGCGGCGCCCTCGGCGAATCGGGCAAGCTCGATGGGCATGCCGTTCTGGTGAGTGACCGTCGTCGCGCGATCCTCGGCTCGTTTCTCGAGTTCGTCGGCGAATCTGCGAATGGCGTCTGCACGTTCGGTGGGGGAAAGTTCCGCCCAGTCGCTCCGCCGCAACGCGTTTCGAGCCGATGTCACCGCCGCGTCGACGTCCGTCGTCGTGGATGCGGGGAACGAACCTATCTCCTGCTCGGTGAGAGGTGAGACAACCGGGATGGTTTCCGAACTGTCCGGTGTCCTCCACGCTCCGTCGATGAACAGAGCGGTGTGGTCGGTGCGCGATGTCATTTTCTGGCTCCTCCGAGGATGGCGTTCGACGCTGAACAAGTCATCTGTGTCGATCATCACTGCCCACGCGAGGATTAAATTGACTTCACGCGCCAATTTATTTACATTTCGACACATGGCGGATCTCATCAGTGCTTCGTCGTTGACGCGATTGCCCGAGTTGATCTCCGAACTCGGGGGTGATCCCCACGAGTTCTGTGACCGCGTGGGCATCGATCCGGCCATGATCGGCACCTACGACAGCTTCGTTCCGTTCAGTGCGTTGTCCACCTTGCTCGGACAATGCGCACAGGAGCTTGGGGTTCCGGATTTCGCCCTCAGGCTTGCGAGCAGACAAGACCCGGACATCCTCGGTCCGGTGGCCATCGCGGCCCGCAGTGCCGAGACGATCGGCGACGCGTTGCACGACGTCGCCCGCTATGCCCACGTGTACAGCCCGGCGTTGGCCGTCGATCTGACGATCGGCGACACCGACGTGTCCTATGGACTCGACACCGTGCTGCATCGACTGCCGTACCGTTCGCACGTCGTGGAACTGGCGATGGGAGTGACGCTCCAGACGTTCAGGATGATGGCGGGCCCGGATTTTCATCCGACGCACATCTCATTCCAGCATCCGCGCATCTCCGAACTACACAGGTACATCGAATATTTCGGGTGCTCGGTCGAGTTCGGCTCAGACCGGAATCTGTTGACCTTTCCGCGCGGAGTCATGCATCGTCAGCTGCCCCGGGTGGATCCGTTGGCGTACGGCGTTGCTGTGCGGTTCATGGCGGGTCGAGATCCGAATGTGGCGTTTTACGACGCGGTGTCCGCGTTGATCGTGCGGTCTCTGCCCGCAGGCGTGGCCACACTGAAGCAAGTCGCGACATTGATGATGCTGCACCCGCGAACACTGCAGAGACGGCTGGCCTCTGAAGGCAGAACTTTCGAATCACTCGTCGATGATTCGCGGCGCGAACTCGCTCTCAGCCTTCTCGCCAACCCGAACGTCCCGGTCTCCGCAGTGTCACGGCAACTTGGCTATTCCGAACCGAGCACCCTGACCCGGAGCTGTAAGCGGTGGTTCTCCACAACGCCACTCGCGAAGCGGAGGGAATTGACCGGGCGCAGCAGTTGATTGCGCGAAAATATGCACGTAGGCAACATGACGACGTCGACCCACTCGTGCGCGATCATGGACTCACGAACCCGGGTGCAGCAGGCGAGACACCTCGGCGGCCCCGTCAATTGAAGCAAGTTCACCGGCGAACCACGCCTCCGGAACAGCAAAAATCGCGTTCGACGTCGCGGCCGGAGTCCCGGCAAATGCCGTGCGGGCAGCCTCGAGCGTGGATTCGCGAGTCGACTCGGTGGAGTAGACGACCAAGATTGCCTGCGGCAACTTCGCCAGGACCGATTCCGTGGCTACCTGGCCGAAGTACTTGCCGTCGGGTAGGTCGTCCTCGAAGAGGTTGCTTCCCCCTGCAGCCTCGAGCACGCTGCTGTACAGCCCCCTCGCCAATGCGTAGGACTGCCCCTCCGAAACCTGAACCATCACCGTAGGAACCGGAGCCTTTCCGGCCACGAATACCTCGGTGGCCGTCAGTGACTTCTTGCCGCCAGCCACCAATGTCGCTGCCGCGTCACTTGTTCCGGTCAGGGCACCGAGACCGTCGATGTCGGACCAGACGTCGTCGATCCTGCCCTCGGTGACTGCCTTGTGGCAGTAGCCACTGTTCACGAAGATCGGGATGCCGAGATCACGCAACTCGTCCATGGTCTGTAGCCGGTCACCGTCGAACCAGTACTCCCCGTCGGAGACGATCAGATCCGGCCGGGCGTCGAGTAGCGCTTCCTTTGCCGGCACCCCAGTGCTCAGAACCGGCACGGCTGCAAACTGCTCCGCAAGCTCGGGATCAGGCGGTGACAGGTCGGTATTTGATTGTCCGACAATACGGTCCGCGGCACCGAGCTGAATCAGCAGTTCCGTCATCGACGGATACAGCGAGACAATCCGTTCCGCCGCCTTGGGCAACGTGACGTCCCGATCGCAATTGGTGACGGTGATCGCGCCCGAGGACGCTGCCGCCGAATCCGCAGTCGAGTTTCCGCACGCGGTCAGCACTGCAGTGGCGACGGCCGAGCACAACAGTGCGGCAGTACGTATCGAGGTTTTCACGTCACAGCTTCTTTCGTATGGGTGAGCGGAGGGGCAAACGCGAGCAGCGGTCGCCCGGTCAAGGGGTGCGTTCCGAGATGCACCCGGACTCCGAATACTTCGGACAACAGGCCCTCGGTAAGAACTTCGGCCGTGGGTCCTGATGCGACGACGGCTCCATCAGAGAGCACGCAGACGTAGTCGCAATACGCAGCGGCCAGCGCAAGCTCGTGGATCGCGACAACGGTCGTGGTTCCGAGTTCGGTTACCAGTTCCATCAATTCGAGTTGAGCACGGATGTCGAGGTGGTTGGTGGGCTCATCCAGCACCAGCACCGACGGCTGCTGGGCGATCGCCCTGGCCAACATCACCCGCTGCTTCTCCCCGCCCGACAGCTCGGCGAAGAGTCGTGATCCGAAGCCCTGCATACCGGTTCGCGCGAGTGCGGCGTTGACGATGTCCCGGTCGATCTCACCGAGTCGCGAAAACGCGCCATGGTGCGGTGTCCGGCCCGTTGCCACCACCTCGCGGACAGTGAAGGAGAAGTCCGAGGAATGTTCTTGCCCCACAACGCCGATGATTCGTGCCGCTGATCGGGGCGAGAGATCGTCCCACACGTTCACCTCGTCCACCCGCACGATTCCGCTGCTCGGTTTTCCGGAGCGATACAGCGCCCGCAGAAGCGAGGACTTTCCGCTACCGTTCGGTCCGACGAGCCCGACCACGCTTCCCGCGGGTGCTTCGAGATCTACGCCTGAAACCACCAGGCGTCCGCCTCGAACGACGTGAATTCCACTGGCCGACAATCTCATGACTGCGTTCCTCCGTCGCGGCGCAGTAACCAGAGGAAGAATGGGGCGCCCAATCCGGCCGTGATGATCCCGAGCGGCAATTCGTTGGGAGCATCCAACATTCGAGCCGCAAGATCGACAATCACCAAGAAGGTTGCGCCGACGAGCGCGGTCGTGGGGAGAAGTTTGCGGTGATCGGATCCGACCACAAGCCGTACCGCGTGAGGGACAAGCAATCCCACAAAACCGATCCCGCCGGCCACGGCTACGACAACCGCAGTCAGCAACGACGCGATCACCAGCAACAGCAATCTGGTGCGGCGCACGTCGACGCCCACCGATTGTGCACTCTCGTCCCCCATTGCCAGGGCATTGAGTTGGCGGGACTGCGTCAACAGCACACCCGCGCACACGGTGATCACCGCGGCCGGAATGCCGAGGTCCGACCAACTTGCCCCACTCACCGAACCGAGCAACCAGAAGAGCACGCCCGAAAGCTGACTCGGGTCGGCGCGCAACTGTACAAAACTTGTTGCAGCCGAAAGCAAATAGCCGATGGCCACACCAGCGAGGACCATGCGCAGCGGGACAAGCATGCCCTCTCGCCTGCCCAGGACCAGGACTGCGATCAGGGAGACCATCGCTCCCAGGAAGGCTGCCACCGGGACTCCGATCGACAGACCGGTTCCGACGCTGGTTGTCATGATCAGCACCGCACCGAAGGACGCTCCCGAACCGACACCCAGGATGTACGGATCGGCAATCGGGTTGCGTACCAACGCCTGCAGCACGGCGCCGGCCAGTGACAACCCGGCACCCGCCATGGCCGCGATCAGAATGCGCGGGACCCGCAATCCCCACACGATCCGGTCGAGCAGCGGATCGACCGGCGGACCACCGACGTGCGCATACAGCACCGCGAAGACGTCACCGACGGATACCGACGCGGCACCCGACCACACCGCGACGACGGACACCGAGGCAAGACAAACCGTCGTAACCACGAGAAACGGGACGTACCTGCGGGAGTCGACGGGATGCGAACGTGTCTGCGCGTCAGGTGCTGCTTCGCCGGTCAGCGTCATCGCACTCCTGATCCATTGGGGTCCACGTACATGAACACACGCATTTAAGCATAACGACAGTCGTTTTCATTAATAGCGAAGTGCTTATCTATGGGGACACGGATCGGTCCGCAGGGCGCTCACCCACGCGAACACCGCCGAGACCAGCGCAAAGGCGCAAGCAACGAGGTAGGCCGCACCGACGTCCCAGCTCCCCGCGATCGCTCCCGCAACCAAGGCGCCGACCGGTGAACCGCCCCAGGCCACCATCCTCGCCGTCGTATTCACACGCCCCTGAAGATGATCGGGAGTCAGGCGCTGACGCGCACCGATGCCGTTGAGGATGGTGATCGTCGCACAGCCCGAATAGACGCCCAGCGCAGCAATTGCAACAACGGTGCTCTCGGTGGTCGCCACGAGGAACAACACCACCGGGGCGACGGTCAGCGAGCCGATCGTAATCGACCCGACCGGCCACTGCGCCGGCAAGCGTGGGAGCACGACGGCACCGACAACCCCACCGATGGAGACGGCCGTCCACAGTGCGCCGATCATCGGACTCGACGTCGAAATCCCCAACCTCTCGGACGCGTAGACCACCAGGAGTGCCGTAACAGCGCCCTGCGTCAGGGAATTCACGAAGCCGACACCAGTCAAGGCTCGCAAGAGCCGCGACCGCCAGAGGAAGGTCAGCCCCTCCCGGATATCACGTGCGATGCTGGATCTCGAGGTTGCGCTCGCCACCGGCGTGACCGAAAACGACGCACCGATCGAGCCCATCGCCAATGCCGCCACTACATAGGCCAGTGCGTCGGCCCCCAAGGCATAAGCGGGGCCGATCGACGCCACGAGCACCCCGGCGACCGCCGGGAACGCCACGTCGATCAAGGTGCCCGCCGTCCACAGAGCACTGTTGGCGGCCGGTATTCCCTGCCGACCTACCAAGGCAGGCAATGCGCCGAATGCTGCGGCGTCGAACCACACGAAACATGTTCCGATGCAGATCGATACGCCGACGGCGTGCCAGGCAGTCAATACGCCTAGCGACTGCGCCGCCGGAATGCTCGCCAACGCGATAGCGGCTAAAGCCTGCGCACACAGGATGACCGTCCGCCGATTGACACGGTCGGCCACGGCGCCCGCCACCAAGCCGAACACGAGATAGGGCAGGACTGTTCCGGCGGCCGAGAGCGAGGTGAGAAACGGTGACCGACTGATGTCGAACACCAGAACGGGCATCGCTACGCCGGTGACCGCCGCACCCGCGACTGCAACAGTGCGGGCCGTGAAGAACAGCCGAAAGGACCTGTCTCGAAATACATGTCGGTGCGTGTCTGAAGTTTGCACAGCGACATAGTAATGGAAATCATTTCCATTACTATGTCTGCCTGACCACCAATGCTGGAATACCCGCCTGTAGCGACTCAGTCGACTCCACCGAATGAAGCCACGTCGGTCGCGCAATCGGAGACTGACGAATGACGTCCACGGCGCGCGCAGCGATCATGGCTGTCGCAGCCGATTGACTCCGGCCGGACGCCCACAGCGTCGGGCCGGTTTCGGTGCGGGCCATGACAATCCAGCGATCCGAACCCCACATCTTCTTGGGAACTACTTTCTGCAAGGGCGGTGCCCACGTCATCGCGGCCAAACCGAGCGTCGCCGCCGAGGTATCCAGACGCAAGTAGGTTCTCACCGACACGCCGAGATCACGCGTCAAAGCATGTTGATCGGAGAAGTCCGCGCGCACCGCTGGACCCTTGCGGTAGCCAGGCGCCTCGGCCGGGACGTCGAATACCTTCATTCCCGTGTAGTTGCGGACGAGTTCACCGCTCGGATCACGAAACCTGGTGCCCAACATTCCGTACGTCCACGCCGTGGCTGCAGGGCCGTGAAGTTCGCCGCCGCCAAGACCTACCATGATGTCCACCGGTCCGCTGCCGAGTCGATGTGCCTCCGCCGCAAGAACACTGGTCAATCCCGGCGCTAATCCGACACCCAGCAGCACGGGACCGTCGACGTTTTCCAATGCATCGCAGTACGCCGACGTCGCGGTGATGTCCACAAACGTAGCTCCACCGCGAACTGCTTGCTGCGCCAACCGGACGTCTTCGAATCCCGACGCGTTGACCACCACGTCGTAGCCCGATACGGCCCGAGAGTAGGCGTCCTGATCGGTCAGATCGACAGCCACGTCGGCGCGAGCGGCGTTGCGCCCGGCAGAAAACGCTGACACGGCGGGGTCCGTACGGAACTCCTCCATCAGCGGGACACCCACTGCGCCATAGCCGCCCAGAACCAGGACCTTCATTTTCTTGTTCCCTCCGAGTAGCTGGAGCTTCACTCTAGAGCTAAACTCCAGCGCATGGTGGGGGTAGAAACAGTGGCACAGGCGACCGCACGATCGAAGATCATCGCGGCGGCGCGGCATGTCTTCGTCAATCCGGGATACGCGGCAGCGACTATCAAACAACTGGCCGATGCGGCCGACGTTTCGGTCCAAAGCGTCTACTTCGTGTTCGGCAACAAGCCGAGCGTATTGTCGGCGCTGCTGGAAGTCGAGGTCGCCGGCGACGAGGCTCGGATAAGCACTCTGGATCGGCCGTGGGTGGCGGCGGCACTCGGTGCGCCACATCCCCTCGGACAACTACGCATTCAGGTTCATCACGGGCGACTCATCCTCGAACGAACCGCAGACATCCTGCTGGCCTTGCGCGCCGCCGCATCCGCTGACGAGGACGCGGCACTGCTGTGGCAAACCAATCTCGCTCAGCGGAGAACCGTGCAACAGCACCTCATGATCGGGCTCGTGGAGAAGGACCCGTCCGTCGATCTCGAGACCGCGATAAACGTCGCGCTCACTTTGACGAGTGCCGAAACCTATACCGATCTCGTGGTCGAGTCGGGGTGGACCGGCGAGCAATACGAAGAATGGGTGGTCGGCACACTTGCCTCCACCCTCGGCCTGGACCAAGCGAAGAAGTCCAGGCCGCGCCGCGTGTGATCAGGCGTTTGGTTTGTCCAAGGTATGACGCGGGTTGTTCCACAATCGCTCTGTCAGGTCGTGGAAAACTGCCAGAGTGATTGTGTCGTCGTCACGCCGAAGCAACGATTGACTGACCGTCGCGCGAACCAAAGTGCTGTCGGCGTGGACAAATTCCTTGATCGAACCCGGCTCGGAACTCAACTCGCGGTGAGCCTGCTCCGCACTGACGTCGTCGGCATCCTTGTCGTACATGATGTCCTGCAGACGCAAGGCGGCGACGGCTTTCTTCGGGTAGCCGAGCATGTCGGCAAAGGACGGATTGGCAAAAACAATGCTGCCGTCGCGGTGCACGGCCATCACCGGGACCGGCAATCTGTCCAGCAGGATCAACGGCGGCATCTGCTCGAGATCTGCGATCGGTGATTGCGTCGGCGGCGCAACATTGCGGCGGCGTTCCATAACACGTCCTCTCATGTTGCCCAGTCGCAACAGTCTAGCGTCCCAGCTAATCGTCGGTTGACTTCCGGTTGGGGAATTTCGACGGTCACTGGAGACCACGCCCCCGCAGTCAGGCCGCGAATACCTCCCGATCGACTGTCAAGGATCCATCAACCACACGATAAACATTATCCATCCGATGCAGGTGTCCGCGGTCGTGTGTCACGAGAAGAGTTGCAGCATTGTGTTCTCGCACGACTCCGATGATCAAATCCATGACCGCCGCGCCACGTTCCTGATCCAGCGCGCTCGTGGGCTCATCCACCACCAACAGTTGCGGATCGTTCATCAAGGCGCGCGCGAGATTCACCCGCTGACGCTGACCACCGGACAGTTGCCCTGGACGCTTCCCGCTGTGATCTGCCAATCCAACCGCATCGAGCAAATCCATCGCTTTCGCTTTCGCGGCTTTGCGACGCGCCCGCGACGTGAACACGGACTGCCCCAGATGCGCCATCACCTCGAGCTGTTCGAGGGCGGTCAACGACGACACCAGATTGGATTGCTGGAACACGATGCCGATGGACGTGCGTCGAAGTTCGGACGCGTCGCGGCGGCCGAGTGTCGCAAGATCCGTGGCTTCGCCGCCGGTGCGCAGGTAGACATGGCCCGAGTCCGGGCGAATAAGCGTCGACGCCACCGCGAGCAGGCTGGACTTTCCCGAACCCGACGGGCCGGTGATCGCGGCAATCTCCCCGCGATCGAGTCGCAGGGACACGTCGTCGAGAGCTGTGACGCGGGATTGTCCGTCGGGAAATGTCAGGTTGACGTTTTGGATGTCGAGAACGGTGCTTCCGGCTGCAGAGGTCATCGCGAACTCCCTAGTGCTGTGAGCGGATCAGTGGTGAAGAGGAATCGAAGAGCAAACGCGGCGCCGAGCAGGCCGAGCCCGATGAGCGCCACTGCGGGCACCAGAGTTGTGGACGCGTCCAATACGAAAGGCATCGAATCGCCGATCACCGAACCGGCGATCGCAGTCAAGCCGATTCCGAGCGAAACGCCGACAACAAGCACGATGAACGCCTGGCCGAGCGCGTCGCGGACCAAGGAACCCGACGTCGCGCCGAGCGCTTTCAACGTTGCGATATCCGGCATGCGCTGGATCGTCCACACCGTGAAGAATGCGCCGATCACGAGAGCCGAGATCGCGAGCAACATCACCGTCATCAAGGTCAACGACCCGTTCTCGGACTTGTACGACCCGATGGCATCGAGCGAGCCGGTCACCGTCGTCGACGTGGTTGATGCCGCATCGTCGATTGCCGAAGGATCCGACGCGCCGGATACAGCCAGAATTGTTGCTACCCCGCCGCGCGGATTCAGGTCCTGCCAATCCGCGAGTGTCGTCCAGACGACGGGAGTGTGGCTGTACCAGTCATCGCCGCGAACTGCGGTGACGGTGAACTCCTCCGAGCCGATGCTGACTCGGTCACCGTCGGCTGCGCCCAGTTCCCGGGCGGCGCCCTCGCTGAGGACCACCGTTCCCGGAGCGTCGGGCGTCCGGTTGCCGAAACCGCCGTCAGCGCCGAACAGCGCCACCGACTTCTGGTTCGAGCCCACCACACCGGCCTTACCGCGGCCGATGCCGACGGGATCCACAGTCTGTGCGCCTGCCGTCCAGGCCGCGAGTTGATCAGCGGTGAGTGCCGACTCGTCGAACGACGCACCCGCCCCGGTATCGGCGAACACGACGGTATCCGCCGTCATCGACTCGATGGCAGAAACATTCTGATGGCGTAGCCCGGCGGTCAAACCGCTGAGAAAGCTGACCAGCAGTGCAACCAACAGAACCACCGCCGAGATCAGCGCGAAACGACCTCGCGCTGCCCGTAAGTCCTTCATTGCGACAAACACTGTGAATTCCTTTCCTGTGCTTGCCTCTACACTCCCGCTGATCCACACTCTTTCCATCGCACCTCGGACGGACATCGCGGCCAACCGAAGTAGGACCCGCGATTACAACTTTTGATGGATGGCGCGGCGCCGAACCTGGTTAAGCTGGGCGAGATGCACCGATCACCGCTCACACCTGTCTTTGCCGGCCTCCAACTCGGCCTGCACATACTGGTTGTCGCGCTGGCCGGCGTTGTTTTCCTGAGGGCGATCGTCGACGAAACCGCGGCGACGCCGTACATCATCGCCTTGACGGTGATCTTCACCGCGATCTACCTGTTCGGGGTGGTCAAGCGCCTGCGCGGGAATGCCGCGCGCTGGTGGCTGGCCCTACTGAGCCTGGTGTGGGTAGTTCTGATGGCGTTGTCCGCCGAGGCGGCCTACCTCGTTTTCGGTCTGTTCTTCCTCTACGTTCATCTGCTACGACGCCCGTGGAGCCTGGTAGCGGTAGTGACCGCGACGTCGGTCGCGGTGATCGGAACAGGTCTGCACCGGGGATGGTCCATCGCGGGGGCCATCGGGCCGATGATCGGTGCCGCTGTCGCGGTTGCCATCGGACTCGGCTATCAAGCGCTGTACCGGGAGGCCGCCGAGCGCGGTCGCCTGATCGACGAGTTGATGAACACGCGTGAGGAATTGGCGTCGACGTCACGAGATGCCGGCAAACTTGCAGAACGCGAGCGACTGGCCGCCGAAATTCACGACACTGTTGCACAAGGTCTTTCGAGCATCCAGATGCTGCTGCACGCCGCAGAACGCGCCGATCCGAACAGTCCTGCCGTGCGTCAGATCAGCCTCGCCCGCGAAGCTGCAGCAGACAGCCTTGCCGAAACCCGGCAACTGATAGCGGAATTGACACCCGCAGCGCTGGATGGTCAGTCGCTGTCCGACGCCCTTGGCCGAATCTGCGAGCGCGCGTCCAGCGCTCACATCGAGGCCCGTGCCGTAGTCGAAGGCGAGCCGATCGCGCTACCGATGCCGCTCGAGGCAACCCTCGTCCGGATCGCTCAGGGCGCGGTGGCGAACGTTCTGCGCCACGCCCACGCCACTCGAATGGCCGTGACACTCACGTATTCCACGGACACCGTCAGCCTCGACATCGTCGACAACGGTGTCGGCTTCGACATCTCGGTCCTGGATCGCGGGCCCGCCGAATCTTTTGGACTCAATGCAATTCGGCGACGTGTCCAACTGCAAGGCGGCACTTTCGACATCGAGTCGGAGCCAGGGCACACTGCAGTCACCGTGACCTTCCCCCTCGAGATCGGCGACGAATGATCCGTTTACTGCTGGCCGACGATCACGCCATCGTACGAGCCGGTTTGCGCGCTCTCCTCGAGAGTGAACCCGACATCGAAGTAATCGGCGAAGCGGGAACAGCCGAAGAAGCCATCGCATTCTGCGCCACCACACCAGTCGACTTGGTACTCATGGATTTACGGTTCGGCCCTGGAAAATCAGGCGTCGACGCCACCCGAAGCGTCTGCGCACTGCCTGACCCGCCACACGTACTCGTGGTGACGAATTACGACACCGATGCAGATATCCTCAGCGCCGTCGAAGCCGGAGCCAGCGGATACCTACTCAAGGACACTCCGCCGCCAGAACTCCTCGCGGCGGTCCGCTCTGCCGCTGCGGGCGACAGCGTTCTTTCTCCCGCAATCGCATCCAAGTTGATGACCCGGGTCAGAAAACCCGAAACCAGCCTCAGCCCACGAGAAATCGAGGTTCTGAAGCTGGTAGCGGCCGGAAAGTCGAACCGCGAAATCGGCAAGGAACTGTTCCTCAGCGAGACTACGGTCAAATCTCACCTGGTCCACATTTTTGGCAAGCTGGGCGTGAAGTCACGAACCTCCGCGGTCGCCCGGGCTCGGGAGTTGGGCTCGATCTAACCTGTCCGAAATGCCTCTTGATTCGAATAGGTGTTCGAGTATAATTGAGGTCACGGGTGGGGAGGCCTTGATGCCGACGGTTTTCGATTCAACTGTGGTGGGGGATGTTGTAGCCGGTCCGGCGGCGGGTGTGCGTGGCAGGTTGTGGCGGTTGCGTCCGTCCGAGGTTCGTGACGTTGCAGTCTGTGTTTCGGCGGAAATTCTTCGGTTGGAAGCGATTCGGGTTGCCGCAGTCGACGAATTGGCACTCAACCCGGACGAGCAGGTGCTGTGCTACCGCGGTGTGGGTCGGTGGTTGGCGGCGAACACGATGCTGCAGAACGCGGCCGGTAACAAGGTCGCCGCACTCGGTGCCGCACTGCGGGTATTCCCGGATATAACTGCCCAATTCGAGGCCGGTGATCTCTCGCTCGACCATGCGGCAATAATTGCCGCATTCTGTGAATCTCCACCAAAAGGCATGCCTGACAGGGCGTTACCGTCCTGCATGAAGACTCTGTTGGCTGCCGCATCCGGGGTGGAGGCGACCACTATCAAACTCCGCTACGCGATTGCAGTTCTGGAGCGGATTTTCGAATCCGACCAGGCGCCGCCCGGTGAGGATGATGACCTCAATGTCTTGCGGATTGCTCCGACGCTCAACGGTCGGGTGGCGATCAAGGGTGATTTCGATGCACTCACTGGTGAAATGTTGTTGTCGGCTCTGTCGGGTTTGTCGATGCCGAAACCGGCTGCTGACGGGACCCCGGATCAGCGGTCGGCTGCCAAACGCACCGCCGACGCCTTCACGGAATTGATTCGCCGGTATCTCGACAATGCCATGACCGGTGTTGATGGCGGTCAGCGTCCGCACGTGAATGTGCATATCACCGCGAAAGATCTTGCCGAGCATCGGGAATGCGCCACCATGCGTAGCGATGTCGCGGCGGATTTCGATGAGCCTGATTTCGAGGATCTTGACGTCGGGTACATGCCCTGGATGGGGCCACTCAGTGTGAGCCTGACCCGGATGCTCGCGTGCGACTGCATGCTCTCCACCGTCCTGATGGACGGCAACGGCGCACCGCTCGATGCGACTCCACATAAACGCCTCGTCACGCCAGAACAGCGAACGGCACTGATCGCCCGCGACAAAGGCTGCGCCTTCCCCAACTGCGATGCCGTACCTGCTTGGTGCGACGCCCACCATATAAAACCGTGGTCGGTCGGTGGACTGACGGTGATGGACAACCTCACCCTCCTCTGCCGCAACCACCACCGATTGATCCACAGCACCAGCGGGTTCCGCGGTATCTGGGAAGTCAAGATGGGCGATGATCACAAACCGTGGTTCATCCCACCGTCCGCGATCGACCCGAAACAGCGTCGCCGCCGCTCCACCACCCGCCAGGGCCCCGTCCACCGAGACTGAACCCGATAATCGCGGGATTGTGTCCTCCTTGCGACAGCATCTGTCCCCACATCGACAGGCCGAAACCCTATGGTCGAAGCATGTCTTTCTGCGAGCCCGCCCGCGTCGTATCCGTCGTGTCCCTGACTCCGCACATGCGACGGATCAGCATCGAGGCCGAAGGCGACTGGCATTGGCCGACCGGCGGGCAGGGTGACGAGCGAATCGACCTCGCCTTCCCCAAACCCGGCGAAACAGAGGCGAATTACGAATTCTTCAACAATCCCGACTACGGCAAAGCCGAACTGGGGACCGAGCCGCCGTGGCGGCACTACACAGTGCGCAAAGTGCACGACGGCGGTCGACGTCTCGACATCGACTTCGTCGTGCACCCTGGCGGTATTGCTGCGGATTGGGCCCTGCGGGCCGAACCCGGACACCTACTCGGCGTTTTCTGGTCCGATAGTTCGCGCTCTCATTACCAAGCCCCGGCCGGCCCACGCTGGCAACTGCTTGTCGCAGACGCAACGGGACTCCCGGGTTTGGGCAGGATTGTCGAAGAACTCCGCGAAGGCGATGTCGCACACGCGATCATCGAGGTGGAAACGGAAGACGATCGACAGGAATTAGTCACTCGCGGCGAAGTCACGTACACGTGGCTTACGGGGAGTGGTCTCGGAAAGGCGCCGAGCGCACTTTTCGATGCTGTCGAGAAGGTGGAGTTCCCTGACTCCGATTCAGAGAATACCTACGCCTGGGTGGCGTGCGAAAGCGCAACAAGCCGACGAATTCGTAAGCATCTGAGGGAAGTTCGTGGAATCGCCCGCGACAAGCACAATGTTGTCGGTTATTGGCGAGAGGGCGCCGACGGTCATGTCTCCGGCATGAACAGCGAGGACGTTACCGTCGGCGCCTGAGCGCGGTGATCACTCTGCCGAAGTCTCGGCAGATTCTTCAGCGGACTCACCGGTAGATTCTTCAGCGGGCGCTTCAGCCGGCTTCTGGGCCAGCAGTTCGAACAGCGCGCGTCGCGCCTCAGCAAGAATCGCCTGCGCCTGAGCTACCTGCTCGGGTGTTCCGCCAGCGGCTACCGCAACTACGGCGCCTCGGAGAAGACCCGTCTCAGTGCGAAGTGCGGCACTTGCCTCGGTGAACTCCGGGCGTCCGCCACGGCCGCGTCGGCCTTCAGGATTTCGGCCGCGTCGGCCTTCAGGATTTCCGCCGCGTCGGCCTTCGGGACGACCTTCAGGCCAGCCTTCGGGGCGACCGCCGAATCCGCGACCTTCACCGAATCCGCGGCGTTGACCGCGATCCCGGCGCTGGTGTCCACGTCCGCAGTCTTCGCGGCGTTCTTGCATTTCTGGGTTGTTGTGTGGGGCGTACATGTTGTCCTCCTGGACTGTTTGTGTTTGTTTGACGTATCGACGATATATCGACAATAGATCGAACGCAAGGGTTTGAAGAAAAATTCCTGCGACGTCCGGGAACGTAGGCTGACATCGTGAATCCCGACCCCGCAGCCCAGGCCGCCGACGTACTCCGACGGATGGCCCTCGACGAAACACTCAAAGAGCGCACGATGGCCGATCCGGCATCCGCAGCAATTGCGCGCAGAGTCGCCGATCGCTACATCGGTGGCGAAACGATGGACGAAGCCTTCGATCGCCTGCCGGCGATCTTTGCCCGTGGGCATAAGGGCAGCATCGAATACACCGGGGAGAGTGTTCGTGACGCTGATGTCGCGAACGCCGAAACCGACGTGTTCGTCGAACTGGCGGAGCGCATCGGCAAGACGGGCGTCGACAGCACGGTGTCATTCGACCTATCGCACATCGGTCTCGTCGTCGATCCGGAGTTGTGTTACCGCAACGTCGTTCGGCTCGCCGAAGCAACCGAGCGTGCCGGAGCCGAACTGATGATCTCGGCCGAAGGCTCCGACCGTACCGATCTTGTACTCGACATTCACGGCCGACTAGCGGAACGGTTCACTCACGTCGGTGTCACCGTTCAGGCGAGACTGCACCGGACGGCGCAGGACATCGCAACACTCCTCGATCGGCCCGGGCGCATCAGACTGGTGAAAGGCGCGTTCCTGGAACCGGATTCAATTGCATACCCACGCGGAAGTGCCGAGTTGCAGGACGCATACCTGACGTACGCGTCGAAGATCGTCAAGGCCGGACATCTCGTAGCGATCGCAACACACGACCGCGACATCCTCGAAACACTTCGAGCAGAACATGGTTCGGCATTGGCTGCGGAACACGTCGAGTTCGAGATGCTGCTCGGCTTGGGAACCGAGCAACTGGACGCTTTGCATGCCGACGGTTTCACCACTCGCGAATACGTGATCTTCGGGACCGAGTGGTGGCTCTACGTCCTCAATCGCATTGCCGAGGAACCAGCGCGCGTCTACACAGCAATTGCCGACGCCGCAGTCTGATCAAAACATGCAGTGGGGCCGCACTGGCCCCACTGCATGTTCTCCCTACTGCTCGAGATGCATCTTGATACGCGCGAGGGTGGTGTCGATCCCGGCCGCGATGATCTGATCTCGGCCGCGGCCGAGAACTCCACTGCCGGACAGAATCCGCACATATCGGGGCGCAGCCGCAAAGATTTCACGAGTCTCGGTGAGCAGAGTCCCCGTTCCCGACGGCTCGACCAGAAAGCTCCATCGCGCCTTCGACTCAGCTACTTCGAAGGCGAACTTCTGCCCACCAACAACTTCGGTAATGGTGCAGCGGGTACTCCACCGCACCAGACCATGCTTGTTGGTGCCCTTGAATGTTGCGCCCACCGTACCCGGCTTTCCGGAAGTCCAGGCACCACCGGTATTTTCGGGACTGAAACGACCCATCCCTTCGAGGTCGCTGACCAAGGTCCAGACGGAGTCGGGCGTGGCTTCGATGTACGCGCTCGAGCGATCCACCTGGACGCCTACCGACCCGGAACCCAGGACATGATCTTGATGGCATGGGGCATGATCTTGGCCCACAGCTTGGCCGGAACTCCGCGTGGCCCACCAAGATTCATGACCCGAGTGGTCGCAACCGTCTGCGGCTCGGTGTACTTGATCAGACCTTCGGCACCGTGACGGCGTCCGACGCCCGAAACTCCCATGCCGCCCATCGGCGCAGCGGTGCTGCCCCAGGTAGGTGCGTAGCCCTCGTCGACGTTGACGGTTCCGGCGCGGACTCGTGCGGCAATCGCTTCACCGACGGCCTTGCTTCCCGCCCACACACTGGCATTGAGACCGTACTCGGTGTCGTTTGCAGCGGCGATTGCCTCTTCGGCGTCCTTGACGGGGTAGATCGAAACGAGGGGACCGAAAGTCTCGTCGCGGTAGCACTCCGCATCCTCGGGCACACCGGTGAGGAGTGTGGGCTCGTAGAACAGCGGTCCGATATCCGGGCGCGCCTTTCCACCGGCAATGACGGTGGCGCCCTTCACCACAGCGTCGTCGACATGCGAGGAAATAGCCTTGACCTGGGCTTCGGAGACGAGGCTGCCCATCTCGATTCCGAATTCGTACCCGGCGCCGATGTTCATCTTCTTGACGCGGTCACCGAACATCCGGATGAACTCGGGTGCGATGGACTCTTCGACGTAAATGCGCTCGATGGAAATACACAACTGGCCGGAGTTGGAGAAACACGCGCGCACCGCTGCGTCGGTGACCTCACGCAGATCTGCGCCGGCCAGAACGATCATCGGGTTCTTGCCACCGAGTTCTGCGGAGAATCCGATGAGACGGCGGCCGGCCTGCTCGCCGAGTAACTGTCCGGTGGCAGTGGAACCAGTGAACATGAGGTAGTCGGTGTTCTCGACCAGCGTTGTTCCGACAACGCCGCCCGGCCCGGGAACAACGGCGAAGAGATCGCGGGGAAGCCCTGCCTTGTAGAGCAATTCGACGCAGGCAAGAGCGCAGTACGGAGTCTGGCTGTCGGGCTTGAGAACAACACCGTTACCGGCGAGAAGCGCGGCAATGGCGTCGGACACCGCCAGCGTCATCGGGTAGTTCCACGGCGAGATGACGCCGACAACACCCTTGGGCTGGTAACGCACAACCGTCTTGGTCAAGCCGGGCAGCATTCCGGATACTCGGCGCGGACGCAGCAGCTTCGGGGCGACGCGCGCGTAGTGCCGCGCCGTCATCGAAATGTCGAGAACTTCTTCTTGCGCAGCCGCGCGGGACTTGCCGGTCTCCGCCTGTGCCATGTCCATGAGTGCGTCGCGGTTCTCGAGGATGAGGTCGCGGTAGCGATGGAAAATCGCGGCACGCTCGAGGACGGGGCGCTTTGCCCACTCCTTCTGCGCGACGCGGGCGCGAGCGATAGCGGCAAGTGCGTCGTCGGCGGTGCCCACGGGGATGGTCGCCAGCTCCTTGCCGGTGAACACCTCGGTGATGGACTTCGTCGGGCGATCGGCAGCATTGTCGATGGCGATCAGTTCGGCGAGCCGCGAGAAGGTCGCAGCGGACGGAGCTGGCATTTCGGTACCCCTACTGGTGAGTAGTTCTTGGAGTTACGTATAACTTACCCCGTCGGTGGTGCCGATCACAGTACGGCGTTTTGCAATCGTCAGCGACATCACAGCGGCGATCGCGCACAGAGCGCCTGCCACGTAGAAGGCCGCGTCGTACGAGCCGATCTGATCACGGACCAGGCCCGCCAGGAACGCCACCAGGCCGGCACCGATCTGGTGCGACGCCAGCACCCAACCGAACACGATGGGAGCGTCGGCGCCGAAGTGCTGACGACACAGCGCGACGGTCGGCGGAACCGTCGCCACCCAGTCGAGTCCGTAGAAGATGACGAAGGCGATCATCGGCGGGTTCACCGTGTTCGCGAGGAGCAGCGGCAGGAAGAGCAGCGAGATTCCGCGAAACAGGTAGTAGATGCCGAGCAGTTTCCGCGAGTCCACCCGGTCGGTGAACCACCCCGACGCGATGGTTCCGACCATGTCGAGGATTCCGATCAACGCCAGCAGAGACGCGGCCGTGGTGATCGGCATGCCGTGATCGTGCGACGCCGGGACGAAGTGCGTGCCGATCAGGCCGTTGGTGCTCGCGCCGCAGATCGCGAAAGTGCCCGCAAGAAGCCAGAACACCTTGGTCTTCGAGGCCATGATCAGCACGGAGATTGCACGACCCCCGGCGCCGCCACGCTGATGAACCGGCGCAGCGGGCGCGACGTAATCGGCGGGTGCACCGTACGGCGTCGTCCCGACGTCCGACGGGTAGTTGCGCAGGAACAACAGCACAAACGGCACGACGGCCAACGCGGCGAACGAGACCGTGAAGGCGACGCTCTTCCAGTCGTAAGTTTCGGCGATCTTTGCCAGGACGGGCAGGAACACCAATTGGCCGGCCGCACCACCGGCTGTCAGGATGCCGGTGACGAGCCCACGCTTCTCGACAAACCAGCGGTCGACGACGGTGGCGACAAAGGCCAGTGCCATCGATCCGGTCCCCAAGCCGACAAAGACGCCCCACAGCAGGATCAACTGCCAACTCGACGTCATGAAGATCGTCAAACCACTGCCGAGCGAGATCAACGCCAGCGCGGAGGTGACAACAGCGCGGATACCGAAGCGCTCCATCAGGGCCGCCGCGAACGGCGAGGTGAGTCCGTACAGGACCAGGTTCACCGATACGGCAGCCGAGATACTGGCACGTGACCAGCCGAAATCCTCATGTAGGGGGTCGATCAGAATGGATGGTGCCGCTCGGAAACTGGCAGCACCGACCAGCGCCAGGAAGGCCACGATCGCCACCGACCAGGCACGGTGAAAGCGCGGCGGGCGCACCCGCTGTCGGCCCGATTCAGGGAGAGCGATCTCAGAAGTCACAAGAGGATTCTGCTGTACATCGCCAACCCGCGACAGTGGCCAGATTGCCAATATATGAAAGAATCAGGCCATGAGCGGACCGCATCGCGTTGTTGTCCTTGCCCTCGACGGTGTCATTCCCTTCGAGCTCGGCATCCCGGCGCGTATCTTCGGACGCGCGGTCGACGCCGAGGACAAGCCTCTGTACGAGATCCTCACCTGCACTGTCGATGGCCGGCCCGTGCGAACGGATGCCGATTTCAGCATTACGGTCGACCACGGCAGTGAACTACTCGCCACAGCGGACACCGTCGTCATTCCGGCGTCGTACGAACTTGGTCCCGCCTACGAGGACGGTTACCTCTCCCCCGAGTTGGCGGCGGCATTCGAACACATCCGCCCCGGGACGCGGCTTGTGTCGATCTGCACCGGCTCGTACGTTCTGGCTGCGGCCGGCCTGCTCGACGGCTTGAGGGCCACCACTCACTGGCGCAACACTGATCACTTCCAGCGCATCTACCCCAAGGTGAAGGTGGACCCCGACGTCCTGTTCGTCGACGAGGGCCACATTCTGACCTCCGCCGGAGTGGCCTCAGGAGTGGACCTGTGCCTACACATCGTGCGGCGTGATCACGGCATGGAAGTGGCGAACACCGTCGCCCGGCGATGCGTCGTACCGCCGTGGCGCGACGGTGGGCAAGCCCAGTACATTCGACGCCCACTTGCCGACAAACCTTCCGAATCGACTGCCGCCGCTCGGCATTGGGCTCTCGAGCATCTCCGGGAACCGATCACTCTGACGGACCTGGCGAATCGCGCCAACATGAGCGTCCGCACCTTCAGTCGCAGATTCCGCGACGAGGTCGGGACAACACCGAACCGCTGGCTCACCGCTCGGCGTATCGATCACGCCCGCGAACTACTCGAAGAAACCGATCTCTCGATCGACACGATTGCGACGCGCACCGGATTCGGGACCGCCACATCGATGCGTCAGCACCTCAGTGACACGCTCGGCGTCTCGCCGAGTGCCTATCGCCGCACTTTCCAGGCACCGGGGTAAATCTGCCATTCCCGGCAACTACCCTGGAGGTATGGCTGAATCGACCCGCCCGAATTTCCTCCAGTACTGCGGCTACCTTCTGGGCAAGACACTCCCTGACAAGTACCAGGATTGGGTTCGGAACGATCTGGTCGGACCGGGCGCCCAGGTTCGCTACATCGTTCGTTTCACGGTGCCGGCGACGCTCATCCTCCTGCTGTTTCTCCTGATTCCGGGACCCATTTGGATCCCTCTCGCCATGATGGCGCTACTGCTCATCCCGCTGGCCTATTTTGTCGTGGCGCTCGGCAACATCTACCGCCGTCACCGCCTTCAGAGTCACGGCCTCGATCCCGACCTGATGAACGAGAAAGCCCAGCGCCGCGCCGATCGCACCCGCGAGGACTACGAAAAGCGTCACGGCCGCTGACAGCCTCACGAGTGCGATCGGCCTAGCGAGGTCAACAAGCCCCGGGGTTCACCTCTCCGCCCGCGAGCATTCTTGTCGTGAAGTCCATCGCGTCGTTGTAGGACGCCGCGATTGCTCCGCGGTGATCGGCACCCTCGTAGGTCTTGAACTCGATGTCCGAGCCCTTGGCGCAGTAATCCTTGACTGCGCCGGACGTACTCGCCACCGAGACAAGAACATCCGTGGTTCCCTGCGCGAACAAGGTGGGCACCTTCGGGGTTACGGTCGACAGTTCCTGCTCGTTCAGGTTTGCTGTCAACGCCGTCAGATCTGCACCCTCACGGAAGATCTGATCAACGGGGACAGTCGGTACCGCACGCACTGCCGCCAGGCACCCCGTCCGGGCAGCCTCGAGGAGCGGCTGGGCCTGATCCGACAGCAAGTCTTCAGGAACTACAGACGGATCAACTGCCTGTACGCCCAGCAGGATGACCGGAACAAACGGCACTCCCCCTGCCATAGCCTGATTTCCCGTAGCAACCATTGCCGGAATCTGGGCCGTGCCGTTTCCGGGAGCTATCGATACCGCACCCTTCAGATTCAGTTCCGGTGCGCGGTCCTTGCCGATCTGCGACGTGAAAGCGGCTGCCTGCCCACCTTGGCTGTGGCCCATCGCAAACCAGTCCTTGCCAACCTGATCGTCCACCTGCCGAGCGGCTCGAACGATATCGGTCACGGTATTGGCAGCGCTGGTCCCGTTCATGTACGAGTGACCGCCGGGGGTACCGAGACCCTCGTAGTCGGTTTGGACCACAACGTACCCACTGCTGACCCACTGGTCGAGAGTTTGATCGACCACCGACAGGTAGTCGTGAACCGGACCGGCGGGAGTATCCGCCGACGGCGCACAGGCGTCGGCAACTCCGGTTGTGCCGTGTGCCCAACTGATCACCGGCCAACCACCTGCCGGGGCAGGCGTCTTGGGGATAGCAACAACTCCAGAGACGAGAATCGGTTCACCTGAGGCACTTTGGGACATGTAGGTGATGCGTTCGTTCTTCGCCGCGCTGGGCAGCGCGGCAGATTCCGTGAGATTGTGCGCGGTGATCAGAGTTCCCGGCGACAGTTGTGGTGCCTGCGGATCTCCGAAGGACAATGACCCTTCGGCCGACGCCGGGGCAGCAAAAGCTGCTACTGATGCAGCCGCACACAGTGCCAGAGCTCCACTGGACACTCGGATCAGACGCTTCTTGCGGTCGATCTTCACGAAAACTCCTCCAGATGAGTGAAAGTCAGTGCAGTGAAAGTCAGTGCAACGCAACCGTTGCACCGATCAAACCTTGTGCCTCGTAGATCTTGGCTGCGACTTCGTCTCGCATAGCCACGAACTCGGGGGTCGAACGGACAGCGGTGTCGACGGGTTCGCGATTGTCACCCTTGAACCACACCTTGCGGTCGTAGATGACGCGACCCGGCCTGGCGCCCATCACAATCACTCGGGTTCCGAGGAAGATCGCCTCTTCCACACTGTGAGTGACGAAGAAGACCGTCTTACGACGCTCGCGCCACAAGTCGAGCAGTTCGAGCTGCAACTTCTCGCGGGTCATGGCGTCGAGTGCACCAAAAGGCTCGTCCATCAGGATAATTCGCGGGTCTGTGATAAGTACACGCGCAATCTGGCAGCGTTGCTGCTGGCCACCGGACAGCTCGTAGGGCTTACGGTCACCATACAACTCCAAGCCGACCATTTCCAGCATCCGATCGGCCTCGGCGGCACGCTCGGCGCGAGGAACTCCCCGCATCTTCAGCCCGAACTCGACGTTCTTCCGCACCGACAACCACGGGTACAGATTTGCTTGCTGGAACACCACACCACGATCCGGGTCCGGCCCCTTGATGTGAGTGTTCCCGACCATGATGGTTCCCTCGGTCGGCGCTTGGAAACCGGCAAGCATTTGGAGGAGCGTCGTCTTGCCACAACCGGACGGTCCGACTACGCAGACAAATTCTTCCGGTTCGAAAGTCAAGCTGGTGGGGGCCAGCGCGAGTACCGATTCACCTGCGGTGACGTACTCCTTCCGAACTTCGGTGAGTACGACGCGAGTGCTGAGGTCTGTAGCCGTGCTTGTCATGACTGGCCCACTTTCGTCACGGCGTCCGTGTAGATTCCCTCGGCGTAGGTGCTGCTGGGGCTTACTGCGTCGATGTTTCCCTGCTGAAGCAGGAATTCCGCAGTGCCGAAAAGACTTTGAGTGAACTCGCCGCCGAGGAAGGCGGGGCCGGCTTGCTCCGCCGCCGAGAGGTACGTGTAGCCCGCCAACTGCGGCTTGACGACGTCGGGGGCAATACCCAGTTGAGCAGACATCGATACTGCGGCACCAGTGGGATCGGCATTGATCCGGCCGCCTGCGTAGTCCTGCAGCTTGGTCCACATGAGCATGAATTCCGGATTGGCGGAGACGAATTCAGTGGTAGCACCCGAGAGATCGAACGTCGGCGCGCCCTGTGCCGCAACATCAGCGCTACTCATGATGATGTGACCGTCGGCCGTCAGCTTCGACAGCGTCGGATCCCACACCCAGGCCGCATCGATCTGTCCACCCTGCCACGCTCCGAGCATTGCGTCCGGTTTCAGGCTCATGAGGGTGACATCAGCAGTCATGTTTGCCGCTCCGAGGGCTGCAAGCAGACTGTAGTGCGACGTACTGCCGAACGGTGTCGCGATTTTCTTGCCCTTCAACCCTTCCAAGGTATTGATCGACGGGTCTTTGACAACGAGCGACTCGGCTTCGCCGATCACGTCCTGGATCCAGACGACCTGCATGGGGATATTCAGCGGTGCCGACAACGCCATTGTTGCCGGACTCGACCCCAAAGTTCCCAGATCCAGGCTTCCGGAACCGAAGGCCTGCACTACATCCTGCCCCGAACTGAACTTGCTCCACGTGATATCCGCATTGGGCATGCACGCCTCGAGCAGCCCCTGATCCTTGACGATCAGGTCACCGTTCGGAATGTCCTGATACCCGATCCGTGCCGACGTAGTCACCGATTCATCCACTGTGACAGGACAACTCACTGAGCTGTCCATCGAGCGGCTCATCTCACCTCGACCCGTTTCCACACACGCGGTCAAAGTTGTCCCCAGAGTTGCAGCGGAAACCACCGCGATTGCAATTCGCCTCGACTGACCGGTCATGCTTTACCCTTCCATGGTGCTACGAGTGTTCCGATTGCCTTGATCGCGGAGTCGAGAACAAGTGCGGCGCAACCTATGACGATGATGCATGCGATTGTGAGTGGTGTATTGAGCTGCGTGCCGGCAAGATAGGCCAACCCGCCGATACCGGGTATGCCGTTGTTGAGTTCCGCGGCCACCACGGTGGTCCACGCAAAGCCGACCGCGATTCGAATACCGTTGATCACTTCCGGCAGCGTCGACGGAAAGACCACATTGGTCAGTACCTGAGTTCGGCTCGCACCCAGAGCTCGAGCGGCGTTGATCTGATCGACCTTCACCGAGGTGACGCCGTTGAGTGTGGCTATCGCGATCGGCGGGAAGGCAGCGAGGAACAGCAGCCAGATCTTGGAGGTGTCACCGATACCGAACCAGACGATCAGCAGGCCGATATAGCCGAGTGGCGGCAACGCACGCAGAAAGTTCAGGTACGGCTCCACGAAGGTTCTGATCGGGACGGACATTCCCATCGCAAAACCGATCAGCGGACCCACGATCACGGCCGCGCCGACGCCTGCCGCTATGCGCTGACCGCTGGCGATCAAGTGTTCCCAGAGAAAGTAATTCTGTTCGCCGAGCACTTCGCGGTCGACACCGGGCGCCACCTGATGCCAGGTGTTGGCCCGAATGAACGCATCCCACACCGAACCTGGTGAAGGAAGGAATAATTCGTCGATAACACCGGCTGCGGTAATACCCCACCACACCACGAGGAACGCAACCAGAGCCGCAATCCGGACTCCGATGGAGCGCACCCGTTCCGGTGTGAAAATCGGTGTGCGCTTCTTCGCGGACACTGCGGGCGGAGGAGGGGGCGCTGGCGCGACTTCGGTAGAACTTGCTGAAACAGTTGAACTCGGTGAAGCAGTGGTGGTCATGCCGTCCTCCTGTGCACTCGCTGAGCTGAGGTCTGGTCGCGAGCCAGTACAAGCATCGAGTCGACGTTGACTCGGCTCGGGCGGGTCACAACCCAGGCAACGCATTCCGCGATGTCGTCCGCGGTCAACGGATCGGCGCCGGCGTACACCGCATCGGCGCGCTCCTTGTCGCCACCGAAGCGCACCATGCTGAACTCCGTCTCCACCATGCCTGGGTCGATCTGGCAGACACGGATGGGTTCACCGAGCAGTTCGAGGCGAAGAACCCGAGTGAGCGCTGTCACAGCATGTTTCGCGGCGTTGTACCCACCACCGCCGAGGTAGGGCTCGCGTCCGGCAATCGACCCGATGGTGACGACAGTAGCGTTTCCGCTCTCACGAAGGCGCGGGAGAAGCCGCTGTGTGACGCGCAGTACACCGAGCACGTTGACGTCGAACATCGCGGACCAGTCGGCTTCGTCGGTATCGGCGATACTGTCGGCTCCCAATGCGCCGCCGGCATTGTTGACCAGCACGTCACACCGCTCGATCGACGCGCAGAAGGCGTCGACCGATTCGACGTCCGTCACATCGAGAGACAGAGCGCGAGCACCTGTTTCGCGCGCCAACTCCTCGAGTCGATCCATTCTGCGTGCACCCATCACCACGTCGAAACCCTCTTTGACGAGGTGGCGCACCGTAGCGGCACCGATGCCGCTGCTGGCCCCGGTGACCACGGCAACTGGAGCTTTCATGACGGACATAGTTGTGAACTCCTCGATGAATGATGTTTCGGCCCTGAGAGATCCGCAGACACGAGATCCCGACGGCGGTGAATGAACTGCTCACCAGTGTGCTCGTGATCTGGCCCCCACTCCAGTGCCACCTGCGTGGTGAATTTCTCGGGCCAGTCGTAACGTAGCCGTCTCGTGTTAACGCGAAGGTTCCATCGTGTAACTGGCCCCAGGAGATGCCCTCGAATCTGGATCTGGCGCAGGACCACAGCCATTCCCCATCCTTGAGTGGACTGAAGAAGTTCCAACCCTCGATCAGGAGGTTTCTGCCATGGCAGCTCCCGCAATCAGCACGTCACAACGCACGTACGAGTTGGATCGCGCACACGTCTTTCACTCATGGTCGGCACAGAAATCCTTGCAGCCCATGGTGGTCGAGCGCACAGACGGCTGCTACCTTTGGGACGGCGACGGCAAGGAATACCTCGATTTCTCGTCGCAACTCGTGTACACGAACGTCGGTCACCAGCATCCCAAGGTTGTCGCGGCGGTACAGGAGCAGGCTGCAAAGCTCTGCACCATCGCGCCGGCGCACGCAAACGAGGCTCGGTCCGAGGCAGCGCGTCTGATCGCCGAGATTTCACCCGAAGGAATGGACCGGGTGTTCTTCACCAGCGGCGGCGCAGACTCCAACGAGCACGCAATTCGCATGGCGCGCTTGCATACCGGTCGCTACAAGATCCTTTCGGCGTACCGCTCGTACCACGGCGCTACTGCCGAGACGATCAACCTGTCGGGCGATCACCGCCGGTGGCCGAACGATTACGGAAACTCGGGCGCCGTTCATTTCCACGGACCTTTCCTGTACCGATCCGAATTCCGTTCCGAGACAGAGGAACAGGAATGTGAGCGAGCTCTCGAACATCTCGAAACTCTGATCCGCTTCGAAGGTCCGGCCGCGTTTGCCGCGATCATCGTCGAATCCGTTCCCGGCACCTCCGGAATCATGCCGCCGCCGCCCGGATATCTGAAGGGGGTCCGTGACATCTGCGACCGATACGGCATCGTCATGATCTGCGACGAAGTCATGTCCGGCTTCGGCCGCACGGGCGCCTGGCTGGCAATCGACCATTACGACGTTGTCCCCGATCTCATCACGTTTGCCAAGGGTGTGAACTCCGGTTACGTGCCACTCGGCGGAGTCATCGTCGGCGAGAATATCTACAACTCGTTTGCCGAGCGTCCGTACCCCGGCGGCATGACGTACTCCGGCCACCCGCTCGCCTGCGCCGCAGCAGTGGCCACCATCACCACGATGCATGAGGAGCGCATAGTCGAGAATGCCGAGTTCATCGGTCGCACGTCACTCGGACCGGGCCTACGCGCTCTCGCGGACAAACACCCGAGCATCGGGGACGTCCGCGGTCTCGGAGTCTTCTGGGCACTCGATCTCGTGACGAACCGCGAGACGCGCGAACCCCTGTCACCGTATGGCGGCACCAACGCCGCGATCGGCCAGACGATGGCCGCCGCCCGCGACGCCGGACTGCTCGTCTTCAACAACTACCACCGCATCCACGTCGTCCCGCCGTGCACCGTGACGCCGACGCAGGTCGACGCCGCACTCGCCATGCTCGACACTGCCCTCGACGTGGCCGATTCCTATTACGACGGTCCCCGGTGACAGCCTCGGCCGTCCACGCCAGTGCGCTCGACGACGCGCGCACGCAACTCGCAGAGGCAGTGGCGGCCCTGGGCTACCCGGACGGCCTGCACCGCATCCTCGGGTCCGCCAGACGTGAGACGACGGTCAGCGTTCCGCTGGTCCGCGACAACGGCGACGTTGAAGTGTTCACCGGATACCGCGTGCAGCACAGCATCGCGCGCGGACCGGCGAAGGGTGGGATCCGGTACAGCGCCGGAGTGAATCTTGACGAAGTGCGGGCTCTCGCAATGTGGATGACGTGGAAATGCGCGCTCCTCGATATTCCGTACGGCGGGGCAAAAGGTGGGGTGGACGTCGATCCCCTGACTCTCTCCCCGGCCGAACTCGAACGACTGACCCGGACGTACACCCAGGGAATCTCACCCGTCATCGGGCCGGACAACGATATTCCCGCTCCGGACGTCGGCACCGACGAGCAGACGATGGCCTGGATGATGGACGCCTACTCCGCAACTCGGGGCCGTGGTGTCCCGGGCGTGGTGACGGGCAAGCCGCTTGATCTCGGCGGTTCGCTCGGCCGCCGGACGTCAACCTCACGCGGTGTTGCGCACATCGCGTTATTGGCTCTGAAAAAGGCAGGCATAGAACCGAACTCGGCCACCACCGTTGTCCAGGGATACGGCAAGGTGGGAGCCGACGCTGCCGACTACCTCGCCGACGCGGGAGTCCGGATCATCTCTGTCAGCGACAGATTCGGCGCGGTGCACAACGCCGACGGATTGAACCTGCCCCTTCTGCGAGCCCACGTCACCGAGCACGGTTCCGTCGCAGGCTTCCCCGGAGGTGAGCAGATCGAACCCGCTGCCGTTCTCGAACTGGATGTCGACCTCCTGGTTCCCGCTGCGGTTGAAGGAGTTATCCACGGCGGCAACGCACATCGCATCCAGGCACGTATTGTCGTGGAGGGTGCAAACGGGCCAACCACCGCCGAGGCCGACGCCGTACTCGAGCGGGCGGGAGTGTTGGTGGTCCCGGACATCCTGGCCAACGCCGGCGGAGTGGTCGTGTCCTACTTCGAATGGGTTCAGGCACAACAGGGTTACTGGTGGACTCTCCCCGAAGTAGAACGGGGACTCGATGATCGGATGACTGCAGCCTGGGCTGCGGTACTGGATCAGGCTGGTGCTACCGGCACCACGCTCCGACGCGCCGCAATGACCCTGGCAGTCGGTCGCGTCGCTCGGGCCCACCGCGCGCGGGGCCTCACTCACTGATCCGGCGAGACTCATCCAGTAGTCGGTGAGCAATTCCTCCAAGCAGTGCGATGCCCGGTTCGATCGAATTCTGATCTATCGAACCGAAGCCCAGTCGCAGGCAGTTTCGGGAGCCTGTCCCTGGAAAGAAGTAGCGGGAGCCGTCGGCCACCAGGATCCCTTGCAGGGCTGCACGTTCCGTGAGTTCGGCAGCGTCAAGATCCTCCGGGCCGGTGTACCAGACACTGACACCGCCCGGAGGAAACGACGGCGTCTCAACTCGTGGCATGTACTTGTTGATCGACTCGGTAATGATTTCCCAGTTCTGCTTGAGTCGGCGACGATGCGAGCGCAACACCTTGTGGTAATCCCCGGACATGACGAACAACGCCAGCGACCGCTGAATATGCCCCGGAAGATGTTTGGTTCGATGGTGCCGTTCCGCTCGAAGTGCCGCAATGACAGGCGGATCCGCCACGATGTACCCGATGCGCAGGCCGGCCGAGAGAAACTTCGAGAAGGAACCGAGGTAGATCACCCGGCGGTTGTCCCCCAAGGATTTGAGGGACGGAGTCGGCCTCCCACGAAAGCGGAATTCGCTGTCATAGTCGTCTTCGATCACAAAACCGTTTCTCTCCTCCAATAATTCCAGGAGCAGTTTGCGGCGAGGCAAGCTCAATGTGACGTTGGTGGGGTGGTGATGACTCGGCGTGAGATACATGGCGTCGAAGACAGTCGATCGGTCGAACACCGCCCCACGCCCGTCAACGGGAATGGGAGACAGTTCCACACCGGAGCGCTTGAAAATGTGCATAGCGTCGAGGTATCCGGGGTTCTCGAAGCCCATGATCTTGTCGGGTCGCAACAGGACGTCGGCAATCAACGACAAACCCTGCTGGGTTCCACTCGTCACCAAGATCTCGTCAGCCGCTGCTTCGATGCCACGGGACGGAAGAATCTCCTTGCGCAGCGCCTCCACCAGCAGCGGATCGTCCTGATCGACGGCGTCACGCACGCTGTATCGCAGATGCGGGCCCGTCATCGCCTCACTCGCCGCGCGCAACCAACCGCGGACCGGGAAGGAGCGCAGTTCGGGCTGAGAACTGATGAACGGATACGGATAGTCGAAGGCGTCGGGATGGCCCAGAGTTCGGGTGAACTCGACGCTCTCGCGGGGCTGTAGCAATGTCGACCAGTCAACTGGCGGAGCGGGTGGCGACGACTCTGCAGAAGGTGTTCGAGTGAGCGGGGCTGCCGCGTAAAGACCACTGCGAGGACGACTCTCGATAACTCCGAGCGCAATCAGCTCGTCGTAGGCCGCTGCCACCGTATTTCGGGAAACGCCAAGTTCCTGCGCCAAGTAGCGCGTCGACGGCATGGGTCGACCACCGTCGAACACTCCACGTGCAAGCAGGTCTTCGAGCATGGCCCGCACGCGCCGGTACATCGGCGTGTTGGTGGCCGAGTCGAGATACGCCGACCTGCCCTCGAGGAACTCTCCGAGATTTTCGTGTGATCGCAACCTGCTCCTCCTGATTCTGGCCCCATTAATGCTCCCACGATCTGGATCTTCCGTCAGTGCCAGATCGCCCAGAGAATGGGATTGTGATTCTTCTCCTGGTTGCCTGCGTACTTGTTGCCTCCTCGGCGATTCAATCGGCAACCGGCTCGGGTTTCGGCTTGATCGCCGGACCCGCCCTTATTCTGATTGCCCCGTGGCTTGTTCCAGCCCCGCTACTGATTCTCACCATTCCGATGATGCTGATGGTGGCGGCGCGAGAACGCGGGCATTGCGACACACGCACGGTCGGAATCGCGACCGCCACAATGATTCCCGGTATCGCCGCAGGCCTGTGGGTCATACAGCGCGTTGAAACGGCGTCCGTTCAACTCCTGGTGGCCGTTCTCGCGCTGGCAGCAGGGGCGGTGATGCTCGCGGGTAAGTCCGTGACCGGATCACGGCGAACCCTGGCCGGCGCCGGGGCCGCGGCCGGGTTCATGGGCGCATTGGCCGCGATGCCCGGCCCACCGCTGTCGCTGACCTATCGGCCGGACGATGCTGCCGCCCTGCGATCTACGTTGTCGACGATCTTTCTTGTCATGGCTGCGGCGACGCTTATGGCACTCCAGTTCCAGATCGGTGTTACCGGAAGCGAATTGCTTGCCGCACTCGCATTGTCTCCACTGCTGGTGTGTGGACACCTGCTCGGCTCGTACCTGGCGCGGCGGATCTCCCTGGCGGTCTTGAGTCGCACAACCACCTACATCATCCTCGCCGCGGCAACCGTGCTGTTGGCCAAAAGCGTAGCCGGACTGGCCATGTGAATCCGAGTTTTAACCCTGCGGCCACCTGGACGTCTGTCCTATGGCCACCTACGGACGCTTAGCCGATCTAACTTCCTGTTCGTCGTGCCATTTCGGCGCGAGCAGAAAGGACTCATCACCATGCGAAGCCCCCGCTTCGGATTGCTGGCGGCCGCAGGCGCTGTCGGACTCATGCTTGTCACGACCGGCACCTCTGCCGTTGCCGACGCATCACCATTCAGTTCATTCGACACCGGTTCTCTCGACACCGGTTCTCTCGGGGCCCCGGGCACACCTGCCGTCGGGGGCTTCACGTCCAAGACTCCGTATTCACCCGGCCAGGCCATTGGCGGACTCCAGGCCGTGCCCGCCGGTTTCACGCCCGTGTACACGGAAAACGTTGCACGTCATGGTTCCCGCGCGCTCTCGAGCCTGAAGTACGACGACCTGAGCCTGCAACTCTGGGAGATCGCCGAAGCCGAGAACGCTCTGACTCCCGTCGGCAAGGAGTTCGGCCCCGTACTTCGTGAACTCATGGCGGCCAACCAGACGTTGGGCTACGGCAATCTGAGCGGCCTCGGCATTACCGAGCATCGCGAGATGGGTGCCCGTGTGACGGAACGCCTTCCGCAGCTGTTCGACGCAATTGCCAAGCAGGACGGCTCGATCACCCTGACGTCCTCGGGTGTGGACCGCGCAGTGGACAGTGCCGCCAACTTCGCCCAGGGCGTGAGCACCGCATTCCCGGCGATCGCCGGAAATATCGGAGCTGTCACGTCTGATCCTGACGTCCTCTACTTCCACGATTCCGATCTGAACGCGGACTACAAGGAATACGAGGATTCCGATCCTCGCCTCGAAGCCGTGGACGAGCAGATCGAGAACCTGCCTCGCACTCGCGACGTGTCACGTCACATGATGGAGAAGCTGTACTCGAAGAGCTTTGTGGATCGTCTTGTCGCCGGCGAGTTCTCACTCGTCGACCGGGGCAAGGGCTCGGAAGAGATCAACAACGAGGTCGACGCCGCGTACATGCTTTACAACACGTACATCATCACCCCGGGTATGTCGGAGGAAGGTGACTGGAATTTCGGTCGCTTCATCGACCAGGACGACGCTCAGTGGCTGGCGTACACCAACGACGCAGAGGACTTCTACGCCAAGGGACCGGGATTTGCCGGTGAGGACGTTACCTACCGGATGGCGACGGTGCTCCGCGACGAATTCCTGGCGGGGCTGAAAGAACATTCAGGTGCAGATTCTTTGCCCGGGGCCGACTTTCGGTTTGCGCACGCCGAGACGATCATCCCCTTTGCTGCACTGCTGAAGCTGCCCGGCAGCACGGTCGCACAGCCTGAGGGCACCTTGTACACGTATGACAACAACCCGTGGCGCGGCGAGCAGGTCAGCCCGATGGGCGCCAACATCCAGTGGGACGTCTTTGCCGGACCGGACAACGCGCAGCTGGTTCGCATGCTCTACAACGAGCGTGAAACCGCGTTTGCAGCGCCCTGCACGCCGGTAGCAAGCGGAAGCTTCTTCTACACGCCGGCGGAACTCGAGCGCTGCCTGCCGGAAATCTCCCCTATAGCTTGAGGCCGGGCCCCCGGACGACGCGGACGCGCCCATGCTTGGTGCAACGCCAGCATGCGCGCTTTCTCGTCGTCTTCCATCAACAATGCATCGCAGATACGAACCATGACCCGAGACGAAACACCCACGGACGTACCCTGTTCCAGCCTTTGATAGTGATTGAAACTGATGTCGGCGATCTGCGCGACCTCACGTCTACTGAGGCCGTGCATGCGACGAGCACCCTCGCATCGAATACCGACCTTCTCGGGCGCAAGGCTATTGCGCTTCTCTACGAGCAGCCGGCTCATCAACTGACGTGCACTCGACCCGTTCACGCCGCAGCCTCCTCCCTCACCTGAAATATACTTTTACCGAACATGTTTCAGAATATGGGACAGCAAGGTCGTGGCGGTATCTCCGAGATGACAGATAATCACGCGATACCGCCACTGCTGCGGCGTCAGGCTAGAACATCAGGCCACAAAGTCAGGCTATGAACCGTCCAATCGTCGGATTGCTTTGGCAGATAGGGCTACTGCCCCAGTTGATGGAACCGAAAGCGGTCGCAACAACGTTGCCGACACCGGTATTCACCGTCGCCGACAGATAGGGGTACGTCCCCATCAGATCGACGATTCCGGCCTTACCGGTGTCGGTGTTGACCCACGCGACCGTGACCTGCCCGGCGGCCGGTATCGGTGCTGCCGCCGGAAAGGACTCGAAGCGTATGTCACCCTTGGCAATCGGCGGATTCGCTTCAGGCCCGGACTGCCCGGTGAGGCCGGTCATCGACGCCAGTGACCCCTGATTGGGACAACCGATGGTCACTGCAGCACCACCGAACGGATGGGGTGGATCCGCCGAAGCGGTGCCCACGTATGCGAGTGACGCAACGATCGGCAAACCTACGGCTGCCAGGATTCGGGCAGTACGGGAGATACTCATTGAAACTCCTCGGGTCGACAACTCCCTGATCGGATACCCCTGGTACAACACCCGAAACGACCGAACAGTGGCAATTCGACACCTCTAGACAACATGCGTTGTCAGAACTACTCTCGGTGGCACAGCTCACACCGAAGCCATGGGAGTGTTCACATGAAGCGCTACGACCTTCGCGCGCGCACAGATCAGCTCGATCCCGAGACCGACTACGAAGAGATGTCTCGCATTCTTGCTGCTCAAGAGTTTCCCTGGGACATCAACCAGGCCCTCAGTTTTGCGCTGTTCCGCACCTATGCGGTGCCGTCGATCGGCAAACTGCTCTTCTCCACGGGTGAATTCACCGACCGGGTCCAGAAACGGTACGACGACACCAGCCTCATTCTCGACGCCGTCCTCGAACACGGCCTGGGCAGCGACCAAGGTCGATCGAGTGTTCGCCGGATGAACCAGATGCACGGCTCGTACGACATCTCCAACGACGACATGCGATACGTGTTGGCTACTTTTGTCGTCACTCCGGTGCGCTGGCTCGAATCGTACGGTTGGCGCCCGTTGACGCCCAACGAAATAGCCGGATCCACCTTCTATTACCGCGAACTCGGCCGTCACATGAACATCAAGGACATGCCAACGACCTACGACGGATTCGCGAAGCTCTTGGACGAGTATGAGCGCGAACACTTTTCGTTCGATCCGGGTGCCAGGGCGGTTGCCGACTCCACACTGGAACTCATGTGCACGTTCCCGCCCAACAACCTAGCGCCGAAGCCCCTGATCAAGGCATTCGCCTACTCACTCATGGACGATCACCTTCTCGAGGCGTTCGGGTACAAGCGCCCACCTGCGGTGGTTCGTGCGCTCTCCAGGGGCGCACTCAAAGCACGCGGCCGCCTGCTGCGATTCTTCCCACCGCGCACCGCCCGGAAATTCGCCCGCGATCTTCCGAATATCCGCAGCTACCCAGCCGGCTACAAGGTCGACCAACTGGGAACCTTTCCCACGGGGTGCCCCGTCAAGCACGTGAAGCCGAGTGAACAAGCCCAAGCGTGACGTGGCGGTAAGACAAGAATGGGGCGCTTCCTTCGGCACAGTTCGCGAAGGAAACGCCCCGAAAAAATCAGATCGCGGATTCCAGTTCGTACTTACCCAGACCGGGCGCACCGGCAAGAAGTGGTCCCAAATCCTTGATAGCTCCCGGACCCGCGCGCCATTCGCGGTAAGCGGCATCAGCCTCGGCAGACGCCCACTTCTCGACGCACAACCAGTGCGTTTCGTCCTCGGCATCGATCACCACGTCGACGCCTTCGCAACCCTCGAAAGCACGGGTTTCAGCCAAAACTCGCCCGAACACCTCGCGCGCGGTATCAAGGCTCTCCTTCTTCAACCGCACATCCAAAATCGCGAAAATCGTCACAGAACACTCCTAGTCGTCAACTGCAGTGAATCGAATAATTCAAGGCCACGTTATCGGAAGCACATTCCGCTGACGGTGTGATCGCGTGAAGTTGAAGGAAGCTTTTGTCGCTCTGCCGACTATTCTGTCGTGCATGACCGAGCCTGTAGCCACTGCTGACCTTGCCGACGAAATTGGACCAGACATCCGTAGCTGCGACACGCAGTTCACTGCGTTCGGTGGGCGTGAGGTTTTTGCCGGCCCCATCACCACGATCAAGTGCTTCCAGGACAACCTGCTGGTGAAGCAGACCCTCAGCGAACCGGGCAACGGCGGTGTCCTCGTCGTCGACGGTGATGCGAGCATCCACACCGCACTGGTCGGCGACATCATCGCCGGACGCGGAGTCGACAACGGCTGGGCCGGAGTGATCGTCAACGGCGCCGTCCGTGACTCCGCAATCCTGCGCACCCTCGACATCGGCGTCAAAGCGCTCGGCACCAACCCACGCAAGAGCACACAGACCGGTTCCGGCGAGAAGAACGTGCCCGTCGAAATCGGCGGCGTCACCTTCAATCCCGGTGAGATCGTCTACAGCGACCAGGACGGGGTAGTCGTCCGCGAAAGCTAGAAGTGGAGCTCGAGATCAGGCGGGAGCTTCCACCTTGGCGGCCATCCCGCCGATCTCGACTACATCACCGTCGCGCAGCTGACGACCACGACGGTCCTCCACCTCCCCGTTGACCGACACCATGCCGTCGGCGATGACTTCCTTGGCTTCTGCGCCGGATTCGATGAGGTTGGCGAGCTTGAGGAACTGGCCGAGACGGATCATTTCGTCGCGGATCGGTACTGCGGGGATGTTGGCGCTCATGGCAATCATTCTGCTCCTCGCACAAAACCGGACACGAACGGCCACACTGAACAGTGAGACTGATCGACCGGTATGGGAGGACGCTCGATGGCACCTATCAGCGAGATAACGGATACAACCGCGGAGTTGGTTGAAACTCCGCCGGAGAATCCGCGAAAGGCACGCCGCTTCCAGTCGGGGCGGCTGAGCCAGGTCCCGCATATCTCGGGCTTGATCCTCGGAGTCTTCTCCGTCCTCGTCTTCTTGTGGAGCCTGTCGCCGACGCTGCGTCATATCGTCCGGGTCCCACGCGAATACATCGACAACTACTACTTCGACGCACCGGATACGAGCTTGTCGTGGGCGCTCGTCGTCGGTCTTCTTGCTGCCGCACTAGCCAGCCGCAAGCGCATCGCGTGGTGGCTGTTGACGGTCTACCTGTCCGTGATCGCTCTGAGCAACATCTTGTTCACGTTCACCGACAAAAATCCGAATAATGCCGTAGCTGCTGTCGTACTGCTGGTCGTCATCGGAATTCTGATCGCGGCCCGTCCCGAGTTCTACACCCGCGTACGACGCGGAGCCGGCTGGAAAGCTCTCGGCGTACTGATCGGCGGGTTGGCGATCGCCACCCTGTTGGGCTGGGGACTGGTCGAACTTTTCCCAGGCACACTTCCGGAAGATCAGCGTTTTGCGTGGGCGCTCAACCGTGTCACCGCTGCAGCGGCGGTCGACAACGAAGTCTTCGACGGTCATCCGCATGCCTTCGTGAACACGATCCTCGGTCTCCTCGGTGCTATCGCACTCCTCGCTGCCGTCATCACGCTCTTCCGCGCCCAACGTTCCAACAACGCACTCACCGGCAACGACGAGTCGGCGATCCGCGGGCTCATCCAAGGTTTTGGCGCCGACGATTCCCTCGCCTACTTCGCCACCCGACGCGACAAAGCCGCGATCTTCGCTCCGAGCGGCAAAGCCGCGGTCACCTATCGCGTCGAGATCGGCGTCTGCCTGGCCAGCGGCGATCCGATCGGCGACCCCGAAGCCTGGCCGCACGCCATCGAAGCGTGGCAGGACCTGGCCTCGAAGTACGGCTGGGCAACAGCCGTCATGGGTGCCAGCGAAACCGGTGCAACCGCCTACAAGCGGGCCGGACTCAACGTCCTGCAGCTCGGCGACGAGGCCATCCTGCGTACCCGCGAATTCAATCTCAACGGACGCGACATGCGCCCCGTTCGACAGGCAGTCACTCGCGTACGACGCGGCGGCGTGACCGTCCGGATGCGACGCCACCGCGACGTGCCCCAGGTCGACATGTCCGCCGCCATCGTTCGCGCCGACGACTGGCGCGACACCGAAACCGAACGCGGCTTCTCCATGGCACTCGGCCGACTGGGCGATCCACTCGACGGCGACTGCCTCCTCGTAGAAGCCGTGATGGACGAAGGTACCGACGACGAGTCCGTCGTCGGCATGCTGTCGCTCGTCCCGTGGGGGGCAAACGGAGTCTCCCTCGACCTGATGCGTCGTAAGCCGACGGCACCCAACGGTGTTGTCGAGTTGATGGTCTCCGAGCTTGCCACGCGCTCCGACGAATTCGGCATCGTTCGGGTCTCACTGAATTTTGCAGTGTTCCGCTCCGTATTCGAGGAGGGCTCGCGCATCGGCGCCGGACCGATCCTGCGTATCTGGCGATCGGTGTTGGTCTTCTTCTCCCGTTGGTGGCAACTCGAGGCTCTGTACCGCTCCAACGTGAAGTATCAGCCGGACTGGGAACCACGCTTTTTGTGCTTCGAGGACAATCGCGAACTCCCGCGCGTCGGATTCGCGTCGGCGATCGCCGAGGGTTTTGTTGTTCTCCCCACCTTCAGTCGCAGATCGAGCAAAGCCACCAAGCACACCGGAATTCACGAAACACTGCCTGCGGCACTGGTCACCGCCGAAGGCATTCACGCCGACGGCAGCCTGCCGGACTCCGCACCGGCGATGGCAGCACCGGGACCGCGGCGACCCGAGCAGGTTCGCGTGCGAATGAACAAACTGGCGACGCTCGAGGGCGAAGGCATCAGCGCATATCCCGTCGCCTACCCTCCGACTCACACGATCGCCGCGGCAGCACAGTCACCGGAAGGCACCCGCGTACGCATTGCCGGACGAATCCTGCGGGTCCGCGACTACGGCGGTGTTGCATTCGCCGACGTGCGCGACTGGTCCGGCGACATTCAGGTATTGGTGGACCAGGATCACGTCGGGCGCGAGAAGTTGACGGAGTTCGCTGCCGAATTCGATCTCGGCGACCTGATCGAGGTCAGTGGAACCATTGGTCGCAGCCGTAAGGGTGAACTGTCGCTGATCGCGCTCGAATGGCGCATGAACGGCAAGTGCCTGCATCCGTTGCCGGACAAGTGGAAGGGCCTGTCGGATCCCGAAACTCGCGTTCGTCAGCGGTACCTCGACATCGCCCTCAACCCGAAGGCCCGCGACCTACTCGAAGCCAGAAGTGCCGTCGTCAAGTCGCTGCGTGATTCACTCGGCAACCGTGGGTTCCTCGAAGTGGAGACGCCGATCCTGCAGCAGGTTCACGGCGGCGCCAACGCCGCACCGTTCCTGACGCACATCAACGCGTACAACCTCGATCTGTACCTGCGCATCGCGCCCGAGCTGTACCTGAAGCGGTTGTGCGTCGCCGGTATGGAGAAGGTGTTCGAGATCGGTCGCGTGTTCCGCAACGAAGGTGTCGACTTCAAACACAACCCCGAATTCACGATCCTCGAGGCGTACGAAGCGCACAGCGACTACGAGGGCATGATGCGGATGTGCCGCGAGCTCATCCAAGCTGCGGCTGTGGCGGCTTTCGGGCGCGAGATCATCATGCGGCCAGGACCCGACGGCGAACTGGTCGAGGTCGACATCTCCGGCGAGTGGCCCGTCAAGACGATGCACGGCGCCGTTGCCGAAAAACTCGGCGTCGATGTCTCTCCCGAGACAAGCCTCGAAAAGCTGCAAAAACTGTGCGACGACAACGAAATCCCGTATCAGTCCAACTGGGACGCGGGCGCCGTGGCACAGGAAATGTACGAGCACCTGGTCGAGGACTTCACCGAGTTCCCGACGTTCTACACCAATTTCCCCACCTCGATGTCGCCACTTACCCGTCCGCACCGCAGCATTCCCGGTGTCGCCGAGAAGTGGGACCTGGTGGCGTGGGGAGTGGAACTCGGCACGGCATACAGCGAGCTGACGGACCCCGTTGATCAGCGCAATCGCCTCACCGAGCAGTCGATGCTCGCGGCCGGCGGCGACCCGGAGGCCATGGAGTTGGATGAGGAATTCCTCCAAGCTCTCGAGCACGCAATGCCGCCGACGGGTGGACTCGGAATGGGTGTCGACCGTGTTGTCATGCTGATCACCGGCGGCAGCATCCGCGAAACCTTGGCGTTCCCCCTCGCGAAACCACGCCAGTAATCGAGGCACTGATGCCGGGACTGTTCCACGTGAAACCACCGGGCGAGTTGATGACGGTCGGCGGGGACAGCCTGCATGTGCTCGTGGAGGGCGACGGACCTGCCGTCGTCCTCTGCGGCGGACTGGCCGGCAACTGGTTCGACTGGGACGACTGCGCGCGCAACCTCAGTCTCGACCGCACCGTAGTCCGGTTCGATCGGCCCGGCTTCGGACTCAGCGAGCCTTCGGCCCAAATCCCAAGCGTTCGCGGCGAAGCGCAGCGTATCGCCGACGTTCTCGATGCCGTGGGAATCACTGAACCAGCTGTGGCAGTGGGTCATTCGATAGCCGGTTTCTATGCCGAGGGTTTTGCGAGGCTGTTTCCCGAGCGAGCAGCGGGCATCCTGCTCCTCGATTCTAGCGCCGAGAAAAACCCGAAGCGGCTCGTCCCGCGCAACCTCTTGCTCACGGCCTCACACCTGGCCGCTGCAACCGCCAGTATCGCTGGGCTGCAACGACTTCTGGGCACCACCACGCGAAAGATCCTCAACCAATCCGTGCCCCCGACAGGCCCGTCTCACACAATGGCCGAATGGGTTGGGCACATCTACCGCGAACCGCACTATCTCGAAGCCGCCATGATCGAATATGTCGCCTACACCGATATGGCGATGGAGCTCAACAAGTTACGCGAGTCCGAGGATCACCGACTGCCGGACATCGGCATCAGCGTCGTAGCTGCTCACACCGGCCACTCGACCCCGTGGTCGGTGTCCTGGATGGCCAAACAACAGCGGCTCGCAACATACCTGGGCGGGCGCTTCCACGTCCTGCGTCCCGCCCACCATCACGCGATGATCGATCAGCCCGAAAAACTGGCGGAGCTGATCCGGTCCGTCACATGAGAATGATATTCTCATTTTCATGGTCCTCGCGAACGGCTCGTCGCCACAGGTGCTTGCAAGCATGAAAACCTTCACCTCCGACTTCGGGCTGGCCTCGTTCCAGCCGACGCGGGAGCGCTCGCTGATGCGCGCCGATCTCACCGACAAACTGCGGTCACACGGGGGCCAGGCTTCCCTGGGAGTCCTGGTCACCGTGGCGGATTATGTGACCTCCGACCCGGCATTGGTGGCCTGTCGGCCCGATTGGACTGCAACCCAAGATCTCTCACTTCATTCGGCCGGTCCACTCACCGAGGGGCCGATCGTCGTCGACAGTAACCTCGTGCGCATCGGCAAGAAGACGATCATCGTCTCCGCCGATGTCTACGACGGCCACGGCCTTACCGACCTCCGTGAGTTGGCCGACGCAATCGACTCGGGCAGCGGTCCCACCCTCGCAGCTCGCGGACTCGTCACCTTTGCCCGCATTCCTCGTTCGGCCGCTGGGGACGCGGATTCGTACACCCCGGACCAGTGGATCGGCACACTCAGGGAGCATCCGACCCAAGCGGTCGAGGGAACGATCTACTCCCGATTGGGAATGCGGGTCATCGATGCTTCGGCCGGCGTGCTCGAACTCGAACTCACTCCGTTTGTGGTCAATCAGATCGGCACGATCATGGGCGGCGCGCAGGCCCTGCTCGTAGAGTCGGCGGCCCAGGCCATGCGGCCCGAGCTGGTTGCAACAGATATGCAGATGCACTACCTGTCGCAAGTCCGAACTGGACCAGCGCGGTCCTACGGCACGGTGATCCGCGACGCCGCGGATCACGCAGTACTGAGCATCCAGCTCGTCGACGCCAGTGCGGACGACCGGCTGCTGGCATTGGCAACGGTGACGCTCCACAAGCCGCTGCATACGCAGCCCAACCGTCTTACGCAGCCCAACCGTCCAGAATGACGCTGACTGCGTGATTCAGGCGGAGAGCGTCGCCGCCCCAGTCGGGCACTATCGCATCGTCGGCGATCTCACCGCTGAGCAATCGATCCGCGAAACCCACTGACGGCGGCGCCGGTTCCATCACCGAACCGCCACGAAGCCGGAACTCGAATTGTTGCTCTCCAATCGCAGTAATCATGAACTCATCGCGGTGCAACGCCCGATGGCACGTGCCGCACAACATGATCAGGTTGTCGAGATCCGTCTTCCCACCAGCACGCCAGAATCGAACGTGATGAGCGTGTAGGAAGCGCGTGCGTCCGCATCCTGGTGTGCGGCAACACCCGTCGCGGTACATGAGCGCAGTCATCTGCTTTGCACTGGTAATGCGGGTGCGCCGACCCAGACTGAGCATGCACCCCTGCTTGGTGGTTGCGGCCCGCACCCGTGCGTCGCACAGCACTTCGTCGGCGTCAGCGTCCTCGAGCGCGGGCCCACCGGACACGCGTACAACCTTCTCCTCACGTAGAAACACCACTTCGGCTGGGCGGGTACGTTTGCCGGCATCCGTTGCTACCGCGAGGATGTCAGCCATTGCGACCAGCGCCGGACCGATGTTGCGCAGTGGGCGCCGCACCGTATTGGCAACCTGTGGTTCTTGTGGTTCTTGTGGTTCCCCAGCTGCTTCCGTCGTGCGCGTGCGATCTCGTTCCGCATTTGTCAACGCCGCCAATACCTTTGCACCGTCTTGCGCTGCGAGGCGTCCCTGGAAAACGAAGTCGCCAGTATCCGGATCCCAGTGCCACCGGGTTTCGAACCGGTCCAGTTTCGGCTTGCCCTGATCATCGCTCGTTGCCTTACGTAAGCCGGCAACAAGACGGTCGATCTGGCCGGACGGAGCACTCGTGCCGAGGCGCACCATCTGTTTGTCGTTGAGCGGCGTGGCGACACGAGTCAAAGATCGGACTTTGGAATAGGACAAGCGACCTTCTTCAAACGCAGCACGCATGTTCGGCAGCGTGGTGAGAGCTTTTGCAACCCGGACATATTCGCGCCCGGTATGCTGGCTGAGCCCACACTTCCAGGACAGCCAATGGGCGCACGAATGCAGGCCAGGCCCCGTCCAGCCGCGAGTCTCGTCGAATCGCGCCACCAAAGTCAGAAATCTGGCGGTAGCTGCCGCAATGTGCCCGGCAAGTGCGCAGATTTCGGTACCGAGCCGGTCGGCTGTATCCCTATCTGTTGCCGCAACACTATCCCTGGTCACGCCACTATCCCTGGTCACGCCTCTGTCTGTTTTCGTCATGATGTCCCCCCACCGTTACGAATGTGCGTCGACAGTAGACGCGGGTACCGACAGGTTTGCCGAAAACGTCCCCGCGGGGACGTCTCGACCTCGAAACCTCGAACTTCTCACTCAACAAGACTGCCGAAATTTGGCCGCACTCAACCTGTTAGAACGGAAGGGTGCCCCACGAATCCCCGAATCTCACCCTGCCCGACAACACCTTCCGCGACAACGAATGGTGGCGCAGCGCCGCGATCTACCAGGTGTACATCCGCAGCTTTGCCGACGGCAATGGTGACGGCGTCGGCGACATCGCCGGAATCCGAAATCGCTTGAGCTATCTGGCAGAGTTGGGCGTCGATGCCATCTGGGTCAACCCGTGGTACCCGTCGCCGATGGAGGATGCGGGCTACGACATCTCCGACTACCGCAGCATCGAACCGTCATTCGGCACGATGGAACAGGCCGAGGCCATGATCGCCGAAGCCCATGATCTCGGGATGCGCGTCATCCTCGACCTGGTGCCCAACCACGTCTCCGAGGCGCATCCGTGGTTCCAGGAAGCCCTGCTCGCGCAGCCCGGATCGGCCGAGCGCGGACGGTTCCACTTCCGCCCGGGCAAAGGTGCGGCAGGCGACGAGGCACCTAACGACTGGGTCAGCTCCTTCGGCGGTCCCGCGTGGACGCGCGTCAAGGATTCGGACGGCAATCCAGGTGAGTGGTACCTACACCTCTTCACACCCGGACAGCCGGATGTGAACTGGCGCAACGCGGATATCCGCGGCGACTTCGAGACGACGTTGCGGTTCTGGTTCGACCGTGGTGTCGACGGATTCCGCATCGACGTCGCCCAGTCACTGTGCAAAGACGCGGATCTGCCCGACCTGAACGGGCTGACCTACCCCACGCCGGTCCCCGCCGACGGTTCCGAACCGGTGGAGCATCCGCACTTCGACCGCGACGAAGTCCACGACATCTACCGTTCCTGGCGAGCGGTGGCCGACAGTTACGATCCGCCGCGCGTATTTGTCGCCGAAGCCTGGGTGGGCAACCCCGCACGCCTCACCCGTTACCTGCGCCCGGACGAACTCCACAGCGCCTTCAACTTCAACTTCCTGCTCGCGCCGTGGAACGGAGCGACGCTACGCAGCGTCATCGACACAACGATCACGTCGCATGCTGCAGTGAATGCATCTCCCACCTGGGTACTGTCCAACCATGACGGCGTCCGTCATCTTTCCAAATATGCGAGGCCGCAGACAGATTCGCGCACCTGGTTCCTCAGCCAGATCCGCGACATCCCCGGCGACTTCGAACTCGGCGAGCGGCGGGCACGCGCCGCGGCGATGCTGATGCTTGCACTCCCAGGCGGGGTTTACATCTATCAGGGCGAAGAACTCGGCCTGGCCGAGGTGGAGGACATCCCGGACGATCAGTTGCAGGATCCGATCTGGGAACGGACCGGGCACCGCGAGCGTGGCCGCGACGGCTGCCGAGTTCCGCTGCCGTGGTCGGGCGACACCGCCCCATACGGCTTCAGCCCCCCGAACGCCAACCAGGCTCCCTGGCTGCCACAGCCGCAGGGTTGGAGTGAGCGCACCGTCGAGTTCCAGACGGGCAAGGCCGACTCCACTCTCGAGCTCTACCGCAGCGCGCTGTCCCTACGCCGCAGCCTGTCGGCGCTGGCCACCGAGCCGCTGACTACCGCGACGCTGACCTGGATGAGCGACGACAACGATCAGGTGCTGGACTTCCGGCGCGGCAGTGCGCTGCGCTGCGTCGTCAACACGTCTTCCAAGCCAATCGCGCTTCCCGACGGTGACGTTCTGCTTGCCAGTGGTCCACTACCCGGCAACGGCACGATCCCCGCCGACACGGCCGTCTGGCAAGGTGTCCCGTGTGCAACTACTCCTGATCCGACACGCGCTCCCTGAACTGGCAGAGGTCACCGAGGGTCGTGCTGATCCCGCGCTGACAGACGAGGGCCACGCCCAGGCACACCGACTGCCTGCGGCGTTGGCCCCGTACCGGATCACGGGGCTGTTCAGCAGCCCACAAAAGCGCGCTCTGGAAACCGCGGCTCCCGTATCGAAAGTTCTAGGACTCCCGGTCACCGACCTTGCGGGTCTGGCCGAGTACGACGCCGAGCAATCCCACTACATTCCGATGCACCAGGTCTTGGAGCGAGCACCACAGACCTACGAGCGCATCAAAGCCGGTTGGCTACCCGAATCGATCGACGCCGACGCATTCCGCACTCGTGTCCTCGGAGCGATCGACGACATCGTGGCGTCAACGGACAACGACGCCACCGTGGCGGTGTTCTGCCACGGCGGCGTCGTCAATATCGTTCTGCAGGAGTTACTCGGCCTGGAGCGTCCGCTGACGTTCCCGATCGAGTATGTCTCCGTCACTCGTATTCTCGTGTCCCGCAACGGTAATCGACGGGTTGCGTCGGTCAACGAAACAGGTCACGTCCGAAACATGTTGCGCGTCTAGCTCAACTCACACGTTGTGGCACGCCACCTGGTGTCCGCCGTCGACGAGTCGTAGCTCCGGAACTTCCTCGGCGCAGCGATCCGTGGCGAGAGGGCACCGGGTGCGGAACCGGCAGCCGCTCGGCGGGTTCAGCGGCGACGGAAGCTCCACGACCTTCTGGTCGACGTTCTGCGCCGCAGTCACCGTTGCGTCGGGATCGGGGATCGAGGACAGCAGCAACTGCGTGTACGGATGCAGCGCACGGTTCTGCATGTCTTCTGCGGGAACGATTTCGCAGACGCGGCCCAAGTACATGATCATCACGCGGTCGCTGATGTTCTTCACAACGGCCATGTTGTGCGCGATGAAGAGCAGTGACAGCCCGTGCCGCCGCTTGGCATCCTCGAGCAGGTTGAGGATCTGTGCCTGCACCGAGACGTCGAGACTGGAGACGGGTTCGTCGCAGATCAGCACCTTGGGATCGAGCATCAAAGCTCTTGCGATGCAGACACGTTGGCACTGACCGCCCGACAATTCGCGAGGGGTGCGATCCCAGACCACGTCGGGGTCGAGGCCGACCTCGGCAAGGACGGCGCGAGCGCGGGCCTCGATTGCGGCCTTGTCCTCACCACCCCAGATCGACGGTCCTTCGGTCACGAGCGCCTTGACCTTGCGGCGCGGGTTGAGCGAGGAAATCGGATCCTGGAAGATCATCTGCAGCTGAGTACGGCTGCGACGCAACTCTTCCGATCCCAGCTCCGTCATCTCCACGTCACCGAGCCGGATGGACCCCGATGTCGGCGAGGGCAACTGCATGATGGCTCGCCCGGCGGTCGATTTACCGCAACCGGATTCGCCCACCACGCCGAGGGTTTCACCCGCAGCGACGGTGAAGCTGATTCCCGAGACGGCGTGAACTGTCTGTCCCTTGCCGACATTGAACTCGACAACCAGATCTTCGACCGTCAATGCGTCGTCGAGCTTTACCGGCTTCTTGGTATCGGTTGCTGCAGTCATCAGACCATCTCCTTCACTGCGAGCGAGAGGCCCGCTGCGGTCTTGCCGGCCTTCTCGTTGGCTACCAATGCCGCTGTGCCCTCAGGGGTGTCGACGGGGAAATGGCACGCAAACGAGTGGCCGTCGGACGTGTTGTCGCCCGGTCCGCCGAGCGCGAGTGCCGGGTCGCCGGTCAGGCAGTCGTCCTGCGCGTACTTGCAGCGAGCTGCAAAGCGGCAACCGGTCATCGGCTTTGTCATGTCCGGCAGTCCGCCCGGAATGGTTTGCAGCACCGTGTGCGTCGGCGATTCGAGGCGCGGAATCGCGGCCATCAGCGCTTCCGTGTACGGATGCCGTGGACGCGAGAAAAGCTCTTCCGTCGCCGATGTTTCCACGACGGAACCGGCGTACATGACGGCGACGCGATCGGAGCGTCCCGACACCACGCCCAGGTCGTGACTGATGAGAATCACGGCCATGTTGAGCTTGTCGTTGAGCGAGGCGAGCAGATCCAGGATCTGCTTCTGCACCGTCACGTCGAGAGCCGTCGTCGGCTCGTCGGCGATCAGCAGCTTCGGCTCGCAGGCCAAAGCCATTGCGATGACAACTCGCTGGCGCATACCACCGGACAGCTCGTGGGGGTACTGGTCGAGGCGACGCTTGGGCTCCGGAATTCCCACCATCGACAGGAGTTCAGCGGCGCGGTCACGGGCCGCGTCCTTCTTGAGTCCGAGATGGAACTTCAAGGATTCGGTGATGTGCGTGCCGATTCGCTTGAACGGGTTGAGCGACGTCATCGGATCCTGGAAGACCATGGCGATCTCCGGGCCCCAGAAGTGCTTCATCTCCGACTTTTTCATCGTCGACATGTCGCGGCCCGCAAACGTGACCGTTCCGGTGATGTCGAGTGCCGGACCCTTCTCCAGCAGACCCATGATGGTGCGGCCGAGAACCGACTTGCCGGAACCCGACTCACCGACGATGCCAAGAGTCTCACCCTCGGAAACGTGGATGGACACACCGTCGACGGCCCGCAGTTTGCCTCGGGGAGTCGCAAATACGGTTCGGATGTTGTCCGCTTGCAGCAGCGGTACGCCATTTGTCACTGAAGTGGTCACAGCTTGCTCCGATACTTCTCACCGATGAGGTTGAACGAGAACACCGTCAGGAAGAGGAAGACGCCGGGCACCAAAACGATGAACGGGTGCTTCTCCACGATGCCGCCCTGGCCTTCTGCAATCATGTTGCCCCACGTGGGATCCGGCTGAGCGATACCAAGTCCGAGGAAGCTGAGCGATGCTTCCGCGACGATCAGGCCGGACACGGCGACGAGGCCGAGTGCTGCGACGGGAACCAGAACATTGGGTACCAGTTCTCGCCAGATGACTCGCCATTTGGTGGCACCCATTGCCCGGGCAGCGAGCACGAACTCACGTTGGGCGACCACTATCGTATTGGCTCTTGCTATTCGAACCATGCTGGGAATGCAGAGAATCGACAGTGCCAGGGTGATGTTGCGCAGGTTCGACGTAAGGACAGCAGCCAGCGCGATCAGCAGAACCAGGGACGGAATTGCGAGCAGCGAGTTGGTGAGGATCCCGACTACCGCGTCGATCTTGCCGCGGAAGTACCCGGCCATGACGCCGATCGTGCCGCCGATGACGATGCCGATGAGCACCGCGCAGATTGCGACGGTGAGCGAGGCACGCGCTCCGTACAGCGCGCGGGCCAGGAGATCGAGACCGAAGTTGTTGGTACCGAGCGGATGCTCCGAGAGCAGGCTCGGAGGTGCAAAGCCGGGCTCGGCCAAAGTCTTGACCGTGTCCTTGTATTCACCGAGCGGCAGGAGCGGCGCGACGATGGCCGCAACAACCAGCGCTACGAGCCAGATGCAGGCCAGCCAGTACGACAGGTCGAATTGGCTCCCCCACCTGGCGATACCGATCTTCCCCAGTCCCTTGAACAGGAACACGAGCGAGGCCAGGCCGATGACGATACGAACGATCATCATGATGCCGGACCCGAAGAGGGCGGTGCCGAGCAGAGCGATACCGACGACGGTCAGGATCGTGCCGATCAGGACCAGGTTCTTCGGCTTCTCCAGCGTTTCTATCGGACCGGGCGCAAGCAGGACGGTCTGCTGCCGATATGTCATCACCTCGGACGGGGCCGGCGCGGGGGCCGCTCCGTCGGGCGTCACTTCAGACATGGACACGACGACTCCTCGGGTCAAGATAGGTGTACAGAACGTCGATCGCACTGTTGACGACCACGTAGATGACGGCAATCACGACCACCGCACCCAACAGCATCGGCGAATCGCCTTGTTGTGCAGCCCGAACGATGAGTGTGCCCATACCGGGCAGCGAGAACAGTGTCTCGACGATGACGGTGCTGCCGATCATGCCGCCGAGTGCCAGACCCATCATGGTGATGAGCGAGAACGACGACGGCCGCAAGGCGTCACTGAACAGGACGCGCAGCGTGGGCATGCCCTTGGCCTTCGAAGCGAGGATGTAATCCTCACGCAAGGTGGTCACGAGGTCGCTGCGCAGAACGCGGGTGAACATCGCCATCTCGAGCAGACTGATGGTGATTGCGGGAAGTATTGCGTGCGATAGGTTTCCGGAGATGCTGTCCCCGATTCGCACCCACTGCGAGCGCGGGAACCAACCCAACCAGTTCACCGTCACCATGATGAGGAGCAAACCGGCCAGGAAGCTCGGAATCGAGAGAACACCGAACGTTGCGGCGCTGATGACGCGGTCGATGACGCCACCCTCGTGATGTGCCGACCACAGTGCGAGCGGAACGGCGACAACAAGAGCGATGACAAGGCCCATCACTGCAAGCTGAACGCTGACCGGGAGAGCCGAGCCGATTGCGGAGAGAACTTCCTGCTGCGGCGGGACCAGCGAGGTACCGAGATCACCGGTAAGGGCGCTCGTCAACCAGTCCCAATAACGAACCAGGAGTGGATCGTTGAGTCCGAGCTGCTGGCGCATTTCCTCGTATTCGGCGGGGGTACGACCCTCACCCAATACCGCGACCGCCGGGTCACCGGGGATCAACGACGCCAGCACGAAGGTTCCGAAACTGACGATGAGGAGCACAATGACGAGCTGGCCCAACTTCTTACCGATTGCGCCGATGTTCATAGATTTCGTCTCCTTCGGGCAGCCAACTCGCAATTCACAGCAATTCCTCGTATCTCATTCGTCTCGGTTAACGTGTCCGGCCCCGCGAGGGCCGGACACGTGTAGGTCGAGTCAGGACTTCCAAACGCTGTCGAACAGCATGATTCCGTCGATGCTCTGCTTCAGGCCGTGAACGTTCGTGTTCCACACGTCCAGCGTCGGGACGTTGCCCCAGACGATCCACGGCACCGTCTCGGTGGCGCGTTCCTGAATCTTTGCGAGAACAGCCTTCTTGTCCTCGTCGTTGGTGGCAACACCGAGCTGATCGAGAAGGACGTCCATCTCGGCGTCGGCGTAGTTGGTGACGTTGTTACGGCCACCGGACTTGATGCCCGTGTACAGACGCTCGAACGGGTCTGCCTCGGACAGTGAACCGGCTGCGGTGCTCATGTCGTAGTCACGGTCGACGTACATCCGCTTGACCAGATCGCCTGCGCCGGTGACGTACTCGATCTGCGTGTCGAAACCGACTGCGTTGAGCATTGCCTGCACGCCGAGCGCAGTCGACTGTGCGGACGGCTCCTGGATGGAGAGGAAGGTGACCTTGCCGTCGAAGCCGTCTGCCTTGGCCTGATCGAGCAGTTCCTTGGCCTTGGCCGGATCCACACCGGTCGGAGCGACGTCGTTGTGCCAGCGGGAGGTGTCCTGGAAGATCACCTGTCCGGGAAGGCCCTTGCCGTTGTTGACGCGGGTGTTGAGGGTTTCGGGGTCGATCGCCATTGCCATTGCCTGGCGCACACGAAGATCCGAACCGGGGCGACCTTCGGCCATGTTGACGTTCGCGATGTAGCCGAGCGACGGGATGTCGATGAAGCCAGGGTTGCCGTTCTCGATCAGATCGAGGATCGGGGTGAGCGTACGCATGTACGCCGCGTCGATGCCACCGGTCTTGAGAGCCTCGGCAGTGGGCTGAGCTCCGACGATGCTGATGAGCTTGAGCTTGTCGACCTTCGGTGCGCCGCCGAAGTAATCGGGACGGGCAGCGAGCAACAGCTCCTCGTTGGGAGCAAAACGCTCGAGTGTGAATGCGCCGGCGCCGATCGGCGTGAACTGATCACCCTGCTGCGCAGCCGGAGCGACGATCATGCCGGGACCAGTAGAGAGCATCGATTCGATACCCGTCCACGGGTCGACGAGGTTGAAGACAACCGTCGACGCGTCCGGGGTGTCCATCGAGGCAACCTTGGCTGCCCACAGGCTCGACTGCGCTGCCTTGTTGTTGACGTAGCGGTTGATGCTGTCGACAACTGCCTTGGAATCGAGAGATGTTCCGTCACTGAACTTGACGCCGTCACGAAGCTTCAGCGTCCACGTCTTGCTGTCCGAGCTCGGCTCGAGGGACTGCGCCAACTGCGGAACGAACGTCTTCTCGATGGGGTCGTAGCGCATCAGCACGTCGTAGATCGCGCTGAGCTCACTGCCACCTGTTGCGCCGGCAACCTGGATCTTCGCCGGATCGAGCGATGTCACTGCGGAATAACCGCTGAACGTCAGCGTGCCACCCGTGGTCGGGGTGCCGGGATCAGCCTGTTCGTTGACCAATCCGATCTTGAGCGCGGAACCCGACTCGACAGATTCACCGCCGCCGCTCGACCCGTTGTCGGCGCACGACGCCAGGAACATACTTGCGGTGATCGCCAGCGTGACCGCAGCTAATCTGCGATGCCCGCGGCGGGAACTACGACTCATTCTGATGCCTCCAAGGCAGGAAAAACTGTGACTTCTTGTTGAACAAGAAACAGTGTGTGATGCGACGCACAGAATGGTTCGAACGAGTCCCGCTCAGTGGAATTGGTTAAGTTGCGGTCCTCAACGGTTATCTAAATCGCCCTGGCCTGCGCATTCCGCCAAACCAAAGAGACCTATCGGTCTAGTCCCGATCTAGTCCCGATCCAAGGTCGCTTCCTCCAGATCCAGCTCACGTAGCACCTTCCGTAGGACCTCGTCATCGATGCGGCCGCCATCGCGTTCGGCAATGAACACAGTCCGCTCGGCGTCGATCATCTCGAGACGCAGAGCCCGGAATGCCGCCGACGGGCTCTCCCCCAGATCGTCGTCGCTACGCCCAAGCCGCTCCCACGCCGAATTGGCTCGGTGCGTGTTCCAGGTCCGCAGGATGTCCGCCGCTCGATCCCGCACCGCGGGCACACCTCCGTCCTGCTCGGCAACCAACTCGTCCAGCCGCGCTGCTGCTGCCCGCGCCGCCTTGTCCTGCGCGGCCGCCTCCGCTCTCGCGTCGGACTGCGCTTCCTCCCCCTGAACACCGAGCGTGCGGATAACCCACGGCAACGAAAGACCGTGCAGGAGCAATGTTCCGACCACGACGACAAATGTCAGGAACAAGATCAGCGAACGCCCGGGGAACTCCTCACCACTGTTCACTGTCAAGGGAATGGCAAATGCTGCTGCCAGCGACACGACTCCGCGCATCCCTGCCCACGACACGACAAATACCGACCGCACCGACACGTCCGGTTCCCGCGCGCGGATCCGCGGCGACAACCACCGCGGCAGGTACGTGGCCGGAAAGACCCACGCGATCCGCACAACCACAACGGTCGCGAGCACCGCGATGGACGCCCACACCACCATCGAGGTGCTGTACCCCTGCAATCCGCTCACAACACTGGGCAATTGGAGCCCGATCAACAGGAACACAAACGACTCGAGGATGAGGTCGACGGCCTTCCACACGGCCGTATCCTGCAGGCGTGTCGCATAACTGGCCCGAGTGGAACGCTGACCCAGGAAAAGGCCGGCCACCACTACGGCAATGACGCCCGACGCATGGATCTCTTCCGCAGCCAGGTAGGTGAAGAACGGCACCACCAAGCCGATTGCACTCTCCATCACCGGATCGCGAAGTTTGCCACGCACTTTGGAGATCACGAACCCCACCGCAAGCCCGATCGCCGTTCCGCCGACAGCGGCGATCACAAACGTCTCGAACCCGCTCGCCAATGTGGCACCCGTGCCAACGGCCGCCGCCAAGGCAACCTTGTAGGCCGTCAGGGCGGTGGCGTCGTTGAGCAGGCTCTCACCGCCCAGGAGTGTCATGATCCGACGCGGCAGTCCGAGCCTACGTCCGATTGCGCTCGCCGACACCGCATCCGGCGGCGCCACAATCGCACCGAGAACCAACGCCGCGGCAATCGAGAACTCCGGCACGATCAGATACGCGACCAAGCCGACCGCTGCGGTCGTCGCGAGGGGCAGACCCACCGCGAGCAACCCGATGGGACGCAGATTCGATCGCAATGCCAGATATGAACTGTCCAACGCCGCCGAGTACAGCAACGGTGGTAACACCACGAACAGAACAAGATCCGGATCGAGCTCGAGATCCGGTACGCCGGGTACCTGACACGCGATCAACCCGAAGACCACCAGTATCAACGGCGACGACAAACCGAATCGACGCGCAACCGCTGCGACCAGCAAAGCCGCTACTACAACCCCCAGTAATATGCCGTTCACTCTGGCAGCATGCAGGATCGGCGGCCACCGTGCACTATGGATGGTGATGAAAAAAATCCTGAAGCGCGTCGCCGCCCGCACACCGGCACCCGAACCGGTGGCAAGCGGTTGCGAAGAATTGGCTGAAACGCCCGAAACCGACCCGGCCGCTTTAACTCCCGGCGTCTGTCAAGAATGCGCCAAGCTGGGCGAGGACAACTGGTCACACTTGCGAATCTGCCTCACCTGCGGCCACGTCGGATGTTGCGACTCCAGCCCGCACCAACACGCCACCAATCACTATCGCGAGACCGGACACCCCGTGATGCGGTCCCACGAACCTGGCGAGTCCTGGCGCTGGTGCTATGTCCACGATCTGATGGACTAGATACCGCGAAATACCTGGACACCCCGAAATACACCGAAGCCGGAGATGCAGTGCGCATCTCCGGCTTCAGCTTTGCCGTACTCAGTTATTCACGTTCCGTCAGTTGGTCTTCCACGCCTCGTCGAAGAACATGATTCCGTCGATGCTCTGCTGGACACCGTGAACGTTCTTGGCCCACACGCCAAGCCACGGCGTGTTGCCGAGGATCTGCCACGGCACAACCTCAGTGGCGCGTGCCTGGATCTTGGCCAGGACCTCTTTCTTCGCGTCATCGGACGTCGCGACACCCAACTCGTCGAGCAGCGTGTCCATCTGAGCGTCGGAGAAGCTTGTTGCGTTGTTACGTCCACCGGTCTTGAGGTTCGAGTACAGACGCTCGAACGGATCGGCTTCCGGAAGGTTGGCGGAGCCGGTCGACATGTCGAAGTCGCGGTCGACGTACAAACGCTTGACGACGTCGGCAACCGAGTTGACGTACTCGATCTGGAAGTCGAAACCAACGGCATTTGCCATCGACTGCAGCGCGAGAGCCATCGCCTGAGCCGAATTCTCCTGCATTGTCAGGTACGTGATCTTGCCGTCGTAACCGTCAGCCTTGGCCTCGTCGAGAAGCTGCTTGGCCTTGGCCGGGTCGACACCGATCGGAGCCTCGTCGTTGTGCCAGCGCGAGCTGTCCTGGAAGATGACCTGCCCCGGTAGGCCCTTACCTTCGTTGAGTCGGTTGTCGAGTGCAACGGGATCCGTTGCCAGAGCCAGTGCCTGACGCACGCGCACGTCGGCGCCCGGGCGACCCGGAGCCGTGTTGAGCAGTGACAGGTACGACAGCGACGGGATGTCGACGTAGCCCGGGTAGCCGGAGTCGATGAGGTCGAGCACGTTCGGCAGTGATCGCATGTACGCGGCATCTGCGCCGCCACTCTTGAGCGACTCGCTCGTGGCCTGCGAACCGACGATGCTGATCATGCGCAACTTGTCCACGTTCGGGGCACCCGCGAAGTAATCCTCACGAGCGTCGAGAATCAGCTCCTCGTTGGGAGCGAACTTCTCGAGTGTGAACGCACCCGCGCCGATCGGCGTGAACTGATCACCCTGCTGCGCGCTGGGCGCAACGATCATTCCGGGGCCGGTGGCGAGCAGCGACTCGATACCCGTCCACGGGTCGACGAGATTGAAGACAACCGTCGACGCGTCCGGCGTGTCGACCGACGCGACCTTCGACGCGTACAGGCTGGACTGCGGTCCCTTGTTGGTGACGTATCGAGCCAGGCTCGACGACACTGCCGCAGAGTCGACCTGCGTGCCGTCACTGAACTTCACACCATCGCGCAGCTTGAGCGTCCAGGTCTTGAAATCCGAACTCGGCGACATCGAGTTGGCGAGCTTCGGAACGAACTTCTGCGACGTGGGATCGTAACGAAGCAGGGTGTCGTAGATCGCCCCGAGCTCCGAGCCGGCCACCGAGCCGGCAATCTGTGTCTTCGAGGGATCGAGACTTGTCACCGCGGAGTATCCACTGAATGTCAGCGTTCCCCCCTTGACCGGATCGCCCTCGTTCGTCGATGCGTTGACGGGACCGATCGTCAGAGCTGAGCCGGACTCGGGTGCGTCGCCGCTGCCGCCGTCCGCTCCACTGTCGGCACACGAAGCCAAGAACAAACCGGCGGAAACAGCCAGTGCGACTGCTGCGACCTTTCGACTGCCGCGCCTAGAACTGCGACTCATTTACGAACCTCCAGATCGGACCTTCAACTGTGATGTGATGCGAAGCTGTCACAGTTTGTGACCTAAGGCACAAGTATTAATTCTCAGTCCCACTCAGTGGAAAGTACGAGGCCAATGGCCTGTGCGCCTTTCTGGCAGTGGGGGCTACCAGAAAGGCGCACGGGGGCGTAGCCCCTACTTCTTCCACACCTCGTCGAAGAGCAGAATCCCGTCGATACTCGGCTGAAGTCCGTGCACATTCTGGTTCCACACGTCCAAAGCCGGTCCGGTGCCCCACACCTGCCACGGCAGGGTTTCGTTGGCGCGTTCCTGAATCTTCACGAGGACGGCCTTCTTGTCGTCGTCGCTGATTGCAACACCCAACTCGTCGAGCAACTGATCCATTTCGGCGTCCGAGTAACCCGTGGTGTTGTTACGCCCACCGGTCTTGAGACCCGTGTAGAGACGTTCGGAGGGGTCCGCCTCGGTGAGGTTGAGAGCAGCGGTCGCCATGTCGTAGTCGCGATCGGCGTACATCCGCTTGACCAGGTCACCGACGTTGTTGACGTTCTCGATCTGGACGTCGAACCCGACGGCGTTGAGCATGGCCTGCACAGCGAGTGCCGTGGCCTGCGCCGACGGCTCCTGCATGGTGAGGTAGCTGATCTTGCCGTTGTAACCGTCCGCCTTCGCCTGATCGAGCAGTTCCTTGGCCTTGGCCGGATCCACACCGATCGGAGCGACATCGTTGTGCCAGCGAGACGTGTCCTGGAAGATCACCTGACCCGGAAGGCCCTTGCCGTCATTGGCCCGGACATCAAGGGTGGCCGGATCGACGGCGTATGCCATCGCTTGGCGCACACGCAGATCCGCTCCGGGTCGACCAGCGGCCATGTTGACGTTTGCGATGTAGCCGAGCGAGGGAATGTCGATGAATCCCGGGTAGTCGGACTCCACCAGATCGAGGATCGGCCCCAACGTTCGTATGTACGCGGCGTCGATCCCACCGGACTTCAACGCCTCGGAGGTGGGCTGTGCACCGAGAATGCTGACCATCTTGAGCTTGTCGACATTCGGCGCGCCGCCGTAGTAATCGGGACGAGCAGCGAGCAGCATTTCCTCGTTGGGAGCAAACTTCTCGAGCGTGAACGCACCGGCGCCGATCGGCGTGAACTGATCACCCTGCTGCGCAGCCGGAGCGACGATCATTCCGGGGCCGGTGGAGAGCATCGGCTCGATTCCCGTCCAGGGATCAACCAGGTTGAAGACGACCGTCGTTGCATCCGGCGTGTCCATCGAGGCGACCTTGGCAATCCACAACCCCGACTGCGGTCCCTTGTTGGTCATGTACCGGTTGATACTCGCCGTGACGGCCTGCGCATCGAAAGGTGTTCCGTCGCTGAACGTCACACCGTCGCGCAGCTTCAACGTCCACGTTGTGCTTTCTGCATTGGGCTCGAGCGACTCCGCCAGCTGCGGTTCAAACGTCTGCTCGATGGGGTCGTATCGCATCAGCACGTCGTAGATTGCACTGAGCTCGCTGCCACCGGTGGAGCCGCTCACTTGAGCCTTGGCCGGATCGAGCGTCGTCACCGGCGAGTAGCCGCTGAACGTGAGAGTACCGCCCTTGGTGGGCGATCCGGGATCGGCCTGCTCGTTGACCATTCCGATCTTCAACGACGACCCGGAATCAGCCGACTCGCCTCCGCCCCCGCCCTCGTTGTCGTCATTTCCAGCACATGATGCAAGGAACAAACTTGCGGTGATCGCCAGTGCGGCAGCTGCCGCGCGGCGACTACCTGATCGGGAATTGCGGCTCATCGAAACCTCCAGGTCGGTCGTACAACTGCGGTGTGAAGCGAAGTTCTCACAGTTTGTGACCTGAGACACAGTGTTTCGCAAAATAGCCTAAGCTGCGCAAAACGACGGGGGAAACACATGAGACTGAACCGCATGGGACTACTGAAGGACATCGGGAGCTGGCGACGCGGAGCAAAGCTGCAGCGACGCCTACGCGACCTCACCGGAACACTCGTGGTTGTCACCGGAGCCGGCAGTGGCATCGGCCGCGAGACCGCGCTCGCTTTTGCCGCCGAGGGCGCAATCGTCGTTGTGTGCGACGTCAACCTCGAAAGTGCCCAGGACACAGCCGCACTCGTCAACTCACCCGCAAGTGCCGGCGGAGCCGAAGCCGTCTTCGGTGGAGGCGCACACGCGTATCACGTGGACGTTTCCGACGAGCACGCCATGACTCGATTCGCGGAAACCGTAGCCGCACACCACGGAGTTCCCGACATCGTCGTCAACAATGCCGGTATCGGTTTTTCGGGAACCTTCGCAGACACCACTGTGGCCCAGTTCGAGCGAGTCATGAACATCAACTTCTGGGGAGTTGTGTACGGCTGCCGCGCCTTCTCACCGATGATGATCAAACGCGGCTCCGGCGGACACATCGTCAACCTCTCGTCCGCCGCGGCATACACACCCCAAAAAGCGTTGACCGCTTACTCGACCAGCAAAGCCGCAGTGTTCATGCTTTCCGATTGCCTGCGCGCAGAACTACTTCCGCACGGAATCGGCGTCAGCACCATCTGCCCGGGGATTGTCGACACCAACATCGTCAAGACCACCGAGTTTGCCGGAACCACTGCAGCGGAACAACTTCGAAACCAAACGAAGGCGGACAACTTCTACCGTCGACGAAACTTCACGCCCGACCGGGTGGCAAGCGCAATCGTCAAGGCAGTGCGAACCAACAAGGCAATTGTGCCCGTCACCCCCGAAGCGAAACTCGGGTACCGACTCAGCCGGTTCTACCCGAGTTCCATGCGCGTCGGAGCCCGCATCAATGCTCTATGAGGCGGGCTCTATGAGGCGGCTGTTAGCTCCCGAATGAAAGACTTCCCGTAAATCCTTGTCGGACGTCGTCTTTCGATCGGGGAAGCACTTCATACGTGTCCGCGTACTGCCCACTGAAGCCGGTCACGGTGATCGGTCGGCCAACCAGAATGGACGCCGGGTCGAGACCCGCCTGCGTGTTCACGAAGATGACAGTGTTTCCTCCCGCTCCCGACACCAAGATCTTGTGTCCGTACGGCAGATCGTCGATGACCGGCGCGCTGACGATGCCGGACACCGTGACAAGCCGTCCCTCACTGCTCTCGCCGATTACACTGAGCGGCAACCGCTCCGGCCGTACCGCCGGGGCGGAACCAAGACGCGTGACCACGCTCGGACGAATGACAAGCAGGCCCTCCTGATCCGCGAGAACACCACTGACCTCGACCTGGTCACCAACAGTCACAACCGAGTTGTCAGGATCACTGACATAAATGCCCGAATTGCCGCTCTGGAGACCAAATCCCTTGTCATAGAAGCTGGATTCGAAATCCCCGGATGACGTAGTCGCAATTCCCGACACCGTAACCTCGGCGCCGATTGGCAGCGAGCGAACGAGCTCGATCGAATTGACCGCTACCACCGATGGCACCGGAGGCAAAGGTTCGGCAACTGCAGGTGCGCCAGCGAATATTGCTACTCCCACAGCACCTGCAGCCGCCCAAGTCAGAACTCGAACATGATTCATCGATGAATCTCCCCCGTATGTAGTGAACAGCAGACAATGACTTCCGCTGACAATACTGAGCTACGGGCAAATATGAGGCAACCGAAGCCGAAGCGCGGCAAGAACGGTCAGGAACCCGAGCTACCGCTCGACCCGAGTGAGCCTGTTCCACCACCGAGGTCGTCGAGCGGATCAGATCCGTCGATACCGCCCGGGAACAGGTATGCCGTGGACACCGTATTGAGCGACGTACCCGAAGTTGCCGGCGCCTTGGCGCGCCAATTGACGATCGGATTCAACACTCCGAACGGGCCACAACCACTGGCAGACGGAATAGCGAAATCGGTTGTCGCACTCTTGACGGGGCTAACCTTCAACGCCCCCGACGGCGCTACTTCGAAAGCCGGACTGGATTCAGCCGTAGGCGTGAGGTGGAAGTTCACCGGCGCCGTTTCGGATCCCAGGTAGCAGTTGTTGCCGAGGAAAGCGTTGTTGATCTTCATCCGAACCGGGAGGCTGATATCCATGTTGGTGATCAGATCGTTGAAGACGGGCACGCCCACCGCCTGCACTTCAGCCGTGACGCCCGCCAAACCGAATAGATTGTTGAACGGAAGATCGATACCGAGCACACCACCCGGCACGGTCATCGGCTTGGCGTAAACACCGAAATGACCGTCATCGCGTGGCAGAAGAACAGTACTCACACCCTCGCCCGCCCCAGCTTCTGCCGCGATGATCATGTCACCGTCACCAATGGGCAGGTTGAACCCGTTGTTGTTGAAGGTCCCGCTGTTGACCACAACGGACACACAGGATTCGGCGGTCGCCGGACAAACAGCCGCGCCGGGAATCGACGCGGCCATCCCCCCGAGCGGCATGGATTCCGCCGAGATCCTCTATGCCGACGGAACCTGCAACGCCATCGCCCAGGGCATGCCGCGATCCGAGGTGCTCGCAGAGTTCAAGGCAGTTGGCGACGTGTATGCCCAGGTCACTCCGATGCCGTCACAGCGAATCGCCGAAATCTATGTGGAGACAGCAGAAAACACGTATTGCTGATCAGGCTTTACCGGCCAGCCAGTTGTGCAGCCACGATGTAGCGGTGGTGCCCGAACCGTCGACTACGTAACGGGTGTAGTCGGTATGAACCTGTGACCCGTAGAAATCGACCAACTGATCGACACGCCGATCGTTGGCGCCGGGATCAAGTTGCGCCATGAGAGCGGGAAGCCCACCCGCAGTGATCAAGTCACGCACGATCACAGCCGCCTCGTCGCGCAACGAGAGAGCCGTTGCCGGAGTGGGATCGGAAACTTGCGCCATGAAGCCGGCCAGACGCATCACAAAATCGTCTTCGGGCGTCGAGCAGTACAGATCGCCCGCAGCACACAGAGTGACGGTATCGGCTGACAGCCAACCGAATCCGCCGATGCGAGCACCACTGGCGCCGTTACCTCCAACCCACGGACCGATCAACACATCGGACTCGGCGCGACGCGGATCGGACAGCAGACCGACTCCCGCAACACGATTGGGCGGAACGACGCCGATGCCTGTCCCGATTTCGGCTGCGAGGTCGCCGGCCGCGTCGGCGCCCTGGCTGTACCCGACTATCGCGAATCGAGTGTCGCCGCACGACGCCGCCATCGCCCCGATCATGCCGCGCGCATTGTCGACCGCCTGCCTTTTCGACCTGGCGTAGACATTCGATTCCCATGGGAAAGCGGTGGCCGAGTACGTGACGTAGTCGGTTCGCACCGACGACGGGAGGCCACTGGTGACCGGCGCGAGCATGCCTGCACCGGGCGAAGCGCCTGAGGGCTCCCACGTTCCCGGAATCGCTACGACATACAGTTCGGGGCAGGGCGCTGCGGACGCCGTCGGTGCGCCGACGGCCTGCACTACACCAGCGGCCGCAACAACCGACAACATCGCAACAAAGCGCTTTGCACCCATCAAACACCCCGCATCCGATCGGGCAGACCCCTGTAGTCACCGCAGATATTTGAGCAGCATACTTGGTCAGAGCCCTCCTGTGGCGACCTCAACCAGTACTTTCATCCGGCGACCAGCGGACGCCGCCTCAACTCCTTCGACCACGATGTCCGCAAGGGGGACACATTCCACCCAGTGGTCGAGTGGATAAGCGCCCGACGCCATCCGGTCGATGACGCTCTCGAATTCCTTACGCGAACACGAGAGAGACGACATCACTCGTGCCTCGGTCAACATCAGCGCATACGGGTTGAACTGGAGCGGTTCCTTGTACGTCGCTACCAGGACGACTGCGCCGCGCGCTCGCACCGATGCCAGTGCACTCTCGACTGTCGCTGCGACACCGGCACATTCGAACACCGCGTCGGCGCCGTTCCCGTCCGTTCGCTGGGCGACGGCCGCAGCCAGATCATCGATACCGGGATCGATCACGTCGAACCCCATCTTCGTGGCCACGGATTGGCGTACCGGCGACGGCTCACTCAGCAGAATCCGGTCCACTCCACCGGCCCGGAGGTTGAGGGCAGTCGCGATACCGATGGGCCCCGCTCCCAGGACGAGCGCAAACTGACCTGCCGCCGCGCCGGAGAGCTCTACCGCATGCAGTGCGACGGATAGCGGTTCGATCACCGCGCCCTGCCTGAGAGTCACGGAGTCCGGAAGAACATGCACGGCACTTGCCGGAACTGCGGTGCGCTCCGACAATCCTCCGCCATGCGCGTTGATCCCATGGAAGGCCGCCATTACACACAGATGCTCGAGACCGCTACGGCATCGCGCGCATTGACCACAGTAATAGTTGGGCGCCACCACTACTCGGTCTCCGACAGCCACGTCCACGACACCGGCACCGATCTCACAGATGATTCCGGAGAATTCGTGGCCGAGGACCTGCGGTCCACACGCGCCAGTCAAGGGATGCGGCTGATCGGAAATCCCGTAAGCGTGAATCAAGCCGAGGTCGCTGCCGCAGATGCCGTTGAACGCCACCTCGACCATCACGTAGCCCTCGCGAAGTTCCGGTTCCGGAACATCCTCGACGCGAAGGTCGTCGACGCCATACAGGACAGCCGCCCTCATGCCTTTGCCGCCAATTCGTCTTCGTACTTCTTTGTCATGTGCGCAATCGCGGCATGTTGTGCCTCGTTGTGACTTTCGCGTACCTTGCCCGCCCTGGTCGCCGCGTCGAATGTGGGCTGCGATTGTCCCTGGAAGTGCGGCGCCACTTGCTGCGCGATCAACTCGAACGAGCGCCGAGTTGCGGCGGGGTTCGCCCAGTCGGTACCCATGATCAGCATCGATCCGAACCCACCTGACTGCTCGACGAGTTTGCCGACCAGTTCCCGCGCCTGAGCCGGAGTTCCGATAACGCCCATGCCGGAGTGGTTCATGTACGCGATCATCTGTTCCATGTCGGCGCCGCCGGAGCCGAAGTGCGGGAACGCCGCGACCTTGCCGAAGTAGTCGATCCACTCCCCGAGCCCGAACCGCACATCTTCCTGCGCTTGCTCTTCCGTCTCCGCAATGTGCATGGGGCACACCAGTCGCCACTGGTCACGATCGACGACGGTACCGAACTCGGTGGCACGTTCCTCCATGATCCCGAAGTGATGACCGAGCGCGTCGAAGCCTTCCGGCGTGAGGGTCGCACCGATCGAGAGCAACCCCAGACCGTGCTTACCGGCCAACCGGGGTCCGGTCGGCGAGGCCACGCCGGCGACCACGATGTCGAACATCGGGTGCGAGTACGGACGAAGCTGCAGTTGCGCGTCGACCAGATTATGCGTCTTGGTCTTAGCGGTGACGCGCTCACCGTTCAACAGTCGTACCACGATGTCGAGGTTGTCCTCGAGCAGTTCGCGGCACTCCGTGGGATCGAGTCCGATCATCGACGAGTCGGTCGGCAGTGAACCTGGACCGACACCGAGCATTACGCGGCCACGAGTGAGGTGATCGAGAAGCACCAACCGGTCCGCGACCCAAAGTGGGTTGTGGTAACTGAGCGACGTCACACCGGTGCCGAGCTTGATCCGTTTGGTGCGTTCTGCCGCTGCGGCGATGAAGATCTCGGGGCTGCCGATGATCTCACTGCCCGCGCTGTGGTGCTCACCGATCCACACCTCGTCGAAATCGAGACGATCGAGGTGCTCCACCAGCTCCAGGTCACGTTGCAACGCCAGCGTCGGGTTCTGTCCAACCGCATGATGCGGTGCTACGAAAGCACCGAAACGTAGCCTGCCCATGGAAATACTCCTCAATATCGATTGAACCAGTCGATACGACGCTAGAATTAGTTCTAGCTCAGCACCAGTGCACTTTGGGGGACATCAGTGAGTGACATCGCGTTGACCGCCGTCGAATACGAGCGGGTTTTCGCAGTCCTCGATCGCTGCGATTCGGTGCGAACGGTGACGGAGTTCCGGGACGTCATAGTCGAGGCGATACCCGCAGCATTCCCCATCCGGCACGCATCCTGTTTCGTAGGCGACACCTTCGAGAGCCAGTTCACCGACCGGAACGCCACGGTCACAGCTGCCGGCTCCGGCTCCGGCAGCTGGGAGACGATCAAGGCGAATTACCAAGAACATTGGGCACGCCACGACGTATTCAATCTCCCGCAAGCACGGCAGCAGCTCCAATCGACAAGAGTCGCGTCACTTTCCGAGTTGGGCGGGCTACCCAAGCCTGCGGCGGTTTACGTTCACGAATATCTTCATCCGCACCAGATGCATTCGATCACTGCGATGCACCTCGATCTCGCGGCGGGCGGGCATGCACTGATCGGGCTGTTCGATCCCGACAAAGATGCGATAAGGCCGAAAGATCTTCTGGCTCTTCGACTCTTGGCCCGGCAGCTCTCGATACTCACTCGCGGCCTCCAGACCCTGCCAGGACTCGACCTGTTTGCAAAGCTCACGGCACGCCAACGAGAGGTAGCAACATTGGTCGCCGACGGCCGCAGTAATGCCTCGATCGCCGGGCAACTGAATCTCACCCAGGACACCGTCAAGAAGTACGTCAGCCGAATCCTTGCTGCGACCGGATGCGCGTCCCGCACCGAGCTGGCGATCGATGTTCGACGCCAATCTTTCTGATCAGTCGCCACTCGGATAGACCGGCTTCACGAAAAACCGCACCCCACCGTCGTGGTGGGGTGCGGTTTTGTACGTCTCGTGCGACTAGCGCTGCGGAGCCGCCGTCGGGAGGATCGGAGCCGGAAGCGCCGTCTCACCTTCGAGGTAGGTGTCCACAGCAGCTGCTGCGGAACGTCCCTCGGCGATGGCCCAGACGATCAGGGACTGACCGCGGCCCATGTCTCCGGCCACGAAGACACCGTCGACGTTGGTGTTCCACTTGGACGTGCGGGCGACGTTGCCGCGCTCGTTCAGGTCGACACCGAGATCGGTGAGCAGACCCGGCTTTTCGGGTCCGACGAAGCCCATCGCCAGGAACACGAGGTCGGCTTCGAGCTCGAAGTCCGAGCCCTCGACCTTCTCGAAGCGACCCGACTTCATCTCGACCTCGTGAGCCTTGAGGCCGGTGACCTTGCCGTCTTCACCGACAAACTTCTCGGTGTTGACGGAGAACAGGCGCTCGCCGCCCTCCTCGTGAGCCGAAGCCACGCGGTACATCAACGGGTAAGTCGGCCACGGAGTCTGCTCGGCGCGAGTCTCCGGCGGGCGCGGCATGATCTCGAACTGATGGACGCTGGCAGCGCCCTGACGGTGCGAGGTACCGAGGCAGTCGGCTCCGGTGTCGCCGCCACCGATGATGACAACCTTCTTGCCCTTGGCATCGATGGTCGGAGCATCGAGATCACCGAGCTGAACGCGGTTGGCGATCGGGAGGTACTCCATTGCCTGGTGGATGCCGTCGAGTTCGCGGCCGGGGATCGGCAGGTCGCGAGCTGCGGTAGCGCCGCCGGCCAGAACCACTGCGTCGAACTGCTCGCGCAGCTCGTCAGCCGTGATGTCCACGCCCACATTGACGTTGGTCTTGAAGACGGTGCCTTCGGCTTCCATCTGCTCGAGACGGCGGTCGATGTGGCGCTTCTCCATCTTGAACTCGGGGATGCCGTAGCGCAGCAGGCCACCGATGCGGTCAGCCCGCTCGAAGACCGTCACTGCGTGACCGGCGCGGGTCAGCTGCTGCGCTGCAGCCAGACCGGCCGGACCACTGCCGACAACTGCGACGCGCTTGTTGGTGGAACGCGCGGCGCGAACCGGCTTGACCCATCCTTCGTCGAAGGCCTTGTCGATGATCTCGACCTCGACCTGCTTGATGGTGACCGGATCCTGGTTGATGCCCAGGACGCAGGACGCCTCACAGGGTGCGGGGCACAGGCGACCGGTGAACTCCGGGAAGTTGTTGGTCGCATGCAGACGCTCGATTGCGTCGTGCCAGTGGTCCTTGTACACCAGGTCGTTCCACTCGGGAATCAAGTTTCCGAGAGGGCAACCGTTGTGGCAGAACGGAATTCCACAGTCCATGCAACGGCTGGCCTGGGTCTTGAGGTTTTCCTTCGGGAACTCCTCGTACACCTCTTTCCAGTCGAGCAAGCGCAGTGGAACGGGACGACGGACCGGCAATTCGCGCGAACCGTGCTTCAGGAAACCGCTTGGATCACCCACGAGCTGCCTCCATAATTGCCTCGTCGACGTTTGCGCCGCGGATTTCGGCGTCCTTGATTGCCATCAGTACCTTCTTGTAGTCACGCGGCATCACCTTGGCGAAGTGGGTCACCTGCTGGGACCAGTCCGCGAGGATCCGCGCAGCAACCTCGGAACCTGTTTCGTCGCGGTGCCTTTCGATGACACTCTTGAGCCAGACGTACTCGTCGCCCTCGAGGTCCTCGATATCCACCAGTTCGCTGTTGACGTTGGCTTCGAAATCACGGTCCGGATTGAAGACGAACGCGACGCCACCGGACATGCCGGCACCGAAGTTACGTCCGGTCTTACCGAGAATGACCACCTTGCCGCCGGTCATGTACTCGCAGCCATGATCGCCGACACCCTCGACGACGGCAGTGGCGCCGGAGTTACGGACTGCGAAGCGTTCGCCGACGATCCCACGCAGCAGAGCCTCGCCGCTGGTAGCGCCGAACAGGATCACGTTGCCACCGATGATGTTGTCCTCGGCGACAAAGCCTTCCGCTGCGTTGAGCGGCGGGCGTACGACGATGCGTCCACCCGAGAGACCCTTGCCGACGAAGTCGTTGGCGTCGCCGTTCAGGCGCAGGGTCATACCGCGGGGCACGAATGCACCGAAGCTGTTACCGGCGGAACCGGTGAACGTGATGTCGATCGTGTTGTCGGGCAAGCCCTCTCCACCGAACGCCTTGGTGACCTCGTGGCCGAGCATGGTGCCGACCGTGCGGTTGACGTTGGTGATCGCGGACTCGAATACGACAGGCTCACCCTTGTCGAGTGCATTGCGAGCCGAGACGATCAGCTGCTGATCGAGCGCCTTGTCGAGGCCGTGATCCTGCGTGCCGGTGCAGTGGACATCCTGATCCATGAACGCGGACTCGACCTGGGTGAGGATCGGCGACAGATCGAGATTGCCTGCCTTGCTTCCCTTCCAGTGATCGAGAGCGCGTGTGGTGTCCAGCATGTCGACCTGGCCGACTGCTTCGAGCAGCGTGCGGAAACCGAGTTCCGCGAGAAGCTCGCGAACCTCTTCGGCGATGAACATGAAGAAGTTCTCGACAAATTCCGGCTTGCCACTGAAACGCTTGCGCAGCACCGGGTTCTGCGTCGCAACACCAACGGGGCAGGTGTCGAGATGGCAGACGCGCATCATGATGCAGCCCGAGACCACCAGCGGTGCGGTGGCGAAACCGAACTCCTCGCCGCCGAGCAGAGCAGCAACAACAACGTCGCGGCCCGTCTTGAGCTGGCCGTCGACCTGCACGACGATGCGGTCACGAAGACCGTTGAGCAGCAACGTCTGCTGGGTCTCGGCGAGGCCGAGCTCCCACGGTGCGCCGGCGTGCTTGACGGAGGTCAGCGGAGTGGCACCGGTGCCACCGTCGTGACCGGAGATCAGAACGACGTCGGCATGTGCCTTGGAGACACCGGCCGCGACGGTTCCGACGCCGACCTCGGAGACCAGCTTCACGTGGATGCGGGCCTGCGGGTTGGCGTTCTTCAGGTCGTGGATCAGCTGAGCGAGATCCTCGATCGAGTAGATGTCGTGGTGCGGCGGCGGCGAGATGAGTCCGACGCCAGGCGTGGAGTGCCGAACCTCGGCCACCCACGGGTACACCTTGTGAGCCGGAAGCTGGCCGCCCTCACCGGGCTTGGCTCCCTGCGCCATCTTGATCTGGATGTCGGTGCAGTTGGTCAGGTAGTGCGACGTGACACCGAAGCGTCCCGAAGCGACCTGCTTGATCGCACTGCGGCGCGAATCACCGTTCTCGTCCGGCGTGAAGCGTGACGGATGTTCGCCGCCCTCACCGGAATTGGAGCGAGCGCCCAGACGGTTCATCGCGATGGCGAGGGTCTCGTGAGCCTCGGCGGAGATGGAACCGTAGCTCATCGCACCCGTCGAGAAACGCTTGACGATCTCGCTGGCCGGCTCGACCTCGTCGATCGAGATCGACGGCCGCTTGCCGATGTTGAAGTCGAACAGACCACGCAGAGCCGCAAGGCGCTCCGACTGGTCGTTGACCATGGTCGTGTACTCCTTGAACACCTCGTACTGACCGGTGCGAGTTGCATGCTGGAGCTTGAAAACCGTGTCCGGGTTGAACAGGTGGTACTCGCCCTCACGACGCCACTGGTACTCGCCGCCGACCTCGAGCTCGCGGTGAGCGCGCTCCTCCGGACGATCGAGGTACGCGACGCGGTGACGTGCAGCTACATCGGCTGCGATCTGATCGAGGCCGATACCGCCGAGCTGCGACTGCAGTCCGGTGAAGTACTCGTCCGTCAGCTCCTGCGACAGGCCGATGACCTGGAACAGCTGAGCACCGGTGTACGACGCGAGCGTCGAGATGCCCATCTTGGACATCACCTTCAGGACACCCTTGCCGGCTGCCTTGATGTAGTTGGCGATGCCCTTCTCGAGGGTCAGACCCTCGAGTTCCTTGTTCTGCAGGAACTCGTCGATGGTCTCGAAAGCCATGTACGGGTTGACCGCGGCAGCACCGAAGCCGATGAGGAGCGCCATGTGGTGCACCTCGCGGGCGTCGCCGGCCTCGACGATGAGACCGACCTTGGTGCGCGACTTCTCACGAACCAGGTGGTGGTGAACAGCCGAGGTCAGGAGCAGCGACGGGATCGGTGCGTAATCCTCGGTGGACTCGCGATCCGAGAGCACGACGAGGCGTGCGCCACCCGCGATTGCCTGCGAAACCTGGTACTTGATGCCGTCGAGCGCACGACGGATACCGTCGCCGCCTTCCTTGACGGGGTACAGGCCACGGATGACAACGCTGCGGAAGCCGGGGAATTCGCCGTCGTCGTTGACGTGAACAAGCTTCGACAGATCGTCGTTGTGCAGGATCGGCTGCGGGAGCGCGATCTGCTTGCAGGAATCAGCGCTCGGGTGCAGCAGGTCACCCTCGGGGCCGAGTGTGGCACCGAGGCTGGTGACAACCTCTTCACGAATAGCGTCGAGTGGCGGGTTGGTGACCTGAGCGAACAGCTGCGAGAAGTAGTCGAACAGCATCCGCGGGCGTGCGGAGAGCACGGCGATCGGAGTGTCGGTACCCATCGAGCCCAGAGCCTCGGCACCGGAGAGGGCCATCGGCTTGACGAGGAGGTTGACCTCTTCGCTCGTGAAACCGAAGAGCTGCTGACGCAGAACGACACGCTCGTGCGACATGTACGTGTACGGGCGATCCGGCAGATCGTCCATGTGGATCAGACCTTCGTCGATCCACTCCTGGTACGGATGCTCGGCAGCGAGTTCCGACTTCAGTTCGTCGTCGCTGATGATCCGGCCCTGAGCCGTGTCCACGAGGAACATGCGGCCGGGCTGGAGGCGGACCTTCTTGACCACGGTGGACGGATCGATCGGCAGAACGCCGACCTCCGACGCCATGACAACAAGGCCGTCCTCGGTGATCCACAGACGCGACGGACGCAGACCGTTGCGGTCCAGCACTGCGCCGATGACGGTGCCGTCGGTGAAGCACACCGACGCCGGTCCGTCCCAAGGCTCCATGAGAGCCGAGTGGTACTCGTAGAACGCCCGACGAGCGGGGTCCATGCTCTCGTGCTTCTCCCAGGCTTCCGGGATCATCATGAGAACTGCGTGCGGCAGGCTGCGGCCGGCGAGGTGCAGCATCTCGAGCACCTCGTCGAAACGAGCGGTGTCGGATGCGCCCTGGGTGCAGATCGGGAAGATCTTCTCGAGGTTCTCGCGGCCACCGAAGACGTCGCTGTCGATGAGGGACTCGCGAGCGCGCATCCAGTTCTCGTTGCCGGTGACCGTGTTGATCTCACCGTTGTTAGCGACCCGACGGAACGGGTGCGCCAGCGGCCACGACGGGAACGTGTTGGTGGAGAAGCGCGAGTGGACGAGGCCCAGCGCGCTCTCGACACGATCGTCCTGCAGATCCAGGTAGAAACCCTTGAGCTGCGGGGTGGTGAGCATGCCCTTGTATACGAAGGTCTGGCCGGAGAGGCTGGGGAAGTACACCGTCTCGCTACCCGGGCCGCCCTTGCCTGCGCCCGCGCTGCCGAGCTCGTGCTCGGTGCGCTTTCGCACGACGTAAGCACGACGCTCCAGGTCCATGCCGGTGAACTTGTCACCCTCGGAACCGATAAAGATCTGACGGAACGTCGGCATCGCGTCGCGCGCCAATGCGCCGAGCGACGAGTCGTCGGTTCCGACCTCACGCCAACCGAGAACCGTCAGGCCCTCTTCGACGACGATCTTCTCGACCGCGGCAGCAGCCTCGTGAGCTTCGGCGTCGCCCTGGGGCAGGAATGCGATACCCGTTGCGTACGCGCCTTCGGCGGGCAGCGAGAAGTCCACGACAGCTCGGAAGAACTTGTCGGGAACCTGCAGCAGGATGCCTGCGCCGTCACCCGTGTTGGGTTCGGATCCGGCAGCGCCGCGGTGCTCGAGGTTCACCAGAGCGGTAATCGCCTTTTCGACGATGTCGCGACTGCGGCGACCCTTCATGTCGACAACAAATGCGACTCCACAGGAGTCGTGCTCATTGGACGGGTGATAGAGGCCCTGGGGGCCTGGAAGTTGCTTCATACCCAGCCTTCGTATGCCATAAATATGCACCGACGACCAGCAACGCTGATGGTCATCAACTTGCAATGCAAGTTCGTAAGCACCGGCACGACGATGTGTCCGGCACAGTCGGTTGAAACTTCTGCGAGTCAACCGTGTAACGAAAACGATAATTCAGAACCCCAGCATGCGCGCAACTAAGGTAGCCCTATATTTGCTCTGAACTGCGGCGATGCAGGACGCCCGAGAGCGCCTCGGAAAGATTCAGGGCTGCGTTCGTGCAGAAAAGTTCCGCTTCACAGGATACCGAATCCCCAGGCAACCGGCCTAAAAGTGCGACAAATGCAACAACTGGCCGCAGCGATAAAGATCAGCTGCGGCCAGTGTGTCTGAAACTGTAGCAAAAGTTGATCGATCAACCAAGGGCTGCTGCGGCATCAATTGTTAACGGAATCTCATTCGTGTGATTTCCCTACGCTCCCTGCGATTTCCGTACGCTCAGCCGCATGACAACAGCGGTGGTCGTGGGCAGCGGCCCCAACGGACTGGCAGCGGCAATCGAACTCGCCCGACACGGTATCGCGGTCCACGTCATCGAAGGCGCCGACAAGATCGGCGGCGGCACCCGCAGCAGTGAATACATTGTCGACGGACTCATCCACGACGACTGCGCGGGCTTCCATCCCACCGCGCTGGCATCACCGTTCTTCCGCGGACTCGACCGGGAATTCGGTTTCGCCGATCACGGATTGGAATGGCTCTGGCCCGAAATCGATCTGGTCCATCCACTCGACGACGGGACCGCCGGGGTTCTGTGGCGCGATATCGACCGAACTGCCGACGAGATGGGCGTCGACGGTAAGCGGTGGCGCTCGGTATTCGGGTATCTGTCGGAGCACTTCGACGCGTTGGTCGAGGACGTCTTTCAACCAATCGTCCATATCCCGAAACACCCGCTGATACTGGCCAGGTTCGGCGCCGGCGCGATTCTCCCCGCAGCTGGTTTCGCACGTATGTGGAAGACCCCACAGGCCCGGGCGCTGTTCGGTGGCAGCGCCGCGCACATGTTCGGTGCGCTGACTACCCCACTGTCCAGTGCGGGCGGACTCATGCTCACCGCAGGCGCCCACGCACACGGCTGGCCAGTCGCCCGCGGCGGCTCCGGCTCTATTGCCGCTGCTCTGACCTCCATTCTGCGCAGCCTCGGCGGCACCGTCGAAACCGGAAACCGGGTCACCGACTTCTCCTCGTTGGCCGGCTACGACATCGTGATGCTCGACCTCGCACCCGACGCCGCGGCACGACTCCTCGACGGTCATCAGCCCGATCGCATTGCGCGCGCCTACCGTCGCTACCGCTACGGACCAGCCGCCTACAAAGTCGACTACGCCGTGCGCGGCGACTCCGACGGAACCGTCGTACCGTGGACGAATCCACACGCCCGAAAAGCCGGCGCCTTGCATCTCGCCGGATCGATGCCGGAAATCGCCGCCGTCGAACGTCAGACCGCCCGGGGTGAAATGCCCTCAGCACCATTCATTCTCGTGGGTCAGCAATTCCTGGCCGACCCATCACGATCAGTGGGAGACATCCACCCACTCTGGTCGTATGCACATGTCCCGCATGGATATTCGGGTGATGTCACCGAGTCCGTCACTCGGCAGATCGAACGCTTCGCACCCGGTTTCCGGGACCGGATCGTCGGCGTGCATGTTCGCAACGTCCCGCAGATGGAGGCCTACAACCCCAATTACGTCGGCGGGGACATTTCTGCCGGAGCAAACACACCGAGGCAGCTCATCGCCCGCCCCAGGTTCGGGTTGGATCCTTATGCCACCGGAGTTCCTGGTGTCTTCCTCTGCTCGTCAGCAACTCCCCCGAGCGGCGGCGTCCACGGGATGTGCGGCTACAACGCGGCGCAGGTGGCACTTCAGTCCACGTTGATTCCGTAATCCGTTGCGACACCGCGCAGACCAGAGGCATAGCCTTGCCCCACTGCCCGAAACTTCCATTCACCGTTGCGGCGGTACAGCTCTCCGACCACCAACGCGGTTTCAGACGTGAGTCCGTCAATCGGAAAGTTGATCACAGGATGACCGGTACTCAGATCGACGACGGTCGCATGGAGACCACGAAGACCCGAGAACTGCCCACGGTCGATCGATCCGACAATCACGATCTTGTCGGTGTACGTTGCCGCGCGGGGTAAGTCCATCCGGATGGAATCACAACCGGGAACACCGTTCGCTACCTGGCGAGATTCGTAGCCCACAGCACCGGTGGCATGAACCGGCTGGTTGTAGAAGACAAAATCACTATCCGATTGCACCCTCTCGTTTGCTCCGAGAAGCAGTGCCGACGTATCCACATTGGCTTCGGCTGGGTTGCCGTGCCACGCAAGCGCAACACGAATCAGGGGCGCCCGGACGGGAGTGTTCGCACCTTTGGTCAACGTCAAGATATCCGGCACACTGGATGTCTCGCTCGAGAACAGGAACCTCGCCCGGTCGAGGACACGCTCCGTCGCAGCCTGCACGTCCGACAACGAGGGTGACGAATACAGCGGTTTGATCAAGGTGATGTGTTCGTACTCGACGCCGATCTGGCAGTCGTCCAGATCGACACCGCGCAAGTTCTCGGGAATCTGCCCGTTCTCCGAAGGCCCGAGCACGAGAAAGACGCAGTGTTTATCTCTCCACGGCGCAAAATACACAATCGACGAACCCTCCGGAGAAGGTACGTCCTTCTTGTAGTTGTCACCGTCGAGAGAGTCCCACCCGGCCCCCGCCAGCCGGCGCTTGAAATCCCACGAAAGCTCAATCGGTCCGTGATCGTGTGGTCTGAGATGTTCGAGACCTGGAAGGTGCCAAATCCGACGATGAACCGACCTGCCGAAGATATCGGCAAAGGTGCTGGGCACCAACGTTTTCTGCGCCAAGGCGGTGAACCATGACCCATCCAGAGCGCCGAGTGGATTGACGAATTCACGGAGCACCCGCCCAGAGTCCGCATCCGGCAGAACGGTAACGATGATCGCAGAACTGTCTGCGCTCTCGATCCCGAACCACAACACATTCTCGATGCTCGAGAACGATCCAAGCCATCCACCCTCCGTCGCAGAACCGCGGAACGCGGGAATCACGCCGGCGACGGCAGTGAAACAACTCGCCAAATCCGACGGACCGTAGACGACGAGGCTCAGACCAACGCTGGACATCAGCCCGAACGCTATCTGTATCGGGTCATTCTCACCGAGTCCCGGGTCACTCAACGTTGTCGTGTCACTCGAATCCGGAGACAGAATCGGTAGGCCTTCAGGAGTGACATTCCCGGACTTCGAGAAATGTCCTTCTCGGGCCATGGTCTCGAAAGTTTCGGCCATTTGTGGTCCGACCAGAATCCCGCCGATATGTTCCGACACCGCAACACCTTTGGCAGCGCAATGAGTGAAGTAATTCCAGATGTCGTCGCGTTCAGGCCCGGGACGACGCACGATTGCGCTGATCGCATCCGCGTTGCCCGGAAGGTGTTTTACAGCAATAGATTCCACAATGTTTACGATGGCCTGGACAACCTTGTCCACGTCGATGGCGTTGAAACTTCCCGAGTGGCTGTCGACCAATTCCTGTGCCACGTCGGATAGTCCGGGCCGCAGGCTTTGGTGGGCCGCCCAGTTGGGAACTGCCGCAATGCGTTCAGTGGTCCAGTCGGTGGTCGGCGCCTTGGTTCGGGAGAACATTCCCATGATGCACAGCCCTTCTAATCCTGCTACAGCCGAACCTCGGACTCACCTTCGAGTGCAGCGAGTTTCCTGAGCAAAGTCCATCGCTTGGATACAACTCTGTCACAGGAAGAGACAATCCCCGTTCGAGTCATCCACTCCGACATCCAGATTGACACTTCAGTACCGCCGTCGACAGTCGGCGAAAGGCTGACTGACACCACGGGGTTCTTCGAGTTCCACGAATTGATCCCGATCCCTCGCGACTGGAAGTTCATCAAACCGTCACCCTGGACGTTCTTCCATCCAACCCCACTGAAATGGCTTTCGATTACTTGTTGGATTGTCGGGGGATCAGCGGAATGCGCTAGATCTATCTGCCGTTTGGCGTATGCGCCGAGAACCAAACTGAGGATCACCAGGCCCACAAACCATGCGATGGCAAACCAGAATGCCGCCCCGCCGCCAACTGCAAGTGCTGAAACAAAACCCACTATCGTGACGATCAAAAAAGCCAGGAAAATCTGCACGAAGCTTCCTCTCATGAAGATACGGGGCGGCCCTCCGAGGGCTCTACTTCCAGTAGCCGCCGTGTTCATTGCATGTCGAGCCGGTGTTGTTGCACTTGCTGCATGTGAGCTTTCCGAACATGCCGCTCGCTCGTCCTCCGTTGCACGCCGAGCAGTCATGAACCGGCCTGTGACACTTCCTGCATTCCGCCATGTCGAACTCCTTCGTTTGTGGTTGCTGCGTCAAAAAACCTTGCACCACAGTTGACCGTCCGTTCAATAGTCCGATCGACTGACATGGGCGATTTCCGGTCCTGACTACCTCACGATTCTCGGCAACCATCGGCTCCCGGTGATGCTCCGGGGGTTCGGTCTCTCGTGTGCACGGCGACATCAGAACTCGCCACACGAAAGGACCCGCCCTGATGCATCCGACCAGTTCGTCACCCACTTCACCAGGCGCCGATCACGCATTGGCCATTTTCCGGCGTGCGGTTGACGTCGTACCCGCCTACACACAATTCTTGTCAGAACAAGGATTCGATCCAGACGAGATCCATGGCGTGGACGACTTCACGAAGATTCCCACGACGTCGAAAAGTAACTACATTGCTGCGTACGAGCTGAAAGATCTCATGCTTGGCGGCGATGTCACAGGAGCACGAATCTGGTCGTCGAGCTCGGGATCCTCCGGTCGGCCGACGCACTGGCCACGGTCCGCTGCATCTCTGGCACACAGCGTTGCGCTCCATGGGCGCATCATGCGGCAATTCGATGCTGACAAGCGTTCGACGTTGCTCGTTGTCTGCTTCGCGATGGGCAACTGGATCGGTGGAACATATACATTGCGCGCGGCGGAAGAACTGAATCAGCGTGGGTTCCCGTTGTCCGTCATAGCTCCAGGGGTGGACATCGAGACGGTTCGTGAGAACATCGCAACGCTCGGCAAACACCACGATCAAGTCGTAATCGCAGGCTATCCACCATTCGTCCGTGACGTTCTCGACGGCGCGGATCCGGTGGTCCTCAACCAGGACCTGAAGTTGCTGCTTGCCGGCGAGAGCATCGGAGAATCCTGGCGCGACGGCGTGCTGGATCTGATCGGCAAGTCCGGTCGCCCGCAAGACATATGCCTTGTCTACGGCACCGCCGACGCGGGGATGATGGGGCACGAGACGCCAACATCGATTTCCTTACGCCGTCTTGCCCTCGAACATCACGATGTCGACGAGGCGCTGTTCGGTGGTGCTGCCGCGTCGTCGACTCTCGTCGAATACGACCCTTCGTATCGCTACACGGAAATCGACGAGGAGGGTCATTTGCTGTTCACGGTCGACAATACGATTCCGCTGATCCGCTACCGAATCAATGACATCGGCCGAATTCTGAGCCAGCACGACACCAGTCGATATCTGACCGAACTCGGGCACGACCTGGATCTTCGAACATCTTCCGCAAGAGCGGGTTTCATCGTCCTGAAGCGGCGTGCCGACGTCGCCATGTCGTTCTACGCGGTCAATCTGTATCCCGAACCCATCCGTGCCGCGCTGTCGCACCCGCAGTTGGTCGACACGATCACCGGAAAATCTGTACTCGCTCGGCGACCCGGCGCCGACCTGCGCGACACATTGGAGCTGCGAGTCGAATTGCGACGCGACAAGACTCTGGACACGCGTGGGAATACCGCATGCGCTGAACTGATTCGCCGAACGGTGGTCGAGGCTCTTGCTGCCTCGAGCAGCGAATACCGCGAACTGGTGCAGATTTTGGGTGACCGCGCAAAGCCGAAAGTGCACTTTTGCCTGTTCGGAAGCACCGACTTTCAATACGAAATCAAGCAAACACAGGTGGAAAAGGTAGGCGCATAATGATCGAAATACTGCATCCCACACAAGACTCCGACCGCATTCGAACTCTGCTACGACCCGAATCGGGTCTACGATTTGTCGACGGTTGGAAATCCGCGCGCTCGGAGTTGACCGTCATCGATTCGTTCGGAGATGGCGATCCGAACAGGTGGAACGACGAGCGCACCATCGAATGCGCAAGTCGGTACGTCGTCTACCCGTGGCGGTCGGCAATCGTTCGGTTGCCTGACGCCGAGAACTTCTACCGCCTGCGAACCACTCGAAACCGATATCTCCTCGACGACGACGAGCAACACGCGTGGGGTCGGGCATTGATCGGGGTAGCCGGACTCAGCGTTGGATCGTCGGTCGTCTCCGTCTGCTCCTTGACAGGCGCGCGTCGGTTTCGCATCGCAGATCCTGACACATTGGGGCCCAGTAATCTCAATCGCCTCGCTGCGTCCGTCTGCGACTTGGGAGAGTCGAAAGTGACTCTTGCGCAACGCCGTCTACTCGAAACTGATCCCTACACCCACATAGATTCCTTCCCGCGCGGGTACTCGGAAACCGAATCGGACCGATTCTTGGGAGGCATCGATGCCGCATCCTTGTCGGTACTCGTAGAGGAAATGGACGACCTCGCGATGAAAGTCGCCATTCGCCTGCGCGCACGGGCAAAGGGCATACCGGTCGTGATGGCTACGGATAACGGCGACAACGTGATTCTCGATATCGAGCGCTACGATCTGGATCCCGACTATCCCCCGTTTCACGGCAAAGCCGGAGAGCTGATCGGATTGACCGACGACCAACTTCGCGATCCCGAGAATCGGGCACGGATAGCCAATGCGATTGTCGGAAGCAAGGTCACTCCGAGAACTCGCTACTCACTCACACAGGTCGGTCGGACATTGCCCTCATGGCCGCAGTTGGGCACCGCTGCCACTGCAGCAGGGTCCGTCGCGGCATTAGCGGCACGGTTGTTGGTATGCGGGGCGGACTTACCGTCGCGTCGATACCGCTTCGATCTGGACCAGGTCTTGCTCGGCGACGGCGCCAACTCAACTCGTCGCTGGAATGAACTCGACGAACGCACATTCACGGCACTCATGGCCGAATGATCGGCGTACGGATACGTTCAGGGTCTGGTCAACCCGCGCAGCAGCAGACCACCGACAAAAGCGGCGTTGTCCTCAGGCGTCTCGGTCCGCCGGGTGAAACAACGCAGCAGGAGAGCGTTCGTCAAACCGGCGGCGATGTCTATCGGCGTGCCGATAGTCGAGAACAACCCGTTGTCCTGACCTTGCTGAACAACCGGTGCGATGATGGCCGGAAGGTTGAGTTGCGTTTTCAGTGACAGCAAACTTTCCGGCTCGCCGTACGTGTCGTGGGCGACTGCGACCAACAGGGCGTCCATGAATTCGGTCTCGTCTGTCGCGAGTTGCGCACAGCGAAGCATGTAATTCTCGACGATCGTGATCTCGTCCAGGCCGATCAACACATCGTCGGCAACGGTTTCTCGAAGAATGTCCACCCTCCCCTGTAGCGCTGCAACAAGAATATGAGGCTTGGTTGGGAACAGTTTCTTGACGGTCGGGCGCGGAACACCCGCGTTGTCTGCAATGTCGTCTACCTGAGTCATGAAATATCCGCGTTTCCCGAATTCACCCCGGGCAGCGGCAAGAATAGCTGCCCGGGGATCTCGGGGCAGCGGTCCGAGCGAGGGAGGAGCATCAACATTGCCGACCATATCGTCGAGATGTTGGTGACGCCCGGAAGTGTCGACCACTGCCCCGAGAAAGGCGAACAGTGCATCGGAGACAACCGTGGCGGACACGGACTCGGGGTCAGCCAGACTCCGAATCCGGAAGCCATCGAGAATGGCATTGAATGCCGCTGCAAAGGATCTTGCGGTAAACGGCCTCCGGAATGCGGCGTCGGCCTGTTCGAACAAGCCTTCATATGCGGCCAAAACCAGAGCGTCCCGCTGAACGTAATCATTCTTCACGGCCTGCGCAGTACCTCTGTGATTGTGCGCAAACACATGAGACAAGAGATTCTCGGTTACGGAAGATCGGTCCACCAACGGGCGGAACGCTTCGGCAACCAGTGCGGTGACCGCCGGGCGGAGCGAATTGCCGCAGGCCTGCAACTGGCCACGCACCATATCCCTGACCTCGTCAGTCGAGTTCCAATTGGATTCGCTCAACCGCGCAAGCACGGCCTCGACAAAAACCGCCTTACTGTTGAATTTTCGAAAGAACGTTGCCGACGACGAACCTGCCTGATTGACAACGTCGTCAATTCGCAATCCACGTCGGAGGAAATCCCGCGAGTTCTCTGTCAACGATGCCACTCCGGCATCGATGAATTGCACGGCCGTGGCATCGTCCGACATGTCTTGCCCTTTCGGTGTCCAGTAACAACTTTCCACGGCTATATCCCGAAGAACACTTTACCCAGCTACAGCCCATTTTCGCCCCGAATTGAGAGTGTTCACTATCACGTGAATGAACCTGCAATCACCAGAGGGAGTGACCTCCCGAAAAATCTCGCTTTTCATAGGAGTCAAGAAACCATCGCCACCAAAGGTGGCGCCCGGACACCAAGGACGCCCACATGATCTCCAGTGACTGCGACCCGAACAACAATGACAATCGTCCACGCCGCATCGATCCGGGCCTCAGTACGCGCGAGAAGGAGGTTTTACTCGCGTGGATTCAGTGCGACTCCAAATCCGTAGTCTCGCGAAGGCTGTACATCGCACCGGGAACGGTCAACACTCATCTCACTCGAATTCGCGGCAAGTACGACGAGGCTGGGAGAACCGCTCCGACCAAAGCCGCGTTGCTTGCGCGGGCACTCCAGGACGGACTTATCGGGATCGACGAGCTCTAACAGACCCCGCGCCTCCCACGCATCTGTCGGTCGTTCACTCGATACCCGATGCGAAAATCGAAACCTAGAGTGAGGCGCGCGGCGTTCGCTGACGCCGCCTCACTCGGGGGGTCTTCGATGGACGACGGCGATCCACGATGGTCGATCTACATGATGGTCGCCATCCCGGAATACGCCACCGTACGCGACGAGATTCTCCGCTTGTGCCGATCACCCAGGGAGAACATCGACGAGGATAGCCTATTGCGGGCAATAGAATCGGCGTCGTGGGAGTTGTTGCACGAGTTAACGATCGGACGTGAAGACATCACTTGGGCAGAGTTGCATCAGCTGGGCAGCGCGCCGAACTTCGATCACGCAAAGTTGGCTGCGTATCTGAGCACTGCGGGGGCAGTGGGAATCGCGGTCAACGACAAATTGCGGAACTACCTCACCCACACAGTTCCTCAGGAACTGAGTGCTTCGGTCGACTCGGGAAAGTTCAATCGCTCCTAAGATTCAACCCCCTCTATGATTCGGTGGACTCCACCTGTCGAGCTTCAGCAACAGTGTGCGTAAGCGATGCCCACACAATCGGTGAATAAGCCAGATCACCCGAGTTGGATTCCCACAAGCGCAATTGTTCACGTTGCCAATGGGTCACGGCCTCCACCGCGTTGGGCCCACCATGCGCGCGATCGACAACCAGCGCTAATTCGACTGTGGGAAGCGTTGATCGCCGCACTTTTCCGATGCTGTGGAAAGCACTATCGGTCGGAAGCGTCCAGCGGGTAGTGGTCACCAGCGAAGCCCCAGAGTCCACCAACGCAATCACCAAACCGAAAGTCTCGGCCGATCGGAAATCCACGCCACCCTCACACGCTATGAGAGCTACACGACATGGAATAGGCCAGATTTCGAAGCCGTAATTCCTTCGATCCGATCCGTACCGACTCCACACGCGCTCGTCCGAACACTGCTGAGTACCAAGAAGGAAATCCAGTGCGCACAAGGGTAGGTGACGGTCTTGGCTGGGCGACGCCGCATGACCGGGTGCCGTCGCCGATCGAAATGGCTCTGCCATTCCCCATTGCCCACGCCCAGAAGTCCGGGGGCCAACCGTATCGAACAGGTGAATAGACGCAGACCCTGGTTCGTCGGGACTCGAGGATACATGCCCGAAATAGAACAACCGAGATCTCCCGTTCTTCAGAGCGTCTGACAACGCAATTCGGTCGAATTTTCTCGGCACGTCCATCTTGACAGCTTGATCCCCGAAAACCGATTCGAGTTCTTCCGAAATGCCATCGAGCAGTGCATTTTTCGACAAACCCGACAAAGTTTGCCGAAAGCCGCGTTCGAGGGCACTCGGGGGCAGACGTGGATCGAGGACATGAAGTGGAGGAAGGTGACGCACATCTTCCCAGTTCGGGGGCAGCACACTTCGACGAGTGTGAACTGTCGCCGGCGGGTCGAAGGTCACCAGCGCAATGTCCAGCAATCTCCGATCGGCGTCCGCGAAAAGCAATTCCCAGGGAACACGTGCGATCCGAGGACTAGGGGTGATCCTGACGTGAACTGTTCCGTGGGATTCGAATCGCTCACAGATCTGTCGGCGCAACGTCGTCGGAAGCGCAGCCTCGGTGAGCAACGCAGCCAATTTCCGTTCACCGTCGAGGCTGGCGAACGCACCCTGCAACAGCGCCCGACTCGCCGCATCCTCTTTGGACTCGACCTGTGACTGTTCTCCCCGGCCCAACGGCAATGGCGACAACAGGGCTTGATCGAGCATTGTCATGGCTGCGGAAAGGTTCTCGCTGTCCAGACGTTCGGCATGGGGAACGTCTGGAGTATCCATCCACGTCCATGACATGTACGTGGGGCCCGCATCGGCGGCTCGCACAAGAACAACCGAGCGATTCTCGAACCTGAGAGTCACGATCGCCCGTCCGAGCGGTCATTGTCGTCATCCGACGGCGTGATCAACAATTCGGCCAATAGCGGCTGCGTGCCTGGTGGTTCAGCCCTGTCATCCTCCACAGCTGCCATGAAGCGCTCGATTGCCTCGATTCTGCTTTCCAGCAGGGCACCCCACGACTGACTGTCGCGACCGAATTCATCATTCAGCCAAGTCAATTTCTCCACCGCTGATTCAGCCGCATCCAATGCCTCCCGAGTGAATCCGCGCGCTGCCGACGTCACAGCTCTACGAGCCTCCGACTCCGACGTCGAGTTCGCGACGTACAGGGCGGCCAACTTCGCGCGTTGCAATCCCCACGCTTCCAGCATGAGCCGATCGACATCGACCAGCACACCGGCCGAATCGCCGGCACGGAGATCGCGAGGATCGCTAGAAGCACAAAAGATCCCGAAACATATGTCGGAAAGGGAATCCTCGTCGATCTCCATTATCCCGATCAGGCTGGTTCCATCGGCCACCATCGGAACGCTAACGAGAAGCTGCCCTGATCTGCGATTTGCAGCGTACGCCAACATCTCTCCGGCTTCGCGGGAGTGGGGATCGATGCCTTGCGCCAATTGTGCGGACAAAATCACTCTCCCCGTCTCCCCCTCCACGCGATAAGTCGCTTCGATTTCCGGCGTGCTCGCACCACGCCACGCGAGAATCCGCGGAGGTACCACATGCGGATCGATGTACCCACTGAAGACCGAAGCACGAGAGCGAGTTCCGCCACCGGCCATATCCGTATCCACCAAGCTCAACGATTGTGTTTCCACCAGATCTTCGATCCACTGCCGCAGCGTGTCGTCGTCGAACGCGGTGGCGGCCTGCACTCGGGCAGCGAGGTCCATCAGAACGTAACCCCACGTCGTTTCGGATACCGCTTCTGCCGCTTCCAGCGTCACGATCGCCATCTCTTTGGCTGCGCTGCTGGACATCTCACCGTTCAAACAATCCACCCCCAACCCTTCGAGAGTTGCAGACGCAACCGCAAAAAGGCGAGCAGCCGCGGTGGTATCGCCGATTCGGTGTCGTGCAGCAGCGCCGTCCAACACCAGTACGCTCTCGTTCATCCGAACCATCGACCAGCGACCACAGGCCGCGGTCAGACCCAGACGAGTCCACCGTGCATCGAGATGAACAGCGTCACATTCGCTTTCGATGCCACTGGCCGCACGTTCGAGGATTCCGCCAAGGCCAGGTTCCACACAGGCCGCGGCCAGCGCCCTGATCCCACCGCCCTCGGCCACATGCCAACGCAGGACCGTCGACGTGTCCGCAGCGTCGACGACTACTACAACGCCGGGTGCGATGGACACCGCAACTTCTGCAACCGCGGGAGCAACGTCACTATCCCAAGAGAGATCGCCGCCATCGCGTCGTATCGAGCGCGGGTATTTCGATGCACTCACTTGTTCGTCTCCGTCAACTCGGTCCATTCGTCGCGGTGTGTCCGAAGCCTCCGAATGATTTCGGCAGATTTCTGCGTCCAGGTTTGTCCTGCGGCCTTCTTTCCGACGAGTTCGATACCGTCGCCGGCAAAGATGTCGTCGTCATTGATTGCCATTGCCAGGGCCCCCTGTAAGAGTTGCATGACCAGCGCAACCGATTTGGTCGGACTAGGGGCGAGGGTGTTCGTGGGTCTGTGTACTTCGAGCAGGTGACGCACCATTGGCCGAACTGCACCTCGATCTATGAATGCTGCGACCTCGGGGACGGAACCATCGACCACGGTCTCGGCATCAGATTGCAGTATGCCGAGAACTACCTCGCGTTCCCAACACGGCAGCGGCCCTTCGTATTTTTCGCCCCACGGATGACTCGACTCGATCGAGCTGTCCATCACGTACGTACGCGCGCGGGCGAACAGAAGCCTCATCAACGCACCTCGGTAGCCGAGCGCAAGTTCAGTGTGTTCAAGACCATAGCTCTCAGGGTGTTGCGCGTGGGCCGTCCGATCAGCTGACCGGAACAGTTTCCGCCGCAGATCCTGCGTCGCACGGTGGCGATTCGATTTGTAGACGCGTGTCACGAGGTCATCGGTCAGTTCAATTTCGGCGATATGAAGCTTCAACATATTTCGACGTGCACGGCGCCATGTCTCGCCCACGACGTCGGAGCTGGTGTACAGGTTGCTTCCTTGGATCAGTGGCCTGTCGAGATCTCCGGTGTCGACAATTCGTCGATTGAGATAGGACTCGAGAGTTCGCTCGACAAACTCGATTTCCTCTGCTGACGGGGAGCGATCCGCAACGTCGGGTTCACCATATCTGATGGTCATATCTTCGATTGCGCTGCTGAGGATTTCGAGGTCTTCATTGCCGTCATCGTCGGCGATTCGATCCAGATAGTCCACCAACTTTCCGCTGTACCCCCGCATAGCTGCGGCCACGATCTCACTCGTGAACGACTGCGGGGTCTCGACAAAGCGATCGGCATGATCTCGAGTTGATGTCACTGTGCCGCACTGCTCGGTTGCGATCATGGCGTTTCGCGCAGCGGTGCGTGGATGGTTTTCTTCGAGCGGCCGAATGGAATCAACCATTGCAGTGGACAGACCTCTAGGACGCTCTGCCCTCACGTCCCGAACAACATTGGCGGAGCATCGCGCGAAGGGATCCGCATACTCTGCAGCAATCATGCTCACCATGTCCCAAATTTCGACACCTGTTGCCACTTCGTTGACACCCTGACGCATACGCCGCGCAACCTCGGGTGTGGTCATCGTCTCGACCCATTCAGTGGCTCCCAGTTCGTGTGTCCACGTCGTAAGATCCTCGGCGAAGTGCCTGATATTCGGTTTCGGTGACGCCGAAGCCTTAACCCATAATTCGATCAGGTCATTTCGTGTCAGGGTTGCCTCGGCACGACCACCACGGCCGAGTTCACGGCCGATCCACCAACCACTGACGGCCCAGTCACTGCTCCCCGACATGTCACCAACTCCCTATTGAAACGTCTTCGTAGATTAGTCTCATCGAATGACTTTCGGCCGGCGCTGAACTCCTTCATCATTATCCGACAAGCAGGTGATCGTCCTCCTATTCGAAACCTCGCCAATATCGGATCGGACGGAAGGACTGGTCGCAATGTCTACTCACTTCCCATTATGACTGCGATCGTCATCGTTCTAGCCTTCCTGATGATGGTGGTGTATTTCGTGCTCGGCGGGCGAGCATCGCGCGCTGAACACCCAGGTGGGTCAACCTTCCCATTGAAACCGTCATCGAATTCAAATAGATTTGGACGTTCATTTCTGGCAGGGTTCATAGCAGTGAGTGCGCTTGTGCAACTGTCAGCGTCCGAGAGTCCGACGTTTGGCTCTCCGGCCGAAGTGGGAGTGGCAGTTGGCATCTTCGCCCTGGTCGTTGCCCTGCTCGGCTCGTTGCCAGGGGTATCCATCGGGGCTGACCTGCTCTACTCCGTGATCGGACTTATAGCCCTGGTGCCGGCGATGTCAGAACTCACTGAGCCAAGTATTTGCGGAATAGATACGAATGTACCGCTGCGGATAAGCGCAGTTGCACTGTTCGTCGCGATCGCATTCCTCAGCGCTGCGTGCGGGTTCGTTATCGGGGGTATGAATATAAACGGCGCAGCAGTCGCCGGCCTGGCCTGGTTCGGCGCTATTGATGTCGTCCTGTTTCTCACCTCTCCTGTCGGGGTCACCTCGGGTTCCACTCCACTTGCACTCGGTATTATTGCGGCTGTAATTCTGGGAAGCACGATCGGAGCGAGGCCTGAGACGGGACTCTTGATCGTCGGCACCGCATTGGGACTTATCGTGCTACTTTCGTCGGCATCTGGAATGTCCACCAATTGCGACGAGGTTGATTCTGTGGGATCACTGACAGTGTTTGCCACGTATGCAGTTGTATTCGGAATAGGTCGATGGACGATCGGCAAATTCATGCCCGACCGAGTGCGATGAAAATGAAACACCACCCTTGGCCGAGCCGTCTGTATCTAGACGGACTCGATCTTCTTGCCGATGGCAACGCCATCGACGCGCTGGAACTTCTTCGGGCCGCACAGCGCGAATGTGTCAGAGAAGGCGAACTTCACGGCATTGCACACTGCCTACGATTGATCGGCATTGCACAGGCGGACATCGAACAATTCGCAGATTCGATCAAAACGTTGCACCAGGCACTGGAATTGCTGACAGATCTCGACGATCCGGAATTGACAGCAGACTGTGCCGGCGAACTCGGCCTCGTTCTCGCGGACACAGGTGACAAGCGCGAGGCGATCATGTGGCTCCAGAGATCATGTGACCTCTTCGAATCCTGGGGTGATGTCGAGACCGGAGCCGCATACTGCGGTGTGCTCGCCGAACTGTACGAGGACAGTGGCGCTGTCGCGCATGCGTACGCTGCGTTCAGTCGGGCGGCACGCGGATTCTTCGCCACCGGGCAGATAGAGGAGTCCGCCCGCTGCCACGAAGGTGGTGGATCGTGTCTCCTCGAGATGGAGGACATCACTTCCGCAAAGGCGCAGTTCACCATCGCGCGGACACTCTACCGCGAAGTCGACAAAGGTCCGGAAGCTGCTCGGTGCCAGTACCTCATCGGAATCACGTCAACTGTCGAGGACCTTGCTGACGCCGAAATCGAATTGCACGCGGCAATCGATTTCTTTCGAACGGCTGAAGTCCCTGATGCAGAGGGAGATTGCTGGGAACAACTCGGAGACCTCTACTTCGAGGCTAAACGTGTGACAGACGCAGTCGAGTCCTACCGAGCGGCGATCGCGCTGCACTCGCACACAGACCGTCCAAGTCGCAGCGCACACTGCCACAGGCAGTTGGGACTCTTGCTGTTGCATCTCCGAATGATCGACGACGCAATCACATCCTTGGTATCCGCGCGCAATCTGTTTGCCGACGAACATCCGGACGACGCAGCAGGTATCGACGTCGGCCTCGGAATGATCTACGAAGACCAGGGAAGGCATTCCGATGCAGTTGACGCCTATAACCGTGCGCGACAAGCTCACACACGCCTTGGTGACATCGTTTCTGTGGCCACGTGCGACATGCACTTGGCCACAGTCCAGATGCAGCTCGGTGACTTGGTCTCCGCCGAGCGACTACTGATCTCGGCCTTGGCAGAGTTCAGCGCCGCGGAAGAGCCGGTACTTCGTGCGACATGCCTACGATACTTCGGCGCGCTCGCGCGAGAAAAGCTCGAATTATCCAGAGCGGAAGACTTTGTCAACCAATCGCTCGCACTGATCGTGGGATTGGGCGAGTCCGAGTTGGAGGCGGATTGTCGGCAAGAGTTAGCTCTGGTGTTGATGCAAAACGCTGAATACGAGGCGGCAATTGACGGGCTCGAGTTCGCTCGAGCCGCATTCGTGAACGGGGAGAATGTCGAGAAGTCTGCCGCATGCCAACAGAGTATCGGCGTGTGCCTCCTCTCCTTGGGTCGATACGACGATGCCGAGCAAGCACTACTCGAATCACGAAAAGCCTTTTCGAACAGTGGCATTCGCTTCGGCGTTGCGACCAGCGATTCCCACCTCAGTCAGGTCTATCTTGAGGCCGGAAGGCTCGCCGACGCGGAGAATTCGTTTGTCAAGGCTCGCGCGGCGTTCGACTCGTTCGGCTCGACCGATCGAGTCGCGATGGTCGACCAAAATGTGGGTGGCCTTCATGTCGCGAGAGGAGACTTCGACCTTGCCGAGGCGGCGTTCTCCAGTGCAGCGGAACTTTTCGCCGGTCTGGGGCAACACGCGCGAGCGGCCGTCTGCCGGTGCAATATCGGGGTCGTTGCTTTCATGACCTCGGATTTCGTTCGAGCCAAGAAGGTGCTTACCGAGGCCATCGAAGACTTCGGTTCCGATCTCGCCTACAGACGCAATGTCGGCTGGTGCCAACGTAACCTTGCGTGCGCCGAAATCATGGAAGGAAGTCCCGGCACTGCACTGGTGCACCTAGGTGCCGCACGGGAGCTGTTCCTGGCGCTGAGGACCATGATCGATGTTGCCAAGTGCGACTTCCTGGCCGCCGTATCGATTATTGCGGCCTCCGGTGGCGAACGCTACCGTGAAGCACTCGAACTCGCACTGCCCGCAGTTCAGTACGTCAACGCGCAGCGATTCCAGTTCGAGATCGCCAGTAGTCGACTCTCCTGGGAGAAAACGGCTTCGCAGTGGATGGCGGAGATATTCGTGTGGGCGGACAAATTGGGCGATCGACAGCTCTTGAGCGAGCTCGTCGAGTCGACGATCAACTCCGGAACGCACGTGGCCGAGATTTCGGCCGATCGGTTCCTGACCGATGTCGACATCGAATCGCCGACACCTCAGATCGCCGACGACGCTGGTCTTGGCATGGGCGGTGCAAGTGCCCTCGTCGCCGGCGCGGCACTCCCCATGCGCCCACCTCCGCTACTGCAGATGCCCGGGGGGCAGATCGCACTCGAGCGCTACCTGCGCTCGATGGATACGCGTTACGGCACAGTCTCGGGACCCACCGTGGTTCCGGTGATCTGACGACCTGTGGGCGCGTCAATCACGGTGCGAGTATGTAACTCATCCCTGGAACGTCCTTCAGCACGAAATTCCCGTAACCGTTCATATCACGACCCCGGATGTACCGACCGTCAGCACGATTCTCGACGGAATCGACCCACCCCACGTGGCCGAAGTTGCGGTCGGCACCATGCACGCCCGGCTGGAACACGACGATGCTCCGTGCCTGAGCGTCGGCGACCACCGTCCACCCGTTTGCACGTGCATCGTTGGCCCAGGCCTTGGCATCGCCGTGAATATTGGGGTAATAGCCGGTTGCTTGCTTCCAGTAATTCTTTGCACCCCAAGTGCATTGACCCGGAGTAGCGTCGTTCACTGTCATGCTGCGTCCCATGGCCCGACCACCCGCAAGAGCGGGGGCGGAACACCGGGGAGTCACAGCAGCGTTGGAACCGGTCTCGAGGTAGGAGTCAGTGACATAACCACCGCCGTCGATGGTGTACCAGATCGTAGAAGTTGTCCGGTACGGTCCGGTGATTGCCTGTCCCGGTACCCAACAATTGATTCCGACGTTGGTTCCCGCAGGAATCGTCCGAACCGCCGGTCCGTTCGTATTCGGAGCATTGCGGACGTTAACCTGCTGTATCACCTTGCCGGTCCGTATAGCGGCGCCGGCCTCCGGAGCATGCAGTGCCGTCAGTGCGGTGAGTACAAGTCCCGAAGCGGCAAGTGCCAGAACGGCTGTACGTGTGCGAACTGTCATGAGGGTCTCCTTGGTTGTCGAGAGCTTTCATGTCATGGACCGAACCCCCGGATCATTTGCGCGTGTAGGTCAAACGAACGACAGCCGATTTCCATCAACGATGAAATACTCCGTTCCTGGACAATTTTCGGCACAAGAGGAGAACTGCCATGGCCGGCTCAGGAAAATGGTTGCTCACGTGACTGCGCCTACTCTTACCCCTGAGCACATCAAGAATCTCCCCAACTGGCTCCGAGAAATCGATGTGGCACTCGCCGCAAATCCCCAGGTTGCGATTACCGGCAATCTGCGCGATTTTGTAATACTCCCGCGCCCGGGCACTCCACATCCACGATTTGCAACTGTCATCGAGGCATTGAGCACCCTGTTGTCGATCGCCGGCCACTCATGCCAGATCACTTTCGACATCGTCAGCGGAGCACGCGTACTACACGACAACGAAAGCGGCAGCGCTGCAGCTGTACTGTCGCAGCTGGATCGGAAGGCCTCTGCCCCCGGAACGAGCCAGCTTCCCGCACTTCAACAACTCCTTGAATCAGTTGCCGTCTCCGAACGACCGATGTGTCTCGTCATCGACAACGCCTCCCGCCTGACGCCTGGACCCGACTTCAGTGATCCTGAGTTTCATCGTGTCCTGGTAGTAGCAGAGAAACTGTTGTCCACCGCGCGCCGGAATCCAGTTCCGGGGCCACACATCACGCCGCTGTACAACACGGTCTTCTGGCTTGTCGACCAAGAAAACGATCTACCGCATTGGTTAGTCGCCACAGATGCGGTCCGGGTCGTGTCCATCCCCGCACCTACATTTGGTCAGCGTCGGACAGCAGTGACCAGCCTTGTTCCTTCCCTACCTGGAGGTGTCGACCTAGATCCAACTGCCCGTGAAGCCGTAATCGACAGTTACGCCGCACAAACCAACGGATTGACTCTGCGGTCCATCACCGAGGTCAACCGACTCGCAATCGATCGTCGAATCGCGGCCACGTCGATCGAGGACGCAATCCGCACTTTCCGGGTAGGGGTGCCCGACAATCCCTGGCAAGATCCCGCGCTCAAACAGCGAATTCGTGAGGGTGCCAAGTATCTCGGGAGCAGAGTTCTCGGTCAGCAGGCGCCGATTCGGAAAACGGTTGACATCCTGATTCGATCGACGACCGGCCTGACCGGCGCACAAGGGTCAGGCGACAGCTCCCGTCCGCAAGGCATTCTGTTCTTTGCAGGCCCGACCGGGGTAGGAAAAACGGAGCTCGCGAAGTCGATGGCCGAGTTGGTATTCGGACGCAAGGATGCGTTCATTCGCTTCGACATGAGCGAGTTCTCATCCGAGCATGCCGAAGCCCGGCTGATCGGCGCACCACCAGGGTACGTCGGCTATAACACCGGGGGCGAACTCACGAATGCCGTGCGGCACAATCCCTTCAGCCTGCTCCTATTCGACGAAATCGAGAAGGCGCATCCGAGGATCCTCGACAAATTCCTACAGATTCTCGAGGACGGCCGACTGACCGACGGAAACGGCTCGACCGTGTACTTCTCCGAAGCGTTGATCGTCTTCACGTCGAACCTAGGTGTCTACCGGACCGACAGTCAGGGCGAACGGGTACCCGTCGTCTCCCGAGGTCGGCCATATACCGAGATCGAGTCGACCATCAGAGCTGCTGTCTCCGAGCACTTCACAAAAGACATCGGCAGACCTGAACTACTGAACCGCATCGGCGACAATATTGTGGTCTTCGACTTCATCTCACCGAGAACAGCAGAAGATCTGGTGCCGATGTTCGTCGACAACGTCACGCGGCGCGTGCACAGCATCAGTGGGACACACATCTCGGTGGCCGACTCCGTAATTCAGCAACTCGTCGAATCAGCTTGTGAAAGACTGGATTTCGGCGGTCGTGGGGTCGGAACAATTGTCGAGACAATGCTAGTCAACCCCCTCTCTCGCGCTCTGTTCGAGATGGATATTTCCACAGCCCACGCCACGGTCACCGCGATCACACAAGATTCCACCGGATGGATGGTGACACTGTCGTGACGACGATGCTGCTTTCGCGCCTTCACTATCCGGTAACCAGTCTCGGTTTCGGACGGCGCGCCGGCATCTGGGTCCAAGGTTGTACCGTGCACTGCCGCGGCTGTGTGTCCCGCGATACCTGGCCGGCTGACGAAGCGATGCGCGTTGAAATCGACAGCGTACTGGACTGGTTGAGGGAGCTCGATGACGTCGACGGGATTACGGTCTCGGGCGGTGAACCGACAGATCAGCCTGATGCACTTCGGATACTGCTCAACGGGATCGAGATGTGGCGCGCGACCCGCGCCAATGATGTGGACGTGCTGCTCTACTCCGGCCGTACAACCGATGAACTCGCTCAGTCCCTACCCTGGTTGAGCAAAGCGGTCGATGTTGTGGTCAGCGGTCCGTACATTCGTGAACTAGCTTCCGACAGTGCATTACGCGGATCGTCGAACCAAGTCGTCGAAGTCTGTTCGAAATTGGGCGCCATGCGATATCCGGCGGAAAGCCGTGAAGAAACGTACGCCGATCAGCGTCGGGAAATCGGAGTTCACGTGGACGAACACACAATATGGATGGTTGGAATTCCATTGCAGAATGACATGACGCGTTTGCGTGGGGCACTCGCGGACCGCGGCGTCACTCTCGATCGCACCTCGTGGCTGTCATGACAACCGACCTCGTCACCTGCGGGTGCAATGCGGTTGCCGATCGTTCTGTGTTCGCGCAGTGCCCGGGTTGCGGTATGGACCTGTGGGATCTCGTAGCACCGACCGAACCGACGTCTCAGGATACGCACGAGTCGGAATCTGCGATGTCCCCAAGAACTGTCATCGACCGTCCGAGCACTCGGCGTCGCGTCGGCCATGTTGTCATCGGGAGTCGCGACACGCTCGACATCACCGCAGACGACGTACTGCTGTTGGGCCGAGATGACGACTATCCGCAAGCAGCGATATTCGCGCAATACCCGAATCTCTCACGACGACACGGTATTTTGCGATTCGACGGTAGCTGCTTCCATGTTACGGACACCGGATCGGCAAACGGCATCTTCATCGAAGGGGTTCGAATCAACCCTCAAACCGAATACGAGGTCCGACCCGGTCAAGTTGTACGCCTGGCCGCTGACGTAAGCCTCGACCTGCAGATCGACTGAATTTTCGTACCACCTCGAGGAGGACCCAGGATGAACAACAACGTGGTGGCACAGGCTCTCCTGTTGGATGCGACACTCCCACGCGCCGAGGAAGAGGTACGGGAACGGCAGGCCGCCCAGGACGCGGCGGAAATTCAACAAACGGCGGATCGACTACAGGCCGAAGCCGCCGCAGAACAGGCAAGACGCACTTCCGCCGCGCAGCGCAGCCGCAGGATCGACGGTACAGCTGTACGGCTGGGCGCCCTGGCCGCAATGAGCATCGTTATACCTTGGGCAATAGGACATTTCGTGTTACGCGGCCGAATCTTCTCGGAGGACCCGGGGGTTTTCGAGCCTGAGATCCGGGCACTCCTGCCGTACTTCTGGGCGGAGTTGGTAGCCGGTTGGTCTGTGATCGCGTTGATCGTCGGAGCCGTTCTCGTATGCCGCCCCTGGACGGCGCGAGTGGCGTTCGGATCAGTCGGTGTTGTGCTGCTCATCGGCGGAATTTGGGCTCTCAACACGGGGAAATCTCTCTTCGCCGGCGCCGAGGAGGACTCGATAGCCAAGCTGTCCTCGACAGCATTTCCCTTCACCCAAAGATATCTCGAGTGTGGCCATGCACTGGAATTGACTGTCCGCGCACCCGAGGGGACGACTGTCCCGGACCAGCTGTGGCAGATGTATCTGGGATCGGACAAGGGATACACAGGCGAAGGGTGCAACCGTGTCTCCGTCTACAAAGGATGGATCTATATGGGTTACCTATCCCTCACTGACGGTGACGAATTCGATGACTCGTCTGATGCCCGTTGGACATACGTCGGCGCCAATGATGAGGTTCTCGCGTCCAACTCGTGGGTGCAGAATCACGACCCAGCAGAAGTGTGGCTCAACGTTCGCACCGAATGGGGGCGCACCGTCTCGACAAATCTATTGGACGCGGGGAACAATGGATTGGCCATTCGCTGAGAACCTCACTGACCGAATCCCCGTCTGATCGAAGCGAACCAACCGGACGTCTCACGCGCCGCTACTGATTGCTCGACTCGCTTTGCCACCGACGCGATGTACTTTCGGGCAACCGCATCGTCCGACGCCGCGATCAACAGCGCATTGGCAGTGAGTCCGGCTCGCTCGTCGGAAGAAATCGAAACCCTCGCAGACCTGGCCTGATCGTCCGCCTGCTCGACCATGTCATGCCAGTTCGCATCAATCATCCTGTATCTTCCACGCTCCGCGGAAGAACCGTCGATGCCCGCAAGAATATGGGTCTCGAATAGTCGGCTCACGACCGTCACCGTGCTGGCTGACTGAGCTAACTTCCGTAAATCTCCAGGAGTGGAGATCGGATGATCGCGATACGTCAAAGTAGCGGCCGGCGCTAGCTGAGATACGAAGTAGACCGCAATCTCGTCGGGTCCCCACAGGTCGCTGTACGTTCGCAACTCCGCATAACTGGCCCTCGTCTTCACCTCGTCCTTCAGCCACGCCAGCAATACTTGCGCTCGACGACCACTGACGGCACGTGCGGCAGCTTTGGGATCTGCGGCCATTGCCTCCCCCAATTCGCGAGGGTCTCGAAACTCCCCGACACCGGCGAGTGCAAAAGGCGGTATGGAATGCTGATTCTCCTGGGTTGTGCCGGTACCGAATTCCGAATCGGGAACCTTTGATACGTCGATTAGTCGATGCACCTTCGGTGCACCACCTCCGCACCATTCGCCGACTTCCCGCATCGACCAACGGAATTCACGGTCACGGGTGAGCAATCCGGCAAGCAGAAGCTGCCACCGCTTCTTCTCGTGCTCGGTGAACGGCAATTCATTGATCTCACCCAATGCGATGTCTCGCACGGTGAGTTCGTTCTCGATCCGATCGTCGCTGATCCAATGCCCGTCCGACCGTTGAAAGTAGTTGCGCCCAACAATGATTTGGTACATCGTCATGCCAACACTCCACCAGTCGTCGGCCTGGGTGTAGTACCGCATCGCACCAGGAGCGCTGTAAGCGAGAGTTCCCTTTCCCGTGTTCGACAGCCTGGACCGTCCGGCGAGGTCGACGCTCAGGCCGAAGTCTGTGAGAACCAAATCCAAGGGCCGATCGGTACGCACCAGGATGTTCTTCGGGTTGATGTCGCCGTGTACCAATTTCATGCCCGTGTCAGGCCCTTGCATTCCGTGCAGCGCCCCGGCCAACTCCCTCAGAATGTCGACCGCATCTCCGTGAGTGATCTTGCCCGAGTGTCGGTTCATGTGATCTTCGAGTGTCCCGAGAGCACAGAACTCCATCACTTCGTAAGAGACACCATCGTCCTGTCCACGGGCGAATACCTGGACCGTGTGTTCGGCTCGGAATCGATCACGATATGCGGCAGAACCGAAATCTGTTCTGTAGGTCGGAGGATGCTGGAACATCTTGATCGCGACTTGATTGCCGACGGTATCCGTGCACAGCCACACCGTCGCCTCGCCCCCGCGGCCCAGTTCGCGAACGATACTGTATCTCTGCGCGAGAGTTGTTGGCAGGTTCTCGCGAATGTAGTTTGAGGGCTGCGCAATTGGAGTTGCACCGTCAAGCCTGGTGGCAGGTGCGGGAACTCGTCCGCCGTCAAGACGCGTCACATCAGCCATGCATTTCTCCGTTCGCGGTGCGCTTGTGCGCGGTGATTCGCGCCAAGGTGATGTTGTCCCCTCCGCCGCCGGACAGGGCCAGATCTCGGAGTTCACAGAGGATGTTGTTCGAATCGCCTGCCATCAACCGCTCTATGTCGAGTTCGTCGGCGTAATCGTCAAGACCGTCGGTGCACAGCAGTAGCCCAGGTTTGCCCGGTATTCGGCATTCGAAGAACGCGGGCTCGAGGACCACCCGACGCCCACCTCCGAGCGCTTGAGTGAGTGCATTCGTATCAGCTGATCGGTGATCAACGGTCAACTGACCTAGGTAGTCACCATCCATGCAGTAAACACGAGAATCTCCGACGTTGAATACCAACGCACTTCCGTCGGGGAACACCACCACCCCAGCAACCGTGCAACCCATGCCCCGCAGATACGGCTGTTGATCGGACAGATCGTTAATGGAATCCGATGTTCGCTGCACCAACACCCGAACTGCCTCACGCGCGCTCTGTGCATCCGCAATGTGATCGAAATAGCCTGGAGTGGTGAGCATTTCACAGGCAAGTCGGCTGGCTTCCTCACCTGCTGCGTGACCGCCCATGCCATCGCATACGACAAGCGTCACAGGTGCGGTCACGAGCACGTCGGTTTCCCACACCGTTGGGCTCATACCCCGGAGCGACCAGCCGAGCCAGCCGATACCGTCCTCGTTGTTCGTGCGCACCGCACCATGATGCGTCAGCCCGGAAACTCGCACGGCCACCACTTCCGTCACAGCCCTGTCTCCCGGACTTGCGCACGAGTCGATCTACGCGCGGTTCGGATTCCTTCCCCATGAGGTTCGACAACGCGAACAAGCGACACCGGGAGAACACCAGCCGGGATTCTGCGGACCCGCCCCGGCGACACACCACGGCGTTCGAGTGCTCCCAACATCGGATCGAGGTCGCCACACAGCGCTTGATCGGCGGCCGTATCCGCCGCTTTGTCGTTACGGTCTGCGAAACCGATCGAGTGCAGGTCGACCTCCCCTTCGGATACTCGGGCGCGAACTCCATGAGTTGTCGAGCCGGCGCGACTCAACACCACGCTGTCCGGACCACCACCGTCAACTTCGGTGGTGACGTATCCCAGTTCCTCGAGTGACTCTCGTACCGCTTCGAGCACGTACTGGCGCTCCACTTCTGCCGTGACGCGGGCAGTCGCCGCATCTACGAGATTCGTCACTGCGTCCAGAATCGCAGCAGCGGAACGTTGACACTCGATCTCGTTGGCTGCCTGCGCCAAAAGGCCGCCGACTGCTGCGGCATCCTGCAAAGCAGCCGCCTTCACTCGCAGCGCGTCGAGCCGAGAATTATCCGCACCGACCCGATTCGTGATGGCGTTCCGTTCGGAAATCTGCGCATCAAGTTCGTCGAGGAGCATCGGGGCACGATCCAGCGGTGCCGTCACGACAGCCACTGCAAAATCTTCGATTTCGGATGCCGGTTCGACAAGTCGACCGAGACGGCGGGACACCTGATCCGACAGCCGCTTACGACGCTCGGCAGCAGTGCAATCCGACGCATTCCTCGAGGTATCGACAGACTTGTCAGCGTCGACCGGTCTCGCCACTCGCGCCGCTTCCTCGACTGCCGCGAGGTCCGTTAGAACGGCTTCCAGATCGTGATCGAACCGTCGTGATCGATTCTCCCGCACCTTCGCGTCCAACTGCCGATTCGACTGATTCACTTCATGTTCGAGCTGATCCGCGAGAGCTTCCATCTGCGCGGTGTCGTCGGCAGCCACCGTCGGAATCGCTACTGCGAGGATGGGAAGATCGTGTGCGTGGCAACGTGCCGACAAGCGAATCGCCGCAGATTCGATCTGCCGCCATCGTGCAAGTAACTGTCGGCTTCGCTGCTCCTCGGCAAGACGACGCGCCACTTTCGGGTCAACTCGGTACTGAATTCCCTTCGGACCGCTCATCGAATTCCTCACCGCGCATGAAACCGCTGACCAAAACAACGCAACGAGATATTTTTGCACTGAAAATGGTCCCGTGTCTGTCGCGTGATCGACCGACAAGCCACCTGGGCTGAATTGCTTCTGAAACGTCCCCGCGGGGACGATATTTCAGGCAAGAAGTGACGGAGCGTGAGCACAGCGGTCATGACGGAGGGATACAACGTTGGACGATCCACCCGAAGAGGCATACGGGCGAGTGACGAACCCGGAACGGTTTGCTCCGTTGATACCGGCTGCCGAAGAGTTGATCAGCGATCTCGCACGCAGGTTCGACGTGACGATTTCCCGCGGTCCGGCGGCACCGTCGAAGTCCAAGACCGTCGCGACGTTGGAGTCTGTACAGATAACTCCAGTTCACGTGGACCAGGCACCGCTCGCGATCACCTTCACCTCGTTTCCCGGGTTGTATCTCGACGTCGGTGCGTGGCAGCACATCGCGCTCCCCGCATGCGGATGCGACGCGTGCGATGAGGATGCCGAAGACGTTGCGCGGGAACTGGCAAACTACGCCGAAGCTCTTACCACCGGGCAGCTGTCCGAACGCATCACGGGCAGCATCCCACCGGTCCTCGAACATTCCTGGGAAGGCAATGACTGGGGGCGTAGCGGCAAAACACCTCTGTCCAAGGAGCGAGCCGCTGAACTTCGGGCCGCACCGGTGCAACCGCCGCAGGATGGCCACTGGAAACCATGGTCGACGACACTGCCCTCCTGACGACACTGCCCTCCTAGACTGAAAACTCAGACGCGAAAGACAGGAGGCTGAGGTGGCCGATAAAGCTGAGGTGGCCGATACGACAGTGGCCGAGGTAATCGCCGAACTGGCCGCACTCGAGGATCCGAAAGCCCGCGCGGTGAACGAGAAGCACGGCGACGATCACGGCGTGAACCTCAGCAAATTGCGCGCCATCGCGAAGCGACTGAAGACGCAGCAGAAACTCGCACAACAGCTTTGGAAGACGGAGGACACCGCAGCGCGCCTGCTGGCGATCCTGATCTGCCGTCCGAAGGCGTTCGACCGCGACGAGTTGGACGCCATGTTGCGGGAGGCCCGCACTCCCAAGGTTCACGACTGGCTCGTGAACTATGTAGTGAAGAAGAACCCGCACTCCGAGGAACTGCGCCTCGCCTGGTCAGGCGATTCGGATCCAGTGGTCGCGAGCGCCGGTTGGGCACTGACCACCGAGCGCGTGGCGAAGAAACCCGAGGGCCTCGACCTAGCGCGTCTGCTCGACGTCATCGAGGCGGAGATGAAGGACGCCCCCGATCGCTTGCAGTGGGCGATGAACCACACCCTGGCTCAGATCGGGATCGAGCACGCCGAGTACCGGGCGCGGGCAATCGACATCGGTGAACGACTGCGGGTACTCGAGGATTACCCGACTCCCCCGAACTGCACATCTCCGTTTGCACCCATCTGGATCAACGAGATGGTCCGACGACAGAACAACGCGTAATTTCCGGACTACCTCAACCAACAAAAAACGAGGCCACAAACTCGAAAGAGTTTGTGGCCTCGTCTGTGGTGGGCGAAGGGGGACTTGAACCCCCACGTCCCTAAGGACACTGGCACCTGAAGCCAGCGCGTCTGCCATTCCGCCACTCGCCCGAGCAACGTCGAAACATTATCACGACAACATTTGAAACTTCTATTCGTACTGGTCACGGCATGAAACGAAGAACACAGGGTACTTCAGTGGGAGGAACCGATATCATGCAGGAACCAGAGGCAGATACTGCCGAACAGCCGTTTGACAGTACCGTGGAACCTGACAGTAGTTCGAACGACACGCGAGTGGGCGATGCCGGCGCTAGTTGCCGAGCATTTTTCCACCGGGAAATGCGAAGCGAGAGGAGACCCCGATGGGCATCGTTCAGCGTTTTGAGCGAAAGCTTCAAGGAGCTGTCGGCGACGCATTCGCGCGTGTCTTCGGCGGCGGCGTCGTACCGCAAGAAGTAGAGGCTGCGCTCCAACAGGAAGCGCGCGACCGCGTCGAGCACCTCGGCGGCGGAATTCTCCTTGCCCCCAACCACTATGTGATCACGATCAACAATTCGGATCACGAGGAGTTGGCGGCCGACCGCGACCTCACTATCAAGGCTTTCAGCCGGCATCTGCAGGATTTCATCCGAGATCAGGGCTGGCAGACGTATGGCGATATTTCGGTGACTTTCGAGCCCTCGCCTACATTGCATACCGGTCAGTTCCGCACCCGCGGCACTGTCGACCCGGACGACGATGCCGACCAAGCATCGCCCCGGTCCAATGTTCCGCAGGTATCGTCTCGACCGCCACAATCACCTGCACCTATTGTTCCCCCTGTTTCGAATCCAGTCCCGTCACAACCAGGAGCCGGCACCATGACGCAGAACTCAGGCTACGAGTCCAGCCGCGAACCGGCTGGTCGCCAGCCCGATCAGCAGCCGGCGCGCAACGGATACTCACACGACGACGGCAACTACCCGGCACCACGGGGCCAGGAAGCGCCGCCGCAGAACGGGTACGACCGCGGCGACGGTTACCGCACCGGTGACGATCAGCCGCAGCAGCAGGCGCCCTACGACCAGGGCGGGTACAACCAGCAGGGCTACCAGCAGCAGCCGTACAACAACAACCAGCAGGCGTACCAGGGCAGCTACGACCAGCAGGGTTACCAGCAGCAGCCGTACGACGCTCAGCAGGGCGGCTACCAGCAGCCTGCCTACGATCAGCAGTCCTACGACCAGGGCGGTTACAACCAGCAGGCGTACCAGGGTGGTTACGACCAGCAGGGTTACCAGCAGCAGCCGTACGACGCCCAGTCTTACGATCAGGGCAGCTACGACCAGCAGGGTTACCAGCAGCAGCCGTACGACGCCCAGTCTTACGATCAGGGCAGCTACGACCAGCAGGCATACAACAATCAGGGCGGCAACTACGACCAGACACAGTCGTACGCCCAGCAGGGTTACAACCAGGGTGGTTACGCGCCCGCAGCCCCGCAGGCTGCTGTGACGGCAACCCTCCAGCTCGAGGACGGCAGTGGACGCCACTTCCAGCTCCGCGATGGCAGCAACATCATCGGCCGCGGCCAGGAAGCACAGTTCCGTCTTCCCGACACCGGTGTTTCACGTCGTCACATCGACATCCGCTGGGACGGCCGGACGGCAATGCTGTCCGATCTCGGTTCCACGAACGGCACCACAGTTAACGGGGCGCCGGTTCAGGACTGGCAACTCGCCGACGGCGACATCATTCGCGCTGGTCACTCCGAGATCTTGGTCCGTATCCTCTGAGTGTGACGAAGGTTGCTGGCGAATATTCCGATAACAATCGAACATAGGGCGGTCCGTCGGCGCGCCTCCGGCACTCCATGTCAGTATCGTGATCTTTCGGGGCCCCGTGCCCCATATGATGCTGCCAGTCGACAACGCTCGAACCCTTGCTGCGGCGGGGATCGAGCCATAGAAGGAGGTGGACAGCCGTGCAGGGCCTGATTCTGCAACTCACACGGGCAGGCTTTCTGCTCCTCTTGTGGCTGTTCGTCTGGGCAGTCCTGCGCACGCTGCGGTCGGATATCTACGCCGGCTCCGGAGTGCGTGTTCCTCAGCGGTACACACGCGCCGGGAAAGTCCTCCCCTCCCTCGGTAAAACGAAGGTGCCTCGCTATCTGGTTGTCACACAGGGCGCTCTCGCCGGCACTCGCATCACGTTGGGTTCGCAACCCGTCATGATCGGTCGCGCCGACGATTCCACGCTGGTCCTGACCGATGACTACGCGTCGACGCGCCATGCGCGGCTCTCCCAACGCGGGGCCGACTGGTACGTCGAAGATCTTGGTTCCACCAACGGCACGTACCTGGACCGCGCCAAGGTCACCACGGCTGTGCGGGTCCCGTTGGGTACCCCGGTCCGTGTCGGCAAGACGGTAATCGAGCTACGCCCGTGACCCTTGTTCTCCGCTACGCGGCGCGCAGCGACCGTGGTCTGGTGCGCTCCAACAACGAAGATTCCGTGTACGCGGGTGCTCGCCTCCTGGCTCTGGCCGACGGTATGGGCGGCCACGCGGCCGGTGAAGTTGCGTCGCAGCTGATGATCGCGGCGCTTGCGCATCTCGACGACGACGAGCCCGGCGAGGATCTGCTCGGCAAGCTAGAGGTGGCAACGCGTGAGGGCAACGACTCCATTGCCGATCATGTCGAGGAAGAACCTGAACTCGACGGCATGGGGACAACGCTCACCGCGATTCTCTTCTCGGGCAGCAAGCTCGGCCTGGTGCATATCGGTGACTCGCGCGCGTATCTGCTGCGCGACAACCATCTGACGCAGATCACCCGCGACGACACTTTTGTTCAGTCCTTGGTCGACGAGGGCCGGATCACAGCAGAACAGGCACACACTCACCCGCAGCGGTCGCTGATCATGCGCGCGCTGACGGGCAACGAGATCGAGCCGACGCTCACCATGCGCGAAGCCCGCGCCGGCGATCGTTATCTCCTGTGCTCCGACGGATTGTCCGACGTGGTCAGCGACGAAACCATCGAGAACACGATGCGCGAGGGCTCGCAGGAAGAGTGCGCGGACCGACTCATCGAGTTGGCCCTGCGCAGCGGCGGTCCGGACAACGTCACCGTCGTCGTGGCCGACGTCATCGACCTCGATTACGGACAGTCACGTCCCATCGTCGCGGGCGCCGCGTCCACCGAGGAAGAAGAGTTCACTCCTCCTCCCAATACCGCTGCCGGACGCGCTGCCGCTATGCGTCCACCGCGCGCGACACCCAAACGTGTTGTTTCCCAACCTGAACCCGAGCCGAAGAAGAAGCGGAACCGGTTGTGGTGGGTGGTTATCGCCGTTGTGCTGCTCGCGGTGATCGGAGTTGGCGCCGTCATCGGACGCACCGTTATCCGCAACAACTACTACGTCGGAGCCGACGAGGGCCGCGTCACGGTGCTGCGCGGAATTCCCGGTTCAGTCCTCGGTTACTCTCTGCAGGAAGCTGACCTGATCGGGTGCGTCGGCGACGACGACGTCCTGACGCTTGTCTCCCCGAACGAGATCCCGAGCGATTGCAACGTCCTCGAGGTGACCGATCTGCAACCGTCGGCGCAGGAACAGGTCAGGGCCGGGCTGCCGTCTGGCAATCGTACGGACGCGCAGAGCCAGATGATCCGGCTCATCGGCGGCGACCTTCTGCCTCGTTGTGAATCGATTCCGTCCACCACGACTTCGGCGACTCCGACGCCGCCGCCGGTGGGAACAGCGGTGGTTCCGACTACCGAAGCGCCGCCGCCACCGGTAGAGCCTGTGCCTCCCGTGGCAACAACCACCACTCCGACACCGGCACCGACCCCGACCGGAATCCCCGGTCAGACTTGCAGGACGGTCAACTGATGTCGTCCAACGCCACTGCTGGGACGGCTTTTCCGAGCCCGCCCGGAGGTTTTGCTCCGGCGCCGGTCCAGTCCACTCGGCGCAACATGGAACTGATGCTGCTCGGGTTTGCCGTCATCATCACCACGGTGTCACTGCTCCTGGTGGAGGCAAGCCAGGAGCAGAAGATCACTCTGGATCTGGCGAAGTACGCGCTCGCGTACACGGGTCTGTTCCTGATTGCACACTTGGCGATCAGGCGATATGCGCCGTACGCGGATCCGTTGCTGTTGCCGATCGTGGCATTGCTCAACGGCCTCGGCCTGGTCCTGATTCACCGTCTGGACCTGGCCGACCAACAGACTGCGCTGTACAACGGCGTCGAAGCGCCATCGCCGGACGCTAACCAGCAGGTCATGTGGACGGCCTTGGCGATTGCGGGTTTTGTTCTGCTGCTGGTGTTCTTGAGGGACTACCGGTTGATGGCCCGGTTCAGCTACACGCTGGGTCTGGCCGGACTGGTGTTTTTGGCGATCCCGGCAATCCTGCCGGCGAAGTTCTCGAGTGTGAACGGCGCGAAGATCTGGATTCGCCTGCCCGGATTCAGTATTCAGCCTGGTGAGTTCGCCAAGATCCTGCTGATCATCTTCTTTGCGTCGGTCCTGGTTGCCAAGCGCGATCTGTTCACCACGGCCGGCAAGCACTTCCTCGGCATGGACTTTCCGCGTGCCCGCGATCTCGGTCCGATCCTGCTCGCCTGGATCGTGTCCGTCGGGGTGCTCGTGTTCGAGACCGACCTCGGTACGTCGTTGCTGCTGTTCAGCACGGTGCTGGTGATGCTGTACATTGCCACCGAGCGCGTGGGGTGGCTCGTGATCGGTGGCGGACTGCTCGCCATCGGATTCTTCTTCGCCTACAAGATGTTCGGCCACGTCCGCGTGCGCGTCGACACGTGGCTCGATCCGCTCGGCGACTACGCCAACACCGGTTATCAGATTTCGCAGTCGCTGTTCGGCCTGGCCACGGGCGGTATCGCCGGTACAGGCTTGGGCAGTGGCCGGCCCAATCAGGTGCCGTTCGCCAAGACCGACTTCATCATCGCGACCATCGGCGAAGAGTTGGGGCTCATCGGCCTCGCTGCTGTCTTGATGTTGTTCCTGATCCTGATCGTTCGTGGACTGCGCACGGCACTGGCCGTGCGTGACAGCTTCGGCAAGCTGCTTGCCGCCGGCTTGTCGTTCACCATCGCGATCCAGATCTTTGTCGTCGTCGGCGGCGTCACCAAGCTGATTCCGCTCACAGGTTTGACGACGCCATTCATGTCGTACGGCGGTTCGTCGCTTCTCGCGAACTACCTCCTGATGGCCATCCTCATCCGAATCTCCGACGCGGCCCGCGCGCCGGTAGTTGCCAAGAAGAAGGGTCCGCCCCCTATCGCCGACGCCAATACCGAGATGATGCCGCGCGTATGAACATTCCCCTACGCCGCGTCGCGATGGCCGTCATGTTGATGGTTGTCGCACTCCTCGCCAACGCGACTTACGTTCAGGTCATCAAAGCCGATGACCTGCGGGCCGACCCCCGCAACTCGCGGGTGCTGCTCGACGAGTACTCACGCCAGCGCGGTCAGATCTCGGCTGCCGGTCAGGTACTGGCCTCGTCCAGCATCACCGAGGATCGGTACAAGTACCTGCGCGAATACCCCAATCCGTACCCGTACGCGCCGGTGACCGGCTTCTACTCGATGCAGTACGGCAGCACCGGCCTCGAGCGCACCGAAGATCCGATCCTCAACGGTTCGGACAACCGGTTGTTCAGCCAGCGATTCTTCGATCTGGTGTCCGGTCGCGATCCGCGCGGCGGAAACGTGGTGACAACTCTCAATCCGGCAATGCAGCAGGTTGCCTACGACCAGTTGACCAGCAAGGGCTACACCGGTTCCGTCGTTGCGATCGAGCCGAGCACCGGCCGAATCCTGAGCATGGTGAGCACACCGAGCTACGACCCGAACCTGCTTGCGGGCCACGACGGCGCCGAGACGACAAAAGCGTGGGACGAACTGAACGCTGACCCAGCCGATCCGTTGGTGAACCGGGCGATTTCCCAGACCTACCCGCCCGGCTCGACGTTCAAGGTGATCACCACCTCGGCTGCGCTCACGAACGGTGCTACCCCAGAGGATCAGTTGACTGCGGCGCCGCAGATCACGCTGCCCGGAACCAGCACCACGCTCGAGAACTACAACGGAAGCACCTGCGGATCCAATCCGACGGCGTCGCTGCGTGACGCGTTTGCGCGTTCCTGCAACACCGCATTCGTCGAGCTGGGTATCAAGGACGGCGCCGACGCCATCAAGGACGAGGCCAAGGCATTCGGCATCGGCCCCAACACTCCCGCCATCCCGTTGTCGGTCGCAGACAGCACCGTCGGCGACATCCCCGACGACGCGGCCCTCGGACAGACCAGTATCGGTCAACGCGACGTCGCTGTGACGCCGCTCGAGAATGCCGTGATCGCCGCGACCGTCGCCAACGGTGGTGTGCGGATGGCTCCCAATCTGATTTCCCAACTGCAGGCACCGGACCTGACCGAGCTCAGTGCACCGGCCCCGGTATCGATGGGCCAGGCGATTTCACCGACGGTGGCGGCAACTCTGACCGATCTGATGATCGGCTCGGAGAACTTCACCGGCGGCGAGGGCAAGATCCCCGGCGTCCAGATCGCATCCAAGACAGGCACCGCCGAGCATGGCGTGAATCCGCGCGAAACACCGCCGCATGCCTGGTACATCGCGTTTGCACCGGCTCAGAATCCGACGGTTGCAGTCGCCGTCATCGTCGAGAACGGTGGCGACCGCGGACTTGCCGCTACCGGTGGCTCGGTGGCTGCACCGATCGGTCGAGCAGTTATCGCAGCCGGAATACAAGGGGGCTGAACCATGGCGTTGAACAATGGCGCTTTGATCGCCGATCGTTACCGACTGAACCGTCTCATCGCCACCGGCGGTATGGGACAGGTCTGGGAAGCCACGGATTCCCGGCTCAATCGACGCGTTGCCGTCAAGGTACTCAAGTCCGAGTTCTCGTCCGATCCGGAGTTCTTGGAACGTTTCCGGTTCGAGGCGCGCACCACAGCGCAGCTGAATCATCCTGGCATTGCCGGTATTTACGATTACGGCGAGACTCGGGACAGCTCAGGCGATTCCACTGCCTACCTGGTGATGGAACTGGTCAACGGCGAACCGCTCAATGCCGTGTTGGCGCGCGTCGGCCGCCTTGCGGTTCCGCATGCGCTGGACATGCTCGAGCAGACCGGTCGGGCGCTGCAGGTTGCGCACGATGCAGGTGTGGTGCACCGGGACGTCAAGCCGGGCAACATCCTCATCACACCCGCAGGTCAGGTCAAGATCACCGATTTCGGTATCGCGAAGGCCGTCGAGAGCGCGCCTGTCACGCGCACCGGAATGGTGATGGGCACCGCCCAGTACATCGCTCCCGAGCAGGCCCTCGGGCAGGACGCCACGTCGGCCAGTGACGTGTACTCGCTGGGAATCGTTGGTTACGAAGCACTTTCAGGCCGTCGCCCGTTCACCGGCGACGGCGCTTTGACCGTCGCAATGAAGCATGTCCAGGAGATTCCGGCTCCGATGCCGGCCGACCTGGCGCCCAACATCCGCGAACTCATCGACATCACGTTGACCAAGGACCCGGCCGGTCGCTACGCAAACGGTGGCGAATTCGCCGACGCCGTCGCAGCCGTCCGCGCTGGAAGGCGTCCGCCGCCACCAGGATTGGGCCAGGGCGGCACGCTGCCGCCGACGGGCGCCACTCAGATAATGCCCCCGACCGCCGGCTACGCGGATCCGGCCGCGATGGCCGCTGACGATGCGGCCGCAGCAGGTGGACTGACCAGTGGCCAGAAGGCGATGGCGTGGGCCGGCGGTGGATTGATCGCTCTGGCGTTGATCATCGGCGGCGTGTGGATCGCGACGGACGGACCTGACAATTCCTCGCCGGCCGTCGTGACGTCGTCGACAACCACGCGTCCCACGACAACAACAACGCGGCCGACGACAACAACGACGCGTCCCACCACCACCACAACCGTCGAGCCGACCACCACGACAACGCGGCCGACGACAACAACGACCGAGCCGACCACCACGACAACAACGGTGCCGACTACGACGACCACCACCGAGCCGACCACCACAACGACCACAACCACCACGACAACTACAACCACCACGACAAACGCTGCAGAAGAACCGCTAGGACAAGACGAATGACGACACCTCGTAATCTCTCCTCCCGATACGAGCTGGGTGAGATTCTCGGCTTCGGTGGAATGTCCGAGGTTCATCTGGCACGCGACCTCCGCCTCAGCCGAGATGTAGCCATCAAGGTCCTGCGGGCCGACCTCGCGCGTGACCCTACGTTCTACCTGCGATTCCGTCGTGAGGCACACAATGCTGCCGCACTGAATCACCCGGCGATCGTGGCTGTCTACGACACCGGTGAGGCCGAGACCGACGCGGGACCGCTGCCGTACATCGTGATGGAGTACGTCGACGGCGACACCCTGCGTGACATCGTGCGCAGCAACGGCCCGATGGCGCCGCGTCATGCGATGGAAGTGATCGCGGACGTCTGCGCCGCACTCGACTTCAGTCACCGCAACGGCATCGTCCACCGTGACGTCAAGCCGGCCAACATCATGATCAACCGCGCCGGCGCCGTGAAGGTGATGGACTTCGGTATCGCCCGAGCGATCTCCGACGCGTCCAGCCCGATGACGCAGACGGCTGCCGTGATCGGCACCGCCCAGTACCTCTCACCCGAGCAAGCTCGCGGCGAGCAGGTCGACGCACGTTCGGACGTCTACTCGCTCGGCTGTGTGCTGTACGAGGTCCTGACCGGTCAGCCGCCGTTCTCCGGCGACTCTCCCGTTGCCGTGGCGTACCAGCATGTCCGTGAGGATCCGCCGACGCCGTCGGAGATCAACCCCGACATTCCGCGCGAGCTGGATTCGATCATCCTCAAGGCGATGAGCAAGAACCCCGCCAACCGTTACCAGAGCGCGGGCGACATGCGAAGCGATCTGGTTCGGGTGCTTGGCGGCCAGCGTCCGAGCGCGCCGATGGTGATGAACGACGAGGATCGCACCACGATTCTCGGTGCCGTCGGCAGCGAGACCGGAAATCTCCGCACCGCAGCTGATCCCGTTGCTCCCGTCACCACCGCCGCCGCGAGTAGGCGGGCACCGGAGCCGCCGGCCAAGAAGAAAGGTCTGCGCTACGCGTTGATGGGCTTCGCCGCCGTCATCGTCATCGCGTTGATCGGAGCCTTCCTGTGGCAGGTGAACTCGCCGAAGACGGAAACCGTCGCCGTGCCGACTGGCCTGACCAATCAGCCCGCCGATTCCGCGGAGGCGACTCTCCGCAACGCCGGCTTCAACGTCGAGCGGCAGAACAAGACCGACAAGGTTGTTGCGCCGGGCAATGTGATCACCACGCGCCCGGTCGGCGGAGTCAACCTCGAAAAGGGCAGCACCGTCACGCTCGACGTCTCCACCGGACCGGAACAGGTCGCCATCCCGCGCTTGACCGGATTGAGCCAGGACGACGCCGAACGCAAACTCACCGCCATCGGCCTGCGACTCGATCCCACGATCGGTCAGGCCGCGTCGACGATCGCCGAGGTGGACAAGGTTGTCGGTCAAGATCCGGCGGTCGGGGTTTCGGTTGTTCTCGATTCGGCTGTCTCGATCACCGTCGGTTCCGGTCCCGAACAGGTCCGCGTTCCCGATGTCACTGGCCAGCGTGAAGAGGTGGCGCGACCCAACATCGAAGGTGCCGGATTTGTCGTTCAGATAACCGAGATCGACTCAGGCCTGCCTGCAGGCCAGGTCGTCTCCACTGATCCCGTCGGTGGAACGTCTGCCACCAAGGGCTCGACGGTGACGCTTCGGGTGTCAAACGGCAACAAGATCGCGATTCCCGATCTCACCAACAAGACCGTCTCCGAAGCGTTGACCACGCTGCGTGCAGCCGGTTGGGCGGGAACGGCCGGCCAGTTGGTGCAGACGCAGACCACCACACTGATACCGGAAATGGTCGGCAAGATTCTCTCGCAGACTCAGCCCGCCGGGTCCGAGATCTCCAAGGACGCGGTCGTCACGGTCAGTGTGGGAGCGTTGGGAATTCCCAACCGATAGGTCAGAGTCGGTAAATCAGAGTATTGCCGGCAGGGCTCCACCGAGCGCCGACGCGACCTCAGCTTCGAGGGCAGCGACAAGCGCTTCCGGTGGAGCCTCGCCGCATACCGTCAACCAGTTGGCCAGCATCCGATGCCCACCCTGCGTGAGGACGGATTCGGGGTGGAACTGCACGCAGTGAATGGGAAGTTCGCGGTGGCGCATCGCCATCACGACGCCACTCTCGGTGTGCGCGGTGATTTCCAGTTCGTCGGGAATGGTGTCCTCGAGGACCGTCAGCGAGTGGTAGCGCGTCGCAGTGAACGGATTAGGCAAACCGGCCAGAACGCCGACGTTCGTGTGAAGAACCTTGCTCGTTTTTCCGTGCAACAACTCCGGTGCACGGTCCACGGTGGCACCGAAAGCCGCGCCGATCGCCTGATGGCCGAGGCAGACACCGAGTACCGGCGTCTTGGTTTCGGCACATACCTTCACCAGGTCCATGGTGACTCCCGCACGCTGCGGAGTGCCGGGGCCGGGGCTCAGGAGAATGCCGTCGAACTGCTCTGCAGCCGCATGAAGCCCGCCCGGAGCGGTCAGTCGCGGATCGTCGTTACGCCACACCACGGCTTCGGTTCCGAGCTGACCCAGGTACTGAACCAGGTTGAACACAAAGCTGTCGTAGTTGTCGACGACGAGAATCCTCATAGGAGCAGGGTAAACGCCCGAGCTAACCGCCGGTGTACGCGGGCACTGTGATCTCGCCCGAACTCGCCTGGGTATAGCCGAGACCGAACCTGGTGGCGTACTGCTTGAACACGCGAATTCCCGGTTCGCCGGCCAACGCCGCCTCGAGCTGTTCGGTGTTGCCGATCGCTCGCATCACGTACGGCGGGCTGTACGTCCGACCATGCAGGAGCAGCGTGTTGCCGATACACCGCGGCGCCGACGTGTTCACGATTCGCTGGTCCTGCATCCCGACCGCTTCGGCTCCGCCCGCCCACAGAGCGTTCAGGACACTCTGGACGTCCTGCTGATGGACCACGAGGTCGTCCGGGGTGGCGTCGACGGGATACTTGCCATCCGCATTGCGCGGAGCGTCGGTCATGGTGACGACTACACCGGGACCGGTCATGGCCGTCAGACCCGCGTCGACGGCCATCGCGTCGAGTTGCGCAAGCGCCTCGGCAACGCCGTCGTCGGACCGCGCGGCCTCCACTTGCAGTTCATTCAGTTGCGCCGAGAGTTCGTCGCGCGTCGAGGAGATACCGTCGGCGTTTGCCTGTGCGCTGCGCACAAGATCGGAGAGCCTGGTGCTGTCGGTGACCTGAAGCTGATTTTCTTCGGCCGAACGCGAAGCGGTGGCGACCATCAGTCCCGCCACGAGGCAGACAACAAGGACACCGACGCGCCAGAAGGTGCGTGACCCGGTGTTGCGTGACCCGGTGGACCTGACGGTTTGTCCCACGTCACTCTCCTAGTTCCTGTCCTGGTTCTTCCTCTGTCATGCCCAGTCGGCCCGTGACCGGCCGGACCCAGCTACGTTAGCGTGTAGGTACACATATGCAGGTCACACCGTAAGAGCGAGGACGTTATGCCCAAGTCGAAGGTACGCAAGAAGAACGACTACACGATCAACCCGGCGAACCGCACTCCGGTCAAGGTGAAGATGGGTCCGTCGAGCACGTTGTACGTGTCGGTGATGCTCGGTTTCATGCTTGTCGGATTGGCATGGTTGATTGTGTATTACTTGGCCGCAGATTCGATCACATGGATGAACGACTTGGGAGCGTACAACTTCCTGATCGGCTTCGGTTTCATGGTTGTCGGACTCATCATGACCATGAAATGGCGTTGACCTGCGCGTTCTCGATTTAGTCCTGATCGTGACCGGCTTTCAATTACATGGGTGTCATTCATCCCCAGTGTGGATAACTCCTGTGGACAACCTAGGAAGTTATCCACATGCTCGAGGATGAATTTCATCCACAGCCTCGTGACAACGGCTCGGACGTAGTCTCGTGGGCCACTCCGATGGGTGCTGTCTACGCGATGTTTGCGGGTGGAATCGCGCTTGCGATCGCCGCGATCGTGGTGCCGACGGAGACTGCCGGACGGTTCCTTCTCGCCCTTGCCGTGATCGGATTGTTCGTGATGGCCGGGCTCGCCCTGAAGCAGCGTCCGCGACTCGCCGTGATCGACGACAACGGCACCCCAGCTATCGCCGTGCAGCGTCTACTAGCGCGCCACGTGTTTCCCCGGCCACAGATCGACCGGGTGCGCCTGGTGCGCTACCCGCGTCTGGGTCGACGCGTCCCCATGCTCGAGATCGACATCGTGGACCGTGCGACCGACACCGAGAAACTGTTGATCTTCGGACGCTGGGATCTGGGCACCAACCCCGAGGATGTCCTCGAGGTGCTCACAGTCCACGGCTTGGTGCCGCCCGAGAAGTAGAGTCGAGCGGTGAGTAGTCCGGAGAGCGCAGAGCGCGATCGCCTTCTCGACCTAGCTGCCGACTACGTGCTCGAGTTCGGCGTCTCCTCTGCAACGCTCCGCGGGTTGAGCCGCGCCCTCGGCTCCAACAATCGCATGCTGCTGTACTACTTCGGGAGCAAGGCCGGTTTGCTCCTCGAGGCACTACGCCGCGCCGGGCTTCGCTTTTCCGGAATAGCCCACCTCCTCGATCTGATCCGCGATTCCGAGATCCCCATCGCGGACCGTCTCCACGGCGCGTGGGACATCCTCGCCGACCCCGAACTTGTTGCCTACCATCGGCTCTTCTTCGAACTCTTCGGAGTGGCCGCATTCGACTCGGAGCAGTACCGACCACTCCTCGAGGGCGTCGCAAACGAGTGGGCCGACGAAACCGCCCGTGCCATAGCCGAAACCGGCGTCGACGCCGAACTTGCCGAAACTTTGGGACACGAAATCGTGGCCGCGTGGCGCGGGTTCCAGATGACGCTGATCGGCGGTGGGGACAGCACACTGGTCAATCGCGCCGCTCGGCATCTGACGGAGTCGATCATCGCTGCTGCGGAACCGATTACATAGCCAGCGCCGCAAGGTCCGGTTGGATGATGTCGAGGGCCTGCTGCGGAACCGCGACGGCTTCGGTCGACCATCCCCAGATCGAGTACAACTCACGGTTCGGATCGGTGTATCCGTCACGGCCGTGCAGCACGCGGTAGTTGTCGATGCAGATCATCTCGCCGGCCTCGGCGCGAAACATCGGTCCGCTGTCACGCACGTGAGTCACCGTCTCGCTCCATCTACGGACCATCGGCCACTGCGCATCTTCGGATTCACCCTCGATCGGCGCGAGGAAGGGGTGGTATCGCGCCTGCTCACGACCACTGGCAACCGTCCTGGCGATGGGCGAGAACGTGGACTGCTGAAAGTTCGGTTCGGAATGGTCGATGTCCACGCTCCAGCAGAAGTCCGCGAGCTCCGCCGTGGACGGATCCAGTTCCAGCAGTCTGGTGAGTTTGACCGCATCGATCAGGAACGAATCTCCACCACTGGGAAGCGCCGGCTGCTTGCACCACAGGAACAGATAATCGGGCGCGTAGTCGCCAAAGGCAAAGCCGTCGTTGTGTGCCGTCATACGGTCCGGCGACATGTCGAAATACCGCTTGCGGCCACGCTTGTCCACCGGCTGCTCGTCGACAACAGCAGCTTCCGCGTCCTGGCTGCGGGCTGTTGCCTCGAACTGGCGTCCGACGCGAATGTACTTGTCACCGAGCAACTTCGACGCAAACGCAATGGCGTCGGTTTCCGTATGCAATCCGCCGAACACCGCGGCGCCGTCAAGCGCGATGGCTGCCCGAACTGCCGCCACGGTGTCCACGCGCCGGGGAACGATACTGGCCGTGGTCAGTTGAGAAGAGAACATTCGTGACTCCCTACGTCGAGTTGAACCAAGTGGTTCAACTCGAGAGTAGGGAGGTGGGATTTCGCCGATGTAACTCCGGAAATCGATTCGGTTACGACTGGCGGCGCTCAGATCACCTTGCCGGGGTTCATAATTCCGTGCGGATCCAGAGCATTCTTGATCGCGTGGTGCATCGCGACCACGGCCGGCGAGAGTTCCTGGGCCAGACCACCCATCTTGAGGAGGCCGACGCCGTGCTCACCGGTGACGGTTCCACCCAACTCGAGGGCGTTGTCGATGATCTCGGCAAAAGCGGCCTGGGCACGCGCACGGGCCGCCTCGTCGTCGTGCGGCGTGATCAACAAGGGGTGCAGGTTGCCGTCACCGGCGTGAGCGATATTCGCGATGTGGGTGTCGTGCCGAGCCGAGATCTGTTCGATGCGGGCCAACATTTCCGGAACCGCGGCCTTCGGGACGCAGATGTCCTCGGTCAGCACTGGGCCCAGTCGCTCGAGCGCCGGATACGCGAGACGACGAGCCGAGAACAGCGCGTCGGCTTCTTCCTGGTCAGTGGAGCGGGCACTCCACGTAGCGCCGGAACGGTTGAAACACGCCAACATTCGCTCGGCTTCGGCGTCGCCGATCTCACCGGGAGTGTCGATCCGTCCGAGGAGCACCACCTCGGCATCGGCGGAGAGGCCCATGTTCTTCCACGCGTCGACGGCCAGCAGGCATTGCCGATCGATCAGTTCGAGGGCTGACGGTGTGAGACCTTCTGCGGCAACGGCTTCGACAGCTTTGCCGGCGGCAACAATGGAGTCGAAGTAGCCGACGATGGTGCGTTCGGGATCGCGCTGAGGGCGAAGTTTCACGGTTACCTCGGTGATCACGCCGAGAGTGCCCTCCGATCCCACCATAAGTGCCGAAAGATCGAATCCTGCAACACCTTTGGCTGTACGACGCCCAAGGCGAACGAGTTCGCCGGTGCCGGTGACCACCTGCATCCCCAACACGTAGTCCTTGGTGACGCCGTATTTGACGCAGCACAGACCGCCCGCGTTGGTCGCGACGTTACCGCCGATAGTCGACCACGGGGCGCTGGCCGGGTCCGGCGGGTACCAGAGGCCTTGCTCGGCGCAGGCCTCACGCAGGTGATCGTTGACCACGCCGGGTTCAACGACAGCCAACCGCTCGAGAGTGTTGATCTCCTTGATGGCGTTCATCGCGTCGAAGGCAATCACCACACCACCGGAGACGGCATTGGCTCCACCGGACAGCCCCGTTCCGGCGCCACGCGTCACCACCGGCGCACCGTGCGCGATGCAGGCGCGGACAACGGCCTGGACCTGCTCCGCGGTGCGGGGACGCACAACGGCAACAGGCATGGCGTACGGAGCCCATTCGGCATCATCGTGCGCGTAGCTCGCCATGATGTCCGGATCGACGATCAGGCGATCCGCATCGATCTGCGAGCCGATCGCCTCGAGGAGCGCGGCGGAATCGACGGTGGCCTGATCAAGCGGAGTCATAATTCCACGATAGTGACACCCGAAATGCCAGCCCATGTAGATTTACTCCAGGAAATCGGCGAATGCATGGGCTATTTCTCCATGCGCGGGAGTGACAATGCACGAACAATGGCTACAGATGCTCCTGACCGAGGCATCAACGGATGAACTGATTGCTCATCGTGATCAACTCGCCGAGGCCGCACCTCTCGGCGCGGTTCACGACATCGAACAGGCAGCACGATCCGCTCTCCAACTGCGCAGCCTCCTCGCCCAGCGCCGCCAGCGCGCCACCGAACTGTCCGCTCTCAACGACATCGCAACACTGTTGACCACGATGCACGACCATCACGCGCTACTGCAGGAAATCGTAGACCAGGCAAAACGACTACTCGGAGTAGATCTCTCGTACCTCGCGCTCATTCACGGCGACATCCTGATCATCGAAGTGACCAGCGGCGCGTATACGTCACAGCTACTCGGACTCACCGTCCCGTTCCGCGAAGGCCTCATCGGACGCGTTGTCGAAAACTCCTCTCCCGCATGGACACCGGACTACCGCAATGATCCGTCGTTTGCGCACATCGGCCCCGCCGACGACGCCGCTCGAGCCGAGAACATGCGCGGACTGCTGGCCGTTCCATTGCAGGTCGACGGCAAGATCCTGGGCGCGTTGTGTGCCTGCAAGCGCCAGGAGCGACGCTTCGGCAACGAGGAAGTTGCACTACTGTCCGCACTTGCCGCTCATGCGTCAGTGGCTATCGAGAATGCCCGCCTCCTCGAGCAGTACCGCACGACGGTCGCGGAAGTCAACGCCGCCAATACCGAACTTGCCAAGCGCACAGCACTTCTCGAACAGACTCTGACGTGGGACCGCTCGCTTACCCAAGTTGTGTTGCGCGGCGGAGGAGTTCGCGAACTGGTGCAGGAGGCATCGTCGTCGACGCGATGCCCGGTGTTCTTCGTGACCGGCACGGCCGAAATCCCGTCAGGACTGCAGCACCTGCGTGGCGCTGTGGTGCGCGCCTTCGAAATTCTGGCCGCAGATCGACGTGAACAAGCGCTGACTCTGATCGACGGTGATCAGTTCCTGTTTGCCGTCGAGGTCCGCAGCGCCGGCGATCGCCTCGGCGTGCTGTTCCTGACTTCACGCCAAGATCCTACTGCGGCAATGCGATTGGTTCTCGAACGCTCGGCCCCGGCCGTAGCGCTGGCGCTGGTCGGCGAACGTGCAGCCCGGGAAGCCACCCGCCGCGCCCGCGACGCGTTCCTGGTCGACCTCATCACCCGGCCGGCACCGACGCCGGCCGAGGTGACGGGGCAGTTCCGGCTGGCCGGTCTCAATCCGGACCGCTCGTACACCGTGGTGGTGGCCCGCCCTGCCGACGCCGTCGAACGAACGCGTCGGAGCATCGAGGAGATCATCTTTCCTCCGGGAACTGTTGTTGCCGAACATGGTTCCCGCGTCATTGCCATGATTCCGGGGATGACACCCGCCGAGGTCGCTGCCGCCTGGGTACAACCACCTGAGAATCCCACCGTCGGTATCGCCGATCCAGCCGTCGGCGGAGAAGGTCTGGCGCGGGCATACGTGGAGGCACAGCGCACCGTCGACGTTCTCGAGACTCTGGGCCGAGAATCACAGGTCGAGGCCGCGAATTCGCTCGGCATCTATCGAATCCTGCTAAGCCGCACCGGCCGAGACGAACTGGAAATGCTGACGCAGCGGTCCCTGGGGCCGCTCCTCGAGGAGGAAACCCGGCGTGGTGTTCCGTTGCTGGACACCCTTGCGTCGTACCTGGCTCACAACTGCCGGCACTCCGCGACGGCAACTGCCCTCGCGATCCACGCGAACACCCTGTATCAACGACTCGAATCCATCGACCGATTGATCGGCGCCGAATGGCGTCAGCCGGACCAGGCGCTCGATCTTGCGCTCCTGATCCGACTGCGTGCCAGTGCGGGGAAGCTCGGTCAAATCTGAGCAGGATTGTCCGATCGCTTTGCCAACATCACAACAAGGGTTGCAGCACAGAGCATCACGCCGCCCACCACCCACAGGCCCGCCTTGGCGTTTCCGGTCACATCGGTGAGCCATCCCGTGATGTACGGAGCGCCGAAGCCCGACGCGTTGCCGATGGAGTTGATCATCGCGATACCGGCGGCCGCACTCGCTCCCGTGAGGAACGTGGTGGGCAGATACCAGAAGACCGGCAGCGCGCACAGTACGCCCACAGCGGTGAGCGATACGGCGATCATGACGGTGAACGGCGAATCCAGGTACAGCGCAATCGGAATAGAGACGGCACCGAGGAGCGTCGGCGCAGCCACGTGCCACATCCGCTCACCGGTCTTGTCGGAGTGACGGCTCCACAGCACCATCGCCACGGCACCGATTGCGTAGGGAACTGCCACGATCAGGCCGGTCTCCATGAGCGAGAAGTCGGTATCGAATGTCTGCTTGAATCCGGCGACGATGCTGGGCAGGAAGAAACTCAGGGCGTACAGGCCGTACGTGATGCCGAAGTACACCAAACCGAATCCGATAACCCGCGGATCACGCAGTGTCTTGGCGGCCGACTGGTGACCGGCGTCGCCGAGTTCTCGTTCCTCGTCTTCCATCGATCGCATGAGCCACGTGCGCTCTTCCAGGGTCAACCACTTGGCGTCGGCGGGTCGATCGGTGAGATAGAACCACACGACAAACGCCAGGATCACCGCGGGTAAGCCCTCGATCAGATACATCACGCGCCACCCGGCCAGGCCGAACAAGCCGTCGCCGTACTGGATGATCGCAGCGGACAGCGGTGCGCCGAGGGCCGACGACAGGGGAAGTGTCAGCAGGAACAGGCCCATCAAACGAACGCGGTACTTCTTGGGGAACCAGAATGTCAGGTAGAGCAGCACGCCGGGGAAGAAGCCGGCCTCGGCGATACCCAAGAGAATTCGCAGGAAGTAGAGACTTCCCACATTCGGTACAAAGGCCAGAGCCGCGGCCAGAATGCCCCAGGTGAGCATGATGCGCGCGATCCACAAGCGTGCGCCGAAACGGTGGAGGGCCAAGTTACTCGGCACCTCGAACAGGAGATAGCCGACAAAGAAGAGGCCGGACGCGAGCCCGAACATCGTCTCGGTCATGCCGAGGTCGGCGCTCATGGTGAGCTTGGCAAACGCGATGTTCGTACGATCCAGATAGTTCACGAAATAGAGCAGGATCAAGAACGGAATGAGCCGCCTGGCTACCTTCTTCACCACACGAGATTCGATCTCGCTTGGCGCAACTCCACCGTCAGGGGTGGCGCGATCGGTGGAGGTCATTGCGGGTGGTACTCCTAAGAATGGCCGGAAGCATCGCTTCTACTTACGTGACTCGAGCCACAGTAGAATTCATTGCTTCGTCGCACTATGTGGATTATCTCCACAGAAGAAGTACCGCTATGTGCACTATCTCTAGCCGCTGGTGAGGAACAGCCCCTGCTCGCGCAGTTGCACGACGCGCATCACGATGATTCCGATCGTGACCACGGTGACGGCGCCAAAAGCGATCCAGCCGATCCGGACTGCTTTCAGCCGATCTTGACCCGCACCCAACCACTGCGGCACGTACAGGAATGCGGCAGCGGCAGCAGCGCCTGCCAGCAGACCACCCGCGTGTCCCCAGAACGAGATGCCTGGCAGCGAAATGCTGATGATCACATTGATCGCGATCACCGAGATGATCGGGACCGGGCTACGACGCAGACGCAACAACAGAACGGCCTGCGCGCCCATGATGCCGAAGATCGCACCCGAAGCACCCGCGGTCCACGACAGCGACGTCACCGACGCAAAGACCGGTTGAAACGCCATCACCGACGCGCTGCCGCCGACCAGCGACACGAGATAGATGCTGATGTACCGGGAGCGGCCCATCACGATCTCCGTGTCGCGGCCCAGGATGTAGAGCGCATACATGTTGACGGCCAGATGCAGGATTCCGAAGTGCAGGAATCCCGACCCGATCAGACGGAACCACTCGCCGCCCGCAACCAGTGCGGGGTTGAGGGCCCAGTTGGCGAAGATCGACGAATCGACCTGATTGTTCATGATGCTGCGCGACTGCACGAGCGTCGCCAGGAACGCCAGGACGTTGAGGCCCATGAGCGTGTACGTCACGACCGGCACCGGCCGCGCCTGCGTCACGGTATTACCCGCGACGCCACGCACGGGTCGAACATCGCGTTGACCGGCAGCTACACAGTCAACACATTGGTAGCCCACCGCAGCCTCACGGAGGCAATCGGGGCACGCCGGGCGGCCGCAACGATTGCAGGAGAGAGCAGTGGGTCGATCTGGATGGCGGACGCACCGCGGTTGGGGCGGGAGGCCCTCACTCGCACCGCCGCCCCAACCGGGGTTAGTCATCTTCGTTGTTTACCTGTTCAGGAGATGGTGATGCTGTTGATGACGACCGGCTCGACCGGGCGATCGGAGCGATCGACCGCGGTGGAGGAGATAGCGTCGACAACCTTGCGCGACTCGTCGTCGAGAACCTCACCGAAGATGGTGTGGCGACGGTTCAGGTGCGGCGTCGGGCCGGTGGTGATGAAGAACTGCGATCCGTTGGTGCCCGGGCCGGCATTAGCCATGGCGAGCAGGTAGGAGCGGTCGAACTGCAGTTCCGGGTGGAACTCGTCGCCGAACTGGTAACCCGGGCCGCCACGGCCGGTTCCGGTGGGGTCGCCACCCTGGATCATGAAACCGTCGATGACGCGGTGGAAGACTGCGCCGTCGTAGAACGGTCCGGTCTTGGCGCCGGATGCGTTCTCGGTGGAGTATTCCTTCGAGCCGTCGGCCAGGCCGACGAAGTTCTCGACGGTCTTCGGCGCATGGTTGCCGAACAGAGCGATCTTGATGTCGCCGCGGTTCGTGTGCAGCGTTGCGGTTGCGGTCTGATGAGTTGAAGTCACCACCCCATCGTGCCATTGTCTGGCTTCCGATGGATGTGAGGCTGCCAAACCGGGGCAAAAGCCAGCGTTCAGGCTTTCCCAGGCGATCGCCAGTTTCACGGAACCTCGTTACCAGGGAGCGCTGGAATCATTCGAGATGCGCACATCAGCGCAATCACCAACGAAAGGCACACACCATGGACCTGAGCTACCTGACTGATCTTTTCGGCGCCTTCACCGATCTCTTCAGCGCCCTCGATTTCTTCAGCGGATCGCTCGGCTGACACCACACCTGCACTGACCACGCGCTGTTGAACTGTGGGGCTGCGCTCCCGCCCGACTGTGGCTCCACAGCTCAACTACCGCAACAAGATCTAACACATCGACGTGAAATCCAGCGGCGCGGCGGGTAGATGGCGTCCCCGTGGAGTGTCGTCCACCAGAATCCCGTCATGGACGACGACGTGACCACCGACAACAACGGTCACCGGCTTTCCGCGCAGCCGCCGACCTTCGTAGGGCGTGTAGTCGGTGGCCATGTGCAGGTCGGCGTCCGAGACGGTCCATTCCAGATCCGGGTCCCAGATAGCTACATCGGCATCGGAACCCGGCATGATCGAACCCTTGCGCGGATAGAGCCCATTGGTGCGAGCCGGATTGGCAGCCGTCAACTGCACAAAACGAGTCGGCGACAGACCGTTGGCCGCAACAAACTTCGAGAATACGACGGGCAGGCGAGTCTCGACGCCAGGCAAGCCGTTCGGCATATGACGAACATCGTGGCGGTGTTGACGCTTCTGAACGGTGTCGTAGCAGCAGTGATCGGAACCGATGGTCGTGATGTGACCGGTGAAGAGGTGCTTACCCAATCCGTCGACGGTACCGCGTGAACGCAGCGGTGGGCAGCACACAAATCGTTCCGGTTCTGAGCCTTGGTACTCCGAATCATCCAGTGTCACATGATGTGCCACGACCTCGGTGAAGGCTACCAACCCACGCTTGCGAGCATCGGCAACCAGTTCGACAGCCGCCGCCGACGATTGATGCACAAAGTACACCGGCGCCCGTTGCGATTCAGCAATAGCCAATACTGCTGCTACCGAGGCTGTTTCAGCTAATTCCGGACGCGTGGTCGCCATCCCGGCCGCATCGATGTGCCCACAACTGGCGGCGGCATTCTGCGCGTCACCGACAATGGCGTCCGATTCGCAGTGAATGATCACCATGCCACCAAGATCACGCGTGGTTTGCATGGTGCGCAGAATGGTGTGTTCGTCGGCCATCGACTCGCCGGCATAGGTCGTGAACATCTTGACCGTGCGGATTCCGGCGGCAGCCATCGTAGCCAGTTGATCGGCCGTCGTATCGTCCCATTCGACAACACATCCGTGTAGAGCCGAATCACACAGACCCTCAGTAGATTTGGTTCGGAGCTTGTCCGCCGCATCCAGCGGATCCTGACCCGGCCTAGGTATCGCAAAATCGATGATCGTAGTGGTGCCGCCGAACACTGCGGCGGTGGTGCATTCGGCGTAGGAATCGAGCGACGTGAATTCACCCGACGTGAACCCGACGTGGCAGTGCGGATCCACCCCACCCGGCATAACCAGCTTCCCCGTAGCGTCGAGCACCGTCGCACCGTCCGGAATCAGCCCGCCCGGCTCTACTATTGCGATGATTTTGCCGTCGCGCATCACCAGATCGGCAAGCCCGCTCCACGACGACTCCACCAGCGTTCCGCCCCGCACAACAGTGAGTGGGGAGGTGGTCACGACTTACTCGCAAGGTACGCACGCCAGCCGCCGCGGTCGCTGATGTCCACCACCTCGGGACGATCCAGCCACTCGGCCCGCATGCGCATGGACAACGACCCTCGTCCGTCGGCAAGAAGAATCACGCCCAGTTCCAACTCCTCCGGCTCACGGGGCAGCAGTTCAAGTCGAAGGAGGTCGTAGTCGACCTCGTACAGCTCACCGGGCACGGTGAATCCACCTTCGGCCACCGGGTGCAATCCGGGGAATTCGTCTCGCACGGAGAAGAACTGGTAGTTCGGCGCGGTATCGGCCGCACCCAGGAACGTTGCCCCTGCCAGCGCGTCGTTCAGTGTTCCGCCGGACAGTGCTTGCCCGTTCACGAACATCGTCACGGTTGCCATTCTTGTCTCCTCTAGTTCGAATAACGTTGGTATCAGTGAGAGGCGGTCAGTCGCGCCGGCCCGAAGGAACTGACATCGACAGCCGGTTCCTTGCCCTGGACCAGAGCTGTGAGGACGTCGGCCCACAGCGACGCAAAGGTGAACGAATAGGTTCCACCCGCAACAAAAACGCCTGGTGCACTCTCGAGTTCACCGATGATCGGCAATTCGTCCGGTGTGGTCACAACCGGGCCGGTCCAGACGTCGGACAGCTCGATCTCACCGAGGCCCGGCATCAACCGCCCAGTCTGGGCGAGATTGCCCGCGATGCTCTCCTCGCGGATCGGTGCCGCACCTGCAGTCCGGAACTGTCCTGCGGGCCATCCACCGCCGAGCACTATGCGATTGCGCCTGTCCTGCTTGATCGAAATACCCTCACCGACGTGCTGTACCAACACATTCAAGGTTTCGGGCGGGGCGGCAAGGGTGTGCATTTGCAGCGACAGAGCCCGCAGTTCCAGTTGCACGTCGACCATCGCGGCGACCTCTGCCATCCACGGACCCGCAGCATTGACCACGTGGGGTGCCTGCCACGTCCCCTTCGCGGTACTGACGTTCCAGGATTCACCGATCCGCTCGATTGCCGTGACCTTGGTATCGGTAGCCAGCTGCGCACCACGAGCGACCGCTTCCGCCAGGAGAGCCGGGCCCGCGATATCGGGTTCCGCGTAACCGTCCAAGCCGCACCAGCTGGCACCGGCAATGGTCGATCCGAGCAACGGAAGCTCTTGGCGTACTTCGTCACCGGTGAGAAGACGGGTCGGAATTCCAACTTCCCGTTCCCATTCGTGCTTCTGTACCAGAGCGGCACACTGCTCCTCGGTCTCGGCAACCATGTAACCGCCGCAGCGGACCAGGCCGACACCGCCGGGAACATCGTGCTCGAGCTGATCCCACAACTGACTCGCCGCTAGCTGCAGTGGAAGCAGACGACGCACATCCAGTGCCACACCCTGACCGGGTCGACGCGTGTGAATCGTCTGAATGTGCAAATTTCCGGCCGTCGTTCCCGATCCGGCGCAATTGGGTACCGACCGATCAAGCACCACGACACGGAAGCCTGCGTCGGTCAGTCGAAATGCCGCTGCAGCTCCCACGATTCCGGCACCGATGATCACGACATCGACCTCGCTGGTCATGAACTCAGTTTGCATGGGCTCAGTGGACATGTGTGAACTCCTTCGACGTATGTGCGCTGGCTTCGGCTATACCGGATCGATCGATGATCGACTGCAGGGCTTCGATGATGTTCGGGTCGGTGACCGGCAGCAGCGGTTCCCGCACGTGACCGCCTGGCTGCCCCAGCAGGTTCATGACCGCTTTGAGCTGGGGAATCGGTGACGCGTGAATGCCGCTGTAGTCACCGTTGATCAGCGCACCGGACAGTGCGCGGTAACGGTCGGCCCATTCCTGCGCTGCCGCAGCATCTTTTGCGACAACAGCGCGATAGAAGGGGACACCGAAGGGAGCGCCGACGCCACCGCCGTCGATGTTGCCGTCACCACCGAGTTCGAGAAGCGCGGCCAGTCCGCGGCGATGCAGGAAACTACCGAAAACCCTTACCTGCGAAGAGAACTGCTCGACGGTGTCGAGCATGCTCAGCCAATCGCCGGTGCTGTCCTTGATCGCCACCACATTCTCTAGATCCGCGATGCGGGCGAATAATCCGGGAATCTTACCCATGTCCACCGAGACCCCGCGCGGCCAGTTGTACGCCATGAACGGTAGATCTGTTGCTGTGGAAACACTTTCGTAGTACGCAACCGTCTCGTCGGCCGACGTGTGAACGTACGGCGGCGGGGTCGCAAGAATTCCGTCCGCACCGGTGCCAGCCGCGTGCTTCGCGAGTCGCCGTGATTGGTCAGCCGTGTATGCGCTCACTCCGATCAGCACGGGGAAGCGACCACTCACGGCGCTCACTGCCACCTCGGCGACAAGTTTGCGCTCGGCATGGGTCTGGGAAAACCACTCACCGGTGCTGCCGTTGATCAGAACTCCGTCGACGCCCATACGTGCGTAGAGATCCATGAGCTCGGCAAATGCATCGACATCCACCGCTCCAGCAGCGTCGAACGGGGTGGGAGACGCGGGCCAATAGCCCGACCAAGCGACATCGTCGCGATTCATAGAAGTAGACCTCTCGATGGAGATGCACAGACTGTGCGAATGGGATCGATTCCATACATTGCTCCGAACCGGTAAAATCGTCAAGCCAGGAAACAGACTCGTAACACGGGCATAGTCGAATGAAGCAACCACGCAGTCAATGAAGCCAAGAGGACACGATGACAGTCACCCTGATCGATGTCGCAAACGCCGCCGGTGTTTCGCGAAGCACTGCATCACGCGCATTGAGTGGATCGGCGTTGATCTCTCCGCAGACCAGGGCGGCCGTGCAGGAAGCCGCGCGCAAGCTGCAGTACCGCCCCAATCGCGCCGCGAGCGCGCTGCGCTCCCGGCGGTCACACCTCATCGGTCTCGTGATGAACAACCTGCTCAACGCGTCGTTCCACACGGTCGCCGAAGTAGTGCAGAAAAGAGCGTCGGACAAGGGTTTTCAAGTCATCCTCTGCATCACAGACGCTGATGTGTCGCGTGAACGTGACGTGCTCGAGATGCTGGCCGAGCACGGCGTGGACGGGACGATCGTGATCGGTAGCGGCCGTAACGCCACCGCGACCAACGACCTGCTCTCGGGAAGCGCCGTCGTCAACCTCATTCGGTCTGTGGAAGGCAGCAAAGCACCCAACGTTCTTGCCGACGACATCGACGGTGCCATGTTCGCTACCCGTCATCTACTCGCACTCGGCCACCGCAACATCGGCTATATCGGCGGCACCGACGACGCGACGTCCGGCCGTGAACGGTTCGAGGGATACCGCCGCGCGCTGGCAGAGTACGGCGTCGAGGTGGATGAATCACTGGTCAGAAAAGGTTCTTTCACAACGTATTTCGGAGCCGAGGCAATAGGTTCCCTGCTCGATCACGCGCCGAAGATGACTGCGTTGTACGCCGCCAACCACGAAGCGGTTTTCGGCATTCTTCCCACCCTCGTCGGCCGTGGCGTGAGCATTCCGAACGAGTTGTCCCTGGTGTGCCACGAGGACATGCCGTGGCTAGAGATGTGGCAACCCGCGATCACCACGATCGACAACGGTGCAGTACAACTGGCCAATGTCGCAATGGATCTTCTTTTCCAGCAAATAGATTCGGGGAAACTCGGCAAAGAAGACCAGGGCCGTACCTACCGGATCGGCTCGACGCTGATCGAGCGAAATTCCTGCGCGCCACATGACGGAGGTCACTGAAAACAGCAACGATCGTGGCGCACGACACGCTGTTTCGTTAACAGTTCGTTTCGTCGGTATCTCTCGCGTTAACGGCGTTGACCCTTCATCAATCGCGTGCCAAGCTCAGTGCAATCGATCCCATGAAACTGATTCGGACGATTCAGAGCCTCCCGAAAATGTGCTTTGGAGCCCGAAAAAATGTAGGCGGAAGCCACTCCCGAAAGGCAACTCGAAAAATGCGCAGAATCCTCGCAGTCGCAGCCGCCACCGCTTTGGCAGCCACCCTCACAGCCTGTGGATCGGGAAGCGACGACACTGCCGCTCCCACCGACTGCACTCCCACACTGGGATCATCGGACCTCGCAGAAGAAGGCACCCTCACCATCGCCACCAACGCCACGCTCCCACCGATGCAGTACGTGGACGAGTCGGGCAAGGTCGTCGGAATGCGCGTTGACCTGGGCAAAGAGATCGCGAACCGCCTATGCCTGCGCGCCGACTTCGTCAACATCGAGTTCGACGCCCAGATCCCCGGCGTGCAGAGCGGCCGTTGGGACATGATCGACACCGGGATGTTCTACACACCGGCTCGCGCCGAGACCATCTCGCTCGTTCCCTACGAGGTACAGGCGGTATCCGTCTCGGTACCGGCAGGAAACCCCGAGTCCATCTCGTCCGTCGACGATCTGGCCGGTAAGACCATCGCCGTCGAGGCACCGGGATACGAGTTCGACACGCTCAACGCATTGAACGAGACATTCAGCGCCGCCGGCAAGCCGACCATGAACGTGCAAACCTTCAAGACGAATGCTGATGCTTACCAAGCACTTTCGGCAGGACAAGCGGACGGGGCGGCGATCGTGAGCTCGGTAACCTCCTTCTACCAGAAGGACGGCCGCTTCGAGACGGGCGTCGACGGCATCAACAACTCACCCTTGGCCCTCGGATTCTCCCAAGACAGCAAAACTGCCGTCGAGGTGGCGCGCGTCCTCACGGACATGCGTGCCGACGGGTACCTCACCGCTCTGTTCGCGGAATACGGCGTCGACGGTTACGACGGCGATATCTCCGTCAGTACCGGCCCGCTGCAGCCCTGAGCTCCGCTCATCTTCAGCCCTGAGCTCCGCTCATCTTCAATGCTGAGCTCCGCTCATCTAGCCGAAAGGTAACCCCATGTGGTCCTGGGATGCATTCTTCTCGATCTTGACCAGTAAGCAGCTGGTCGAGGGCGTATGGGTCACCATCTGGCTCACTGTCGTCAGCATGGTTCTCGGCCTGATGCTGGCCGTCGTCGTTGCTGCGGCACGCTCCTCCCGCTGGTGGATTCTGCGGGCAATCGTCGGCTTCTACGTGTGGTTGATGCGCGGCACTCCCCTACTGGTGCAATTGGTCATCATCTATACCGGCTTGCCTCAGGTGGGAATCAAGCTCGGAGTCATCGAGTCCGCCCTCCTCGGGCTTGTTCTCAACGAAGCCGCCTACCTGTCCGAGATCGTCCGGTCCGGACTGATGTCGGTGCCGGCCGGTCAGACCGAGGCGGCCCGGGCGCTGGGCATGTCGCCGTTCAAGGTATTCCGAGTTGTAGTGCTACCCCAGGCATTTCGCGTCATGATTCCTCCGCTGGGCAACAGCTTCAACGGATTGCTCAAGACCACAACCTTGGTATCGGTCATCTCGGTCCAAGAGTTGTTGCGGCGCACACAGTTTCTGGTACAGGTCAACTTCCGAGTACTCGAAGGCCTGTGCGCGGCGGCCCTGTACTTCCTCGTCCTGACCACTGCCTGGGGAATGATTCAGCGTGTCCTCGAATCCCGCGCCGGCCGGGGATACGACCGTAACTACAAGCGCAAGAACACTTCCGGCGATGCAAATGTCGCCGAGTCGGCTCAGCTAGCGGAAGCAGTGAACAGATGACCACCACCGACATTGCCGCCGCCACAACGGTTGTTCGCGTCGAGAACATGATCAAGTCCTTCAACGACGTCCGGGTACTCGACGGCATCGATTTCAGCGTCGCCGAGGGCGAAGTTGTACTGCTGCTCGGACCGTCCGGTAGCGGCAAGAGCACCCTCCTGCGCACCCTCAACTGCCTCGAGATCATCGACTCAGGGATCGTCGAAGTATGTGGCGAATCGATGGGCTACGTCGACAGCAACGGCAAACGGCGCTTGCGCAGCGAAGCACAGATCGCGAAACAACGGCAGGGCACCGGGATGGTGTTCCAGAATTTCAACCTCTTCCCGATGATGACCGCTGTGGAGAACGTCGCAGCCGGCCCACGTCACGTACAGGGAGTACCCAAGGACAAAGCCCAGGCGCAGGCGCGCGAACTCCTCGCCCTCGTCGGGTTGTCCGACAAAGCCGAGAACTACCCCTCCCAGCTCTCCGGCGGACAACAACAACGCGTTGCCATCGCCCGAGCACTGGCCATGAAGCCGAGCGTCATGCTTTTCGACGAGCCAACCTCGGCGCTCGACCCGGAAATGGTCAAGGAGGTGCTTGACGTGATGGTCCGGCTTCGCGACGAAGGTATGACCATGGTGGTGGTCACCCATGAAATGGCATTTGCCCGCGCTGCCGCGGATCGCATCGTTTTCATGAGTGACGGCAAGATCGTCGAAGACGCTGCTCCGGATCAATTCTTCGACAACCCTCGGAATCCTCGCACCCGGGCGTTCCTGGGACAGATCCTGTGACAAAGTGGAGTCATGACACGAGTGACCGAGTCCCTCAGCAGCCAGCTTCCCGACACGTTCGACCAGGCCGTGGCCCGCGTCGAAGACTCTTTCGAGGAAACAGCAACCCGCATCAAGGAATCTGACGCAGCCGACAACGCCCGTCGCATCGCCGCTGTTGTCGCCACGGCAACTGCCCGTGGCGCCGGACAGCTCGGCCTGTTCCTGGGCCGTCAGAGCGCTGTTCTCGCCAAGAAGGGCGTGGAGTGTGCAAAGTCCCTCCCCGCCAAGTCAGCGGCGCGTGCAGAGCGTGAACCGAAGCCGCGTGGACGTAAGCGCATCGGCCTGTTCGTCATTGCCGGTGTGGCTGTGATCGGTGGAGCTGTTTTCTACAAGAGCCGCCACCGCGAGCACCCGCCGGTGGCGTCGGCTCCGCCGCGAGTGGACGAACAGACTGCGTAGATCTTGAAGCAAAGAGGCCCGGAACACAGTGTGTTCCGGGCCTCTCTTCGTTGGTGAGCGCCAGTCAGCAGTTCGACGGCGCCGGAACGTTGTTGAACCGATCGATCATGTAGCCGATGGATTCCGGGGTTCCCGTGATGTACGGGGCTAGATGGCCCAGTGCAACACCCGGAGCGACAGAGGGCAGCTCGTTGACGGAGAACTGCACCGTCGCGCCGTTGCTGCACCATTCCCGCGCGAGTTCCTGTCCCTGGCCGAACGGCACGATGTCGTCAGCTCGCCCGTGCTGGATCAGGACCGGCGACGTCGGCGTCAGGTTGCCGATCTTCTGTTCTGCCAGGATCCCCTGTGCAACGGGCAAGCGATCGAGCACAACCGACAACGATTCGCCCGATTTCGTGAACTCCGACGTCTTCTGGAAGGCAAATTGCAGGCCCGTCTCGCCGACGCACTGATTTTTGGTCGCCGCGAGCATCGCGCGTCCACGATCGTTGATTTCCGCGTCGAGTAGCGGCTCCACGTCGGGGTACTGAGCCACGATTCCGTTGAGCGCGTATCCGATCAAGCCGGTGAGAAATGTGCCGTCGATCTGCTCGAGGGTGGCTTCCAGATCAGCCGGAGGAGCGCCCGCGTACGTGCCCTTCAGATCGAGCTCCGGGGCGTACGACGGCTTCAGCTCCGTTGCTGCAGCGGCAGCGCCGCCACCCTGCGAATAACCCCACAGGCCGACGGGCCCGTTGTCGGGAATGCTGGTGTTCGGAAGTTGCTGCGCAGCCCGCACCGAATCGAGGACGGCGTGCGCTTCGGCGGCGCGGTTCACGTACGTGTGGTCGCCCGGCGTTCCCAGCCCGTCGTAGTCGGTGACCACAACGGCAATGCCGTTGAGCAACAACATATTCACCCAGATGGACTCGTAGCCGACCATCACGTCCGTCGGAAACCTGTATTCCAGTCCGGTGTTGAACAGCTTGGACGGGGCACACTGGTCACCTTGTCCGTGAGTACCTACTGCGCTGGCAACCAGTGGACGCGCCCCCTGCCCGGTCCACGGGTTTGTCGGCTCGAGGTACGTGCCGGTGACTGCAACGGGAGCACCAGTGGCGTCTTCACTGCGGTACATGATCTTGGTGGCGGTAGCCGGCCACGGACCATTCGATCCCGGCACGCTGAGAAGCAAGGGCGTCGGCTCACTGCGAATGAGGTCGCCGTTGTCCCCGGCGGGCAGTTCAGTCGGCGGAGTGTAGAAATCCGCCGGCTCAGCTGCTGCGAACGGCGCCGTTGCAGCACTGACCACCAGTGCTGCAACGGACAGGCCGGCTGCCCACCACATTCGGTTCTTCACGTTCACGTTCTCCCCACGTCGTTTGCACTGTGCTCTGACACACAGTGAACGCAGGGTAACATATACCGTAAAACAAACTTACCGGTAAGGAAAGAACCTTAGAGTCGTTGCTGTACAGCTACTTTCACCTATTTCGTCGGCTCCACATTGTTGGTCAGGAGCGCACGCAACTGCTCGGTGTTCTCCGGCGTCCACGTCGTCGGATGCAAGATGTTGGCCCACATGTCCGCGGCATCTTCGCCGTAGTTGTGCCCATGACCCGACGGAACATCCGCCGAGAACACCATGTCGAGCGTGACCTGCCAGAACGTCACGAGAGGAATCCACGTCATACCCGGATCCACGTCGCGGCCCTCCGGCTTTTCGCTCAACCAGTCGGGCTTGTTGAGGAGGAGGTCGAACGACCACCACGTGATGGGGTCACTGGCGTGCTGCCAGTAGACGATTCGATCGTCAGCCCAGTCGGCCTCGAGCTCCAAGTCGATCGGATCAGCGGCAAAACGGATCGACTCTCCGCCGTCGATCACGGGAAGAATCTCCCGCGAACCAGAGTCACGATTGTTCGTGATCTCCTGCCACTGCTCCGTGAAGTTGGGTGTGCCCACCCACAAAGCTCCGTCGACGCGCGTCATCATGTCCTGGTCCCCGGCAAAAGCGGCCTGGCCGCCGTACGAACCGAGGCTCTCGCCGAACACGACCAGCTCGGGACGCGTCTCCACGGGCAGGTTGATCCACTCCGCAAAAACAGCATTGAACAGTGCGCGGCCGGCAACCATCGGAGTTTCGCGGTCCGCGATGAAGGCCAACGGACTCGGCAGGAACGAGTACTGCATCGACGCAATGGCGGTGTCACCGTCCTCGACATATTCGAACGCCGACGCCACATCCTCGTTGACCCAACCACGACCCGTGGTTGTCACGACGGCCAGAGTTCCGCGGTCGAACCCACCGGTGCGCTTGAGTTCGTCCACAACCCGGTTTGCCACGCCGCGAATCGAATCCGAGGACTCACGCCCGGCATACACGCGGATCGGCTGCTTCGCCTCACGCCCCGTCAGCGCCGTGATCTCCGCCGCGGTGGGGCCACTACCCATGAAGGTGCGCCCTTCCTGCCCCAGCGAGTCCCAGGCTTCCGCAGACATCGGTGAACCACTGCGTTCGGCAATGAGCGGCTGTTCGATGCCGTCCGGAGTTTCGGTATCCGCACCCGAGAAGCTCCAGTTCGCGAACGCGATCAACCCGTTGTACAGCGCACCGTTCACGACAAAGACAGCAAGAGCGAGAACCACAACAAGGCTGGCGACCTTCGCCGCTTCCTTCGGGACAAACCGCAATGCGAACTGCGAAAGGCGGTTCGTGGAATGGCGAATGCCCCGCGATGCCTCGAGCAGAATGAACCAGATGAACAGCGAAATGAGCGCAACCAGAAGGTAGTTTGCCGCACTGTCACGCGGCATACCGACAAGTTCACGGACGATCCGCTGCCACCGCGCCCCCAAAATCAAGAAGAGCGGAACTGCGATCACGGCCACCACCGCCATCGTCCGCCACGCGATCTTCTTCGTGCGCTCCGACCACTGCGGTTCGACGCCACACTTGCGAACCGTCCACGCGACCAGAGTTCCGATCGCATAACCCATTGCCAGCGAAATGCCCGTCGCAACGCCCTGCAAGTACCACACTCGGGGTAGGAGCGACGGGGTCATCGACCAGGTGAAAAACACCAGCGCAAAGGCAAGGCCGACAGGATGAAGCGTCCCGCAATAGCGGCGGATGCGGTCCCACACAGATCTCATGCGGGAATCGTAAGCGCCGAGCGTCCGATTTCAGGCGCCGTACCGCCCAGTCGGCATGCTAATTCTCACGATCTGGGTGCGCACAGACAAAAACACCCTCCCAGTTTCCCGGGAGGGTGTTTTCTTACTGTGGAGCCTAGGAGATTCGAACTCCTGACATCTGCCTTGCAAAGGCAGCGCTCTACCAACTGAGCTAAGGCCCCGTTCGGTTTTCCGACCGGAGTCAGAGTACCTATGTTCTAGCTTGTTTCCAAATCGTGCCAAACCTTGTCTCCGCGCTGACTTTTGATCAACTTGGTGACTACGAGAGACACCAGAATGCTAGCCCCGACAAGCAGGAAAACTTTCATTCCAGCAACCCTTCTTCGGCACAAGGAGTGGGCCTAGGAGGACTTGAACCTCCGACCTCTTCATTATCAGTAAAGCGCTCTAACCACCTGAGCTATAGGCCCCTGAACCGGTTTCAAAGATTACCCCACCGGCCCGCTAACACCAAAACGGGTCCGGTGGGGCAACGTTTATGCAGGTCAGTCGCGGTCTGCGAGAGTTACCTCGACGCCGCCAACCAAGTCACTGCAGAGGTTGTAGATGAACGATCCGATCGTGACGAGCGCGGTGAACAACACCATGTTCGCCAAACCGATCACTGCGGAATAGCCGAAGACTTGCCCCGCTGTCACCAGTCCGTCGGATCCGCCATCGGACACGATGTCCGTAAAAGCGTTGTTCAGGCGGTCCCAGACGCCCATGCCGTCCAAAACGACGTACAGAAGACCGACAGCCACCATCCACACGAAGAAAAGTGAAACCGAGATCACAGAAGTGATCTTGAGCGTGGACCACGGATCGATACGACGGATCTGCACCGTCGCCCGTAAAGGCCCCCCACTGGACGCAGCCGCAACGGCAGCGACGTGATTTTTGTCACCAACGGCCGCCTGCGGCAGGGGATGCTTCGCCTCGGAGAGGTCCGGCATGTCCTTCGGCAGATCCTTGCGGCTGATATGCCGAGTCGGACCGTCGATCGCCGCAGCCTTGGCCCGGGGACCGGCCGGAGCATTTCCGGCCGGTGCGTTGGGCCCCTTCGGCGGGGCAACCGTCTTATTCGCAACCGTCTTATTCGCCACAGTCTTGTCGGCGACGGTCTTGTTCGCGACGGTCTTGTTGTCGACCGCGTTGTTCATGGCCGCGTTGTTCGTGACCTTCGGAGCAGCCGTTCCCGTGACCACCGGCCGAGCCGGCGGCTGCGACGGAGATCCAGGACCTGTTGGCCGCTGGTTCGGCGGACCGACCGGCGGTTTCCCGGCAGCAGGTGCAGGCCCCTTCCGAACATCAGGTCGCGGCGCAGCCGGACGGGTGATGTTGGTCTGGGGTTCGCGCTGCTGCACCCCAGGCTGCTGCGTAACAGGCTGCTGTGCCCCTGCCTGCTGCGTAACAGGCTGCGGACCTGACTGCTGCTGACCACGCTGCCACGGCGGCGCCTGATTACCCCGTGCCTGATTAGCCGGTGCAGGCGCGTCAGGTGCCTTCGGGGCAGCGGGAGCAGCCGGTGCACTCTTCCCAGCCGCAGGCTGTGCCGACTTGTCGGCCACAGCCTTGGAATCGGCGGCAGAGCCGCTTGGCTTACCAGCGGCCGGAGGTTTCGAAGCCTCAACGGGAGACTGCGAGCCCCCTGCACCCGCCGGAGCAGCTGGCTGCTCCGCCTTTGGGGGCGTCGAACCGGAAGTGCTCGTGCTCTTCTGGTCACTGCCCGGCTGGTTGGGAGTGCTCACTAGGACTCCTTAGCTCCATCGGCATTGTCTGCACTGTCGGTGTTTGCGGCAGCGATCTCTTCGGGTTCGTCGGCGTTGCGCGCAATTGCGAGCAAGGTGTCGCCTTCGCCGAGGTTCATCAGACGCACGCCCTTGGTCTGGCGTCCGGCCTTACGAACCTGCTTGGCAGCTGTCCTGATGACGCCGCCGCCCGAGGTGATCGCGTACAGCTCGTCGTCGTCGTCGACGATGAGCGCTCCGACCAGAGTGCCACGTTTCTTGTCGTACTGAATGGTGAGTACGCCCTTGCCGCCGCGACCCTGGACCGGGTAGTCCTCCATGCCGGTTCGCTTGGAGTAACCACCGGAAGTGGCGACCAGCAGGAACTTGCCTTCACGGACGACGTTGAGCGAGAGCAGCTCGTCCTCGCCGTTGAAGCGCATGCCCTGGACACCGGACGTTGCGCGACCCATGGGCCGTAGTGCTTCGTCGGTGGCCGAGAAACGGATCGACTGGCCCTGTGCCGAGACGAGAAGCAGATCGTCGTCGGCGGAGCACAGAACAGCTCCGACCAATTCGTCGTCGCCGCGCAGGTTGATGGCAACGATGCCGCCGCTGCGGTTGGAGTCGAAGTCCGTGAGCTTGGACTTCTTGACCAGACCGTTGCGGGTGGCTAGTACCAGGTAAGGCGCGTCGTCGTACGTCTTGATCTGGATGACGGACTGGATGCGCTCGTCCGGCTGGAAGGCCAGCAGGTTGGCGACATGCTGACCTCGAGCGGTGCGGCTGGCCTCGGGCAGTTCGTATGCCTTGGCGCGGTAGACGCGGCCCTTCGTGGTGAAGAACAGCAGCCAGTCGTGCGTCGAGCTGACGAAGAAATGCGAGACGATGTCGTCCTGCTTGAGGCCGGCACCCTGAACGCCCTTGCCGCCGCGCTTCTGCGAGCGGTACAGGTCGGTCTTGGTGCGCTTGGCGTAGCCGGTCTCGGTGATCGTGACAACAACGTCCTCACGGGCGATGAGGTCTTCGTCGTTGACGTCGCCGTCGGCGGCGATGATGCGAGTACGACGGTCGTCGCCGTACTTGTCGACAATTTCCTTGAGCTCGTCACGAACGATCGCGCGCTGACGCTCAGGCTTGGCCAGAATGTCCTTGTAATCGGCGATTTCGATTTCGATTTCGGCCAATTCGTCGACGATCTTCTGACGCTCGAGGGCGGCCAGACGTCGCAGCTGCATCGCGAGGATCGCGTCGGCCTGAATCTCGTCGACGTCGAGGAGGTTCATCAATCCGGCCCGGGCGACGTCGACGGTCTGCGACGCACGGATCAAGGCGATGACCTCGTCCAAAGCGTCGAGCGCCTTGACCAGACCACGCAAGATGTGAGCGCGCTCTTCGGCCTTACGGAGCAGGTACTGGGTACGACGGACGATGACCTCGAGCTGATGCGTCGTGTACAGACGAATCATCTGGTCGAGGCGCAGCGTGCGCGGCACACCGTCGACGATGGACAGCATGTTGCAGCCGAAGCTGGTCTGCAGCTGCGTGTGCTTGTACAGGTTGTTCAACACAACCTTGGCAACCGCGTCACGTTTGACGGTGACAACGATGCGCATGCCGACGCGGTCGGAAGACTCGTCGTGAATATCGGAGATGCCGGCGATCTTGGCGTCACGAACCTGATCCGCGATGGAGGTGATCAGGTTGTCCGGGTTGACCTGGTAGGGCAGCTCGGTGATGACAATTGTGGTGCGGCCCTTGGCATCTTCTTCAACCTCGACCACACCGCGCATACGGACGGAGCCGCGACCGGTGGTGTAGGCGTCCTGAATACCCTGGCCGCCCACGATGAGGCCGTGCGTCGGGAAGTCCGGTCCCTTGACCCGCTCCATGACGGCAGCGAGAGTGGATTCCTCGTCGGCTTCGTAGTTCTCGAGTGCCCAGTAGATGGCTTCGGCAACTTCACGCAGGTTGTGCGGCGGAATGTTGGTGGCCATACCGACGGCAATACCGTTGGAGCCGTTGATCAGCAGGTTCGGAACGCGGCTGGGGAGAACCGTCGGTTCCTGCGTCTTACCGTCGTAGTTCGGTGTGAAATCGACTGTGTCGTGGTCGATTTCGCGCAGCATCTCCATGGCGAGCGGCGTGAGACGGCACTCCGTGTAACGCATGGCGGCGGCGCCGTCGTTGCCACGGGAACCGAAGTTGCCCTGACCGTCGACGAGGGGGTACCGCAGCGACCACGGCTGGGCCATACGGACCAGGGTGTCGTAGATCGAGGAGTCGCCGTGGGGGTGGTAATTACCCATGGTCTCGGCGACCGGACGGGCAGACTTCACATATCCGCGATCGGGGCGATTGCCGGTGTCGTACATCGCGTACAGCACGCGGCGGTGCACGGGCTTGAGGCCGTCGCGCACATCCGGCAGAGCGCGACCGACGATGACGCTCATGGCGTAGTCGATGTAGCTGCTCTGCATTTCCTGCTGGATGTCGACCGGTTCGATGCGGTCGTGCTGCGGTCCGTCCGGTGGCAACGTGGTGTCGGTCATGAGTTCACTTTCTTAAGAAGAAGATGGGGGCGAGCCCCTTGTGCGCCTTTGTGGTTGTCGGAGCTACCGGAAAGGCGCACAGGGCCGTAGGCCCTACACGTCGAGGAAACGGACATCCCTGGCATTGCGGATGATGAAGCTGCGCCGGGCCTCGACGTCCTCACCCATCAACACGCTGAACAGTTCGTCGGCGGCAGCGGCATCGTCCAACGTCACCAAGCGCAGAACGCGCACCGTCGGGTCCATCGTGGTTTCCCACAGTTCCTTGGCGTTCATCTCGCCAAGGCCTTTGTAACGCTGGATGCCGTCGTCCTTGTTGATCTTCTTGCCGGATTCGAGACCAGCCTTCACCAAGACGTCGCGCTCACGATCGGAGTACGCGAATTCCGGCTCGCTGCGCTGCCACTTCAGCTTGTACAGCGGCGGCTGGGCCAGGTAGACGTGACCGTGCTCGACCAGCGGGCGCATGAAGCGGAACAGCAGCGTGAGCAGCAGCGTCGCGATGTGCTGACCGTCGACGTCGGCGTCGGCCATGAGCACGATCTTGTGATAGCGCAGCTTCGCGATATCGAACTCGTCGTGGATGCCGGTGCCGAAGGCGGTGATCATCGACTGGATTTCGGTGTTCTTCAACGCGCGGTCCAGACGGGCCTTCTCGACGTTGAGGATCTTGCCGCGCAGCGGCAGAATCGCCTGGTACATCGAGTCGCGGCCGGACTTGGCCGAGCCACCTGCGGAGTCGCCCTCCACGATGTAGATCTCGGACTTCTCCGGATCGTTGGAGCGGCAGTCCGCAAGCTTGCCTGGCAGGCCACCGAGATCGGTCGCGCTCTTACGGCGAACCAATTCGCGGGCCTTACGGGCAGCGATACGGGCCTGCGCCGACGAGACCGCCTTGTTCACGATGGTCTTGGCGTCAGCGGGGTTGGCCTCTAGCCAGTGCTGAAGATGCTCGTTGCACGCCTTCTGCACAAAGGACTTGACCTCGGTGTTGCCGAGCTTGGTCTTGGTCTGGCCCTCGAACTGCGGCTCACCGACCTTGACCGACACGATGGCTGCGAGACCCTCACGGATGTCGTCACCGTTGAGGTTCTGCTCTTTTTCCTTGAGCAGCTTCTTGTCACGGGCGTACTTGTTGACGACCGTGGTGAGCGCCGCGCGGAAGCCCTCTTCGTGCGTTCCACCCTCATGCGTGTTGATGGTGTTGGCGAAGGTGTGCACGGACTCCGAGTAGCCGGAGTTCCACTGCATTGCTACCTCGAGCTCGTGGCCCGTGCCCTTGGCCGTGAATCCGACCACCGAGTTGTGGATGGGGCTCTTGGATTTGTTGATGTGACGGACGTAGTCCTCGAGTCCACCCGGGTAGTGGTAGACGCGGGTCTTGGCCTTGCGCGGAGCGGCAGCAGCCGCTTCCTGCGTCTCGGCTGCCGACTTGGGTGCCTCCGCGACGTCGATCGATTCCTCGTCGACATCGATGACCTCGGCGCGCTCGTCGGTGAGCGTGATCGTCAGACCCTTGTTGAGGAAAGCCATTTCCTGCAGGCGACGCGCAACGGTCTCGAAGTTGTATCGCGTGGTCTCGAAGATCTCGGGATCCGCCCAGAAGCTGACCGTGGTTCCGGTCTCCTTGGTGGCGGGACCTTGAATCAGCTCGCCGGGCTTGGAGTCCGTGTACGTCTGATGCCACTCGTAGCCGTCGACCTTGATGTCGACGTCGAGCCTGGTGGAGAGCGCGTTGACCACCGAGATGCCCACACCGTGCAGACCACCGGAGACTGCATAGGAATCGGAGTCGAACTTGCCACCGGCGTGCAGCTGAGTCAGCACGACCTCGACGGTGGGAACTCCGGACGCGTGCATTCCGACCGGGATGCCACGACCGTCGTCGACGACGCGAATTCCGCCGTCTTCGAGGAGGGTGACCTCGACCTTGGTGGCGTGTCCGGCCATCGCCTCGTCGACAGAGTTGTCGACGACCTCCCAAATCAGGTGGTGCAGGCCGCGCTCACCGGTGGAACCGATGTACATGCCTGGGCGCTTACGTACCGCTTCCAGTCCTTCGAGGACTGTGATGGACGACGCGTTGTAGTCCTTGCTGGAAGTGCTTGTATCTGACTTCTGGGCAGCCACGGGTTGGTAGCTCTCCTTCTCCGTCAATACTCGAGCGCAGCCGTCAGCAAGCCCTTGCGGGTGTCGTCGGAGCGGGTTCGAGAATGTTGCCGCTAGTTACCGGAGACCATCTTACTGGTAAGCGCCGACAGGAACCGCCCAATGACACCCCTGGCTGCGCCACAGGCGAATTATTTTGGTCCTGGGAGGGTGAATCGCTAGGACGTTTGCTTCTCCCGGCGACGCTCTCTCAGGCTCGCAATAAAGGCCTGCGCATGTTCGGCAACCTCGCCGGCGTGTGAAATCGGCGACCAGTGACCGGCCGCAATTTCGGTTCGCCGCAGGTCGGAGACCCATTTTTCCGTATCTTCGAAGCCCACCGGGCGAACTGCCTTGTCGTACTTGTTCAGGATCAACTGAACGGGAACGTCCGTGTACCGTTCACGCGGTTTGCCTAGAGCAGGCCGAATATTTGCTCGGTACAACTTGAGACCGTTAACCATGTCGTCGGCAATTGTCGGCGCGGTCACCACCGATTTCGGGTCGAGACCGTCGAAAAATCCCAGAAACGCCGGCCAGTGCTTGGAAAACCACAGCCGCAACGGCACCGTGCACAGACCTGGAATCTGAAACAGCACCGTGTACGCCGACGCCACAGCTTGCGCGGCCGGCCCGCGGAACCGCCGCCTGGACGCACTGGAACGGATCCATTTACCGAGATGGTCGAGATTCGGTCCCGATATGGAACTGAAGGATGCGATCTTTTCCTCGGCGCCCGGCTCGCAGACGGCCTCCCAGGTTTCGACGGATCCCCAGTCATGAGCAACGACGTGAACCGGCTCGTTCGGACTGACGGCGTCGATCACGGCAAACAGATCACCGGCCATCGCACTGAGTTGGTAGTCCTGCACTCGCGACGGGATCGTGCTCTCGCCGGCCCCACGGCTGTCGTAGGTGACAACACGGAAATTGTCGGCCAGCAGCGCCGCGACGCGGTTCCACAGTTCGTGAGTGTCCGGCCACCCGTGAACGAGGACGATCGTCTCACCGTCCACCGGGCCCTGCTCGAATACGGCAAGGCTGACGGCACCGTTGGTGACGCTGCGTGCAGTTACGGTATGGAGAGGCGCGTGCTTGGTCATCTGCAGACCCTTCGTAGGTGAGTAGAACTAGAGATCGAGTACCAGTCGTCCGCCGTCGGAACGCGACACACAAATCAGCATCTCGTTTTCGCGTTCGGCATCGGTCAGTCGGTTTTCGCGGTGATCCGGAGTGCCGGCGAGGACCTTCACCCGGCAGGTCCCGCAGAAGCCTTGCTGGCACGAGTAGCCGACACCGGGCAGGGTTTTCCGGACAACGTCGAGTGCCGACTGGTCGGCATTCACGGTCAACACTTCACCGGAGCTGACCAATTGAACTTCGAACGGGACCCCGCCAACTACCGGCGGAGCTCCAAATCTTTCGAAATGCAAAGCCGTGGAGGAGGCTTCACGAAAACTCGTGCGCACTGCGTCGAGCATGAGTGTCGGGCCACAGCAATACACGGCTCCACCTTCCGGAGCCTTCTCCAGAAGATCTGTGGCAGTGGGTAATCCGAATTCATCGTCAGGCCGCACGAATACTCGTTCCGGCTCCCAGGTAGCGATCTCCTCGAGGAACGGCATGGACTCACGGGAGCGGCCCGAGTACACGAAGTGCCAGTCCATTCCCAATTCCCTTGCAGCCCTGACCATTGCGATGATCGGTGTGATTCCAATACCACCGGCAATGAAGAGCGCACTACCTTCACCGACAAAGGGAAACCCGTTGCGCGGACCACGAACTGTCACGTGCTCGCCTGGTTGCAGTGCATGCATTTCGACCGAACCACCACCTCCATCGGGAATTCGGCGCACAGCGACGGTATATCCCCAGCGATCAGCGGGGTCACCGCAGAGCGAATACTGTCGACGCAAACCGGAAGGCAAATGAAAATCCAGATGAGAGCCGGGCTGCCACGGGGGAAGCGGCGAGCGGTCTGCAGACTCGAAGCGCAGGCGGACAACATTCTCGTCTGTCGCCACCACTTCACGGGTACTGACCACCATGTTCAGCGCGGTATCCGGGTTGTGACCGGCGATCTTCGGGTTGTAGTCATAGGCCGTCAGAACGCGAAGGTACTTGTCCGCCAACAACTCTGTGATCCGCATAGCCCGATCGGGGTGAGCGCGGCCCGCGAGATCTGGCGGCGCCGGATGCCGCGGAAGACCGTCGTGCCCGATCAGGACGTCCTTGATCCTGGCGATCGACGGAATCACCGTGCCGCCGCCTGCGCGGCCGGCGAGGATGCCAGATACTTCACTGCCTGAGCCGTCGAACCTTCTTTGCCGGGGTGATACGACTTGGAGAAGTACGTCGACATCCGCTTGACCAGTTCGAAACTGGTGGGGACGGTGCCGCGCTTGCCAGCTGCCACAAAATCCGACAAGTGCGGGCGACGCCGACTCGGCGCCTGGTTGGCAAGTTCGGGATCGTTGCGCATCAGGAATCGGGTTCCGCGGATCCACAACCACACGATGACGGGCGTGACCATGATCTGAGTGCGGATACGGCGGGTTTCACGCTTGTCGAAGTAGCGCATCACGTCGTACGCGACGGAGCGGTGTTCGACTTCCTCGGCTCCGTGCCAACGAAGCAGGTCGAGCATCGTCGGGTGCATACCGGCCCGATCCAGACCGTCGGCGTTGAGAACCCAGTCACCGAGAAACGCTGTGATGTGTTCGATGGCTGCGATGATCGCAAGACGCTCGACCAGGTGATTCTCGGCTCGCAAGCCTGTCAGGGGACGGGGTCCGAGCAGTTTCGAGAAAGCCCATTCCATCTGCTGCGTGTACGGCGTCGGATCAAGTCCGTTTTCTTTCAGATGGACCAGCACACCGGTGTGAGCACCGGCGTGCATGGCTTCCTGGCCGATGAAGCCGACAACGTCGTCACGAAGTTTCTCGTCCTCGATGAGAGGGAGTGCTTCCTTGAACGTTTCGACAAACCACTCTTCACCGGCCGGGAGCAGCAGATGCAGCACGTTGAGTACGTGAGTACTGAACGGGTCACCCGGAATCCAGTGCATCGGCAGGTCGGACCAGTCGAATTCGACATTGCGTGCCTGCAACAAGATGTGATCAGGCTCGGCATGTACCTTGCTCGGCATCTGACTACCCCTTCATGCTCTGTGACACAGTTCACCCAGTAACGGGGGTAACTGTAACATGAAGTAATAGGTACAACCAGGCCCTACTCAGCCATACGTATCGCGAGGTCCGCGGCCTTTGACGTGCCTTTCGCCTTTACGCCAACTGGGTGCGCTCGGTCCTGTAATTCGTAGTGTCTTCACGACGCCGTCACCCACAGCAACTGCGATTTTCGCGAGAATCTGGGACTGCATCATCCGCAACTGAGTCGCCCAGGCCGTCGACTCCGCCGAGATGCTCAGAACCCCTTCACGAAGGGAAATGGGCTCGGCGTGCGCCGAGATGTCTTCACCGACAACCTGCGGCCACCGGCCGAGAACCGTCCCTTCGGACACTCTCGGGGACCAGCCACGTGATTTGGATACTGCGCTGGTCAGCGCACCGAACGGTTGTGGGTCGCGGGCATCGGGGCCGGGGCCGGACCACCCTCCGCGTCGACGCGGCCTACCGCTACCGAACTTGGGCGACGACCGGCCCTGGCCGACAGCTTTGCCGTTGGCCTTAGCCGCAGCGCGGGCCTCCTCGAGGGCTCGGCGAGCCAAATCGATACCCCGAAGTTCGGGCTCTTTTTCGTCAGTCACGATTCTCGACCCCCTCGGACAAGTCCGTCGTCGCAGACCAGTCTTTCGAGACTATCCGTGAAATACGACCTTCGGGTGTTTCCGATGCTTCGACGCCGAACTTGGCTGCCTCGAGTTCGTCCGGAACGTCCTCCGGAACTGCGGCGGTGACAATGACCTGTTCAGCGGTGGCGGCGACCGCAGCCAACGCACGGCGACGGCGCCGATCCAATTCCGCAAAAACGTCGTCGAGCAGTAGTACTGGGTCACTGCCTTCTGTTCGCAGCAACGCAAACCCCGCGAGCCGCAGCGACAACGCAAACGACCACGATTCCCCATGACTGGCAAAACCCTTTGCGGGGCTGTCCCCGAGAATCAACTCGAGGTCGTCACGGTGCGGACCGACCAGACATACACCCCGATCGATTTCCTTGGTTCGCATCACCGACAGTTCGTGATGGAATCGCTCCTCGAGGTACGCGACGTCGTCGATTCCGGGAATCCTTGTGGGGTCGGTGAATTCAGGATCCAAGGACGTTCCGAGGCTGCTGCGGTATCGCATCGACGCTGGCCTCGATTCCGGCGCTATCGAGCGATACGACTCGGCAAGGTGCGGCGCGAGATCGTGAACCAACTCGAGGCGTCCGGCCAATAATTGTGCGCCGTGCGCCGCCAAATGCCCGTCCCACACCTCGAGGGTGGAGAGAACATTCTCGCCGCTACCGGAACCGCGTCGTAGTGCCCCGCCCGCCGTTTTCAGCAGCGCTGAGCGTTGACGTAACACCTTGTCGTAATCCGCACGTACAGCGGCCATTCGAGGGATGCGGAACGTCAACAGTTCGTCGAGATATCGCCGGCGGTCACCAGGATCACCGCGAACCAACGACAGATCCTCCGGCGCAAACATCACGGACTGAAGGATGCCGAGTACTTCGCGGGGACGCCGCGCCGGCGACTGATTTATCCTGGCGCGGTTGGACTTTCCCTCGATCAGCTCGACGTCGATGGTGAGTTCACGACCGGAATTGACCACCGTTGCACCGGCAAAAGCGCTGGCGGAACCGTTGCGAATCATCGGGGCATCGGAAGAAACCCGATGAGAGGACAGCGTCGACAAGTAGCCGAGCGACTCGAGGATGTTGGTTTTACCGTGCCCGTTGGAACCGAGGAACACAGTGGTTCCCGGTACCAGATCGAGTGTCAGGGAATCCCACGAACGGAAGTCCCGCAACGAGAATCTACGAACGAACACTCATGCCGCCCAACAGCAATTATCAGCCTGGAAGTCGAACCGGCATCAGCAGGTAGGTGTATTCGCTCGAGGGCGCAGCGAAGTTACCCGACTCGTCCGGTGTCGGATCTTCGTCGGTAGCCGGACGCAGAACTGCGGGACGGCTGGGCGTCGTGAAGCCGAACAGGACGTTCTCGCTGTGCAGCGAGTTCAGTCCATCCGTGAGGTATCCGGGGTTGAACGCAATGGTCAACGGCTCACCCTGGAATGTTGCGTTGAGAGTTTCCTCAGCGCGGCCGGCGTCGTCGCCACCAGCGGAGAGCAGCAGTCCCTCGGAAGAGAACTGCAAACGCACCTGAGCGCCACGCTCTGCCACGAGAGCTACACGCTTGATGGCTTCGATCAGCGGAACAACCTCGACGGTTGCCATGGCCGTGTGCTGCGCCGGCAGAAGCTGGCGGAACTTCGGGAACTCGGCATCGAGGAGGCGAGTCGTTGTGCGACGACCGTCGTTGACGATACCGAGGAGGCCGTCGTTGCCGATGCTCGAGCCTGAACCGAGGGCCAGCTCGACCGGTGAACTTGCGTTTCCGGCAAGCGTTTTCGCGGATTCGGACAGGGTCTTTGCCGGGATGAGAACCGCAGCCTCGACATCGGGGTTTGCCGGCATCCATTCGAGCTCACGGACAGCAAGACGGAAACGGTCGGTCGCAGCCAGAACGATGGAATTCTGGGCGATCTCGACGCGAATACCGGTCAACATCGGCAGGGTGTCATCTTTACCGGCTGCGATGGCAACCTGACTGATTGCTTCGGAGAACAGATCTACCGGGATGGAACCCGACTGCTGCGGAAGCGTCGGAAGCTGCGGGTAGTCCTCGACCGGCATCGTCGGCAGGGAGAACTTTGCACTTCCGCAGGAGATCAGAACGCGAGTGCCCTCGAGGGTGACATCGACAGGCTTGTTGGGCAAGGACTTGGTGATGTCGGCAAGGAGCCGACCGGAAACCAGGACCTGACCGACAGTGGTGACATCTGCGGAAACGCGAACCTGAGCTGATACCTCGTAGTCGAAACCGGAGACCGTGAGTCCCTGTTCGGTTGCATCGAGAAGAACGCCACCGAGAACGGGAACCGGCGGCCTCGAGGGGAGGCTACGGGCAACCCATGCAACTGAATCTGCGAACTCTTCCCGGGATACGCGAAACTTCAGGCTTCCAAGCTCCATCGCCGGGTAATTCCTCTCGGTAGGCATGTTCTGGTGACAGCAAGTCTGGCACAGACGTCAGATGACAAGTTTGGCACAACGGGGTGCGACGCCAACCGTATGCCCTCGAGGGGCGATCAGGAAAGCCGAGACGGGGACGAGCGAGGCCCGTTCCGAGGTTCCTCACAGGAGTTGTCCACAAATCTACTTTTAAAGAGCTTTTCCTAGAAATTTCTCAGTAGTAGTAATAAGTCCTGTGCAATCTGTGGAGTAACGGTTGTCGATGCAGGTCTGCCCCCTCGAGGGCTTGTGGACTTCTCGAGGACAGACTCGAGGAGCGATCAGGCCCCTCTGTGCACAGACAAGAAGTTTTCGGATTACTCCTCGAGATCTCCACAGACTTTCGAAGTTATCCACACAGTTATCCCCAGATGTGAATACTTTCCAGAAGAAACGAAAGGTTTAACTAAATCGGCGTGTCGAACCCTGGCGTGTCGTGGGTTTGGAGGAATGACGCGCCCTCGAGGGCCGCAGTCGACACAGCGGTGCCCCCTCGAGGGAAGGACTTTCCCCCTCGAGGGGGCACCGGTAAAAAATGCAGGTCAGCGCTTGGAACGCTGCTTGATCCGAGCCGTCAGCTCTTGCACCTGGTCGTACACCTTGCGACGTTCGGTCATTTCCTTACGGATCTTCTTGTCCGCGTACATGACCGTGGTGTGGTCACGCCCGAACGTCTGACCGATCTTCGGCAATGACAAATCCGTCAGCTCACGGCACAGATACATAGAGATCTGGCGTGCCTGAGCGAGCGGACGGGCCTTACCCGGCCCGCAGAGGTCGTCGATCGACATATTGAAGTATTCGGCCGTCACGGCCATGATCGTCGCCGCATTGATCTCGAGGCTCGACGAATCAGGCATCAGGTCCCGAAGGACAACTTCCGCCAACGTGAGATCCAACGGCTGCCGGTTGAGCGAGGCAAACGCGGTGACACGAATCAACGCGCCCTCGAGCTCGCGGATGTTGCGCTCGATCCGGCTGGCGATCAGCTCGAGGACGTCGTGCGGCACCTCAAGGCGATCCATCCGCGCCTTCTTGCTCAAGATCGCGATACGCGTCTCGAGTTCCGGCGGCTGAACGTCGGTGATCAGGCCCCATTCGAATCGCGTTCGCAGACGCTCCTCGAGGGTTGCCAACTGCTTGGGCGGCCGGTCGGAGGAGACGACGATCTGTTTGTTCGCGTTGTGCAAGGTGTTGAAGGTGTGGAAGAACTCTTCCTGGATACCTTCCTTGCCTTCGATGAACTGGATGTCGTCGACGAGGAGGACGTCCGTCTCGCGGTAGCGGCGCTTGAATGCCACCTTGCGGTCGTCGCGAAGGCTGTTGATGAAGTCGTTCGTGAATTCTTCCGTGGAGACGTACTTCACGCGCATACCGGGAAAGAGCCGTTGCGCATAGTGGCCGGCCGCGTGCAGCAGATGCGTCTTGCCGAGCCCGGACGCGCCCCAGATGAAGAGAGGGTTGTAGGCCCGGGCGGGCGCCTCCGCGATCGCGACCGCGGCAGCGTGAGCAAATCGGTTGGACGAACCGATGACAAACGTGTCGAACGTGTACTTCGCGTTGAGGCTGTTTGCACCGGAATTCGACGAGGACGGCGTCGACGGCGGTTTCGTGAAGTACGACGGCCACGATTCGTGAACGCTCGCCAATGCTTCCCGGTCGTCGTCGACCTCTTCGCTCTCAGCGGTCTCGGAGTCGGATGGTTCTCCGTCGCCTTCGGTGAATCGGCGTCGACGGTAGGCGCCGGAACTGCTGACCGATTCGAACTGCCGGCTTCCTGTGCGCTCTTCCGGTTCTGCTGAATCTTCGTCGGGAGGAGCGATACGGACGCCGAGGCCCTCGACCTGTCCACCGAGATGTCGTCCGAGTGCTTGCAGAATCGGTTCGCGCAGATCGCGCTCGATGGTCTCCTGAGCGAAGGACGACGGAACCGAGAGGAGTGCAAATCCTTGCGCGAGTGTGAGTGGTCTCACCAGGCGGACGAATGCCTTCTGCTTACTACTCAGTATCGGAAGATCGTTCCCGGGGTCATCACTCGTGAGTTCTGCAACCACGTCGACCCAGGCACGTTCGAGCGCGTTGGGATCGTCGTTCACGTGGTTCCTTCCGTGTTTCACCGACAGCGAGTGCGCTGGCGCTACCGAGCACGTTGCTGCGGCATGGATGTTCGGTGGTGGGGATGTGCGCTGGTGTGACACTTTTGTTATGTCTGTTGGTGTGTCTGCCACCCGAGGTGAGAAACCTCGTAACAGCCTACGAATATGCCACCTGAACTGTGTTTCCACACAATTATCCACAGATGTGGACAAACGTGCACCGAGTCGGTTTATTTGTGGGATTTTTCCTGAGAATCCAACCCGAAGTCGATCTACCTGGCCTTTTGATGTAACTCGAGGCGTTGGACACTCGGCGGTAGCGGTGCGTTGATACTCACAGCCCTGTGGATGAATGCCAAAACTTGGGTTTCCGCGTCGCAACCTGACCCCCGGACCGAACGTGCAGATGAGGCCTTGTCGAGTGCTCTTCCGCCGGAATTGCGTACACCGGGTTTTGTATGCTCTGAGCACCGTTGCGAAAATGTTGCCAAGGTCACACTCGGTGCCTCGCTCGAGGTCAACGTCCTATGCACATCCGGGTTCGAAAATCGGGGATTCGAGGACATTCGGCGTGTCGCTTCTGCTTCGGAGGAGTGGCCGCCGAATGCGCTGGTTTGACCTTGGCAACGGTGGTAAGTAACCTCGAACAGTCACCCGCTGGTGGTGATCGTTTCGTGCTGACTACATATGTCGGGTCGGAAGGATTATCCAAGCCGCTTGCCGGGTGGAGAAGACCGTTAGATCCAAGGCGCTCAGGTGGCGCCGATCAATTAGAGGGCGCCGGGAGGCGCCAATGAACTTCGAGGAGTGTTGACCGTGGCCAAGGGCAAGCGGACGTTCCAGCCGAATAATCGCCGCCGCGCGCGTGTTCACGGCTTCCGTCTTCGTATGCGTACCCGTGCGGGTCGTGCAATCGTTTCGGCGCGTCGCCGTAAGGGCCGCGATTCCCTGACAGCCTGATCTGATTCTGAGATCAGGAGCTCGGGGTGTTGCCTGAGCCGTACCGGTTGCGCCGCCACTCGGATTTTTCCGTGGCGGTGCGACGTGGTCGTCGTATGGGAAGACGCGACCTTGTCGTGCACGCGTTCGATCGCGAGCAGGTAGAGGCGTTGGTAGTAACAAATCACGGTCCCCGATTCGGGCTGATCGTGAGCAAGGCTGTCGGGCCGGCGGTGATTCGACATCGAGTCGCGCGCCGGCTTCGTCATATATGTGCAGACCTCGCACAACAGGTTTCACCGGAAACAGACGTGGTTATTCGTGCACTTCCGGGTAGCGCGAGCGCCAGTTCCGATGAGTTGGCCAAGCAGTTGCGCGCAGGTCTGGGCAAAATGAATCTATTGGTGTCGGTAAGTGAAGAGCCATGAGTACTCCGCTCGATGAGCAGATCGAAACTCCCCAAGCCTCCCGTTTTCTGACGGTTTTGAAGGCTGTGCGTCGCGCTCCCGCCACTGTTCTCATCTTCTGTATCGAGTTGTACCGGACGTATGTGTCGCCCCTGCGGATGCCGACCTGCCGGTTCACCCCCACGTGTAGCGAGTATGCGGTGGATGCCCTCCGTACGCACGGGGCGATCAAAGGCCTTTTCTTGACTGTGGTGCGGTTGGCGAAGTGTGCCCCCTGGCATTCTGGAGGGTGGGACCCCGTTCCGCCCCGTCGTGGCCGTGATGCGGGTTGCCGCCACCGCGGTCCTATGGACGAACAGAGGAGTACTTAGAGCCGTGCTCAATTTCATTTACTATCCGGTCTCCGCGATTCTGTGGGTCTGGCACAAGGTCTTCGGCTTTGTGTTCGGCGCAGACAGCGGTTTCGCCTGGGCACTCGCAGTGGTGTTCCTGGTGTTTACGCTGCGTGCGGTTCTGTACAAGCCGTTCGTGAAGCAGGTCCGCACCACCAGACAGATGCAGGAACTGCAGCCGCAGATCAAGGCTCTGCAGAAGAAGTACTCAGGTGACCGTCAGCGTCAAGCTGTCGAGATGCAGAAGCTCCAGAAAGAGCACGGATTCAACCCGATCATGGGTTGCCTCCCGGTCTTGGCTCAGGCACCCGTCTTCATCGGTCTGTTCCACGTTCTACGTTCGTTCAACCGAACCGGAACCGGTATGGGTCAGCTGGGTATGGATCCCGCTACGAACGCCAGCACGCCTAACTACGTGTTCAGCGCTGCGGATGTGCAATCCTTCCTGGACGCACGTCTGTTCGGTGCACCGATCTCGGCTGCTATCACAACCCCCGTCGCACAGCTTCAGGCTTACGTCACCGAGAACGTTCCCGAGTTGCCGTCACGACTGAACATCATCCTGGTTGCAGCTCCGCTGATGATCATCGCGAGCATTGCTACGCACTTCAACTCCCGCGCATCCGTCGCCCGCCAGTCCGAAGCTGCCGCAGCGAATCCACAGTCCGCGATCATGAACAAGCTCGCGCTCTACGTTTTCCCGCTCGGTGTTCTGGTCGGTGGACCGTTCCTGCCTATCGCAATTCTTCTGTACTGGGTTGCCAACAACATCTGGACCTACGGTCAGCAGCACCTCGTCTTCCGCAAGATCGACGCCGAAGAAGAAGAGAAGAAGCAGGAAGCGATCTCACGTCGAAACGACAATGCTCCCAAGCCCGGTGCTCGCCCGAATCCCGCCAAGAAAAAGGGATCTCCGGCCGCACTGAGTGCGACGGAATCATCAGACGAATCCGAGTTGCCCGAGGTATCTCTCAACAAGGCCGACAAGCCAGCGACCAAGCCCACCGGCTCGGGGGGTGGCGGCGCTTCGTCGAAACCGAAACAGAACCGGCCACAGAGCAATCGCGGTAACTCCCCCAAGCGCAATAAGCGGCGCTGATCGAGGAAAGAGAACGACCAATGTCCAGTGATGCTGACACCGCTTTGGATGGAGAAAACGCAGACGTGAGCACTGAAATCGCTGCGCCCGTTACCGACGTCGACGTCGAAGATTCAGACATCGACGATTCTGACGACGACCTGATCGAAGAAGGCGAAATCGCCGGCGATTACCTAGAGCAGTTGCTCGATGTACTCGACTTCGACGGTGATATCGACCTGGACGTCGAGGGCGATCGTGCGATCGTCAGCATCGACGGCGGGGACGATCTGACCAAGCTGGTTGGCCGTAAGGGTGAGGTTCTCGACGCTCTCCAGGAATTGACCCGCCTTGCCGTCCAGCAGTCCACAGGCGAACGTAGCCGCTTGATGCTCGATATCGCCGGGTGGCGTGCCGGCCGTCGTGAAGCACTCAGTGCCCTCGGTGCCGAGGCTGCTGCACGTGTTCTCGAAACCGGTGAGCGTGAAGAACTGGCGCCGATGACGCCGTTCGAACGCAAGATCGTGCACGACGCCGTCGCCAAGGTGAAGGGCGTATCGAGCGAAAGTGAGGGCGCTGAGCCGTCACGTCGAGTGGTTGTCCTGAAGGACTGACACTCCCCCAGCAGTACAAGAATGCGAGCCCCGGATTCGATCCGGGGCTCGCATTCTTTTTGCATTTTCCGGCAATCGGTTTCACGTGAAACGGTCGCGAAAACGGCAACCTCTTCTGGTATCTCGTGAACGATCACGTCGTTGCCGATACCCGTCACCACGGCAACGAAGGTTACAGTCCGTGTGTCGAGCCCGAGGAGCCAACCGACCGAGACACCTCGTTGGCGGGACACTTGGCGGTAGATCGCTGTACAACCGTCGATGATTGCTTTCGGATACGACGCCTAGGTGTACCCGGCCAGGACGTTGGTAGCGGGCGTGTCGGCTTGATGTGAAGAGAACCTCCGGTTGGGGTGTGGCTTGTCGAAGGCCCACTTTCCACCGGAGGTTCTCGTGTCCCACGGTAATGCCCGCACCACGTATCTCGGGAGAATGCTCATCGTCGAACGCCACCGGGACGGCTGGCCCAAGGCCCATATCGCCAGCGCGATGGAGGTTTCCCGTAAATGTGTGTCCACTTGGGTGGACCGCTTCGCGGCCGAGGGTGAGGCGGGATTGCACGAGCGGTCTCTCGTCCGCACATGATGCCGACCCGAACCGCGGCCACAGTCGAGACGCGGATCGTCGAACTACGCATGCGTGAACGACGCGGACCGGACTGGCTCGCAGCGGAACTCGGGGTGCCGGCCCGCACCGTCTCCCGCGTCCTGCGACGACACCCGGTGCCGTATCTGGCCGACTGCGACCCGTTGACCGGTGAGGTGATCCGCTCGTCGAAGACCACCGCGGTGCGCTACGAACGTCAGCGCCCCGGCGAGCTGGTGCGCATGGACGTCAAGAAGCTCGGCCGGATCCCCGACGGCGGCGGCGGATGGCGTGCCCGCGGCCGCGAGTACCGGGAGCGGGACTACTCGACGAAGGTTGGATTCGACTACGTTCACTCGCTCGTCGACGACCATTCCAGGCTCGCCTACTCGGAGGTCCTGCCGGACGAGAAAGGCGCCACCTGTGCGGGTTTCCTGATCCGCGTGATCGACTACTTCGCCGGCAACGGGATCACCAGGATCGAACGGCTGATGACCGACAACGCCTGGGCCTACCGTTGGTCATTGCGTGCGGTCTGCGCCGAGCACGGCATCCGTCAGAAGTTCATCAAACCGCACTGCCCATGGCAGAACGGCAAGGTCGAACGACTGAACCGCACCCTGCAGGCCGAGTGGGCCTACCGGCAGGTGTTCACCAGCAACGCCGAGCGCACCGCCGCGCTTGCGCCCTGGATCGAGGACTACGACACTCGACGACGTCACAGCGCACTCGGAGGCCTGCCGCCGATCAGCCGGCTGTCACCAACCTGATGGCCGGGTACAACTAGGCCGTGTCGATGATTGCTTGCCTGACGACGTCGAGATCGATCAGGTCATCTTCGGGACCGATCTGTGACGGCAGAAAGGTCGTCAGGGCGAACGGTATTCGAATCACAGTCGGTTTCGGCGGAGGTACCGGCGGAGGGCTGTCGCTGTAGTCGACGTCCCATATGAGCGCGCCTTCCTCGAAGGTCGGAAGCAGGCCGGAATGTTCGGTGCCCGATTCGATACTGATCCGAACCGAATCGACATAGTCCGTCAACGACGCCGATACAGGATCGCAGTCATCAGCGACCTCCCAGCCGAACTCGCGAACGAAACCTTGTTGCTGACCCCCGCGGATGTCGACGTATAACAGGTCGCCGGATCCGTTCTCTGCGAACGGAAGATAAGTATCGAGGAACATGTGCGCGACTTCCCCGGCTTGTTGCTGCCGAGCGACCTGAATCCGGTCGTCGCCGAGTCCTTCAGTGTCATGGAGTGTTTCCGGATCTCGGCAGTATTTATGGTTGGCGACTAATTCGTCGAGACCGAGCAATCCGAAGTTCGGGAACAGGCTGCCGATTAAGTCCCCTCCCCCGGTCGGCTGTTCCTGGCCGTCATGAAGTGAGTAGAACCCGCACCCATGTACGTGAGCCATGAGTCGGTAATTGTCATTTTCAGAATGTCTGGGGCGGGATGAATGCGCCGGGTGGTTTCACGTGAAACGCCTCACCTCAAGTTCAATGAATGGGACAATTTCCGGGACGAAATTTTCCCATATAGGAACCCTGCTTAGTTTCGTCACTGTGATGATACTGCTCGAAGGGATCTCTCTTTGAATGAGCATGTTTCACGTGAAACCTGGCGCGACCGCGAATGAGTTGGCAGACTCACAGCGAGTCGACGCGTAGAAGTGAACACTTGTCGGCGATAACACGGATAATAACTTTGGTCTTGATTGTTGATTTCGCGGTATACGCGGGAGGATGTTTCACGTGGAACAAAATGGTGCGGCGTCGGTTGACTGGGATGAACAAGCGACTGCGCGCGCTGTGTTCGGCGATCGATACGACATTGCAGAACGCTACTACCAATCTCTAGCGACGGACGGTGTTGAGCGCGGGCTCATCGGACCTCGCGAAGTGCCGCGACTCTGGGAACGCCACTTGCTCAACTGTGCTGTTATTGGTGAGTTGATCGCCGAAGGTGAGTCTGTTGTCGATGTGGGAAGTGGAGCGGGGCTGCCGGGAATTCCTCTCGCAATCGCGCGACCGGACCTCAAAGTGACTCTGGTCGAACCGCTTCTACGACGGTCTGTGTACCTCGCCGAGTTCATCGAATCCAACGGATTGGATGTTCTGGTGGTCCGGGGGCGCGCCGAAGAATCTGGCGTAGTGAAGGAAGCGGGCGGTGCCGACGTAGTGACGTCGCGTGCTGTTGCGCCGTTGGAAAAGCTGGCCCGTTGGTCACTCCCCCTCATTCACGAGCACGGTCGGATGCTTGCGCTGAAGGGTTCGAGCGCTGCGGAAGAGATCGAGCGCGACCGAACCGCGTTGACCAAACTCGGCGCGGGCAAGTTCGAAATACTCGAGTGTGGATCCAAATTTCTCCGGACGCCCACCGTCGTGGTCAAGGCCGAGCGTCTCCCCAAACGGCGTCAGCGATGACGAAGGAAGTACACATGATGAGAGCACGCAGTGGTCGATTCGCAATCGAAGGAGCAGTCAATGTCGGGTCGATCTGAAGCCGTGGTTTCACCGGAAATTGTTACTACGTCCGAAACCGCTCCGTCGCCGGAGACCGCTGTTTCACGTGAAACAGCAACACCGCAGCCGAGCGTGAACGCGGACCCGGTGATCAATGACGACGAGAATTTCACGGCTCCCTATTCCGAGATCTCCTCGGAAGAGACTCCGATCGGCGCTGCCGCGCATCGCGCAAGCCAGGTGCTGCACCCGCACTCGGTGACCCTGCCCAAGCCCGCTTTCCGTCGGGTCATCACGATTGCCAACCAGAAGGGTGGCGTCGGCAAGACAACAACAACCGTCAACCTCGCTTCTGCGCTCGCCCTTCAAGGGCTTACCGTCCTCGTGGTCGATTTGGACCCTCAGGGCAACGCCAGCACCGCTCTGGGCGTCGTTCACACCTCGGGTACCCCTTCGAGCTATGAGCTCCTCATCGGCGAAGTGAAGGCCGTTGACGCGGTTCAGACAAGCCCGCACAGTGAACGGCTTCTCTGCATCCCCGCGACAATCGACTTGGCCGGCGCCGAGATCGAACTGGTGTCGATGGTGGCTCGCGAGAATCGTCTCAAGGGCGCGCTCAACGACAAGGTGCTCGCGGAGCTGGACGTGGACTTCGTCCTCATCGACTGCCCGCCGTCTCTCGGCCTTCTGACCGTCAACGCGATGGTCGCGGCCAAGGAAGTTCTGATCCCGATTCAGTGCGAGTACTACGCCCTCGAGGGTGTCGGCCAGTTGCTGCGAAACATCGAATTGGTGCAGGCACACCTGAATCCCGATCTGCATGTCTCGACCGTTCTCCTGACGATGTACGACGGCCGCACCAAGCTCGCCGACCAGGTGGCAGAAGAGGTGCGTAAGCACTTCGGCGACACCGTTCTCCGGGCTGTGATTCCCCGAAGCGTCAAGGTTTCCGAAGCTCCGGGCTACGGCATGACCGTTCTCGATTACGACCCGGGTTCACGCGGGGCGATGAGTTACCTCGATGCCGGCCGCGAATTGGCCGGACGCTCTGTCACCACTACGACGCAGGAGCAGTGAGATGAGCCAGGCACGTAAAGGCGGATTGGGCCGCGGCCTTGCCGCACTGATTCCTACCGGTCCGGCCACGGCACCCGGACTGGGGGCGGCAGCAGCGGATCTCATCATCGGCGGTGAGGTGGGAAGCGGTGACATCGGAAGCCGTGAAAACGGCGGCGAGAAGGCCAACCCCTCCCCTCCCCCACCGAAGACAGCGGCCCCCAAAACGGCAAAATCGAAAGCTGGCGCCGCAAAGACTGCAGTGCCCACCGCGGATGAACTCGAATCCGAACTGACATCCGCCGGCGCTGTCTACCTCGAGATCGAACCGAGTCTGATCGAGACCAACCCGAAGCAGCCGCGTCACGTTTTCGACGAGGAAGCACTTGCGGAGTTGGTGCATTCCATCCGTGAGTTCGGTTTGATGCAGCCGATCGTGGTTCGCCGCAACGGCGACAAGTACCAACTTGTCATGGGTGAGCGCCGCTGGCGGGCGAGCCAGGAAGCCGGCCTCGAGAAGATTCCGGCGATCATTCGTGAGACCGACGACAACTCGATGTTGCGTGACGCGCTCCTCGAGAACATTCACCGTGTTCAGTTGAATCCCCTCGAGGAGGCTGCCGCGTATCAGCAGTTGCTCGAAGAATTCGAAGTGACGCACGAGGAATTGGCGAACCGCATCGGTCGCTCGCGCCCCGTCGTGACCAACATGATCCGTCTGCTGAAGCTGCCGGTGGCTGTCCAACGACGCGTCGCTGCTGGCGTTCTGTCGGCCGGGCATGCTCGTGCATTGCTCTCCCTCGACGCGGGTGCCGACGCTCAGGAAGTGATGGCGGCGCGCATCGTGGCGGAAGGAATGTCGGTCCGAGCGACAGAAGAAGCTGTCACTTTGGCCAACCGCGCGGACAGTGAGCTTGCTCCCCCACAGAAGCGGAAGCCGATCGTGATGCCGGGTCTGCAGGATGTGGCGGAGCGGTTGTCCGACTCGTTCGACACCCGCGTGACGGTCAGTTTGGGTAAGCGGAAGGGCAAAATTGTGGTCGAGTTCGGCTCGGTGGATGACCTTCAGCGCATCGTGGGCATGATGGAAGCGCAGAAATCGAACAAGTGACGAAACATCGACATCCATCCATACCAGCTAGTTTTGTCACTGTGACAAAATGTTGATGCTGAGCGGTTCCCGGAAGTGAAATACTTTGAACCGCAACAGTTTTGATGTGGCGGGTGCAGCGGCAGCGCAGACGGAGTTGTGGTGGCTTATTCTGGAGAAGGAAAACGCGTCGGGTAGGGCAAAAATGTGCGGCGGAGACCTAAATGTTCGGCAGATACCAAAATTGAGATCGCGACCTACGGAAGTGAGTTAGCCAGTGTCGACTCACGTCATCACATCGCTGCGGCTTGACGGTCTCGATCAACTTTCGGCACACGCTCGCCGCTGCGTGTTCTGGGAGATGGATCCGGCGGCCCTTCACGATGCGCGGGGATTCTGCGATCAGGAATTCGAAAAAGAAGCGTGGCTGTCGATGGTTATGCTCGAGTGGGGATCCTGCGGCCAGGTCGCGGTCAAGGACGGCAAACCACTCGGCAGCGCTCTCTACGCCCCTCCCCGCACTATTCCGCGCGCCCAGATGTTCCCCACCAGTCCCGTCAGCTCTGACGCCGTTCTGCTGACCAGTCTTCGGCTGGAGCCGTCGGGCGTCGAGGAAAGCCTCGGGCCGGCCCTCATTTCCGCTGTGGTGACCGATCTCGTTCGACGCGGTGTCCGTGCCCTCGAAGCTTTTGGTATCCGCGCACATGAGCAGGAGTCGGCGTCGGATATCGCGTCGGCAACTGCAGCATTGGAATGTTCACCGGAGGAATGCATGATCAGCGCAGATTTCCTCGAGGATTACGGCTTCGAGGTTGTTGCGCCCCATCATCGGTATCCACGCTTGCGGCTCGAACTCGATCGGGACCACGAGTGGAAAGTCGACGTCGAGGAAGCCCTCGATCGACTCCTGCAGGCCGCGGCCCTCGAGATGATTCAGGTCGGTGAACTGACACGCGTGTGAGTAACGCGCGTGTCAGTTGCGGTCGGATACCGAAAGTTCTTCTGCGAGAAGCTCGGCAAACGTGAACGTGCCGGTGGGCTGATCGTCCTGCCCAAGCAGGTACAGGCGTTTGACCGAAATCAGGATGGCCTCGGCGATGGTGTCACGCATGCGCGGATTAGTAAGCACCGCAGCATCATTCGCGTTCGAGAGGTATCCGAGGTCGATCTGTACCGTCGGCATGTTGGTCAGTCGCAGCAATTCCCACGTGCGACCATGAGTCCTGTTGTCCTGCAACGGGGTTCGGGCAACGATCTCGCGCTGGACGAACCCGGTGAGAATCTGACCGATCTTCGAGACCGAACCGTGTGAATTTCCGAAATGGAAACTCGCCACACCGTTTGCGGACGGGCTGGGATTGCTGTCGCACCGCAGCGAGATCATCAGGTCTGCGTCGAATGCGTTGGAAGTTGATGCCCGATCAGCCTCTGACGGATCGACATTGTGCGGCCGCGAGAGGAACGTCTCCATCCCGGTTGCAGCCATACGCCCCTCGAGGCGCATCGCAAGATCCCACAGCACATCGGACTCGGAGATACCGTTCACAATCGCTCCGGTGGACGGGCCGCCCAGACCGGGATCGATGACGATCCGCTTTCCGCCCAGCTGCGGGCCCTTGCGCCGCACCAGTTCTTCCTCGCTGATCGCGTGGGGTGAACCGCCAGTGACACGAGTTCCGAGAAGGTCGAGCGAGCGCAGAGTCTGGGGGCCGCAGATGCCGTCGGCGGCGATGCCGATCTCACGCTGGAAGGACGACAACGACTCGTGCGTCATCGGCCCGAAGAAGCCGTCGACGCGCCCCGAGTAGAAGCCGAGATCCTGGAGTTTGGTCTGTAGTGCTGCCACGTCGTCGCCGTACAGCGGAGCGGACAGCTGGTAGATCAGAGTGCGGGCGCCTAGGCGGTACGACGCCTCACGAATGGACCGATACGTTGCCGGGCCCACGATGCCGTCGACAAGTAGCCCACGTTGCTGCTGGAAGGCACGAACGGCGCTGTCGAGGTGATGATCGAAGATGACGTCCGGCGCAACCCAATGGGCACCGTCGCCGCTTTCACGTCGAATGCTGGACGGGATGTGGTGCAGATATCCCAGCTTCGTCAATGTGCCCCGAATCTCGGCGACGGCCGGGCCGTGATCACCGTGTCGGAGTCGATGCATGCGTGAAAACCTCTCGGATCGGCAAAAGAATTCGATCGATGTGCCTGGAAGTGGATCTGATCAGGCACATCGATCGATTATCTCAGAAAACCTGGGGATTGCGAGAATCCCCTACGTTCACAGGGTACTCAGAGTACGTCCGAGAGTTCCTTGAGCAGCGCGGCCTTGCCCTTTGCGCCGACGATGGTCTTGATGGGCTGTCCGTCCTTGAACAGGATCAGTGTCGGGATCGACATGACCTGGAAGTCGCGGGCTGCGGCCGGGTTGGCGTCGATGTCGAGCTTGGCGATGGTCAGCTTGTCGCTGTTCTCACCGGCGATTTCCTCGAGAACCGGGGCGACCATCTTGCACGGGCCGCACCAGGTTGCCCAGAAGTCGACGAGAACGGGCTTGTCGCTGCCCAGGACGTCCTGCTTGAAGGAATCGTCGGTGATGGTGACGGTATTCGACACTGTTACTCCTCGAGGGTTGGGTACGACAGCTGGGTGAATCAGGGGGCGCCGACGACGTCGACCGTGTGACCGGCGGCGTCGAGGGTGTTTGCGGTGATGTCGCCGCGGTCGGCGAGCCAGCGTTCGGCGTCGATCGCAGCGGAGCATCCGGTGCCGGCAGCGGTGATGGCCTGACGGTACGTGTGATCGACCAGGTCGCCGGCCGCGAAGACGCCGTCGACCGAGGTTGCGGTGGAACCGGGTGCAACGCGGACGTAGCCGGCGTCGTCGAGGTCTACCTGGCCCTTGACGAGTTCACTGCGGGGATCGTGGCCGATGGCGACGAACATGCCGGTGATCTCGAGGGTGGAGGTCTCGCCGGTCACGGTGTCGCGGACCACGAGGCCGGTGACACTGTTCTCGCCAAGGACCTCGAGGGGTTCGGCGTTGGTGAGGAAGCGGATCTTCTCGTTGGCCTTGGCGCGCTCGAGCATGATGCGTGAGGCGCGGAACTCCTCGCGGCGGTGCACCAGGGTGACCGAGCGGGCGAAGCGGGTGAGGAAGGTTGCTTCTTCCATGGCGGAGTCGCCGCCGCCGACCACGACGATGTCCTGGTCACGGAAGAAGAAGCCGTCGCAGGTGGCGCAGGCGCTGACGCCGCGGCCGAGGAGACGCTCTTCACCGGGAATCCCCAGGTAACGCGCTGCGGCGCCCATCGCGAGGATGATCGCGTGCGCGGCGTAGGTTTCGCCGTTCGCGACGACGGTTTTGATCGGGCCGCTCAGGTCGATCTCGTCGACGTCCTCGGTGCGGATGTCGGTGTCGAAGCGCAGAGCCTGCTCACGCATCTGTTCCATCAGGTCCGGTCCCATGATTCCCTCGCGGAATCCGGGGAAGTTCTCGACCTCGGTGGTGGTCATGAGGGCGCCACCGAACTGGGTTCCCTCGAAGAGCAGGGGCTGGAGCTCAGCGCGCGCGGTGTAGACACCAGCGGTGTAGCCGGCCGGTCCGGAACCGACAATGATGACGTCATGGACCGCGGGCGTGGTTTCCAGCTGGGTGGTCATGCGAGCCTTCCAATAGTGAGTGCAGACCCTCCGCTTCTTGGAGAGCCGTACCGATCAACACCAGGATAAGGGGTGTTGTTCCCGGGCCCGGCGCAAAAGTGGTCAGGCGCTCAGCTGGGGTCGTGTGCATACGGTGCGACCAGGGCGCCAGCACTGCGGCGCACCTGATCCGGATCGGTGCCGCGTTCGATTTGCCGGACACCGGTGTGAACTATCGCGTTGATCAGTTCGGCAGTGACGGCCGGGTCGCGTGCGCCGAGTTCCTGCAGCGTGTGCAGCAGCGGAGTGACAAGATCGCCGTGCAGTGCCCGGCTCTTCTCATCGAACTTCGGGCCGGGTGCGATCTGGCTCAGTGACGCCGCGATCGCGTGCTCACCGTCTGCGGCCAGGATCAGATTGGCGTCGACGTACGCGAGGATGCGACCGGCGGGGCCGTCGGCCTCCGCCATGGCCTCAGCCAACTTCTGCGACCACCGCGGGAATGAATCCTCGACCAGTGCGTCGAGTAGGTCCTGCCGGGAGTTGAAGTACTGATAGACGCTCGATCGGGCCAGTCCGGCGCGCCTGGCTATCTCACCGAACGACGGGATGTCCGCGGTTCCTTCGGCAAGAACCTCGCGGGCAGCGTTCAGGAGCGCACGACGCTGCGCTGCGCGATGCTCGCCGACGGTAGCGGCGTTGATGCGTGGCATGTGAACTCCTTTCGTACGCTGCTCGGTCGTCGAACAGCCTAGTGGGGAGTTGCGCGCTATGTGGTCGCTGGGCGCAGAGCCTCTCGGACGACGCAGCGCGTGCCGGTGTAGATGGTGGGCATGCACTTGTTGCAGTGGACGCACAGCCCTTCGGAAACCGATTCGGACTGAAACTTGTTGACCAACTGCGGATCTCGAAGCAGTGCCCGAGCCATGGCTACAAACTCGAAACCTTCACCGAGTGCGCCCTTGATGGTGTCGACGCGATTGATGCCGCCGAGCAGGATCAGCGGCAGACTCAGCGCCTCGCGGAACTGGCGGGCGAATGGAAGGAAGAACCCTTCCTCGAAGGGGTACTTGGGAAAGAGCGTCGGGCCGTACAACTTGAGGCCGTAACCCACGAGTTTGGGCTGGGACGCAACAAATTCCGCCATCGGAACGTCGCCGCGGAAGAAGTACATTCCGTTGAGAAGTGAACTGCCGCCGGTCAATTGCATGGCGTCGAGATGGCCGTCGGCCTCGAGGATCTTGGCGATGGGCAGGCTCTGATCGAGCCACAGTCCTTTGGGGACGCCGTCGGACATGTTGAACTTCGCCGTGACGGCAACCGACGGTCCGGCTGCCCTGCGGACTGCTTCGATCACCCGACGCGGATATTCGGCGCGCCTGGCGACGGTTCCACCGTATCGATCGTGGCGTTTGTTCAGATTGGGGCTCATGAACGAACTGAGCAGATAGTTGTGGCCGAGGTGCACCTCGATGGCGTCGAATCCGGCGTCGACGGCAATGCGCGCGGTGCGCTCGTAGTCGGCGACAACGCCGTCGAGTTCCGCGAGTGTCGCTCCCTTGACGAGACCCATCGCGGGCGGACTCAATCGCGTCGACGGGGCCAGGGTTTTCGTTTTGTTGGAGAGGGTGTTGGCCACTAGTCCGGCGTGGCCGATCTGTGCTGCGGCGAGCGCTCCTTCGGCGTGGACCGTCTCGGTCAGACGGCGCAGTCCGGGCAGCGCCTGTTCGTTCATGACGAGGGTGTCGCGGTGGACGCGGCCACCGGGTGAGACTGCGCAGTACGCGACGGTGGTCATGGCGGCACCCCCGCGAGCGACCTCGGCGTGGAAGTTGATCAGGTCGTCGGAGATCGCTCCCCGCGGCATCACGCCTTCGAAGGTGGCAGCTTTGATGATGCGGTTCTTCAAGGTCAGCGGCCCGAGACGGGCCGGTTCGAAGATCGTGGGGGTCATGTTCTTCTTCCTGCTTCGGCAGATCCATTACGATGCCAGTGGACTCGTATCTACGACGATATAGCGCCGACGCCAAATCTGTTCGACAATTCGAGACGATGAACACCACAGGATCTGGTCGCCCCCGAGACCCACGCATCGACGACGCAGTCCTCGAAGTCACCCGCACCATGCTGCTCGAGGTCGGCTGGGAGCAATTGAGCGTGCGCGCCATCGCCGCCCGAGCCGGAGTCAGTAGGGCGTCGATGTCGCGTCGATGGTCGTCCAAAGCGCACTTGGTTCTCGGATCGATCCTCGGCGCCACCCCGGATCTGACGCCCTTCGAGGGAACGGATCGCGACGGGTGGATCCGCTGGGTGGTGGCCGGTAGCGCGCAGTTGTTCGCCCGCCCCGAGGTTCGTGCCGCGGCGCCCGGACTATTGGCGGCATTGCGCGATCACGACGATCTACGTAACGAGCTGTGGCGCGGGTTCAGTGGGCCGAGTACCCAGTTGTTCCTGGAAGATTCGGAAGACCGCGACGCCGCACTGTTGGACGCAAAAGCTGTGCTCGTGATGGCGGCCGGCGCTGCGATGTTCTCGAGTCTTATTGCGGTGGAAGATGATACGGAGGAACTCCGCGAGCGCATCCTGGCACTGCTGTTGCCGGTCGCAGAAAAGTGAACTAGCCGATAGTGTTGACGGACAGCGTGTTCGGTTTGTCAGCGCTACATTCCGGGCCGACGGCAAGGATGGTGATCTGACGTGGCTGCGTGCCGCGCAGTAGGAGCACCACGGCTGGGTTGCCGTCGACGCTGACCTCGCCCGATCCGAGAAGTGGCTCATCTTGCGAGAATCCGTTTGCCTGCAGGCAACCTGCCAGTTTGAGTGGATCCTCCAATGGGCCAAGATCTTTGGACCCGATCAAGGTGAGGAATCTTTCGGGAGTCGGGTTTTCGCTTACGGTAGGAGTGGGTTGCGCAGTGATGACGGCGTTCGGTTCGGTGGGGCGTACCGCAATCAACACAGCCACAACCGCTACGGCTGCTGCAGCAGCGGCACCACCCATCAGTAGTCGGCGTCGCGAGCGGGCGATGGAGATTACATTCGAATCGGAATCATGTTGCGTCTGTTGCTGTTTCCACTCGCTGTCCAATGTGCTGTGGATGCGCGCTGCCAACTCGGGCGGCATGGGCTCGTGCGGGGCGATGCGCTCGTCCCACGTCCGCAGTGAATGACTGACGTTGTCGAGTTTGCTGACGAACGCCAGTGCGTCAGGATCGTCGTCGACGAGGACCCACAAGGCAGCACTGGTTTCCGGGTCGAGAACACCGCCGTGAAGATCGGCCAGCAGGTCTTCGGAGAAAGGTGGGGCAGGAACGTACGAATCGTTCACGAGCCTCCCCTTTCTGCGCGCGGCTACCTGTTCTGGTGCTCACAGAGATTAGACGCGTCGATATCACGATCGGTTCCCCTGGCCACCCAACTCGGCCAATTCGGCGGCTAGACGCTTGCGCGCGCGAGCGCAGCGACTCTTCACCGTTCCCACAGGGATGCCGAGCCGAATTGCGGCCTCTGCTACGGGATAACCCTCCATGTCCACCGCAACGACGGCAGCGCGCTGCTCAGGCGGCAGCAGGGCCAAGGCTTGATCGACGGTCATCCTCATGTCCACGGCTTCGACATGATCGTGAGAATCGCGAGGTTCCTCCACATTGTCGGCGGAGAGCGAAAAGGCTTGGCGTGACTTGTTTCGCCGAATTCGATCCAGGCATGCGTTGACAACTATCGCGTGGAGCCAACTTCGCACAGCGGCATCGCGACGGAACTTGGACGCGTTGCGGTGCGCAGACAGCAAGCCTTCCTGCAAGGCGTCACTGGCGTCCTCGTCCGAATAGCTGGTACGCCGGGCGACGTGCCATAGATGATCCTGATGCCGGGTCAGCAATTCACGGAAAGCATGTGGATCGCCCGCCACATGTGCTGTCAGTAATTCGACATCCGTTACCTCGCCCCCGGTGCCCCCCCGATAAGTGTGCACCGGCGGATGTTAACCCAGGAGCGGGCCATCGGGAGGGGTCAGGGACGGGCTATCGAGCGGCGTTGAACGTTATGTCCGAGATGGCTGTTTGGTTTTGTCCGGATTGCGTGCTGAGTTCGGTAATCCAGATGAGAACGTACTGACTCGGGCTGTCGGTGGTGACCGGAATATCCGTGACACCGTTCTTCAATGTTCCGGTCCCGATTTGCTTCGTCTGATCGAGAGTTGTTCCGGCAGAAGGGGCAGAACGGATTTCAACGACGCTACCCGGCGAATCGGACGTGATGGCAACGTTCTTCAGAGTCGCGGCGTCGTCCAGCGTGACCATCAGGCCGACGCCGTTCTTCAGCGCCGGGAACGGCTGGAAGTACGAGTCCGTCGACCACTCCGTTGTGGGGTTTCCGTCGATGGCGTTCTTGGCCGTAGCCGGCTGATCCGGGGTGCCCTGCGGCGAGAACACCGCGACCGTCGACGCACCGACAGGGGCCGTGGCAACCGGCGGGGCGGCGGGAGCCGAACTTTCCTCGGGTGCAGCAGCTTCCGAGGTCAAGCCGAAGCTCTGTTCACTCAAGGGAGTGTTGGAACTGCTCCCGGAGAGGAAGCTGGCAACCCACACGCCGAGCAGGATCAGCACGATGACGGTGAATACGCCCAGCGCGGTCAACGCGGCGAGCATGCGCGTCGACTTCTTCTTCTCGGCTTCGATGGCCTCGGGATCCGTCAGTGCGTGTCCGGAGTTGCCGGGGTCGCGATGTCCGAGGCGCAGGGCGGGAATCAGTTCCGTCTTGTCGTTGACGACGGATGCCTGATCGAGAATGTGTTGCACCGTTGCGGCAGTGCGGATTCCGCTCTCTGCTTGCAGTGCGCGCGTGGCAACGGCCGAGATGTCGAACGGCACCTCGGGACGAATTCCTCGCACCTCGACGGGATTCCCGGAGGCGTCGCGGCCGGCCGGGAGCAACCCGCCGACGGGTCCGGCTGACGGCTTTGCCAGCGGCCACCGAGCCGTGATGAGGGCGTAGAGCATGGCGCCAAGACCACGAACGTCGCTGGTGGAATCGGCGTCGGCAAGCGTTGCGGGGAACGCGAGTACGGCGTCGCCGTTGATGCTGATGCGCACCCGATCCGGGTGATCGATGGACAGCGCGCCACCCGAGCGGTGAGCTGCCTCGGCAGCGGCCGCGAGGCTGCGGATCGCGCGTGCGGCGCCGATGGGCGACGGCGTCGTCTCGGCCATTTCACGCAGTGATCGGCCAGGCGTCCACTCGGCGACGACGATGCCGCCCGAGCTGCCGCGGACGACGTCGAGGACCCGGGCCAGGCCCGGCGAGTTGATCCGGCCAAGGCGCAAGGTGCGGGAGAGCACGGCCTGCGGACCGGACTGGGCGTTGTCGTCGCCGCGCTGTTCCGCGTCGACAAACGTCAGGGCTACTTCGCGATCGAGTTTGACGTCGAGTGCTTCCCAGAACTGCAGTCCACGAGTGCCACCGTGCGGGGCGAGCAGGCGGTAGCGACCGCCGGCGACGGATGCACCCGGAATGAGCTTCGGTCCGCGGGGAGAGGGCCGGGAAGTAGAGGTGGGTGCAGCGGGCGGCGTCTTGGCAGATCCGGCGGGCGGCACAGGGTTGGGGGGCGCAGCCTTGTTCGGCACAGCCTTTTGCGGCACCGCCTTGTTCGGCACAGCCTTGGGCGGCTCGGACTTGATTGCCTGTGTCTGCGGCGCCTGTTGCTGTGGTGTTTGCTGCTGTGGTGTTTGCTTCCGGGGAGCCTCTGCTCGCGGCGCACCCGTAGGCGCTGCCCCAGCCGACGTGGACTCTTTCACGGCAGAAGTTCCGGCATTCTTGTCGTCGGAGACCTTGTCGTCGCTCACCCTCGCTCCTTCACTTTCGGTTGCCCATCCCCGTGTCTGTGCGGGTTGCGACCTTGTGGTTCCAGGACCAGGGTACGGCAGCGCACCTGGTCGTTCGTGCTGGTTCGATTCCGTTCGCACGGCGGGGATCAGCTCGGTTACAGCATCGTCGTCGCGCTGCGCCGAATTACCGGTGGCGGACTTCGAGGCTGGTTCGGGGCGACCCAACACAGAACGAATCTTGCGGGAGACCGCAACCGTTACCGAGCGCACTTCGGGGATCTTCTTGAAGTACAGGATCGTGAAGGTGATGGCGAGCATGAGAATGCCGCCGACGGCTACGCGAATGAAGGATCCGGGACCGCCCAGGTTCTCGGTGAGTTTGTGGAATCCGAGTACCCGGTCGACGGCAATCATTGTCAGTGAACCGGCCAGGGAGGCGACGACGACGGACCATACGGTCTTACCGACATTGGCCATCTGGAGGTTGCCGAGGCTGCGGTGCAGAAGGTATCCGCCGATGACCGCACCGGTGATGTAGCCGAGTCCGTTGGCTGCACCGAGCAGGATCACGACCTGATCGGTATCGGATGCAACCAGTGGGACGAGAGCGGAGAAGGCGATCTTCACAGCGGTGATTCCGAGAACGATCCACGTCGGCGTCCAGGCTTGTTCGCGGGCGTAGAACACTCGGAGTTGGATCAGCACCAGCGCGTACGGAATCAACGTGAATGCCGACCAGCTCACGGCAGTGCCGAGACGTTCGGCCTGTTCAGGTCCGAAGCGGCCGTAACCGTAGAGCGCTTCACCGACCTGGGGGCCCATGAAGGTGAGGAACATGATGATCGGAACGAGCGTGATCATGGTCAGACGCGTGGCGACCGACAGATCGTCGACGACGGCCGGGGTGTCGTCGGCTGCGGCGTTGCGGCTCAGGCGCGGCATGATCGCGGTCAGAACCGTCACACCGAGGACGCCGTACGGCAACTGCAGCAGCAGCCAGGCCTGGCTGTAGATCGCGGGGCCGGCTTCGTCGGCGTGCGAGGAGATTCGCGTCGCGAAGATCATGCCGATCTGACTGATCAGGACGTACAACACGATGGCGACGGCCATGCCGCCGAACTGACGTAGGCGGTCGTCGAGACCCCACAGCGGCTTGAGGGAGATGTTCTCGCGTCGTAGCGCGGGAATGAGGCTGGCAGCCTGCACGATGACGCCGACGGTGATGCCAATGCCGAGGGTGAGCAGTTTTGCGTCACCCATCGAGACCGGATTCAGCGAGATCTCACCTGGTGTCAGGCGGTAGATCACGAGCACCACGAGGACGACCATGTTGTTGAGCACCGGCGCCCAGGCTCCGGGTTTGAAGACCTGACGGGTATTGAGGAACGCCGTGAACAGCGCAGACAGTCCGTAGAACAGGATCGCCGGCAGTAGCAGGTACGACAGGGCCGTCGTCAGGTCGGTGCTGACCTTGCCGTCTTCGGACAGGAAGACGTATTTGGTGAGCACAGGTGCGGCGAGGGTCGCGAGTAGCGCGGCCATGCCGAGAAGGACAAGGGACGCCGTGAAGAGGCGTCGGATGAAGGCTTCGCCTTTGTCTTTGTCTTCGCGTTCGGCGCGGACGAGGACCGGCACGACGATCGCGGTCAACACTGCGCCGAGAACCAGCTCCGCGATCATGTTCGGGATCTGGCTGGCGACTGTGAACGAACTGGCGATGGCCGGACCGAGAACCATCAGGATCATCAGCTGCTTGGCGAATCCCGTGATGCGGCTCGTCAGTGTCGCGATGGCGATGGAACCCGTCGCCGCGAGAAGTCGGGAGTTGGATTCCTTGCGGTCTCCTGGCAGGACATGCGAGTCGGGGTCGACGTCACCGGACTCGGAGACGGGACGGTTCGCCAACTCCATTTCCGCTTCCCGGTACCGCGGGTAGTCGCGGATGACCGGAATGGTCATGGTGGGTGAGTCGTCGAAACGTGCGTCCGGGTTGACCGGCTGGATCGGGTACCCGCGTTCCCACGGTGGCATGCGCGGATGTGACGCGGTTGCGGTGCTCCGGCGCGTGATCGCGGACCGTTTGCCCTCAGGCGGATTCCCGGTCATGAACGTTTGTACCCTTCATCAGCTGGGTCGGGCTGACCCCGATATCGATGCCACAGCCGTCGTCCGGCCAAGAACAACAACAATCCTCCTGCTGTGGCTGTCACAGCGGCCAACGGACGACCGTATGCATTCGACCGTACGGTCACGCTGGTCGGGCTGCCCAATTGGAACCCGTCGGTGGTGGTGAGCGAGAAGCTCACGACCACCTTGCGGGAATCGTTCATTTCCGCTGGCACAGTCAATTGTCGGCTACCGCGCGGCGGCAATTGTTTGGGACCGATGTCACTGATCTTCATCTCCGGCGGCGCGTCCACCCGCAGGTTGACGTTGATGGCGATCGGCAGTTCGTTGCGGGCCACGAGGAGCAGCGGGCTTTGACCGGACGCCAGTGTGTACACGCCGCCCGGCGATACGACGCTGACGGCTTGATAGAGACCGTTGACGCTGGTGGTCACGTTGCCTGCGCGGATGCTTGCGGCACGTTCGGCATTCCGGACGGACAAGATACTGGTATCGCGCCGGTTGGCCGAACTCATCGCGCGCAGCAGATCCTCACGCAGCGGGGCGGTGAAGGAGCGCGGCGTGAGCAGAACCTGCGGGTCGTCGACGAGTGAGAGTTCGAGAGCATCGATTCGGGGCAGTTGAGCCTTCGCCGTGTCGATGACCGCTGTTTGCGGACCGTCCTGAGTTGCCCGCTCCGGATATTCGAGAGTTGCCGTGTCCGTAGCGCCGGGTTGTGTGCCGAGCAGCGCCGGAAGGGACTGTGGTGTCGCCAGGCCGGAGCGGATGAGCGTGGCGAGCATCGACAGCATCGCGCCGGCGTCCTCCGCGTCGGCGCTCCACAGTTGCGGCGGCGCCAGAATCTGATTGCGCGGCACGGCGGTGGGAGTCAACGCGGACCACGCCATCGCGCCGAGTGCGTCCTGTCTCCGGGCAACCCGCGATTCCGTCTCGAGTTGCGGCGCGGTGTCCTCGTCGATGTACGACGGCGTCGACGGGTTGGATCCGGTCGCGGCAAAAGCTGCGGCCGCCGCTGTGTCGAAGGCAAGTGCGTCGACGGTGTCGGTGATGCGCGAGGACAGTTGTGCCTCGCTCGAATCCACGGACGAGGCCGCTACGAGGGTGGTTGTCGGCCTGGTGCTCAGAGTGTCAACGGTGACGGAATCGAGGACTCCGGAATCCGGCCACACGAAATTGCGGAGCGAAGTCACGCCGAGAATGGTGTCGACGATGTCGGCCGGCCGGTCGATGGCCGTCGCCGTCAGTTCGGGATGGGCGACGGTACCGACTGCCGCGAGATCTGCCTGCGCAAACGGAACCGACGTCGTACACATCGATGCTGCCAGCGTCTTGATTCGCGACAACCAATTGGACGCCGCATCCTGTCCGCGACCGTCGTGGGCTGCGCCGGTGGGGTCTGCCGCGTTGTCGACGACCAGATAACCGCGGGTCATGTTGTCGACCGTGATCACGAGGTCGGGGTCGATGGCGAGGCACAGCGAATCCCGCACCTTGTTGTCGGCGTCGATCTCGGGTTTCGTGGCATTTTCGACGGCGTCGACAAGCGCGTCGAGGCGTCCGCCGTCCGAGAGTTCGGTGGCGAGGTCGTCGTTGATCAGTCGAACGGGGTCATTGACGGATCCGGGGATTCCGCCGACCAGGCTGGGAGCGGTAGCGAGCGGCCACATCATCGTCACGCCGACGGGGTTGGACGTGTCGGGTGCGACGACGGCTGAAGCCGAGGTGCTTGACGTTCTTGTGTTGGTCGCGCTGGGAACGCCGAGAACCGGGAGGAGGAAACGTGCGTCGTCGAGCCGGGCTGCGCCGCCGTATTCGGGGGTTCCGTTGACATTGACAAGCATCGGGTAGACGCCGGGCTCGGAGATCTCGAGTGAGGTTCCGGTAGTGCTGCGCAGTGGCAGCGAGAGGGTGAACGGTCTGGATTCGCCCCGCTCGAGGCTGGTGGCGACGGTGTCGAACTCGCCGACTGTGTCGAAGATGGCTTGGTCGAATTCGAGGGCATCGCGTACGTCGGCTGCATTGTCGATGGCCGGCGCTCGTTGCAACCGCACTCCGACGTCTTCGACGGGGCGGTCGCCGACGTTCTTGACCGTGCCCTTCACCACGACGGTGGGCGTGCTGGTTGTCGTGACGGTGGTCGGTGTCGTGGATTCGATGGACAGCTCGAGGAACTTGCCGTCGGTGCTGGTGCGTGGTGCCTGAACGTGTTTGTCGTGCGAGGCGGGGAGCGCGTGTGCCGGGCCCGCCCCGAGCGATCCCGTCACACCGACAGCGGCCATCACCAGAGCGGCGATGCCCGCTCGCCGTAGAGCCATTTTCATCCTGCGTCCGGTTCCTTCGGAAGCATGGGTGCGTGGGGCATCTCGGCGATCATCTGTGCGGCAAGTTCGGCTAGTTTTCGTTCGTCCGCGTACGCCAGGCGTGAGTGCAGTTCCGCGAGCGGTACCCAGGCCACTTCGGTGACCTCGACGTCTTCGTCGGACAGTTCGCCGCCGAGGAACCTCAGGAGATAGTGGTGCACCGTTTTATGGACGCGTCGGCCCTCGGTGACAAACCAGTAGTCGATGCTGCCGAGTGGCGCGAGGACGGTTCCCTGAATGCCCGTTTCTTCCTCGACCTCACGCATCGCCGTCTGCTCGGCCGTCTCGCCCTGCTCGATGTGTCCCTTGGGCAGTGACCACAACAGACGACCACGGCGGTCGGTTCGTCCGATCAGTGCAGCACACAGGCGTTCGGGCGGGCCGCCCCAGCCGTCGACGACCAATCCGCCCGCCGAAGTTTCGCGGACTGTACGCATCGGGGATCGTTCAGGATTGCCGACGGCAGGACGACGCCGCGAGTTGCGGCGGCTCCTGTTCGTTCGTTCGGCACCTGACACCCCATCGATACTAGTTGGCATCGTCTGGTTGGCCGGTAACCCGCGCAAACCGGGTGCTCGCGTTGATATGCGCGTTCTGCTATTTGCGCACCTTAAGTAAGCTCAATCGACGTGACTGCCCCTACCTCCGATGCCGATCGCCGTGCACGGCTCCTTGCCGACGCTTCCGACACATTGCGCACGCTCTCCGATGTGTTGACCCCGCTGGGTGAGCGCTTCGCAGCGGCCGGCCACGAGCTGTACCTGGTAGGTGGCAGCGTGCGCGACACAATCCTTGGCCGGTTCAGCGGTGATCTGGATTTCACGACGGACGCGCGCCCCGAGAAGGTGCAGGCTCTGCTCAAGGGCTGGGTCGACAAGCAGTGGGATACCGGGATCGATTTCGGCACGATCAGCGCGATCAAGGACGGCCAGGAGATCGAGATCACGACGTTCCGGGCGGATGCCTACGATCGTGTGTCGCGTAATCCGGTAGTCCGGTACGGCGAGAATCTTGCCGACGATCTGGTGCGGCGTGATTTCACGGTCAACGCGATGGCCATGGCGATAGGCGCCGACGGTTCGTTCACGTTTGTCGATCCGCTGAACGGCATGGACGCTCTGCTCGCCGGGGAACTCGATACGCCGTCGGCTCCCGAGAACTCGTTCAACGATGATCCGCTGCGGATGCTGCGCGCGGCACGGTTCGTATCTCAGCTTGGTTTCACGTTGAACAATCGCGTTTTCGACGCCATCAAGGACATGGCTTCGCAGATCGAGCGGATCACGGCCGAACGCGTGCAGACCGAGCTCAACAAGCTCATGCTCGGCATGTACCCGTTGGACGGCATCAACGTCATGGTCGATTCCGGTTTGGCGGATTACGTGTTGCCCGAGATCCCGCAGATGAAGCTCGAGATCGACGAGCATCACCAGCACAAGGACGTCTACCAGCACTCTCTGACGGTGCTGCAGCAGGCCATCGACCTCGAGGACGGCGACCCGGATCTCGTATTGCGTTGGGCCGCACTGCTTCACGATATCGGCAAGCCGGACACCAAGCGTAACGAGCCCGGCGGCGGCGTCAGCTTCCATCACCACGAGGTTGTCGGTGCCAAGCTCGTGCGCAAGCGTTTGCGTGCCCTCAAGTTCTCCAAGCAGATGGTGGACGACATCTCGCAGCTCGTGTTCCTGCACTTGCGTTTTCACGGTTACGGCAAGGGGCAGTGGACGGACTCTGCCGTGCGGCGGTACGTCACAGATGCCGGTGAACTACTCCCCCGCTTGCACAAGTTGGTGCGCGCCGACTGCACCACCCGCAACAAGCGTCGGGCCGCGCAGTTGCAGGCCACCTACGACGACATCGAAGAGCGGATCGCCCGTATCGCCGAGCAGGAAGACCTCGCTCGGGTGCGTCCGGACCTCGACGGCAACGCCATCATGGAATTGTTGAACATTCCTGCCGGTCCCCAGGTGGGTAAGGCGTGGACCTTCCTCAAGGAGTTGCGTCTCGATCGTGGTCCCCTCGACCGCGACGAGGCCGAGGCCGAACTGTTGAAGTGGTGGGCTGCCCAGTAGTCCTAGCCTTCTCGCTTTTTGCGGTTGATCAACACCGCCGACAATCCGGCGGCGTAGACGCCCGCACCGGCAAGGGCTAATCCGACGCTCTTGCCGTCGGGTGCGATCACCGTCGACGCGGCGGCGATCGCACCGATGAACGCGACGTTGAACACGGTGTCCTGCAAGGAGAAAACCTGGCCACGACGGTTGTCGTCGATGTCGATCTGCATCGCCGCGTCGCCGGCCAGTTTCACGGTTTGGCCGGCAATGCCGAGAAGGAATGCGGCGATCAGGAGCGATCCCTGCGTCAGTGTGGTGACAAAAACGAGTTGGATGATCACGGCGGCCGTCAGTGCGTAGGTGACGGTTCGCGAGCGACCGAGCCGCGGAATCACAAACGGTGTGATCAGTGCGGCGATCAGCATGCCGATGGCCGTAGCGCCAACGGCAACACCGAATCCCGCCATCCCACCAGGGAGCGCCGAGCCGTTGGACGTGTCCCGAAGCACCAGCACCATGATCAGTGTGTTGATGCCGAAACAGATTCTGTGCGCGCCGATTCCGATCATCGTGGTAGTGACGCCGGGAGCCTGCCAGACGGCAGTGGCTCCGGTCTTCAGGCCCGTCAGAACGGAATGAAGAGCGCCCGTGTTGGTTCTTTCCGAGGTGGTGGGGCCAAGTGATCTGGCGGTGAACCGTGCAGCTGCCACAGCTGCGACCGCCGATCCGATGGCAGCGCACGCCACGGCGATTGCGGACGCCCGATCACCGGCACCCACAATCCCGATAATGCTCACCGCCGCGGTTGCGCCCAGTGCCGACACCACTGAACCTGCGGTTGTGAGAACGGAATTGGTGGCCACCAACCAGGATTGCCGAACCACTTTCGGTAGTGCAGCCGAGACTCCGGCGCCAACAAATCGGCTGACCCCGATAGCCGCCAATGCGCACAACAGCAGCGGCGTGTCCCCTCCCCCGCTGGCGAGCAGAACAGCGGTCGTGAGGATCAGCAGACCGCGCAGAACACTTGCCCACAGCAGGACGAGGCGCCGGTCGAGGCGATCGAGTAGCGCACCCGCAAAGGGTCCGATGATCGAATAGGGCAGCAGCAGTACGGCAAACCCCGCCGCAATCGCCACGGGATCCGTCTCGCGTTCCGGGTTGAACAGGATCGCGCCGCCCAGCGCGGCCTGAAACAACCCGTCGCCGAACTGGCTCGAGAAGCGGACAAGCGCCAACCGTCCGAGGCCCGGGGATTCCCGCACGGTGTGGAGCGTCCGGGACCAAGCCTCGCGGCGGTTCGAGGCTGGGGTCATGTAGTGAAACTCTAGCGGGAACCGAACTATCGACCGTCGAACCGGTCCCGCAGTGCATCGAGGCCAACCAGGTACACGTTGTCGCCGAAGGCGTTCTCCACGACGGGGATGATCTCGTCGCCTCCGTCGTAAGTGGCGGTCCACCTGACTTCACAGCCGTCAGGCGTCGGAACTACTTCGATGCGCGCAATGTAGTTCTTGACCGGAAGCGGTTGGTCGAGTACCTCGTAGCTGTAGGTTCGGCCGCTGTTGTCATGCTCGATCAACTCTTCACGTGCTACGACATTGCCGTCGACGATGAATCGGCGTACAGCACCTGGCGTGGTCGGGTCTGCGCTTTCTTCCATTTCGGAAGGGGGGACGCGCGGGTGCCACGAGGCGAGTTCGTCGAATCCTTTGATCACAGACCAGATCTGGTCCGGCTCGACGGGCAGAGTGGTTGTTCGTAGAAGCGTGGGCATAAGTACCTCTCTAGTGCTTCGCTCGGTGTGACGTGGACACTAGGGAGCTCGTGGGCCGGGTGGGAACGCAAATCCCATTCATTGGAAAGGTGCGTGCTCTTCAGGCTGCCGCGGTGCGGGCCTGTTCTGCTCGCCACCAGCCGACAGTTTCGCGCGCTGCCTGATCGAGTGGCGTCGGCGACAGCGCGAGGAGGGCTTCGCTGGCAGTCGAATCCATCACGAAAGGCTTGGTGAACTGGTAGTTCATCTCTGCCAGTTCGCGGGTATCGGTGTGTACCTTGCCGACGGTATCGAGAACCCAGGCCGGGAGTACGCCCACCTTGGCGGCGGGGGCTCCTGCGGCGTCGGCAAACGCCTCGGCAATGGTGCGTTGGGTGAGCGCGGGTCCGGTGGGTGCGTGCAGGACGGAGTTCCACAGTTCCGGGTTGTGTGCCGCGGCGATCATCGCTGCCGCAAGATCGGGTACGTACGTGAAGGAGTGTGGCTGATCTGCGGATCCGATTACCCGAATCTTCTTTCCTGCCATCACTTTCGGAGCCATGCGTTCGCCGGCGTGAGCTGTGCGCACGTAGGGGCCGAAGAAGTCCGACGCCACCACGCTGACGGTGGGTGTGGCAGAGGCTTCGCGGGCGCGCAGTAGCATCGCGCGCACTCCGCGCTTACCGCCGGTGACGTTGCGGGGGTCGGATTCCGTCATCACGGTGTCGGAGTTGTACGCGTAGAGGCTTTCGGGGAACACCACAACGGCATTCAACGAGGCTGCGACGTCGAGGATGACTTTTTCTGCGGCAGGGAGTTCACGTTCCCAGTCCGCGGCGTTGTAGGCGGCATGAATGCAGTGGTAGATCGCGGTGGCGCCCTCGGTGGCGGCGCGCAGTGCGTCTCGATCCGACACATCGACGCGTCGACGCTCGATCCGTGGGTGCGCAGGTCCGCTTCCGGATCTGGTCAGGAGACGGACGTTGATCCCCTGCTCGGCGAGTTGTAGCGCCACGGTGGATCCGACTGGTCCTGCGCCGGTGACGATTTCGAGGTTCGACATGATGTCTCCTACCTGAGGTTCGTGGTTTAGAGAGCACTGCTCTCGATTTCTAGGATGCGCCACGTGGATGACTATGTCAAGAGCACTGCTCTCTTTTATCGACACTGCTCTCGTTTGTTGGCTCTGCTCTCGGAATTGAGGCAAGCTGTTCCCATGGCCGGTACCCCCCGCGAACGCGCGCGTGAACAGACCTTGCAAGACATCACCCGGATCGGCCGCGAGCATCTGGCAGCGGTCGGCGCTGCGGCTCTGTCGCTACGCGCGGTGGCGCGAGATCTGGGCGTCGTATCCTCGGCGGTCTACCGGTATGTGGCCAGCCGCGACGAACTGCTCACCCTTCTTGTCGTGGATGCTTACACCGAGCTGGGCGCCGAAGTGGATGCTGCAGTGGATGCTGTTGCGGCAGAAGATTATCGGGGGCAGTTTTTGGCGTTGGGCCGAGCCGTGCGGGCCTGGGCGATACGCGAACCCGCTAGATACGGACTGCTGTTCGGCAGTCCGGTGCCCGGCTACAACGCACCGGGTGAGCAAACCACCGGGCCGGGCACGCGGGTGGTCACCAGGCTGATCGCAATAGTCGACAGCGCGCATCGGGCGGGTGCCCTCACATCGTTCCCCGACGCAGCAGTCGGTGAACCCTTGAAGGCGGATCTGGAACGTGTGCGCGCGGAGATGGGCGTCGAATTGCGGCCCGAGGCAATCACCCGCGGAACCTTGGTGTGGGTGTCGCTGTTCGGTTCTGTGAACTTCGAGGTGTTCGGGCAGTATGGATCGGACACCTTCACCGAACCGGCCGAGCTTTTCGAGCGGCACCTCGCCTTGCTCGCGGGAATGGCGGGCTTGGAGTGAGATGATGTAGGTGTGTCGCACGCAGAAGAACCCGAAGACCGTATGGCCTGGATCGAACCCGAGGTTGGGCCAGGCAGCTTGTTGGTGTCGTCCACCGACCTCGTTGAACCTGCGTTCCGCCGCACCGTCATCTACATGATCGAACACAACGACGCGGGAAGTCTTGGGGTCGTGATCAATCGGCCGAGCGAGACGACTGTGCAGAACGTCCTTCCGCAGTGGGCGCCACTGGCCGCCAATCCGTCGGCCCTCTACGTCGGCGGGCCGGTGAAACGCGATTCCGCACTGTGTCTCGGCACCGCGCGCAACGGGGCAATCATCGACGGTGTCGCGGGTTTGCGGCGCGTCGACGGCAAGGTGGTGATGGTGGATCTGGATTCCGATCCCAACGTGATTGCTCCGCTGGTCGAGGGAATTCGTATCTTCGCCGGGTATTCGGGTTGGACTGTTGGGCAGCTTGATTCGGAACTCGAGCGCGACGACTGGATGGTGACCGCTTCCTTGCCGTCGGACGTTGTGACGCCGTCGCGTATCGATGTGTGGGCCCGGGTGCTACGACGCCAACCATTGCCGCTGGCCATGTTGGCCACTCATCCCATCGAGGTTGAGCGGAACTGATCTAACCAACTCTGATGGGATCCCGGTTCGCGAAGCGTTGCGCCAGCGCGGCACACACGATCAGCTGGATTTGATGGAAGATCATCAGCGGCAACACGATCAGGCCGACAGGTTGACCCGCGAACAGGACAGCCGCCATCGGCAGGCCCGTCGCCAAGGATTTCTTCGATCCGCAGAAGATGATGACGATCTGATCGGCTAGATCGAAACCGAGCCTGCGCCCCGCGAAGGTTGTCACCGCAAGCACCACCGCGAGGATCACGCAGCACACCGCCACCAGGATCAGGATCTGCCAGATCGTGATGGTGCTCCAGATGCCTTCCTTCATGCTCTCACTGAAGGCGGCAAAGACAACCAGAAGGATGGACCCGCGGTCGACGAACTTTGTTGGCTCTGCGTACTTTTGAAGCCAGCCGATTACCAGTGGCCGGATCAGCTGGCCAATGATGAACGGGATCAGCAACTGCACGACGATGTCGAGGATCGCCGAGAAATCGACGGTTGCCTCGCCGGTGGTGTTCATCAGGAGAACCACCAACAGCGGGGTGATGAAGACGCCGATCAGGTTGGAGAACGACGCACTGACGATCGCGCCCGCAACGTTTCCCTTGGCAATTGACGTGAAGGCGATCGACGACTGAACCGTCGACGGAACCAGGCACATGTAGAGGATGCCGGTGTACAGCTCGTCGCTGATCAGCGTCGGCGACAGGAATCGCAGTGCCAGGCCGATCAAGGGGAACAAGATAAACGTCGACGCCAACACGACGCTGTGCAGCCGCCAGTGTTTGACGCCCTTCCAGGCTTCCTGCGGCGAGAGGCGGGCGCCGTAGAGCAGGAACAGGAAGCCGATGGCGATCTTGGTGGCCCAGTCGAGCACTGTCTCAGCGGTGCCCGATACCGGGAACACACTTCCGAGCACTGCGGCGATGATGATGCCGAGGATGAACCCGTCGATGTAGAACCTGCTGAGAAACTTCACCTGGCTAAGGATAACGACGTGCTGCGCGGGCGTTGAAGGTCATCATGACCAGGCACAAGAGTGCTCCGATGATCGACAGTTCGATTATCGCGGTCTGCATCCCTTGGACGGTGATGGCGATGCCCGCGAGAATGGACGGTATCGCCAACCCCGCGTAACTGACGGTAAAGAACGCCGCGAGGATCGCGCCGTGGCTTTCGCGGGCGTGTGCTCGCGCCGCGGCGTTGACTCGTTTCATGCCGCCGGCAAACACCAATCCGTGCCCGGCGCCGACCACAATGGTGACAACGCTCAGCAGTGCGAGGCTCGGAACGATATCGACAACAAGTAACCCGATCATCCCGAGAGCCAGAATTCCGAGACCGACGATCGTGGACGCGCGGGGGTCCATCCGGCTGCCACCGAGTTGAGCGATCACGGAGCAGATCATGACCAGTGCGGCAGCGCCGCCGGCAAGTAGAAGATTGTTGATCCCGAGCAAGCTGGTCATCCAGGACGGGACTACGGATTGGAACAGGCCGACCGCTCCCCAGGAGAGCGCCACAGCAAGTGAACTGAGCCAGAACGTTTGCTGGATTACCGCGGGAACTCGGGGAATCTGGAACAGGCTCTTCGGGCGAGCGGTCCTTGTGCCGCGCGGCAGCAGCAACAGAACGATCAGGGCGGGAACAAACGCGACAAGGAAAATCAGGTACGGCAGGCGCAGCGGTTGGGGCAGGTATTGCGCAATTGCGCCCGAGACGAGCGGTCCCAGCGCGCCCCCGAGCGCACCCGTCACAGTGGAGACGAGAGCTGCGCGACGGTGATCGAACGTCGGTTCCTGTTCAACGAGCGCCGCGCTACCGGCCGCGCTGACTGCGCCCACCGCAATTCCTTGTGCGATTCGACCGAGAAACAGCCAGACGGTGGCGTCGGCAAAAGCGAGGACAAGCGTTCCGGCGACGCTCAAAGCCAGTGACATCAGGAGCACGGCGCGTCGGCCGAGAAAGTCGGAGAGTGGGCCGAAGAACAGCAGCGCCGGCACCAACCCAGCGACGTAGACGCCGTAGATGAGCGTCTGGATTGTGGGCGTGAATCCGAACTCGCTGCGGTAGAGCCCGTAGACGGAGGTGGGCATGTTCGCGCCGAGCAGGATCACGGTGAGGACGTAGCCGACACCGTAGAAGTGTCGATTGGTCCGGCGGGTTGCGGTTTGCGCGGTGAGTGCTGTCGTGGACGTGGGAAGCCCCTCCTCAAATACATGGGTCGTCCTACGTATCGTAAGGGAGTGGAACGAATGGCGCGAATGGCGCAAAAGCTGTGAGGATGGGCAGATGACAGTGGTTCGCAAGGAATCGGCGTACGAACAATCCCTCGAGTGGATACGTGCGCAGATCGCGGATGGTTCGTGGACCGTCGGTAATCGCATCCCGACGGAGCCGGAGCTGATGAGCGTCCTGGGCGTCGGGCGGAACACTGTCCGAGAGGCAATCAAGACCCTGACATCCACCGGGGTGCTCGAGATCAGGCGGGGATCGGGCACCTTCGTCCGGGCGCGGACGGATATCGGCGGTCTGCTGGGCCGCCACGCCGCGGTCGAAGAGATGACGTACGTCTTCGAGGTGCGTCGGGCGCTCGAGGTCGAGGCGGTCCGATTGGCGTGCGAGCGGCGCACGGACGAGGACGTCCGGATTCTGCGTGAGCTGGCGGAGAAGCGAGACCACGCCGGGGACGATTTTGTCGAGGTCGATCTCGGCTTCCACATCGCGGTTGTCGAGGCCGCACACAATCCGGTTCTGAAGGAATTGTTTGCCGGCATCCTCGAAACCGTTCGAGCCACCTACAACGTGACGGAAGGTGTGCACCCGCCGTCATTGACGTCGCTGCATCACCGAGGAGTCGCGGCAGCCATCGAGGACCGAGACGTCAACAGAGCCCGCAGCGCCGCGTGTGGCTATCTCGAGAAGACGAAGGAAGCGATCGGGTCGAGCGCGATCGATTAACTGCTCCGGGCGTCGGCGAGGCTGTTCAATGCGCCGGCGATGTCGTCGGCTTTCGGGGTGGTGATGGTGAGCTTGTCGCCGCCCGCAAAAGTAATGACGACCGCGGGGCCGGTGCGCGTGACGATGCCGTAGTTGCGACGCCCCTTGCTCTTGAGTCCCCAGCCGCCGAAATCCGCAAATGGTTTGATCTCCGCGACCTTGGCACCGACAACCTCGTCGACGCCGTAAGTCATCGCAGGCATGCCCATGTTGAACACCTTGATCTCGGTGGTGTCGACAACAACACGGAAGCGAACGAGGGTCACGCAGAACACGGCAAGCACGAGGAACAGTGCCAAGAACCAGGCAGAGCTGACCAAGCCGAGGAAGATTCCGGGCGCCGCCATGATCAGTCCGAAGATCACGGAACCCTTGGTAGAGAACCCGACGTCGTCGGTGATGGGCAGTGCAGCGTCGCTTCGGGGCAGAGCGCGGTTCGGAGCTTCTGTCGCCGCGGTGCGCTGGCGATAGTCGCGTAGCAACGACGCTCCGAGCAGGCCGACGACGCATCCTCCGAGCGCTCCAGCCGCGAGGGCTCCGATGGGCGCGGGAACGGACGACGGGTCGACCACGTCGAGTTGAGCGTGGAGCGATGCGACCTGGCCACCGGTGATGATGCCCACCACGATCAGGCCGAGGACGATCATGAATCGACGCATCATCAGCATCGCGGGTGCGAGAGCTGCGATTGCCGAGAGTCCGGCGCCGAACAGAATGGTCAGCAGAGCAAACGTCCACGCGCTGGTCGTGGGTGTCGCAAAGCCGTCGGCCGACGTCATGGACCAGTGCGTGGCGATCTTGTCGGGGAGCCGGGTGTCCCACAGTGTTGTGAGTACAACGCCACCGAGCGCGCACAGCACGGGGATAAGGAGACCGAAGAATGCCCCGGCGGGATCGATTACACGATGTTTCACGTGAATCAATGAGTCGGCTGGCAAGCATCCTTGAGCGAGCAGGCACCGCAGGAGCCGGTGCCGCAGTCGGCGGCATTTGCCTTGGCTTCGGGGGTTTCGGCCGCGGGTTCTTCGGTGTGTCCGCAGTTGCAGTCGTTGCCGCAACCGCTCTGCTCGGGCAGGGCTGCGGCCGCTCGGGCGCCGATGCTGCCGCCGAAACCAGCGGTGAACACTGCGCCCACCACGGCGACAAGAGCGATGCCGAGGCCCATGGCGGTGCTCATCGTCAACGCGCCGATGCCACCGAGAACGAGGAGGCCTGCCGCAGCGGCCATCGTCGGGCCTGCCACCTTGTTGGCGAGCGCAAACGATTCTTCGCTTCGCAACGTATCCGGGGTCCGGATGCCCGCCCAGCGGTTACGCGGAAGCTTGCCGATCAGTCCGGCAACAGCGACTCCACCAACGGCAAGAGCGAGCACGAACAGCACTACAGCAACAACGATCACCCATACAGGATAGGCGCGAGTGGAGTTGATGGTATGCCCGGGTGGCGCAGGCTCTACCCTGGTTAACGGTATTCAACGGCAGCCAAGTAGATAGCGACCACAGTGACCGAGTCTCCGCAGTCCCCCGATTCACCAGTCGACGCCACCCCGCAGCACCGCTACACCGCGGAGCTTGCCGGCCAGATCGAGCAGCGCTGGCAGGACCGCTGGAGCGAGGAGGGCACGTTCAACGCGCCCAATCCGGTCGGTCCGCTCTCCTCCCCCGACGGCGTGCCCGCCGACAAGCTGTTCGTTCAGGACATGTTCCCGTACCCCTCGGGTTCGGGTCTGCACGTCGGCCACCCGCTCGGCTACATCGCCACCGACGTCTTTGCGCGCTTCCATCGCATGCACGGCCGCAACGTCCTGCACACCCTCGGCTACGACGCCTTCGGTCTGCCGGCCGAGCAGTACGCCGTGCAGACGGGTACCCACCCGCGCACGACCACCGAGGCGAATATCGCCAACATGAAGCGTCAGCTCCGACGCCTGGGCCTGGGCCATGACGAGCGTCGTAGCCTGGCGACGACGGATGTCGACTTCTATCACTGGACGCAGTGGATCTTCCTGCAGATCCACGGCGCGTGGTACGACAAGGCAGCCGGCAAGGCCCGTCGTATCTCGGAGCTGGAAGCCGAGTTCGAGTCCGGTGAACGCGCTGTCGACGACGGCCGCGACTGGGCTTCGCTGACCGTGGCCGAGAAGGCCAAGGTTGTGGACTCGTACCGCCTTGTCTACCAGTCCGATTCGATGGTGAACTGGTGCCCCGGTCTGGGTACCGTGCTGGCCAACGAAGAGGTCACTGCCGACGGTCGTAGCGACCGCGGCAACTTTCCCGTCTTCCGCAAGCACCTCCAGCAGTGGATGATGCGCATCACCGCGTACTCCGACCGCCTGGTCGACGATCTCGAATACCTGGATTGGCCGGACAAGGTCAAGGCCATGCAGCGCAACTGGATCGGCCGCTCGTACGGCGCCGAAGTTACCTTTGCGGCAGGTGAATACGGCATCGACGTGTTCACGACGCGTCCCGACACGCTGTTCGGTGCCACGTACGTGACGCTGGCTCCCGAGCACGATCTGGTCGACAAGCTTGTTGCCGACGAATGGCCGGAAGGCGTCGACGCACGCTGGACCGGTGGCGCCACCACTCCTGCGGAAGCTGTTGCGGCATACCGTAAGTCGATCGCTGCCAAGACGGACCTGGAGCGTCAGGAAAACAAGGAGAAGACCGGCGTCTTCCTCGGTTCCTACGCGATCAACCCCGTCAACGGCCACAAGGTTCCGGTCTTCATCGCCGATTACGTTCTGACCGGCTACGGTACCGGCGCGATCATGGCTGTTCCGGGACACGATCACCGTGACTGGGAGTTCGCCAACGCTTTCGGTCTCGATATTCTCGAAGTTATTGCCGGCGGCGATGTTTCGGAGGCCGCGTACTCCGGTGACGGCGCTCTGGTGAATTCCGACTACCTCGACGGTCTGGACGTGGCTGAGGCCAAGGCCACCGTCATCAGCAAGCTCGAGGAGTCCGGTCACGGCAAGGGCACCATCCAGTACAAGCTGCGCGACTGGCTCTTCGCGCGTCAGCGTTACTGGGGCGAGCCTTTCCCGATCGTGTACGACGCTGCCGGAAACGCGCATGCTCTACCGGATTCGGCTCTGCCGGTGGTTCTTCCGGAGGTCGAGGACTACGCACCCGTGTCCTTCGATCCGGACGACGCCAACTCAGAGCCCTCTCCCCCGCTGAACAAGGCAACCGACTGGGTCAACGTCGAACTCGACCTCGGCGACGGCCTGCAGACCTACCACCGCGACACCAACGTCATGCCGCAGTGGGCCGGTAGCTCGTGGTACCAGCTGCGCTACATCGACCCCACCAACCAGGACACATTCTGCGATCCGCAGAACGAGGCCTACTGGACGGGCCCGCGTCCGGAGCTGCACGGCCCCAACGATCCCGGTGGAGTCGACCTCTACGTCGGCGGCGTCGAGCACGCGGTGCTGCACCTGCTGTACTCGCGGTTCTGGCACAAGGTGCTCTTCGACCTGGGCTACGTGTCCTCGAGCGAGCCGTACCGTCGCCTGTACAACCAGGGCTACATCCAGGCCTTCGCGTACACCGATGCCCGTGGCGTCTACGTGCCCGCCGAAGAGGTCGTCGAGAAGGACGGCAAGTACTTCTACGACGGCGCCGAGGTCAACCGTGAGTACGGCAAGATGGGCAAGAGCCTGAAGAATGCCGTTGCGCCGGACGAGATCTGCGCCGAATTCGGTGCCGACACGCTCCGTGTGTACGAGATGTCGATGGGTCCGCTGGACACCTCGCGTCCCTGGGCGACCAAGGACGTCGTCGGTGCTTCGCGCTTCCTGCAGCGCGTGTGGCGTGTTGTCATCGACGAGGAGACCGGCAAGCCCCGCGTCACCGACGAGGCCCCGGGCGAAGAGACGCTTCGTGCCCTCAACAAGGCAATCGCCGGTGTCAGCGAGGATTACACCGCACTGCGCGACAACACTGCGGCCGCCAAGCTGATCGAGTACAACAACCACCTCACCAAGGCCTTCCCCGGCGGCGCTCCGCGCTCCGCCGTCGAACCGCTGGTGCTGATGCTCGCTCCCCTGGCACCGCACCTGGCAGAAGAGCTGTGGTCACGCCTCGGTCACACGGAATCCCTTGCGCACGGGCCCTTCCCGGCTGTCGAGGAGAAGTGGCTCGTCGAGGACACCGTCGAGTACCCGATCCAGGTCAACGGCAAGGTGCGTAGCCGCATCAGCGTCCCGGCCGACGCCGATCGCAAGGCTGTCGAGGAGATCGCGCTGGCCGACGAGAAGATCGTTGCCCTGCTCGAGGGCAATGCGCCCCGCAAGGTGATCGTCGTGCCCGGCAAGATGGTGAACATCGTCCTGTAGGGCCTTCGGCCCTGTGCGCCCTTTTGGTAGTTCCGGCTACCAGAAGGGCGCACAGTCGTATCTGGGGGCCGTTCAGTCGTTGTCCTGATTGTCCCGCTCCGCGGAACATGGCGTAGCGCGCGTTCGACGCGAGGGCTGTGATGCAGGTAACACGTTACCGAGATCGGTAGCTGTCGTTCACCGCACTTCCCAGCAAGGCCCCCGGTTGGCTGTATTCGACAGGGGGTCAATCGAATTCGCAGATTTCCCGAAAGGATCTCCAGCCATGGCGTCTGATGTCCACAGCTCCGGTTCGTCTCCCAGTCTGTCCGAACCGACATCGATACCGGAGCGGTGGACTCCGCGACTGGTGTTCTCGCTGGCGTCAATCGTTCTACTCCTGGAAATGCTCGCAGTGAGCTACATGATGATTTCCACGGCGTTGCCCGCAATTTCGGTGCACTATCAAACGACGCAGGGAGCCTGGCTGCTGACGTCGTTCCTGCTGCTGGGTGCGGTTGCGTCTCCACTGCTCGGCAAGCTGGCAGACATGTACGGCAAGCGAAAAATCCTGCTCCTGGCGGTTGCGGGTGCAGCAGTCGGATCCTTCATCTCGGCGATCGCGCCGAGCTATGCCGTCCTGATTCTGGGCCGGGCGCTGACGGGTCTGCTCGTTCCGTGCTTGTTCTTGAGCTACTCCCTCATTCGAGATGTGTTTCCGCCGAAAACTGTTGCGCTGGCAGTCAGTATCGCAACTTCCGGTATGGGTCTGATCGCTATTCCGGCGCCGTTCCTCACGGGTTGGTTGATCGACAACCACGGTTTCCGGAGCATCTTCTGGTTCTTCTTCGTCGGGTTGATAATCCTTGGCGGCATGATCTTCGCTTCGACGGCGGAATCTGCTGTGCGACTACGCTCGTCGGTCGATCTGATCGGTGCGGCGCTCCTCGGATCGGGTATCGCAGGAATTCTGATCGGCGTCAGCTTCGGTCCGACCTGGGGCTGGAAGAGCGGTTCGACGCTGGCTTATCTGATCGGCGGCGTCGCGCTACTGATCGCGTGGGTGGCCTCTGCTCGCGCAATCCGTGAGCCGCTGATCGACCTGCGCTACTTCGGTAAGCGTTCGGTGATGCTCACTGCCGTCGGCGCAGGGTTCTGCTACGGCGCTTCGGGCGTATTCACGATTCTGCTACCGATGATGGTGATGACCCCAGCAGTCCTCGGGTTGGGATACGGATTCGGCGTCACGGCAGAAGGATTCGCGATCTTCCAGGCGCCTCTGGGCGGCATGGTAGTGGTCGGTGGCTTGATCGTCGGCTTCCTCGTTGGCCGCAACATCCGACCTCGTCTGCTGATGATCATCGGCATGACCCTCATGGCGGTCGGGTTCACCTTGACAGCGACCATCCACGACAACAAGCCGCTGCTCATCATCTTTGCCGGAATCTTCGGTGTCGGTATGGGTATGGGTTACGCCTCCATTCCGAACCTGCTCATCGAAGCAGTGCCGCCGCAGTTGCAGGCAACCACGGCGAGCATGGTTGCGGTCTTCCAGAGCATCTTCCCCGCTGTGCTTCCCGTCATCGCCTTCACGGTCTTGAACTCGCACATCGCGATGGCGATGGAGGGCGCTGTGTTCTACACCGACGAGGGCATGCGTATCGCGTTCCTGATCGGCGCTGCTGCAGCAGTTCTCGGCGCGATCGCAGCTGTGTTCCTGCCGCGAAACATCGTCCAGATCGGCGCAGAAGACGGCGCGGCGCAGGAGACGTCCCTCCTCCCTGCTCACTGAGCGGACACGCTGCGCGTGTAGATCCGGGCTGACAGGATTGGGTGTACCGACGAAAGGACTCCCATGACATTCGCGGATCTGGACGGCGATGAACTGTGGAGTTATCTGCAGGAGCGTTCAGGCTTGCCCGGCCCGCGCGCGAACCTCGCGCTCATGCTCGAGTTCGCGCGCGGCGCCGACAGCGACGACATCCTGCAGGCGGTGGAGTCCGAAGACGAATACATCCGCTGTTGTGGGATCGTCGGGCTCGGATTCATTCTTGTTCGTTCGCGCGACGAGGCTGTCCTGGACAGTCTGACGGAGGCAACCACCAGTGCTTCGTGGCGTGCACGTGAAGGCGCCGCGATGGCTGTTCAGGCGATAGGTGACACGGATCCGGAATTGTTGCGGGCGATCATCGAGCAGTGGGCACGTTCCGCCCATCCATTGACGCTGCGCGCAGCGGCTGCCGGGATCTGCGAGCCGCGGCTGCTGAAGGACAAGACCAACGCTGTGCTGGCCGTCCGGGTGTGCCGAGACGCTACCGAGTGGATCGTCTCGCAACCAGCTGATTCCCGTCGTGACGCCGACACACGTACTCTCCGGCAGGCGCTCGGATACTGCTGGAGCGTCGCGGTCGCGGCGGATCCGGAGAATGCCCTGCCGGCATTCGTCTCCCTGGGGGCGTCGGACGACACCGATGTCGTCTGGATCGTCCGGGAGAACCGGAAGAAGGCTCGCTTGCGTAAGGTGCTCGAAACCTGACTCGCGGACGGGAGACGTAGGTTATCCTCAGAATTAGAACCTGTTCTAACTACGAGGGGTAGACCATGGCACCGTCCGCAGAGGTAATCCGCAAGACCGTCGACGCCTACATCGAGACAGTTGCCACGGGCACTGCCGCCCAGGTTGTGGCCCTGTATGCCGAGGGTGCAACGGTTGAAGACCCGGTTGGTACCGACGTGCGCACCACCCGCGAGGCCATTCTCGAGTTCTACTCCGTGATCGAGAACTTCGACCAGGAAGCTCACCTGCACACCCTCCGCATTGCCGGAAACGAAGCGGCCTTCCACTTCTCGCTGATCACCAAGCTCGGTGAGCAGACGCTGACCATCGCACCCATCGACGTCATGACCTTCGACGACGACGGAAAGATCCTGTCGATGCGCGCATTCTGGAACCAGGAAGACATGATCAGCGCCTGACATGACGGTGAAGACGATCGATGTCGACGGATTCCGTTGGCAGATGGACGATTCCGGTTCAGGGACAGCTGTGGTTCTGTGTCACGGCTTCCCTGGCCTCGGCTACAGCTATCGACATCAGTCGACGGCCTTGGCAGACGCGGGTTTTCGGGCGATTGCGCTCGACATGCCCGGTTACGGCGGTACTACACGTCCCGATGCGATCGACGAATACACCAACGACGCGGTCGCCGCCCGGATGATCGCGCTTCTCGACGCTCTCGGAATCGACAAAGCCGTCTTTGTCGGTCACGATTTTGGCGCACCGGCTGCGTGGACCACAGCTCTGCGCCACCCCGATCGTGTTGCGGGGCTGGTCTCCTTGGCGGTTCCCTATGCGCCGGACCGCTTTCCGGCCAGGCCGTCCACAATCTACGCCGCCATGGCGCGCAAGCACTTTCTGCACATCCACTACTTCCAAGAACCAGGTGTGGCGGAGCGGGAACTCGACGCCCAGCCGCGTGAATTCCTGCAGCGACTCTTCCACGCTTTGTCCGGTGCTTATCGATACCTCGATGTGTGGGATCACCCCTCCGAGGGAAACGGCTACCTGGACGTACTCCCCGAGGCGCCCGCGTTGCCGTGGTCGTGGCTCACGGAAGAGGACTTCGATGTCTACGTAAAGTCTTTTACTGCAACAGGATTCACCGGTGGCTTGAGCTGGTACCGAGCCTACGACGCCAATTGGGAACGCAGTGCGGATTTGGACGGCGCTCACATCAACGTCCCGACGCTCTTCGTCGCGGGCGCCGAGGATCCGGTCATCGCGATGAGCGGCCCCAAGGCATTGGACCGCATGAAGGACACCGTCCCCGACTTGCGAGGTGTGCACCTTCTCGGCGGCGCGGGGCACTTCGTACAACAAGAACGTGCTGCCGAGGTCAATGAACTTTTGATCTCTTTCCTTCGGTCTCTCTAGGCGAAATCGGGCCGAAGGTCTAGCGTTGCGCAGATGCGCACCAGGATCTTCGATCGCGGTATTCGAGTGGGTATCACCGGTGCTCTTGTTGCCGGTTCGCTTCTGGCTCTGGGTGTGTCCGGTGCCGCCGCCGCTCCGCCCTGCCCTGGATCGTCCCCCGCAATCCTCAGCGCCCAGATTCCGGGCGCGGCCCTCGAGGGTGTCACCGTGGACGGGCAGGGTCGCCTGTACGCGACAGACCTGGTGAGTGGGCGCATCTTTCGGATCGACGCGCCGGGTGCGGCAGCAGTCCCGATTGCGACGGTTCCGGGCGGGGCGGGTGCGTTGGCCTGGGATACGGACGGTTCGCTGCTGGTGGGCACGGGAGCAAACGTGAGCGTGTTGATCGGTGATCTGACGCGGGGCGCTTCGGTTGCGCGCGTTGATGTGAACTCAGGCGCGGTGACCCCCGTTGCCGGTGGTCTGAGCGCTGCAAATGGTCTTGCCGTGGCACATGACGGAACGATCTATGCCACCAACGATTTTGGTTCGCTGATCGGAAAGGTCAGCCCCAACGGCGCCGTAGACCCGGCGTGGGCGAGCCTCCCGAGTGCTAACGGCGCCGCATTGAGTGCCGATAATCGGTGGCTTTACGTGTCGCGCACGTTTGCCAATCCGGGAGTCAGCCGCATCTCCGTCGACAACCCGGCCTATTCGGAATCGTTGGTCGATCTCAGTGGTCTCGAAATATTCTCAGCCCCAGATGGTTTGACGTTGGATTCGCAAGACCGCTCGATCGTCCCCACGGACATCAGCGGTGAGGTGTGGCGTATCGACGGCCCCGGTCAGTACTGCGCGCTCACCAGTGGACTTCAGGCATCGAGCGTGTTGACCTACGGGCGCGGTAATTCCGGATTTGCGGCCGGACACCTCTACCGGGCCGGGTTCGACGGAAAGATCTTCGAGATTCCGGCGGGATTCGACGCGGGTGCTCAGGCGGCGACACCGTAAGTCGGACTTCTCGACTACTGCTGCCGGGAGTGTCCAAATCGGCCATACTGGTCTGCATGGCGGAAACGAGTGCGATCGACGAGGCCGAGAGAGCTGGGACAAGCCTGCCCGCGGTACCCCAGCCACTGCTGACGCCGCTCACGGAGGCTGCGATCTTCCTGGTTTTCACCATCGACGAGGGTGGTGAGCAGGCAGTTCACGACGTTCTGGCTGATATCTCGGGGCTGCAGCGATCCATCGGATTCCGGGTTCCCGCAGGTGGCTTGGCCACCGTGGTCGGCATCGGTTCGGATGCCTGGGACCGATTGTTCGAGGGCCCGCGACCTGCGGAACTGCATCCGTTTGTCGAGCTGACGGGTGACAAACACCACGCTCCCCGCACGCCGGGTGACCTGCTGTTCCACATCCGGGCCCGTCAGATGGATCTGTGCTTCGAGTTCGCTTCGGTTGTGACGACGAGGTTGGCCGGGGCGGCTTCCGTGGTCGACGAGGTGCACGGATTCAAGTATTTCGAGCAGCGCGATCTGATGGGGTTCGTGGACGGCACCGAGAACCCGTCCGGACAAGCGGCATATGTCGCGGTCACAGTCGGCGACGAGGATCCGGAGTTCGCGGGCAGCAGCTACGTCATCGTCCAGAAGTATCTCCACGACATGTCGGAGTGGAACGCTCTGCCCGTTGAGGAGCAGGAGAACGTCATCGGACGCTCCAAGCTCGAAGACCTCGAGATGGACGACGACACCAAGCCTTCCAACGCTCACACCGCACTTACCGTCATCGAGGACGAATCTGGCGAGCAGATCCAGATTCTGCGTGACAACATGCCGTTCGGCCATGTCGGCTCGGCGGAGATGGGCACCTACTTCATCGGTTACTCGGCATCGCCGACGGTCACCGAGCAGATGCTCCGCAACATGTTCATCGGGAATCCCGTCGGCAACTACGACCGCATTCTCGATTTCTCGACCGCCGTCACCGGTATCAATTTCTTCGTTCCGACGGCGGATTTTCTCGATGATCCCCCGGACGTGCCTGCCAGGCTCGTCCCCGAAGCGACGTTCACAAAGCCCATCTCTGACGGTTCTCTCGGAATCGGCAGTCTCAAAAGGAGTGCCCAGCAATGACAAACCTGCACCGCGACCTAGCACCCATATCGGCAGCAGCGTGGGCCGAGATCGAAGAAGAGGCCAGCCGCACCTTCAAGCGTCACGTTGCCGGCCGCCGGGTTGTCGACGTCGAGGGTCCGTCGGGCGACGATCTTGCCTGTGTTGCGTTGGGGCATCAGGTTCCGATCAGTTCACTCGCGGACGGGGTGATCGCACACGCTCGTCAGTCGCAGCCGATCATCGAACTGAGGGTGCCGTTCACCGTCAGCCGCCAGGCAATCGACGACGTCGAGCGCGGCGCAAAGGATTCCGATTGGCAGCCGGTCAAGGACGCGGCTCAGAAGATCGCCTTTGCCGAGGATCGTGCCGTGTTCGAGGGATACCCGGCGGCAAATATCACGGGTGTGCGCGCGAGTGGTTCCAACCCTGAACTGAAGCTGCCCGCCGACGCCAAGGATTACCCCGAGGCCATCAGCCAGGCTCTCACGGCGTTGCGTCTGGCCGGGGTCAACGGCCCGTATTCGTTGCTGCTCAACGCAGATGCGTTCACTCAGATCAATGAAACCTCCGACCACGGCTACCCGATTCGCGAGCACATCAGGCGGGTGCTCGACGGCGACATCATCTGGGCTCCGGCTATCGACGGTGCGTTCCTGATGTCCACGCGCGGTGGCGATTACGAGTTGCACATCGGGCAGGATCTGTCGATCGGATATCTGTCGCATGATGCCGAATCGGTGGAACTGTACTTCCAGGAGTCGATGACATTCCTCATGTACACCAGTGAAGCTGTTGTCTCACTGACGTAACCGTCGATACTGAACTGGTAACCGTCGATACCAGGGCCGGCGTGGCAGTTCGCCGCTGTCCTGCAGGTGAGCGACAAACGCTTGGGCGTCGGCATGTGACGACGTCTTCGGTCGCCCGACGGCCCAGGCCGTGAACAACTCGAGATATCGATCGCCAAGGGTGTGGCGCACCATCGGAAGGTGGTGCGCCACTTCTCCGGCGCGCTTGCGAATCAGGGCCACCGACGCGACAGCGGTGTCCGCTGCATTGAATCCCGGCGGTAATTCACCGCCCGCGACCAACGCCCGTATCAGGGCCTCTTGACGTGCTCCGAGGCTGCTCATGTGCGTGACCACTCGGTATTCGCGGTGATACGACGCAGTCCTGCAGCGTCGGCTATGGCGTCGAGTTCGCCCAGAAGTTCGTGCGCTGGTGGGTAATTACCGTCCCGCTCGAGCATGATCGCGGGATGGTGCCCCGCCGCGGTGAATTGCTCGAGCAGTTCCACGACCTGCCGGGGAACGGGATCGGTGTGGGTGTCGTGGTACTTGCCGTCGTGCACGCTGCCACCGGCGATATGGCAATACGCAATGTGTTCCAGGGGTAGTCGGCACAATTCGGCCCATGCATCCAGGCCACGGTTGAGCGCATTCGCGTAGACATTCGCGATATCGAGTACCAACCGAACCTCGGTGCGTTCGATCAGTTCCGACAGAAACTCGGCCTCGGTGAGTTCGTCGTCCGGCCAGTCGAAGAGAGCCGCGATGTTCTCCACCGCTAGGGGTACGGGAAGACTCTCCTGGACGTGGGTGATGTTGCGCGTCAGGACATCCAGAGCCTCGTAGGTCCGGGGAACCGGCAACAGGTGCCCCGCTTCGATGCCGCCGGCGCGGACAAACGCGATGTGCTCACTGACCATCGGCACGCCGCGCAGCCCGGCTACCTGGGCCAGGTGCTCGACGCGCCGAGGATCTAGCGGGTCCGCGCCACCCAGCGACAGGGAAATGCCGTGTGGGATAACCGGAACGGCTAGCCGTTCCAGTTCGGGCGGCAGTGAACTGCCGAGGGATTCCGCAATCACCTCACAGAACGCGAGGCCGTCCAGCTGAGCGATGATCCCCGAGATCTCGGGGCGCCATCCGATTCCTAGGCCCTGGAGAGTCATCCCCCGCACCCGCCGCCACCACCACATCCGCCGCCGCCACCGCCACAACTACTTCCGCTGCCGTCGCCGCCTCCACTGCTTCCTCCGTCGGCGCCGATTCCCGCTGCGGACGCCAGCGCCGGATTGATCATCAGGAATGCCGATCCCGCGAAGAGCGCCGCGGACATGCCGGCCAATCGTGGTCCGTAGGCGGAGAACGCGGGGTTGTTGCGTGGAGCGAGGTAGTCGTGAGATTTCGTCAACGCAGACCGCGCCGCGTTGCCTGATGCTGTGCGATCGAACGTCAACCCGAGGACGGGGATCATGAAACCTGTGGCGATCACAGCGAGAAGCAGGAACTCGAAGGGCTTGTCGCCCACTACCCCGAACGCGATTCTCGCAACTCCGACTGCCACCAGGATTTTCAGGGGAAGAGTGGCGAGCCAGATCGTCCGCCGCGTACTAGGTGCCGTCAGATATCCCTTGTCCACCAGTGAGTTCCGCAGCTGAGCCGATTCCACGGTCATTCGCTCGGCGAGTTGGCGTCGACGGTGGGGTGAGGCTTGCTCAGCCAACTTGTCGTAGACCGTGCGGGTGTACCAATCGAGTGTCGCGTCACCTGGTCCCAGCGGCCGGAGAACCGCGCCGTCGATCGTGATCAGACCGGCGCCGCGCAGGATTGCCAACGATGCTGCGATAGCGCGGGCCTCACCCGTGAGCATGCCGACTTCGGGTGGGGTGAGCTGATCGATGAACTCGACGGGGACCTGGTGTGCTCGAAGCGTCAAGCGCCACAAGACGGTCAGAATAACCAGCGTAATAGCGACAATGATGTAGCCGTACAGGAATTCTCGGCTGGGAATTCCCCAGGTGTCGGCGGCGTAGGCGTTCATCCTCCGCACCCCCCGCCTCCACAACTGCTGCTGCTACCGCCACCATCCGAACCCGAGAACGAGCCGCAACTGTGGGAACTCGAGCCTCCACCGCCGGGGCTGTACGCCGCGCCGGCAGCCACAGCTCCTGCCAAGGCCGGATCAACCAGAACCAGTGCGCCGGAACCGAACAGGGCTGCCGACAACCCGGCGAGAGATGGCCCGTAGCTGGTGAACGACGGCCGCAGTTTGGGTGAGAGGTACGAGTTCTCATGCTTGAGTCGACGCAGTTCGCTTTCACCCAACGCAGTGCGTCGACGATTGATGCGTAGCAACGGAATCAACGCTGCCAACACGACGATCGTCAGAAGCAGAAATCCGACGGGCTTGCCACCGGCCACGCCGAAGATCAACCGGACCACGCCGAGGCCGATGACTGCCACCAGAGGGGTGGTTCGCAAGAGTGCGTCGACGCCCTGCTGCGGGCGCTGAAGGTAGCCCCCGTCGATCAGTCCCGTACGGAGTTGGGCGAGCGCGACATTCATCCGCCCGAGCAGGCGGACCTGACGTAGCGGTACTGTGCCGCTGCCGAGCCGCTTGTGGAGAGTGCGGGTGAACCAGTCCAGGCGGCCCTTGTCCTCCTTGGTCAGGACTCGTGCGGCTTTCCCGGCGGTGGTGATGAGATCGGCGCTGCGCAGTATTGCCATCGAGGCGAGGATGGCCTGGTAGTCGCTCGTCAGGGCACCGACTTCGGGGGGCGTCAGTGGCCGTTGAACCGCGTCGACAACTGTTGGTGACCGGCGTGCTGCCATTCGGCTGTAGAGAGACAGTCCAACAGCGACTGCAGCGGCTACGAGGTACCACTGCAGGAAGGTCTGGCTGGGAATTCCCCAGGTGTCGGCTGCGTAGGTGCTCATCCTCCCCACCCCCCGCTGTCGGTCAGGATGCTCATTTCAGCAGGCGTCAGGGGGCGGGCGATCGCCAACGCGCCGTGGGTGGCGGCGACGTATCGCGCGCGGCAAGGTTCAGTGGAAAATTCCCGCTTGTCCGTATGATTATTCATTGCGCTCCACCTTTCAACGTCCTTGTCCTACAACTGATGTCAGTATCGGGGCGCGTTGCGAGAAAGCGATATCCAGGGGTTGATCGTCACCATTCTGTTACCGTCGAACAGGAGTTTTACCGGCCGGTAGGTCGGAGAACTACCTCCGTCGGATGAGCGTCGGCGGGAGTTTCGACGGCAGTGCGCACCGCACGTGCCACAGTGGAGGCCTTCAGGAAGCTGCTCGGTTCGTAGTTTCCGCCCTCCCCGGCAACAATCTCGCGCTGCATATCGGTGTCGATTCTGCCCGGGTGGATGGACGTCACGCGCAACGACGGTTCCTCGAGCCGCAATGCGTCGCCGAACGCCCGGAGTGCAAACTTGCTGGCTGCGTACGATCCCCAGCCGGCATTGGCGCGCAGTCCGGCGCCGGAGTTGATCAGCACGACGTGACCGCCCCCGGCACGGAGAGCGGGAAGGAGTACGCGAGTCAGTTCGGCTACGGCGATGACATTGGCCTCGAATGTGCGCCGCCACTGATCGACCGAGGATTCCTCGATGGTCCCGAGATCCGCGATACCGGCATTGTGCACCAGGACATTCAGCTTGTTGACGGGAACGGATGCGGCGACGGCGTCGTAATCGGTGAGGTCGACGGGCCACGATGTGGAACCGGGCAGTTCGGCGGTGATCGCCTCGAGGGAAGCCGCGGAACGGGCGCCGAGCACCAGGTCGTGGGTCGGTGCGAGTTCGCGCGCTATCGCAGCTCCGAGGCCGCGGCTGGAACCGGTGATCAAGGCAGTAGGACGCATGGGCTGAGCTTAACGACCCATGATTGTTCGGCTACCCGAACTTGTGTATTTGATAGCCCTGACATTAGAGTTTTACTATGACGACTCGCGACGCGAAAAACTACCGCCGCCTGGGGATTGTTGCTCTGGCGGCAGTGTTCCTCGCTGGATGCTCTGCGGTGAACTCCGCCGACGATGACCGCCCGGTGGTACTGACGACGTTCACCGTCCTCTCGGACATCGCGCAGAACGTCGCGGGCGACAGTCTTCGCGTCGAGTCGATCACCAAGGCCGGAGCCGAGATCCACGGATACGAACCGACTCCCGGTGACATTCGTCGTGCCAACGAGGCCGATCTGATCCTCGACAACGGCATGAATCTCGAAGCGTGGTTCGCCAAGTTCGTCGACGGCCTCGACGTGCCGCACGTCGTGGTGAGTGAGGGCGTCGAGGGCATTCCCATCGCTGGTGACACCTATGCGGGCAAGCCCAATCCGCATGCGTGGATGTCGCCGTTGAACACACAGATCTACGTCGACAACATGGTGGCCGCGTTCAGCGATCTTGATCCGGATAATGCAGCAGCATTTGCCGAGAACGGGGCGAAGTACAAGGCGGAACTCCAATCGGTGCAGGATCGGCTGGTCAGCGGACTGGCAACGCTGCCTGCCGGTCAACGCGCGCTGGTGAGCTGTGAGGGCGCGTTCTCCTACCTCACCCGAGATGCCGGGCTCAGTGAGGCGTACATCTGGCCCGTCAACGCCGAGCAGCAAGCCACCCCGCAACAGATCATTGCGGCCATCGACTTCGTCCGGGCCAACGCAGTTCCCGCGGTGTTCTGCGAGTCGACGGTCTCGGATGCCCCGATGCAGCAGGTTGTCGGCGCAACGGGAGCGAAATTCGGCGGCACTCTGTACGTCGACTCGTTGTCCGAAGCGGACGGCCCCGTGCCCACGTACCTGGACATGATTCGTCACGACACCGACGTCATCCTCGGCGGACTCACCGGAGGGACATCATGAGCGAAGCGATCCGCGTCGAGAACGTCAGCGTCCACTACGGCGACGTGCATGCGCTCGAGCACGTCGACCTGACGCTGAACTCGGGCAGCGTGTGCGGCCTGATCGGGATGAACGGCTCGGGAAAGTCGACGTTGTTCAAGGTGATCATGGGAATGATCAAGCCGGACAGCGGTTCTGTGCGTATCGCCGGCATCGAGGCGGTGGTGGCCCGCAAGAAGGGGTACGTCGGATACGTTCCGCAGAGCGAGGACGTCGACTGGAGTTTTCCGATCAGTGTTCGCGACGTGGTGATGATGGGCCGGTACGGGCACATGGGGTTCACCCGGCGTCCACGACGCGCTGATCGAGATGCTGTTGCCCACGCTCTGGAGCGAGTGCAACTGACAGAATTCGCGGACCGCCAGATCGGGCAGCTGTCCGGTGGTCAGAAGAAGCGCGCGTTTGTTGCGCGCGGTATTGCGCAGGACGCGTCGATCCTGTTGCTCGACGAGCCTTTTGCGGGCGTCGACAAGCGTTCCGAGGCAACTATTTCCACACTTCTTCGGGAATTGGCGGCCGACGGACGGTCGATTCTGGTCTCGACGCATGACCTCCACGCGGTTCCGAAACTGTGTGACGAAGCGGTACTTCTCATGCGGAAGGTACTGGTCCATTCCGACCCCGATACCGTGCTTCGGCCGGAGAACCTTGCCCTCGCCTTCGGCCTCGACGTGATGGACAGGACCTGATCGATGAACATCGTGGAACTACTTCTCGATCCGCTCGAATACGGATTCATGGTGCGCGCCTTGGCTGTTGCCGTGGTCGCCGCGGTGGTGTGCGGCGTGCTCAGCTGCTGGTTGGTGCTCATCGGGTGGTCGCTCATGGGTGATGCCGTGTCCCACGCCGTCCTGCCGGGAGTGGTGCTGGCTTACGTCGTCGGAGCACCGTTTGCTATCGGCGCTCTGATCTTCGGGCTGATCGCCGTCGCGTTGATCGGATTGATACGCAACACGAGTCGCGTCAAGGAGGACGCCGCGATCGGGATCGTCTTCACCACCCTCTTTGCCTTCGGGTTGGTGTTGATCTCGGTCACGCCGAGCCAGACCGACCTCAATCACATCATCTTCGGTAACTTGCTCGGCGTGAGTTCGTCGGATCTTCTGCAGGTGGCAGTGCTCGGTGCTTTGGCCCTTGGCGTACTACTGGTCAAGCGCCGCGATCTCACGCTGTTTGCCTTCGATCCCGTCCACGCCAACGCAATCGGGCTCTCCCCCAAGCGGCTCAGTGCGTTGCTGTTGGGAGTTCTCGCGCTCACCGCCGTGGTCGCGCTGCAGGCCGTCGGGGTCGTGCTGGTGGTTGCCATGCTGATCATTCCCGGTGCAACGGCTTACCTTCTGACCGACAGGTTTTCGCGGATGTTGATGATCGCGCCCGCCATATCGGCAGCATGCGCGATCACCGGCATCTACATCAGTTACTACCTCGACACTGCGTCCGGCGGCATGGTGGTGATGACGCAAGGGATCGTCTTCACTCTGGTCTATCTGTTCAGCCCCAGTCACGGGGTTCTGGCCAAGTGGATTGTGCAGCGGCGCAGACGATCGCTCAGTGCGCCTGCAGGCGCCCGTCAATCATCTCCAGAACTCGATCGCAGTGACGAAGCACTTCGTGATCGTGGGTGACCATGACGGTGGCGACGCCGCTCGAGTGAGTTTCGCGGGCAAGTAGTTCGACGATGTCGTGGCTGCGTTGCCGGTCGAGCGCTGCGGTGGGCTCGTCCACCAGCAGTACGGAAGGATCGCTGATCAGAGCGCGCGCAATGCCCACTCGTTGACGCTCACCACCGGACAGTTGACCCGGTCGTCTGCTGGCGCGGTGGGTCATCCCGACGGCCTCGAGCAATTCTGCCGGCGTTTTCGATCCCTTTCGGCCGGTGATCTTCTCGACCAGACGCAACTGATCGGTCGCGCTCAACGCCGGAATGAGATTGCCGGACTGGAACACGAATCCGATGTTGTCGCGGCGAAACTCGGCCAGTTTCTTCTTGGACAGGCCGGTAATGGTGGTGCCGTTCACGGTCACGGTGCCGCCCGTCGGGGTTGTCAGTCCACCGGCAACGGCAAGCAGACTGGATTTTCCGGCACCGGACGGGCCGACGACGGCTACGATCTCGCCGGGCAACACACTCAGGTCGACATTGTCGAGTGCGGTGACGTTGTTGTCGCCGTCGCCGAAACAGAGCTGCGCCGCAGCAAGATTCAATCCGAGCGTGGTAGTTGTAACGGTCATCGGTTTTCTCCTAGCGCGGCAAGGGGGTCCACAGACGAGATGCGGGCGATGGCAACAACGGCTCCGGCAAGACCGAGGAGGGTGAGCAGTGCTGCACCGCTGACGACGGGGCCCGCCTCGAGAGCAAACGGCATCCCGGATCCGGTGAGCAGGCTACCGAGACCCAAACCTACGGCCACACCGGTCAATACGGATGCAACGAGGACGATCACAGCCTGCATCAGACCGTCGCGCAACAGAAATCCGGTGGACGCTCCCATGGCGCGCATGACTGCGATTTCACGGCTGCGCTGCACCGTCCAGATGGTGAAGAACGCACCGACCACCAAGGCTGATATTGCGTACAGGAAGGCCTTGATCATCGTCATCGTCATCATCTCGGCGCTGTAACCCGGTGAGGATTCGAAAGATTCAGTCAACGTCTTCGATGCGGTTCCGGCAGCAGCGTCGCCGGCACTCAGATCGGGAAGTACACCGTCGACGCCTTGGATGGCGATAACACTGCCCTCGTTGTAGGCGTCGGCGCGCGGTGCCTCACCGGCCTTGGTGCCGGCATGGATCTGTTGCCAGGTGCTCAGCGGAACATACGCAACGTCGACGTGGCCGAAAGTTCTTTGGTCACTGGTGAATCCGACAACTGTTAGATCCGTTCCGAGGCGGTCGACGGTGACTGTATCGCCGAGATTCACACCCTCGTCGCGGGCGGTGTTGCTGACGATGACGGTGTTCTCGCCGCTCAGCGCGGTACCTTCTGCGGCCGCAGGTTCGAGGAACGAGCCAGGCTCGATCCCGAAAAGTGTGAGGTCGACGGGGGTGCCGTTCTGGGTTTTTGCATTCACGATCATGTTTCCGAACAGGGCTGCATTGGCTACGTCGGGACGCTCACGCCAGGCTTGGGCCTGCTCTTCGGTGACCACCGAACGGCTGAATGCGGAATCGGATTTGGTGCCTTCGGCAAATGCAAAGGCTTGTGCCGGTGTGCGTTGCAGGCCCGATACGCCGTCGTTGACGAGGCCGGAAGACAGTCCGGCCATGATCACCATCAGGATCGAGATGAGGGCGATCACGGCGCCCATCAGCAAAAATCGAGTTCGCGCGAACACGAGTTCGCGCACGGCCAGAAACATGATGCCTCCGAAGTGTGTCGGCGACCTGGCCGACGGTTGTACGACAATTACGACGCTGTAGCTATTACGACACTGTGTCGTAATCATACCGACGCCCTGTCGGGAACATGTCGACAGGGTGTCGGTAAGTGTCGTTATCTACGTCAGATCAGCGCATACACCGTCGCCGGCGACCCGGAACCGCCACGATTGACAGTGCCTCCCACAAGCACATGCGCACCCGTGGTGGGGAGGGCACTCAGGTTGGCAAGATTCTCCAGACTGATGCGATGGGCGCCGTACAGCAGGGTGGAGACGGCGTAGCTGTCGTCGCTCCCGGCGTCGGGTCCGAAGGTGTCGGTACCCAGGGCGCCTCGTCGGCCCAACCGTCCGGAATCGAGGAGCCACCGAACTGCGTCGACGCCAAAGCCCGGCTGATGAATACCGGAGGCGTCGATGTTCGCGTACAGATCTGTGCCCCAACGGGATTCCCAGCCGGTCCACAAGATCACCGCAGCGCCGTCCGGTATCCGCCCGTGCCTCGATTCCCAGTCGACCAGATCGTCGACCCTGAGAATGTAGTCGGAATTCCGGGCAGACTTCTCCCGGATATCGATTTTCACTGCGGGTAAGTACAGGTCGGCAGGATCCAATTGATCCGCGGTCAGGCCGCCGAGTTCAAAATGTGCCGGTGCGCCCCAATGGGTTCCGGTGTGTTCACCCTGCTTGACGTACTGCAGGTAATAGCCGTCAGCTTCGACGGTGGTGGCCGTCTCGAGGGCGAACTCCGGGTCGCCGGGAAAGATCGGCGTGGATGCGGGGTCGTTGACATGTGAGAGCGAGACGATGCGATGCGGTGTGCCAAAGCTGTTGCTTTGCAGCGATTCCCACGAAGACCAGCGGACATTGCGTACCGCGATCACCTGCCCGTTCGGGCGGGTGTCAACGTATTGAGGATATTTCGAAGCCAGGGCGTCGATCGCGCTCTCCGCCTCGTCGGTTCCCGGCTCCAGAATTTCGGCATCACCGTCCGCCCGTACCCACCACAGCTGCGACCAGTCGTCGTCGTAGCGATCGACCAGCAGGCTGACGTGGCCCGTCGCGGCTATGTTCTTCAGCCGGCGAAGTGCGGTTGTGGTTTTCGGTTTGTGGTCGACACACGAGTAGACGGTGTTGCCGACAACAACAAACACGAGCGGCACGATGTGGGGAACACTGTTGGTATCGGCGGTCGCCAGTCGTGCTACTCGTGCTGTGGAGAATCGTGCTTTCGGATCGTCCATATCCACAGCGTAAGTGGATCAGGGGTTGCCGCGAGCGCCTGCTGACGGAACAGTGGACCCATGGAACCGGATGAAGCGCTTCGGGAGATCGCCTACTGGCTCGAACGATCGCGGGCCGAGACGCACCGAGTGAAGGCCTACCGGCGTGCCGCTGAGGTCTTCGCAGGGCTGTCGGACGACGAGAAGGAATCGCGTCGCAAGGCCGACAGTTGGAAAGCCCTCACCGGCATCGGACCCAAAACAGCGACGATCATTGCCCAGTCGTACGACGGTGTTCCCGAGTACCTCGCCGAGTTGCGGGGACAGGCGCAACCTATCGGCGACGGCCCGCTGCGGCAGTCTTTGCGCGGCGATCTGCACACGCACTCCGATTGGTCCGACGGCGGCAGCCCCATCGAGGAAATGATGCGACGGGCTGCCGCGTTGGGCCATGACTACTGCGCGCTCACCGACCACTCACCGCGTCTGACCGTCGCCAACGGGCTGTCCGCGGATCGCCTGCGAGCTCAACTCGACGTCATTGCCGCATTGAATGCGGAACTGGCCCCGTTCCGGATCCTTACAGGTATCGAGGTCGACATCCTCGAAGACGGTTCCCTCGATCAGGACCCGGATCTGCTCGACGAACTCGACATCGTGGTGGCGAGTGTGCATTCCAAACTGCGATCCGAACGCGAGGCCATGACTCGCAGAATGCTTGCCGCGGTGCGTAATCCGCGGGTAGACATTCTCGGCCACTGCACCGGCCGGCTTGTCGAGGGTGGTCGCGGTACTCGTCCCGAATCGCAGTTCGACGCCGAGAAAGTGTTCGAGGCCTGCCGCGAATCCGGTACTGCTGTGGAGATCAATTCCCGGCCCGAACGTCGTGATCCGCCGTCGCGGTTGATCGAGTTGGCCCTCGATCTCGACTGCATGTTCTCCATCGACACCGACGCTCATGCTCCCGGCCAATTGGCATGGCAGGGCTACGGGTGCGAGCGCGCCGAAAAGTGCGGCGTCGACGCCGATCGGGTGATCAACACGTGGACGGCCGACGCGCTCCTCGAATGGGCTGGCAACTGAGAGGGCTGGAAGGCAGCGGTGGTCCGCTGCGACCGCGCCGAAGACCGAGGGCTCTTACTGCTTTCCATGTTGATTACGACGGCTGATCTCAATCAACTCGGGTCAGGTAGCGGTGGCCGATAAATGAAACGGCGATAGTGATGCACGCAGCGATCAACAACGCGAGCGCAACGTGCAGCAACAGAAGTAGTGCTCCGACAATTGCGCCGACGAAAATGGTGACGATCGCGCCGACGCGCCGATTCCACAACGCGGATCCCGTTCCGAAGAACGTCTCACTTGCAAGCGAGGTCAGGGTCGAAGTGACCACGACCGTGGTCATATCCTTGACCGCGAGAGCCCTTGCTACCGCTGCCTGCTCGCCCATGACCAGTGCAATAACCGCTGCGAAGACGATCTGTTGGACTGCCGACATGGTGTCGCCGACCACGAACATCGATACGGCTAAGCCGAGGAGAACTATTCCACCTGTCGCGAATAGTGCTGTGGTCCGTGTGTGCCATCCTGCAGGCGACCCGCGAAGCAGCAGCCCGCACGTACACGCCCCAAAGGTAAAGGCAATCAGTGCGATTGCTGGCCCCAGTACGGGAAGCTCGTCGGCGCCGGCAACGGCCATACCCAGTATGACGATGTTGCCGGTCATGTTGCCGGTGAACACCCGGTCGAGGCCGAGGTATCCGACCGCATCGACTAGTCCGGTCACGAAGGTCAGGGCCATCATCGTTGCAACGCCGATGCTTTCGTGGTTGAAACTTGCGCTTGCGGTGGTGCCATCGGTGTTTTGCTTGTACGAGATTGTCATGAAGTTTCCTGAGAATACAGCTGAGACCGGGGAGTGTTGTCTCCCCGGCAACAGGAGACGGGTTCAGAATATGAGAACCGAAACAATGGTCATCAGCACGAGTCCTGAACAGACAGGGATGAAGCATTTACGGGCGAGATCGAGGACTGACACTCTGGCGAAACCTGCAACCGCGATAAGTGATGACCAGGCAACGAGAGTTCCCCCGCCAGACCAGATATTGCCCATCTGGCCAATTGCTGCGAGGGTTGCCGGATCCATTCCTACTGCCGGGCCGAGGGCTCCGGCCAATGACCCGGTAAGTGGCAGGCCGCTGAAGCCTGATCCTTCGAGTCCCGCGATCATTCCGATGATCAGGATCGCGAACGATGTGACAAACGGATTCTGCGGTAGATGGGACTGGCCTGCATTCACGAGATCGAAGAGTAGCGTCGGGCCTGCTGTATCGGCTGGTAGAGCAAGTATCTGGGCAGAGAAGTCGCCGTTCCCGATGAAAAAGAATCCTGCGATGGGAAGCACTATCCCCATCGCCTTGAATGCGAAAACGAGACCGTCGATCAGATGCTCGGAGGTCGTCTCGAAGAATCCTTGCTTGTCATTAGTGGCCGCGGCCGCGAACAGAATGAGCGCGGCGATACCACCGACCATGGCCGCGGCGTCGCCACCCTTGAGGTCCGGGACGATGTCAGTGAATTTGCCGATGAGTAGGTACACAATGAATGCAAGGTAGGCGAGCGGCACCAGAACTGCGAATGTACGTGCGGCCCTGATGCTTTTGAATACGTGGTCGACGGTTGCCTTCATCGACGAGTCTTCGGTGTCGACGCGTTCGGCCACCGACACACCGACATTCGCTCCGGCCGTCACCAGAACTTTCGACCCGCGCGCCGCTCCGGTACCAGGCAGGGTTCCGCTCGGTACCGGAGTGCCGCCGGCGGAGTCGCCGTCAGCCTGGGTCGAGCGGCCGTTCTCGTGCTCGGCTCGCGATTCCCATTCCGTGAGAAGTTCGGGCGATGGTGCTCGCATATTGCGGCGCTGCGTCAGCCACGTGATGATCAATGCGGTGAGTCCCACGATCAGTGACATGACAAGAGCGCGGTCGGCAACTACATCTGGATCGACACCGGCGGCAGTTGCGGACAGGCCAGGCGCAACCTTGATGATGTAATCGGCCGAGAGCGCCATTCCCTGCCCACAGATGGCGATCGACATACCGACTGCCATAGGCGAGAGACCCGCGCGGATCGCGACCGGAATCAAGACCGCCCCGATGAGCGGAACCGCCGGTGTGGGCCAGAAGAACAGCGAGATCATGTACGTCACGGCGGCAAGAACGAGAAAACTGCTTGTGCCACCGCGCATAACTTTCCGGAACGGCGCAACCATGAGTCGATCGGCGCCCATCTGACGCAACGCTCCGAGCATCGCAGTTACCAGAGCGATGATCAGGAAGATGTTGAACAGTTCTTTGGCGGCGACGAGACTTGCGTTGAAGATTGATGCGAGTCCAGTGACAAGGCTGTCGGAAAAGACGAATGCAGTCAGAAATGTACCCAGTACCGCCGGCACGACTATGTTCTTTCTGAGCATCATTGTGGCCAGGATGACGAGTATGCCCGCGAGGTACACCCAGTGTGCGGCAGTTAGATTTACTTCCACGTTGCGCCCCTTATGAGTTCGTGCCAAAGTCGCGATAACTGATTGAGTGATAGTGCGCGGGGCGGTTTCCAGGGTCAACGGCTAGTCTGCACACTCGAGTCCGATCCTAGATGTGCAGGATGTCCCATATTGCGCAAAACGGCGCGGCGATATGTCCGTTGAGTTAAGAATTGTTGCGCGACTGCGCTTTTCGATGACATTCTGGCCATTAAATGTGGGTACCCTAACCTTAGCTGGGCACGTGGTTCCTCTGTGCCTTGCCTTCAAACCGCAATGGAACGGATAGCATGATGAGTGCAACTACGGGCGTGACCGCATCGAGGATGAATGCGGGAGTTGACGAGGGCACATCACCCGCACTTGCCGCACTGCTGGTGGGAACTTTCGTCGGAACGGTCAGCAACAACATCGTCAACGTCCCACTCACGGCCATACTCGACGATTTCGAAGCTCCATTGAGTAGTGGAATTTTTGTTGTCGTCGCATTCTTGTTGACCTTCGCAGCGGCGATGCCCCTGGCAGGCTGGATTGGTGATCGGTTCGGGCGCAGGCGGGTGTACTGCGCAGCGTTGATCGGCACTGCGATTTGCTCGCTGGGCGCGGCATTGGCACCGTCACTCCCGGTGCTGGTGATGTGGCGCTCGTTCGGAGGTGTTGCGGCGGCCGCGTTCGCGCCCGCCGTCATGGGTCTCATTGCCTGGCTGTTCGGCCCGGCGCGGCGGGCCAGAGCAGTCGGGGCTTGGGCTGCAGTCAACGGAATCGGGCAGGCCATGGGACCTTCACTGGGCGGTGTGGTGAGTGACTTGATGGGCTGGCGATGGGTATTCGTTCCACTCATCCCAGCGGCGCTCATCGGCTACTTCGCCACCATGAAGTTCATTCCGCGTTACCCCGCGAAGAAGATGCAGCTGGACTGGGTGGGTGCGATCACGCTGACCAGTGGCGCCGGCTCCATCGTCCTCGGGATCAGTCTCGCTTCGCAAGGGAGTCGAAATGCTTGGCTGAGTGGAATTCTCGTTGTTGCCGGAATCGCGCTGGTTTCTGTGTTCGTTGCCTGGTGCCTACGGGCGAAGGACCCGTTCGTTCCGATAGATCTGGTCCTCGAATCACGTTTCCTGCGAAGCGCACTCGCGGCTTTTGCTCAGATGTTCGCGCTGGGAGCCACGTTGCTTGCGTTACCGCTCTACCTGACTTCAGGCGGCAGCTCCACGACCTCGGCTGGACTTGTTCTCTTTGTACTGCCGCTATCGATGACCGTTTCAGCACCGGTAGTCGGACGCTACGTGGACAGGCTCGGCGGCCGAATGACGATGCGCTGCGGTTTGTCGATCTTGATCGTCGGATTATGCGTTCTTGCAACGATTCTTCAGCTCGACGTCCGGAACATGTGGTCCTTGAGCGGGGTGCTGATTGTTGTCGGAGTCGGAGTCGCGATGGTGCAAACGCCTGCTGCAGCAGGCTCGACCCGTTCACCTGCCGGCGCAGTAGGTACGGGGCTCGGTCTGTTCAATCTGATCCGTTTCGGCGGGTCTGCAGTGGGAGCCGCGTGGGTCGGAATCGCCGTTAATGTGGCAGACAGTCCGTTTGCCCTCCTATTCGGGATCACCTCGGCTGTTGTTGCCGTCGGGTTCGCGGCAACCTTTGTCGGCGAGGATCCAATCGCGGTGTGATTTCAGGTGTTCCGCGTCTCTCGGTCAACACCCGCTCGCACCGTGGCCAAAAGATCCAACCTCAATGCCAACCAGATCGTGAATTGATTTTCGGCTTGCTTGATATCGAGACCCATCGACCGAGAGATCCGATCAAGCTTGGAGATCATCGTATTTCGATGCAAGCCAAGTTTGCGGGCCGCAGCGTTGATGTTTCCGGCTTCGGCGAGATAAGCAAACAGGATTTTCTCGAAGTCCGGTGGTCCGCCGGGGCCTCGTAAGGGCCCAAGTATGTCGTCGATCAACCGACGGCTTTCGTCTGACTCGGCCGCAACTGCAAGCACCCCGAATCCGCGGAGATCTCGGTACGAGACCGAACCCGACAGTTCGAGTCGCGCTGCGATACCGAGTGCAATTCGAGCGTCACGGTAGCTTGCGGCGATATTCTTCGCTCCGTGCGATCGTCGGCCATGAGTCACCGGAATACGCTGTCCCAGACGCTTTTCCAGATCAAAGGACATGGCATTGGCATAGTCGTCGATCTCGTCCTGACTCTCGCTTCGCAGTGACCTGACGACAATGAGAAAATCGCCGATCACGGTTACGTGGGAGGCGACATCCACCTGGGGCAGTACGCCTGCCGCGTACCGGGCGAGACGCACCATACTTGCGCCCGGATGCGGGCCCGTCCGGTCGACCAATCCAGGTGCGACGAAGACGATGTAGTCGAGGTCGAGATCAATTTCGTGGAGTTCGGCGCGAGTTTTCAGGTCGAGGTCACTGGCGAAGTTTCCGTGGACAAGGGCTTGAACGAAGTCGCCCTTGGCGCGCTCTTCAGCTTCGTCGACGCTTCGCTGCCGTAGCATCTCGGCACCGATAATCGAGCCGGCTTGCTCCACGACTACCTTGTACTGAGCGATGTCGTGCCGCCGTGGTTTGCCGGCGAGCGTAAGGACGACAACCCATCCCTCATGCCGACCGGCGAGATGCATGGCAGAGGCAACTGCTGTCACGGAAACTGAATTCGAATGCGCCGGAGGAAGCTCGAGAACATGCACTTCATGTGCGTGGAGAACTTCTTCTTCCGTCCTGCTCGGAAGGGCTGCCGTCAGGGACTGCACCAGCGCCGCAGTCGCTTCGCTGTCTTCGGCGGGTAGTCCGGACTGGACGATCAACCTTCCCCGGACGTCGAGGGCGAGGGCGGGGCGAGAGGTGAGAGAGCTTACTTCGCGAACGAGCATCGGTACGCCGGCGCCACGGTGAAGTAAGGCAGCAAGAGACTGATGAACCATCACCCCGTACCGCATCACATGAGCTTCCTGAGTGAGTGCGCGCTCGGCGAGGAGCTTGTTCAGCACGGTAAATCCAACGGGGAAAGCCAATTCCACCGCCGGTAGTGCCTTCGGCCAGACTGTGCTGGAAGGAGCCGTCCCGTCGACGATCACAGCACTGGCACCACGCGCGAGTAGCGATTTCAATGCCAGGGCGGCGCCCGAAAGAGCATCCGGACGGGTGTAGACAACGACGCCTACCAGCGAATCCGGCCTGCTCAACACCTCGTCCCACGGTAGGCACCACGTAACCTGGGAGTCCATCTGGTCGTAACCTGACAGCACGTGCGCCTTGTCGAAGATCGGTTCCTCGAGGAGACCCCGTAGCGATAATCGTTCGGCTTCGAATTGCTCCGAGTCCGTCATGTTCTCGGTCTGTCGATGGTTCATGACTGCGCTCCTCGCGGTGGATCAAGTGTGCAGTATGACCTACGGAACCAGCCCATGTCATGTGCAGTATGACTATCACAGTGCTGCTCGTCCGGGTTCTTTTGACCATCGTGCGGAGGGATCAGGGCTGGTAGAAATCCATCTATCAGCCCAACCAACACGACGGAGACGATATGCACCAAGTTCACCGGATCACACTCGACGATGCTCTACCGCTGCTTGCCGCCGGACGTGCGAAGGCAGAAGAGATCGGCGTCAAGCAGACACTGTGTGTTGTCGACGACGGGGGCAATGTGCTTGCACTGCACAGGTTGCCAGGTGCACGTTTGACCGGAGTCGACATCTCGATCGCCAAAGCCTTCACCGCCGCAGGACATGAGCGCGCGACGCACTTGTTCAACGAGGCCCCGGATGGTCCAGCCCTTCCCGGCAACGAAGCATTCGGCATCAGCCACATGCTCCCCGGTAAGTTCGCCGTATTCGTCGGCGGATTCCCCTTGCTGTACAACGGTCAGATTGTCGGGGGAGTGGGTATCAGCGGCGGAAATGGCAAGCAGGACAAAGCAGTAGGTGCCGCCATGCTTGCGGAGTTCGAGGCGCTCACGTCTGCCAACGTCTGACAAACTCGTTCGAAAAGTGCACAGTGCACTCGAAAGACGTTGATATTCGGATCTTTTGACCATAGTGAACCGCCGCAACGCCTATTACCGTCGGCAACGAATCATCTTCTAACATCAAGAAAGAACGAGGCAGATCATGACCGAACTCTTGAACCGCGAAGATTTCCGCGCAGCTCTCGAAGGAGCGCTGGTTGGCCGCGAGGCCGCAAACGCTTCCTTCAGCAAGGCATGGGCAGATGGAAAGCTCGAGAAGCGCCACTTCGCGCGCTGGGCCGAAAACCACTACCACTACGTCGGACCGTTCGCCGACTACCTCGCGAACATCTACTCGAATACTCCCGACACGTTCACCAATGCCAAGGACTTCACTCTCCAGAACATGTACGAGGAGGAACTGGCAGATATTCGCCATACCGATCTGTTGATCAAGTTCGGTGAGGCATGCGGCACCACTCGTGAGCAGATCGAGAATCCGTCCAATATGAGTGCCATAACTCGCGGACTACAGTCCTGGTGCTACGCCGTTTCCCAGCGTGAACACTTTGTTGTCGCGACGGCAGCGCTGGTTGTCGGGCTGGAATCACAGGTCCCGAGTATCTACAAGAAGCAGATAATTCCGCTTCGAGAAGTATACGGATTCACCGAGGACGAGATCGAATTCTTCGAACTGCACATCACATCCGATGTCGTGCACGGTGAGCGCGGCTACCAGATCGTGCTCGACCACGCAGACACCCCGGAGTTGCAGGCCCGCTGCTTGCAGCTGGTCAAGTGGGGTGCGGAAATGCGCTTCAGCTACACCAAGGGACTCTACGACACCTATGTGGCGTCTGACCTCGAACTCATCACTGCCTGAAGCTGATTGATTGTCCCGGCGGGTGGCGGAACGGTGACTCCGCCATCTGCCGAGTCGATCGAATTCTCGAGTTGTCGAAGGGAAGACATGGATACGAACTGGACCGCCGTCGCGGCCCTGCGCGACCTCGGAAGGCGCACCAAGTTGCGCGTCGAGGTGGGCGCGACCGCGATCGCACTCTTTCAAGCCAACGGGCGTATCTATGCGTTCCGTGACCTGTGCATACACGCCGATCGCTCCCTCACAAAGGGCACGATTCTGCATGGGCGGGTGATCTGCCCAGGACACCAATGGGCTTTCGACCTCGAGTCCGGCTACGAAGAAGACCAAGACCTCTGCCAACCGACCTATCCCGTAACCGTCGCAGACGACGTCATCTACGTGGATTTGACACCGCGCACCGTTGTGGCGTCCGAACGAGAACAGGCCTTGTCATGACCGCAACCCTCGGCACCATCGTCTCCATCGGTGCGGGACAGACTGCCGCAGTTGCAGCACGTACGCTGCGCCGCAGGGGATTTGACGGCCGTATCGTGTTGATCGGCGACGAGAACCATGCGCCGTATCAACGGCCACCTCTGTCCAAGGAATTTCTTGCCGGCACGGAGTCGCTCGACTCCCTCATGCTGCTGCCGCCGTCCTGGCGTGAAAAGAACCACGTGGAATTGTTGACCGGCACTGCGGCGAGTCGCATCGACACAGGCGCGGGCGTCGTCGAGTTGGCTGACGGCCGTACGATCGCGGCGGACGCGGTGCTGATCGCAACCGGTGGTCGGCCACGTACGATGGCCGTCACCGGACCTGCCCCGGAACGTACGCACTATCTCCGCACTATCGACGATGCACAGCGCTTGTCGACCCACCTTCGTCCGGGAACACACGTAGCGCTCATCGGCGGCGGATTCGTGGGTCTCGAAATTGCCTCGACAGCAAGAAGTCTGGGGTGCGAGGTTACGGTCATCGAACGAGCGCCGATCCCGCTCGCTCATATCGTCGGCGCAGAAATGGGCGCCGTCTGCACCCGATTGCAGCGCGACAATGGAGTGCACGTCGTTACCGGCGTCGACGTCACGGCGGTCCACACCGAACAGTCGGAGGTTCGCATCTCGCTGAGTTCGGGTGAGATCGTGAGCGCCGATGTTGTTGTCATCGGAATCGGAATCGAACCGAATGTGGAGATCGCACGTGCATCGGGACTGGCCGTCGACAATGGAATAGTTGTTGACGTGCAAGGACGTACAGCAACGCCCAACGTTTTCGCAGCCGGGGATGTCGCTTCACGCTATTCCGACAGGGCGGGACGCCATATGCGGGTCGAGCACTTCGACAACGCCAGCAGGCAGGGCGCAGCGACGGCAAACCTGATGCTGGGTCGCGAAGGCGTCAACGATGCACCGCACTGGTTCTGGTCCGACCAGTTCGGCGTCAATCTTCAATTCACCGGCCGCGCCGAACATACCGAGATCGTCACGAGAGGCAACGTGCACGACGGAGAGTTCACAGCATTCTATCTCGATGACGGAATTGTGCGTGGGGCATTCGCGCTCGACCGCGGCGACGACATCGGGGCAGCGCGTGAGCTGATCGGCAAACAGTGTAGCGCAGACCGGTTGCGAGACATCGACATTGACCTTTTTGATCTGCTGGATGACGAAGAATTGGCGGCGAGCAACTGATGGGCCTGAACTATATCGACGGTAGATGGGTCGCTGCACAGTCCGGCGCGACGTTCGAGCGTCGTAATCCGGCTGATCGATCCGACGTAATTGGCACATTCCCGGACTCCGGACACGATGACGTCGAAATTGCCGTCTCCGCATTGATCAAATCAGCCCCGGCGTGGGCTGCGACCGCACCCGAACGTCGTGCAGAAATTCTGGAAGCTGCTGCGGCGAACCTTGAATCGAATGCGGCGGCTCTCGTCGACGAACTCGTTCGAGAAGAAGGCAAGACTCGCGCAGAAGCGACCATGGAAGTCGGGCGTACCCCGATGAACTTGCGCTTCTATGCGGCCGAGGCTGTTCGCACTACCGGAACCACATACCCGTCGCCGGGAGAAGGTCTCGTGTTCACCGTCCGTGAACCGGTCGGCGTTGTCGGGGCGATCACGCCGTGGAACTTCCCGCTGAACATACCGTCACGAAAGATCGGACCGGCACTTGCCGCCGGAAACGTGCTGCTACTCAAGCCATCCGAGTTGACTCCCTTGATGGGGCAGCGTCTTGTCGAGGCACTACTTGCCGGTGGATTGCCTCCCGGGGTTATCGCGTTGGTACAAGGATCAGGAAAGGCAGGCGCAGCCGTGGTTGCAGACAGCCGCGTCGATGCCATCACCTTCACGGGGTCCACCCAGACCGGACGGGCGATCCACGCCGCCGTCGGTCCGGAACGCCGCAGTCAGCTCGAGATGGGCGGTAAGAATCCGGTTGTAGTGCTGGAAGGTGCCGATCTCGACAAGGCAGCCTCATTGATTGTGAAGGGCGCCTTCGGGTTATCTGGCCAAGCCTGCACCGGAACAAGCCGCGTTGTTGCGGTTGATGCCATCCATGATGACCTACTCAGCAGAGTTGTTGTACTGGCACAGAAGTTGGTCGTCGGGGCCGGCGGCGACGAGGGCGTCACGATGGGTGCGTTGGCAAGCGCAGGACAATACCGAAAGTTCTTGGACTATGTTCAGGTAGGTCTGGACGATGGAGCTGAATTGATCTGCGGTGGAACGCCGCACGATGACAATGCTGATGGTTTCTTTGTTACCCCAACGGTTTTTTCTGGCGGAACACCCGAAATGCGCATCGTAACCGAAGAAGTATTCGGTCCACTATTGGTCTTCTTGCGCACCGAAAACTTCGACAGTGCAGTCGACCTCGCAAACAATACCGAATACGGCTTGAGCTCTTCGGTCGTAACCAACGACATTGCAACAGCGTTGGCTTTTGCCGCTCGGACGAAGACGGGACTGGTGAAGATCAATCAACCCACGACAGGCATGAGCATGAACGCGCCGTTCGGTGGATTCAAGGCGTCGAGCACGCAGACCAACAAAGAGCAGGCCGGCGAATCGATGATGGGTTTCTACCAGTGCGAGAAGACGATTTACCTGAGCGGGCTCGCATGAGCGCCGCCGACCACAGCACAATCGGAGAGGGGACCGTCATGGAACCAGAGAAGACCGCAGCAGATAATGTCGAGTTCGTCCGCGTAGCTCGGTCGGGTCAGGTGACGGAAGGACTTGTCCGTCGATTCTTTTCGGGCGAGCACGAATTCGCCGTCGCCCGACTCGACGGTAAGGCGTACGCGACGTCCAACTACTGCACACATCTTGACTGTCTCCTGTCTTCCGGCAAACTCGTAGAGGACGGCATAGGTTGTTCATGTCACGGCAGTGTGTTCGATCTCGAGACGGGTGAGCCGGTATATCCGCCGGCCACGGTGGCTATCAAGACATACGCCGTCGAAGAACGAGAGGGAGAGATTTTCGTCGGGTTCGACCCATCGGACACGACATCAGCTCCCCGCCGACGTGCAACCCGCGGCCTGACATGACCACAAGGCCACCAACCCTCTCGACCAGGGGCATGGTCTCTTCCAGTCATCCGGCAGCCAGCACGATCGGTGTGCAGGTTCTCGCCGACGGCGGCAATGCGATCGACGCGACACTCGCCATGGCGGCGATGACATGGCTGGCACTGCCAGGACAATGCGGAATCGGTGGAGACGCCTTCGCTGTAGTGCGTGAGCCCGACGGACGAGTCTGGACGGTCGGAGGAAGTGGATTCGGGCCAGACGGTGGAGAGACGGATTTCTACACAGATCAAGGTTTGACCTCGATTCCCTTGGACGGACCCCTTGGTGTTGCCGTACCGGGCGCCCCTGCGGCCCTGGCAGCACTTCATGCCAATGGGGCGACACGTTCTCTGTCTGACTTGTGGGAACCGGCGGCAGGTAGCGCCGAACGAGGTTTACCGTGTTCAGCCAAGACCCTCCAAGACATCCGGGAAGCCCATCTGGCGATTGCGCTGGATCCCGGCCTCGCCGCTGTCTATCTTCCCGGCGGCGGGTTACCTCATGTGGGGCAACAACTCCCCCAAATTGATCTAGCTCGAACGATTCGCTCACTTGCGTCCGATCCCGCGGACTTCTATCTCGGATCCTTCGCTCAGAAAGCTGTGTCGACACTGCGTGAACGTGGGGCGCCTTTCAGCGGTAACGAGTGGGCGGATGGATTCAAGGTCGACCCGGAACCCGCCATAGCCGGCACGTACGCGGGTGCGGTGGTATATCAGACGGCGATGCCGACGCCAGGCTGGATGGTTCTTCAGCAAGCCGCTCTGTGCGACCGTGTAGTCGGGTACTCGCCATGGATGGCGGCACCCGCGATCGACCGATTGGCATCGGCGGCCCGCCTCGCCTTCGAGGATCGCTTTGCACTGTGCGGTAGTGACAATGACGAATGGAGAACACTGCTGCTACCCGACACAGTGGCCCGATCGAGAGCATCATTGGATGCGAAGTCGAGGCGACGGGAGTTCAGTGTGGCCGGCGGGGACACCACGTCGATCGTCGCCGTCGACTCCGACGGAAGAGCGGTCAGCTTCATTCATTCCCTTGCCTTCACTTTCGGTTCCAAGATCACGGTCCCGGGTACGGGGGTAGTACTCAACAACAGGTTCGGTCGTGGTGCGTATCTGATTCCAGGGCATCCAAATTCGGCTTCGCCGCGACGTAAACCGGTGCATACTCTCAATGCTTGGATAGCAGCAGACACCGCGGGGGCACTGCTTCACGTGGGTAACACCCCGGGTGGAGACGGGCAGGTCCAGTGGAACATGCAATTGCTGTCCCATTTGCTCGACCACGGACTCGACCCGGCAGAGGCTGTGGCGGCACCGCGATTCACGGTTTACCCGGGCAGTGATTCAGACGTGATCGGTCGGCCCGCTGAGCTTCGGTGCGAATCAAGGATAGGAAAGTCCACGTTGTCCGAATTACGTAGTCGAGGACACGATGTGACGCTTCAGGGAGCATGGGATGGTGGTGGCAGCGCTCAGGTGATTTCACTCGATCGTGAGCGTGGGCTACTCAGCGGCGCAGCCGATCCTCGACAGGAAGGGATAGCTCTCGGTGTCTGATATTTCGTTTGTGCGAGGGCCCGTGCCGCAGGGACAGTACATGGCGGCAACAGTTCACGACTCGATTGCTTACAGTGCGGGGATGACACCGCGGATCGACGGAGTCCTCCAAGTGTCCGGAGTTGTCGGCGAGGCGGTAGACATTGCGGATGCGGCTACCGCTGCGGGGATGTGCGCTCGGAATGCGCTCACCGCAATTGCTTCGGTCGCAGGAGGGATGGATCGAGTCGAGCGCTGTCTGCGCATGACGGTGTATGTGGCTTGCGCAGACAACTTCTTCGATCTGTCGGCAGTAGCCGACGGTGCGTCGGCGGTGATCGCTGAAATACTCGGTGGGGAAGCACTTCCCGTTCGTGCCGCGATTGGCGTCAAGAACCTTCCGTCAGGTGCTCCGGTGGAAGTCGACATCACGGCCGTGGTCGATATGAAGCCTCACGCATAGTCGGTTTGGCTCCGTGAGACCTCGCATCGAGCGAAATATGATAGGTCTACAGCATCAAGGCAGGATCTGTGGTCAGTTCGATGTTGAGCCATGGTTCGTACGGCAGATCGGCGAGGTGTTTGGCGAATGTGCGTCGTACCGCATCTTCGTCGTCGATCTCCCACGTATGGGGAGGGACCATGAACATGGCTTCGATGTACAGCTTGCGGCCGACCTTGCTCATCGTCAGGGCTGGTTCATCCAAATCGAATTCATCGCGAACAGCTGCGATCGCGTCGTGGACATGCGCCTGAACCTGTTGACTGGGAGCGCCTTCGAGCAGTTCCACCAGAGCAGTTCGCAACAGAGCCAAGGGTTGTGGGACCAGCATCGCACAGCCGATCAGGACGAGCACGGAGTCGACGTATCGATCGGCATCGGAGAAATCGGTGCGCCCCAGGATCATTGCGACAACGGCGCCTACGGCAACCAGCGCGCTGAAGGCGGCCGAGGCTCCCCACTGCCTGGCCTCGGCCACCAGGAGATCGGATGTGCGGTCGACCTTTCCGACGTAGCGCCAGATCAGTACGGACACTGCTGCACTGATCGCGCCGTAAGCTGCGAGCGACCCGGCCGTCACATCGGCTCCGCCGGCCAGGATGACCCGTACGGCCTCTACGGCGGCGTACGCGAGAGTTGCCAACAATGCCATGCCCTGAATGGCGATCACCACCGGAATCAGAGCTTCCTTGCCGAACGGGAAGCGCGCCGTCGGGCCTGAATCTGCGATCCGGGAGACGCGCAGCGACATCCAGGTCAGAACCATGCCGATCAGTGCGTACACACCGTCGAGCAGGATTACCTGAGACTGCGAGATCCACCCCCACACCGCGGCCAGGACTGCCAAGGCTGTCGCAACCATCAGCGAGTACCGCAGGGTCTTGCGCTCGCGCTCCGCTGACTCTTCTTTGATGCCCATGACCCGCAACCGCCTTGTCGGTTTAGTAACTTCTTCCCGTAGGAATACCAGCAAAGTGGTTCCGAGAAAGACTCACCGCGCCACTCCGATGAGCGCAGAAGCCGTACTCGACGCAAAATAGACTTCTATGGCCGACCGTGGATTCACCCCGACACAGCTCGCTGCCCGAGCCGCCTATCTGCTGCGCGGTAATGATCTGGGCACGATGACTAGCGCTGCTCCCAAGCTTTATCCACATATGTGGAGTTGGGACGCGGCGTTTGTTGCTGTCGGATTGGCTCCGTTGAGTGTGGAACGAGCCGTTGTAGAACTCGATACCTTGCTCGACGCGCAGTGGAAGAACGGAATGATCCCGCACATCGTTTTTGCAAACGGCGTCGACGGCTATTTTCCCGGTCCGACGCGGTGGGACGTCAATGCGTTGGCTGCGCATGCGCCGATAGGCACGGCGACATCCGGGATTACCCAACCGCCGGTACATGCGATTGCCGTGCAACGAATCCTCGATCATTCACGTCGTCACGGCCGTACGACGCGAGCGGTTGCCGAGGAGTTCTTGGATCGGCGGTGGAATGATCTGGTTCGGTGGCATCGTTGGCTTGCCGAGGCACGAGATCTCGACGGTAATGGTCGGATAGCGCTCTATCACGGCTGGGAATCGGGGATGGACAACTCTCCACGTTGGGATGCGGCGTACGGGAATGTTGTTGCGGGACAGGTTCCTGCGTACCAGCGAGCCGACCTTGCTGTTGTAACGGACCTGACGCAACGTCCCAAGGATCACGAATACGATCGCTATCTGTGGCTGCTCGAAGAAATGAAATCGGTGCGCTACGACGACCAACAGCTTTCTACCGCAATGAGTTTTGCAGTCGAGGACGTATTTGTCTCAGCCGTCTTCTCCATGGCCTGCGATGTCCTGGCGACCATTGGCGAGGAACATTCGCGGCCGAACTCCGATGTGCGAGATCTGCGCGGTTGGGCAGACCGATTCCGTCGAGGTGTCATAGCCACGACGGACGAAAGAAGCGGCGCGGCAAAGGATTTTGATCTCCGTACGGGACGCTGGGTGAATACCGAGACCATCGCAATGTTTGCGCCATTGTTGTGTGGTGGACTTAGTCGCGATGCTGAACGTTCGCTGTTACGAACGTTCGAGGGGCCGAAGTTCTGCGGGCATCCGGACATGAGATTTGCCGTCCCGCCGTCCACTTCCCCGGTGTCCGGCGATTTCCGTCCGCGTGAGTATTGGCGTGGACCTGTCTGGCCGGTGATCACCTGGCTGTTCTCATGGGCGTTTGCGCGTCGTGGATGGGCTGAACGATCGTATGTTCTCCGGGCGGAGGGACTCAGGCAGGCCAGTGACGGCAGTTTTGCCGAGTATTACGAACCCTTTACGGGTGAGCCGTTGGGCAGCATGCAGCAATCCTGGACGGCGGCAGCGGTTCTCGATTGGTTGGGATGACCAGCGTCTGAATAGTTCGTGAAACAACAGACAAATCCGGCAGCAGTCCCTACGCTCGGGGAATGGCCGAGCGACGCACCGTCAGGACCTTAGGCAGACTAACCCCGATCGTGATGGCTGCGGCCGTTGCATTGACGGCCCCGGGTCTCGCTGCGGCTGATGCTCCCCGCGGGCCGGACGTTTCGTCTTGGCAGCATGTGGATGGAACCGGTATCGACTGGTTCCAGGTGCGGGCGTCGGGGCATGAGTTCGCGATGGTCAAAGCGACAGAGTCGCTGAACTACGTGAATCCGTATTTCGTCCAGGATTGCCTTCGCATGCGCGTTGCGGGCGTTGCGCGCGGCGCCTATCACTACGCAGACGTGCGAGCGTCGCCGGAAGCGCAAGCTGCGTTCTACGCGGCGATGGTCCTCGGTATCAACGGTCCTGGAGATTTGCCTCCCGTCCTCGATCTCGAAGACGCAAAAGGCCTGCCGGCATCACAGGTGATCGACTGGACTCACCGGTACCTGAACACCGTCCAGGCGTTGACGGGACGGCAGCCGATCATCTACACGTATCCCAACTTCTGGTACACGCAGATGGCGAACACAACCGAGTTCAACCACTACCCGCTCTGGATTGCTGACTACAACGGTCAGAGCGCTCCGGGACCCTTGCCTGGTGGGTGGTCGAATTGGACCTTCTGGCAGTACACGAGCACAGGACGCATACCGGGGATTGTCGGTAACACCGATATCAATGTCTACAGCGGAGCCCAGGGTGACTTCGGCCGTTACTCCAACAGCGTGGGGCTCGGCAGCAGCTAGGCGTGTGCGACTGCTTGCGCTCTTGCAGTGTCCTTTTCGGGCCCTCTGGCCCTATTCAGGACCTGGAAAGTTGTTTGCTGTGTCCCGTGATGCGTGACCGATTGGTCCGCATGTAGCTCTGTGGTTACGAGAAATTCAGCGGAGCGGTAGCCAAAATCGGGGAACACTTTGCTAGCTACGTGGGCTCAGATGATAGCTATGGTGGGAAATTGGCTGAAATCCCCCGTGGAAATTTTCACAAAACGGACTTGAAGTTTGGTCTTACCGGGTGGTTACAGGCACGTACCAGTGGCGTTTTGAGCCCCCTGCCATCCGTCTATCGGGGCTTCCCCTCACTTCGTTACCTACGGCCCTGAATGAATTGATTGCGATCGTTCATTCGATTTCGGCGCGTTCGGGCTGCCGACGGAACCATCGTCGGTTGTAAGTGTTCCGGGTCGAAGTTCATACGCTGTGGTGCATCCAACAGCGGTTATGCGCACTGGTCATTTGTCTAGATCTGCCAGGACACCCCATTATTCCAGCGACCCGGCGTATCCAGCCAAAACGCCGCTTCAAGTCGTGTGTGACCCAGCGACGGCCAATTTTGTCAGATTGTCCGGTTGGCCAAAGCTACCCAGCGGACCTTGTTCGATCAACGAAGGAAAGCGACTATCAGTCTGCTTTATCCATCTTTCGGTGGGCAAGCTCCCGGTTATCTGTTATCTTGATCGAGATAACTGGAAGATTGCTCTCGATTTGCATGGATTTCGAGGGCCAAAGTCCTGCACAGGACGGCTCTTCCAACACGCAGGTGTTACCCGAAGAGGAGCTCGAATGGCAGGACCGGCAGCAGCGTCCGGTGCGAGGTCGATCAGCCGAAAACCGGCGCACCGACCCGAACCAACCGATCAAACGGGAGTTCGCGCAATCGCTCTCGCATCTCCGTCCACCGAATATCGATCAGGCACATCCTGGGGAGCTAGAAATGCCTAACGACTTACCGCCGACAAGGTCGGCTTTATTCACCGCAGGGCTACCGCCCTGGGTGCGAGCGTGGACGGTGGTGTGGACCACCATCGCGTTGATTCTCGGCCTCTCCGGCGCGACGGCAGTAGCTGCATCAGCACAGCCGGCCGCGACGCTCGGCGGTCCCGTTCAGGCTCAGACGCCGGCTCGCGCCGCTGTTCTGCCGGACGAGCAACCGCCCACTGGTTGTGCGTTCAGTGCGCCCAACACCGGCAATCTCTCGCAGAACATCTGCTGGATCGATATGTCGACGTTCAACCAGGCTGCCGCAACCTCAGCAGCTGGACAGCCGATGACAGTCAAGCTGACGGATATCTACTCCATCAGCTTCAATGCCAAGCTGGTCAACTCGATTGACGGATCCACGACAAAGCCGCATACGGGCGTCACTGCGCGTCCCTTGCCTGCCGAGGCGAAATTCTCGTCGCTCGGCACTGTCGCGTATACGGGTGTTCCCAACACGGTCAAGCCTGCTTTGTACCAAACGGTTCCGGACATGAACGGGTCGACGAGGGTCCAGTCCGGCGGAACAATCAAGCTCGACAATATCGTGATGAATGGGCCTAACGGATCCGTCAACAATTACGGGCTTGTTGTGGCGGATGCCGAATCGACGGACCCTGTTGCCGATAACAACAAGGAGTTCCTGTCCTTCCAGTCGGACAAGAACTTTCGTCAGATCGATCGCACCATGGGTATACCCGGAACTGCCGGATGGCCGCCGATTCGGGCCTGCAACGGCACGGTCGGGGGCGCCGATGGACTGACCGGGTTGGGAACGAACTCGGTTCGGTGCGACTCGTGGTGGGACAACGATTTCAGCAAGAATTACTCACCTGGAGCGGTAGTACTGGCTGCGACAGCGCCGACTTCCTTCGCGGGCACTTTCGGAAACACCACGGATTCAACGTCCCGACAGGGTGTTGCGTTCGGCATCTTGTTGCCGAGGGTCAAGATCGACAAGGAACTTACGCGAGTCAGTCCTGGCGACGACTTCACCATCGGAACAAGCACCGGTACTTTCGCCGATGCAAATGCTGCGAGCGGACAGGTGCTCAAGACCACCGATACCGGAGCTACGGATACCACCGCGTCCACCGGTTGGCGGATGCTCCTCGCTGACACGACGCCTACCCCCGTCACGTTCTGGGAGAAGCCCACTACTTCGGCGACCAAGACCGCGAACTACGCGACGAAGTGGGACTGCCAGGTCAATGGTGTGGCCAAGAATCTTCAAGCTGGTGGAGTTGCGCAGACAGCATTGGCACCTGGTGACAACGCGTACTGCAAGATCATCAATACCCCGGTTCTCGTGAAGAAGTCGTCGTCACCACCTACCGGTGAGACTGTCAATATCGGCCAAACAATCACCTACACTCTGAATTTCGAGAATCCCGGCACTGCGCCGGCAACGATCGACTACACGGACTTCCTTGCCGACGTCATTGATGACGGAACGGTTGCGGTCGGTGCTGCTACAGGCGGACTCACCGCTGCATTGGATGGCGCCGACAAAATCAAAGTCGGCGGCACATTGCCAGCCGGCGGCAAAGGGACAGTCACCTACACCGTCACGGTCAAAGACGGTGGTAACAAAGTCCTGAACAACTACCTCGTTCCGGGGACAACAACTCCTCCCACAACATGTGATCCTGCAACCAATCTCTGCACGACGCATCCCATGCCCGGGTTCACAGTCGCGAAGACCGCTGTGCCCGCGACAGGTTCGACGGTTCAGGCCGGCGATACAATTACGTACACCGTCACCGGTGCTAACACCGGCAAGACGGCCCTAACTCCCGCGACGATCAAAGACGATCTGAGTGCGGTTCTCAACAATGCTGCTATCGTTCCGGGCTCGCTGAAGGCGACCGTCGACGGTGCTGCTGTCGCTGCTCCGACCCTGTCGGGCAGCATTTTGTCGTGGTCCGCCAATCTCCAGGCTGGTAAGTCTGTTGTTCTGAGCTACCAGGTGAAGGTCAATGCCGGCGTTGCCGCGGGCACGGTTCTGAACAACAAGGTCACGGGTACTGCGAAGCCGCCGACCGGTCCGGACATCACTCCTCCTACGGTGGAGACGAATCACTCGGTTCCCGGCTTCAAACTGGAGAAGACTGCTGATCCGATTTCCGGTTCGACGGTTCAGGCCGGCGAGTCGATCAAGTACACCGTCACCGGAACCAACACCGGCAAGACGAACCTTGATCCGGTAAAGATCAACGATGATCTGGGTGCGGTTCTCAACAATGCTGCTGTCGTTCCCGGTTCGCTGAAGGCGACCGTCGACGGTGCTCCTGTCGCCGCCCCGACGCTGTCGGGCACCACGCTTTCCTGGACCGGACTTCTCGAAGCCGGTAAGTCCGTTGTTCTGACCTATGAGGTGAAGGTCAACGACGGCGTTGCCGCGGGCACAGTCTTGAACAACAAGGTCACCGGTACTGCGAAGCCGCCGACCGGTCCAGAGATCACTCCTCCTTCGGTGGAGACGAATCACTCGGTTCCTGGGTTCACGGTCGCGAAGACAGCGGATCCGGCGCCGGGTACCGGCGTCAATGCTGGTCAGACGATCACGTACACGGTGACGGGTGCGAACACCGGTAAGACGACCCTTGATCCGGTGGTGTTGACCGATGATCTGTCGAAGGTTCTCGACAACGCGACGCTCGTGGCCGGTTCGCTCAAGGCGACGGTCGATGGTGCTCCTGCCGCTGTTCCGACTCTGTCGGGGACCATGCTCTCGTGGACTGGTGCGCTCGAAGCGGGTAAGTCGGTTGTTCTGACCTACCAGGTGAAGGTCAACGACGGTGTTGCCGGCGGCACACTGATCAACAACAAGGTCACGGGTACTGCGAAGCCGCCGACCGGTCCGGAGATCACTCCTCCGCCGGTGACGACCGA